>CAOKMT010000024.1 GCA_948469885.1 uncultured Sporosarcina sp. | reverse complement strand
AAAGATGGGTGCGATTGCAGATTTTGAAATTTATGTCCGTTATTGTGAAACGGACGCAGGTGGTCATGTGAATAATACAAGTTATTTTATTTATTTGGAAGAAGCGCGGACGAAGTTTTTTGCGACGATCGGTTTGTCTCCGCAAGAGAGAGAAGACCTTAATTTCATTGTTGCCCATGCTGAATGCAACTTCATCGCGCAAGCCTATGCCGGTCAAACGTTGAAATTGACAACGACCATATCTAAAATCGGGACGAAAAGTTTTACGATGGCACATGACATTATTGAAGTGGCGTCGGGGACATTGATTGCCCAAGGGAGTGCGGTCGTCGTTTGCTTTAATTACAAAGAGCAGAAATCCATCGATATTCCGGGAAAATTACGTTCGATTTTAGAGTCGAATGTCGCGATTGTCTAACGAATAGAGGAAGAAGTGGGAGTGTTGCATATGAAAATCGGGATTATGGGAAGTGGCGCAGTAGGGTCTTTTTTCGGGAGTTTTTTAACGGAAGCTGGTCACGACGTTACATACATTGCGCGAGGCGCTCATTTGGCTGCAATGCATAAAAACGGTTTGACGATTTTCCGAGATGACGACAAAGTGACGGTTACGGAAACATTTACAGATCGTCTTGAAGCGTTGGCAAATTGTGAGCTGATCATATTTTGTGTGAAGTCTGGCGACACGAAAGAAACAGCTGAAAAATTGAAGGGAATTATATCGCCAACAACGTATGTCATGTCTTTGCAAAACGGAGTCAGTAATGAGGAAGTTTTACTCGACGTGTTTGGAAAAGAAAGGGTATTGTCCGCAGTTGTGTACGTTCAGGCGGCGGTGAGTGAACCCGGAGTGGTCAAACAAAGTGGTAGATTTAGTCTTGTTATCGGCGCTCCGTCAAAAGTGGGGCAAGGAGCGGTCAAAGAGTTTACAGCATTGTTTAGTGATGCAAATGTAACTGCCGTTCCTTCGCAGCAAGTAATGCTGAGGAAATGGAAAAAGTATTTGTGGAATTTAATGTTCAATCCCTTGTCAGCAGCAACAGATCAGTCGGTCGGTAAAATATTGGATGATCCTTATTTAAAAGATATTGCGCGGACGATTGGTTTGGAATCAGTGAGCGTTGCACAAGCGTTAGGATACTCGCTTGATGAAGAGAACGTGGAAGAAGCTATCCAAAACGCTGAATATGCAAGAACACATACAACGTCAATGTTACAAGATATTCGAAAAGGGAAAGTGACGGAAGCGGAAGAAATGGTCGGCTATTTATTGAAAAAAGCGGACAAGTACGAAAAGTCGATCAGTACGACCAAAACGATTTTTTTACTGTTGAAAAGTAAAGAGCATGAGTTGGTACCGGTTGAAGTCGCGGGAAATTTTAAGTGACAGTTTGTTAATGGAGGTGCGAAACTTTGGGAGAAATAGCAAATAAACCTTGGGAGCAGTGGTACGAAAAGGAAGCATCTTCTATTCGACTACCGGAAAGTTCAGTTTATACGTTACTCGAAAATACGGCTGACCGATTTCCGAATCAGACGGCAATCGCGTTTGAAGATGAACTGACGGACTATACGTCTTTGAAGAGTCAAGTAGACAAGCTTGCGGGGAAATGGAGAGAAATGGGGTTTGAAAAAGGCGATCGGATTGGCCTGATGATGGCGAATCATCCTCTCTATATTGTCAGTTATTATGCTGCACAAGCACTAGGCTTAATTGTTGTTCAGGTGAATCCAATGTACACACCTCGTGAGTTCATGCAAATCGTTGTTGATTCAAGCATGCAATATGTAGTGTTTGACAATATTGCCGAGAAGACAGTGAAAGAGATAAAAGAACTTTATGCATTTGTACATTGCTTCACGATTGAAAATGATAGCCAAAAATTCGTGACGATTCAATCCTTAATTGAAGAAGGAATGAAAATAGATGAACCTGCAAGGATCGATCCACGCGAAGATGTCGCTGTTATTCAATACACGGGTGGGACGAGTGGGGTCATGAAAGGTGCGATGCTTACTCATTACAATTTGACCTCTAATGTTGTGCAAGGTTTTGAAATGTACGGGGATGAGATGAAATCTGGAGAAGAAGTCATCTTGGCAGCGACGCCATTGTATCACGTATATGCGATGACGAGTGCCATGAATCTAGGTATTCACTTGGGATCCACAATTCTGTTGTTCGGAAAATTTGAAATTGAAAATGTGCTCAAGCAGGCAATGAAATACCGCCCGACATTTTTTCCGGGCGTCCCCAAAATGTATAATGCGTTCATCAATTATCCTGACATCGAAAAATATGATTTGACGAGCTTGAAACATTGCTCCTGTGGTTCCGCTCCGCTTCCGATTGAAGTACTTAAGCGTTTTGAACAATTGACAGGCGTTGGGATTGGGGAAGGATTCGGATTGTCAGAAGCATCTCCATCCACACATAGAAATCCGCCTTTTGCAAAGCGGAAAGTTGGGAGTGTGGGAATCCCATTTCCAGGGACCGATTGTCTCATTGTCGACGAAAATAATGTGGAACTCGGCACTAATTGTGTGGGTGAATTGCTGATCAAAGGCCCACAAATTATGAAAGGGTACTGGAACAATGAGGAAGAGACGAGAAAAGCGTTGCAAAATGGGTGGTTGCATACTGGGGATTTAGCGATGATGGATGAGGAAGGCTATTTCTATATTGTCGGTCGGAAAAAAGAGATGATTATCGTCGGCGGGTTTAATATTTATCCTCAAGAAGTGGAAAGTGTTCTATATGAGCATCCCGATATAAAAGAAGCTGCTGTCGCGAGTATCCCTTCCGTGGAGTTAGACGAAACGATTAAAGCATTCATTGTGCCAAAAGAGGGCGTGTCGATCGACTTGGAAGAAGTGAAAGGCTATTGTTACTCGAAATTAACCCCTTATAAAGTGCCGAAAGAATTCGAGTTGCTAGAAGAATTGCCGAGAAACACTGTTGGCAAGCTTTTGAAAAGGGTACTGGTTAAAGAGGAATTGAAAAAGAGAGAGACAGCAGCTACTGGAGAAGACTAACAGATATTTTCTCGTTTTTCAGTTTGGTTGTTTTGTATATAGACAAACTATGTTTTTATCCCGTAACGGAGCCATTTTTTGTTACGGGAAATTTTTATTTTACTGAAAGTAAGAAGGAACTCCACGAGAAGCGGAGGTGTGACATGAAAAAGTAGTTATCATGATGGTTTTGTTTCAACCAGCCTTTGTTCCAAAAGTTCAATGAAAACATTAATCGATAAAATGGGGGGATTTACTTGAAAAAGTGGAATTGGCTAATAGTCGTTATGATTTTGTTAGTGGGTTGTGATTCTAAAAGCTTAAGTGATGCTAATTCAAATGAGCGTGAAGTAGTTGAATTTGATACAAAACTTAATGTGGCTATCGCGCCGCAGCCTGATACATTGGATCAGCATATGACAACGACATCCATTGTATCAGTGCTTGGACGGAATATTTACGAACAACTTGTGACGTTCAACTCGACTTTTGAAGTGATCCCCATGCTTGCTGAATCTGTTGAAGAAAGTGAAGATGGTAAAACATATACATTCCATCTTCGACAAGGTGTTAAGTTTCATAATGGAAAGGAAATGAAGGCGGAAGATGTTGTAGCCTCTTTAGAAAAGTGGCATGCCATATCTACGAAAGCACAAGCGGTATTGCAAGACGCGACGTTTACACAATCAGATGAGTATACAGTCGAGATGACTATGAAAAAACCTGTCTATGGTGTGCTTTCATTGCTAGCAGATCTTAGTCAGTCTGCGACTATTATGCCTAAAGAGATTGCAGAAGCAGCAGATGCTACCGGTGCAAAAGACTATATAGGAACTGGACCATTTAAATTTGAAGAGTGGAAACAAGATCAATATGTCCATGTAAGTAAATTCGAAGACTATAGTTCGCTTGATCGAGCAGCGGATGGCGTTTCAGGAAAAAAAGAAGCGCTGGTTGACGATATTTACTTCCATTTTGTAAATGATAGCTCAACCCGACTTTTAGGACTACAATCGGGAGAGTTTGATATCGTAAATATGTTGCCGTATGACGACTACGACATGATAAACAACGATCCTAATCTCGATGTTGCAGTTGAAATTTTAGGACCGATCGGCTTAGTGTTCAACAAGAAAGAAGGAGTTTTCTCGGATATCAAAATAAGGCAAGCAATAAACGCTGCACTTGATGTGGAAAGTCTTATGATCTCTGGATTTACGAATGAAGACTTTTATAGGCTCGATCATGGCCATATGATTGTTGAGCAGGAAGCATGGTATAACGAAGAAGGAAAAGACCGATATAACATAAATGATCCGGAGAAAGCTAAACAATTACTCGAAGAGGCGGGATACAATGGAGAAGAGATTAAACTCCTTGCTTCAAGAGATTATGAATACTTTTACTCACCTTCAGTCGTCATTCAAGAACAGTTAAAAAATATTGGCGTCAATGTAAAGTTGGAAGTAACAGATTGGGCAACCGTCATGAGTAAGAGAGCAAAGCCGGGTGAGTATGATGGATTCGTCACAGCGTTCCATAAAGTGCCCACTCCGCAACAACTCCTTTACTTAGGACCCGATTATCCGGGGTGGACGGATGATCCTCAAATTGCCGATTTCATTGAGGAAATAAATGCAGCGAAAGATGAAATAGAAGCGAAAGCGGCGTTTGCAAAAGTACAAGACCGTATTTATGACTATTTACCATTTGCCAAGTTCGGTGATTATTACACACTCGGTGGACTTTCCGCGAAAGTGGATGGGATGCAAATGCAAGACGGGTTTATATTATGGAATACGACAAAAGCGAAATAGGTGGATAAGAATTTACTTAATAAGTAGACTGATAACAGTTTGCTCATTCCAACTGCCGGAAGGGGTTTAAGCGTATGCAAAGATTAGCAAAAATAATCCAGACAAAACAGCAACTATTAGATTTATTGGAAAGTCGCGAAGAAGAAATGATTGAGATTCGACGACATTTACACCAGCATCCAGAACTTTCGTTTCAAGAGAAAGAAACGGCTGAGTATATTATTAATTTCTACAAAGGGAAGGATGTAGAAATCGAAAAAAATGTCGGCAATGGTTATGGTATCATCGTCACGATTAAGGGAGATAGACCGGGAAAGACGATTGGTCTCCGAGCGGATTTTGACGCGCTGCCGATTCAAGAAGAAACCGATGTGCCGTTTAAATCTAAAAATGACGGTGTGATGCATGCGTGTGGGCATGACGGGCATACGGCATACATGCTTATCTTGGCGGATTGTCTGATCCGATTGAAGACTTCCATCGCAGGGACGATTAAAATCATTCACCAACATGCCGAGGAGACACCGCCAGGCGGTGCAAAAAGCATTGTGGAATCTGGAAGTTTAGATGATTTGGATGCAGTTTTCGGTACCCATTTATCCCCTCAGCAGCCCGTCGGCGTTGTCGGTTATCGAAGTGGGTACGCCATGGCAGGAAGATCGTATTTTAAACTGCGTATCCAAGGAAAAGGCGGGCACGGCGCTTCTCCGCATCGTGCAAACGATTCAATTGTTGCGGGAGCCTATTTCGTCACGGCGATTCAAACGATCATAAGTCGTCGATTGAATCCGTTTGAAATGGGCGTTGTGACGATTGGTTCATTTGATGGAAAGGGATCTTTCAACGTTATCAAAGACGCCGTAGAGCTCGAAGGGGATGTCCGGTATATGAACGATGCGACAAAGGAGCGGATTGAAGAGGAACTCCAGCGTATGGTGAAAGGGATTGAAGTTGAGTTCAATGTTGAATGTGAGCTAACGTACACACCGGATTACCCGCCACTTTACAATGATCCAACTAAAACGGGGGAAGTTGTGTCCATCCTTGAAAGCGCCAATGATCCTGTCATCACGAAATTGAAGGAACTCTCGCCATCGCCAGGTTCAGAGGATTTTTCCTATTACTTGCAAAAGACACCTGGAACATTTTTTTTCATCGGGTGTAGACCCGAAGGCGTGGAAAAGCCCTATTTCAACCACCATCCCAAATTCGATATCAATGAAAAAGCGCTTCTCGTCTCCGCGAAATCCGTCGCACATGTTGTATGCGACTGTTTCCAAATCGAGTGATTAAATATAAAAACGTTCATCCAAATAGATTGGATGAACGTTTTTCAACTACTCAATTAACTTCATAATTGCTTCACTTAACATTAAGTTCGAATGATGGAATGGAAACTGACATTTTTTGAATTTATGATAGTTAAAGTAATTAGGACATCACTATACTAGCTTGAAATAATAATCTGTTTATCGATTAAAGGTCCATTCCATTATGTTCGGCCAACACGTCTTGAAACTCTTGCACATTCTTCACGTCGAAATAGCTAAGGCCTGAGTCGCCGAATGCATCTTCCACTGTCGGATCGGCGCCGTATCTGTATAAAAGCAACGCCATAATGTAAGACTCATTGTCTAGTGCTGCGGTAAGCGCCGTCGTATAAGCGTCAGCGTCATTCGGATCTGCGTCACCTTCACGAAGTAGTAGTTCAGCGACTTCCAGCTCATCGTTGTATACGGCGTAGTGGAGGGCAGTCGTAAATTCTTCATCATACGCATGGATGTCAACTGCGCCATCCATAAGTAATTTTTCAACTGCCGCAACGTCACCGAATGATGCGGCTTCCATAAGAGGTGTCGTTTTGCCGGCGGGGAGAACATCGGACTCGTAAAAGACATCCTCTTCACCAGCTTCATTGGTTGGCAAAAAGAATGAAAGTGCTCCAATGGCAAATGTGAAAAAGAGTAGAGCACCAACGTATATAAAGGCTAGCGCCGCTCCTGAAATGGTTGCACCAATCGCAATTTTGCCTGCATTCGGTTGGAAACTCGGCGTATTTTCAATCTGCATGAACTGACCGATCGCTTGAATCCGTTTCGGCAACATTGGATGCGTGGACAGTAGCTCTGCAAACCAAACCGCTACATTCGATTCGCTATGAATTTGTTCAAGGTATTCTACTTCATCAACATCGTGATACAGAACTTTCCCGATACCTAGAATTGTCAATGCACGCTTGGCAGCGAGCCCGTCTTCGATATAGTAGGCTGCCATGCGGTCGCATGTATATTCGCAAGCCCGGCTGTAGGCTTGAGAAAGAAAAGGAACGAAATTCGCTGGTATGGTGAGAATGTGTTTCCATATATGTCGACGTTTAATATGCGCCAATTCATGTGCGATGATAAAGTCCAGCTCTTTCTCCCCACGTTCTCGGGCCAACTCGAACACTTCCGAGTAAATAATGACCATATTACGCCCAAGAAAACGTGTTGCAAAGGCATTGAAAGCCCCTTCGGACTGGATGACAAATACGTCGGGCACTGCTTTCAATTGCATCGTTTCTGACAAGGCGACGACCCGTTCATAGACATCAGGAAATTGTTTCTCGCTAATTCGAATTCCGTTTCCGCGGATACTTCCAATCATGATTGCATTGTTACATAAAATAAAAACTAATAAAACGAGTGCGATGCCGATTCCGATCATACTTAAGGTCGCAATCAGATAAATAAAAGCACTGATAATAATAGAGACGACAAAGTATGGGGTTTCCCGGCTACTGACTAATGAGTGCGAATTCATGGACACGCTCCTATAATGAAATTTTTTCCAATCAATATTAATAGTAAAGAAACACAAAAATGGCGTCAATAGGGCTCGACTCATGGTAGAAGGGTAAAAAGAACTAAGAGGGAGTTGGAACAATCCCCCTTTGTTCGGAGGTTGCATACGATAGAGTAACAATCACACAGGGAGGCACGAACGATGGGGCTATTTGTGAATGACGGACAACATCCCGAAGTGTTTAAAAATAAGGCTGGAATTATAGAACCGAACCAATCTTTTTATAAAAAAGATCCGGTCGATGAGATGATGAAAGAGCAACAATTAGCGAATGAAGCTTTGCAACAGTCATTGCGGGAAATGGAGATCGCGTTCAAACAACAAGAACAAATCCAAGTCACACGGCTTAAAAAGTTGGAGCATCAATTGGAAAAATTGCATGAACAACATCAAGTACATGAAGATCATGAGAGTCATGTTGTGGCATGGCTTGAAAAACATGAAACAAAAAATGAAGTGCTGGGTGAAACTTTGGTGCAACAACTTGATTTACAAAAGCAAGTTGTTGAACAATTGAATAGCCAAGAACAGCTGAACGAAGAAATTGTGAATCGATTGGAAAATCAAGAAGCGCTTATGGAAAAGATCGTAAGGCAAGTGGATTATTTACGCTCCATTCTTTTCGAACGATCCCACTTTATAGCTGAAAAAATTGAAAATGGGTATTTGAATACATCTACGTATATCCAAAAATTATTCACTCGCTCCGAGTCGCAACCGACAAGGCTAGAAGTGAAAGTGAAAAGTAAAGAGCATCATTGAGCCTTGAAATAAGATAATCTTCATGGTGATTCTTCCCGGTACTCACTTTCGAGAATGATCGACCTAGCGTAAGCTGTTACGTTGTGAAAAAAAGCTTTTGCGAGCACATAGCTTTTTTCGGGTTTTGATACTTAAAATAAGAAGAATGAGAGAGGTTTGCATGTCCTCTCTTTTTTATTATGTTTATAAAATACAAAACAATGAAAATGAATTGACTAATTAGAATAATCGACGTAAACTAGCATTGTCATATCATATGAAGAGTGTAGGTGATGATAGTTGAGGGTAGGTCGATCGTCGTTGGTGGATGAAGTCATCACTTCGTTTCTTGATGAAGTTGAAAAAGGAAACTTTAAATACGGAGAACGGCTTCCATCGCAAGAAAATCTTGCGAAATATTTTGATGTGAGCCGAATTGTATTAAGAGAAGCGTTAAGCAGGCTGTCGGCCTCAGGAATGATTACCTTCAAACAAGGCAAAGGAACTTATTTGCACAAAGTCGAGCTGACTGGTCTGATGCCAAAGGAATTTTCGCGGATGTTTTTCGGCAATGTCGATAATATTTACTCTATCATTGAGGCGAGAAAAATTATCGAGAAAGAAACGAGCCGTTTAGCAGCAACAAGGAAAACGACAGAAGATTTACAGGAAATCAAAAGTACGATTGACCAAATGCAGCATGTGAAAGAAGAACCAATTACATATGCAAAGTGGGATTTGGAATTCCATCTTGCGGTCGCGAAAGCTTCTCAAAATATTGTGTTGCAACAAATATTGCATGTCATTAAAGAAAGTTATTGGACAGAAATGTTGAAAGTGTTTGGATTGCCTGACACGATATCGACGACGAGTGAGGATCATCAACAAATTTATGAGGCGATCAAAGCAGGGAATGGTGAGAAAGCATCACGATTAATGGAATTTCATTTATCATATAGCGAGAATATCGCGTCAGAAATGAACAAAAAGGAGAAGTGAAAAAAAGTGGAACAAAAAATAGCGGTTATTGCAGGCGATGGAATCGGCCCTGAAGTGATTAATGAAGCGGTTAATATTTTACAGTATTTTCAAGAAGAGGAAGATTTGAATCTTTCTATTACCCATCTACCGTGGAGTTCGGAATATTATTTGGAACATGGCAAAATGATGCCCGAAGACGGTTTGGAGACGTTGCAAGAATTTGATGCGATTTTATTCGGTGCAATCGGAGATGCGAGAGTACCGGATGATGTCAGTGTTTGGGAACTCATCATGCCGATTCGCAAAGGGTTCCAACAATACGTGAATTTCAGACCGATCAAGTCGCTTGCAAATGTCGAGACGCCGCTCGCTTCAAAAGAGCCGATTGATTTTGTCATTTTCCGGGAAAATTCAGAAGGAGAATATTCAAACAGTGGCGGTACTTTATCACAAAATGAGCCGCATGAAATGTCGATTCAAAATACGGTTATGAGTCGAGTCGGCGTCGAAAGGCTCACAAGGGCAGCTTGTGAATATGAGTTTTCAAACGGCTTGACGAAAATCACAAGTGCGACTAAATCGAATGCAATCGTCCATGTCATGAAATTTTGGGACAAGGTCGTGAAGGAAGTTGTCAGTGAATATCCGACGCTGGAATTAGAAAATATTTATATTGATGCACTTGCAACTTATTTCGTTGAAAGACCTGAAAGTTTCGAAGTTGTCATTGCTTCGAATTTATATGGTGATATTTTATCCGATTTAGGGTCTTCATTAGTCGGGGGCTTGGGGGTTTCTCCTTCCGCTAACTTGAATCCGGAAAAGAATTTCCCTTCTATGTTCGAAGCGATTCACGGTTCAGCACCGACGATTGCAGGTCAAAATAAAGCAAATCCGATCGCGACGATTTGGTCGGCAGGACTTATGCTCAATCACCTTGGACGAGCCGATTTGGGAAATCGAATTTTCGATGCCATTGACGAAGTGTTGAAAGATCATATCGTTGCCACAGCAGATTTGGGCGGAACGAGCACGACGGAAGAAGTGGGTGCCGCCATTTTAGAAAAACTGAGAAAAAAATAAAATAATGCATAATGGGAGAGAGATTACTATGGTAGAAAATAAAGTAATCGTCGTTACCGGAGCCGGCGGCGGTATGGGTGAAGCGATTGTCAAGACGCTATTAACGAACGGAGCGGTCGTCGTCGGTCTCGACATAGCAGATGATAAAATGAAACTGATTGATAATGAACGGTTCTCTTATGAAACAATCAATCTTTTACATGAGCAGGATGTCAACGAAGTGTTTGCTAATGTCTACGAAAAACATGGTCAAATCGATGGATTGGTCAATGCAGCAGGAATTGCACAAAACAGTACATCCATAGAAGATGTCACGCTGGATCAGTGGAATAAGATCAACGGTATCAATTCGACGGCCGTATTCCTTACATGTAGGGAAGCGACGCGGTATATGAAAAAGAAAAAATCCGGTTCGATCGTCAACATCGTTTCGGTGGCCGCCGTTCGACCGAGACCAGGATTACAAGCGTATGTTGCTTCGAAGGGAGCGGCAGAGATGTTCACAAAAGCACTGGCTTTGGAAGTGGCCCCATTCGGAATTCGCTCAAATGTGCTTCATCCTGGACCTGCGGAAACGGCGATGTTAGGGCAGTTTTCAAAAATCGGTGAAGATGTAGACGCTACGAAAGAAGAAGTATTTAGGCAAAGTGTGCCGCTAGGTAGTTTAATTGAGCCGCAAGATATTGCGGAAGGTGTTTTATACCTAGTGTCAGATAATTCTAAAATTGTCACGGGCGCTTCTTTGAATATTGACGGTGGACGTGGTATTTAACTGGACGCAATAGAGGCAAGCATTGCAAATATCGAAAGGAGTGATGATCATGGAAAGAATTCAAATGCTGATTGATGGTGAATGGGTTGGAAGTGATGCGGATGAATGGATTCCTGTTCAAAATCCTTCCAATGGCGAAAAAATCGCGGAAATTGTAAGAGGGAATGCCGGACATGTAGATCGTGCAGTTCAAGCCGCGGAAAAAGCTTTTGAAAGTGATGAATGGCATGCAATTAAGCCATTTGAACGAGGGCAAATTTTAATTGAGTTTGCTAGAGTGTTGCGAGAAAATGCGCGCGAATGGGCGGAAGTAGAATCGAATGACGTGGGGAAACCTTTACGCCAAGCGCTAGCGGATGTGGAGGCAGCTGCCCGTTATTTTGAATTTTACGGTGGCGCTGCCGATAAATTGATGGGGGATACAATCCCGATCGAAGATGGCATTTTAAATGCGGCCGTGTTGGAACCGATGGGCGTTACAGTTCATATCATTCCTTGGAATTACCCGCTTCAGATCATTTCAAGAAGTGTGGCGGCAGCGATTGCAACCGGCAATGCGGTTATTGTGAAAAGTGCTGAAGATACACCGATGACGGCAAATCTTATTACGAAACTATTTAAAGAAAGTCGCATTCCTTCGGGTATTTATCAACACTTGACAGGATATGGCTATGAAGTGGGAGATGCGCTCGTCTCCCATAAGAAAATCAACCAAATTACATTCACAGGATCGGTAAAAACAGGTTCCTCGATCATGAAAAGAGCGGCAGAAAATATTGTACCTGTCACATTGGAATTAGGAGGAAAATCTCCGAACATTGTCTTTGAAGACTGTAATGAAGAGGAAGCTGTCAAAACTATCGTCAATTCAATTATTCAAAACGCAGGACAAACTTGTTCGGCAGGTTCAAGGCTTCTTATTGAAGCGTCTTACAAGGAAAAATTCCTGCAAAAGTTGAAAGAGCGAATGGAGAGCTTAACAATTGGCGCAGGGATCGATGATGAAGATTTAGGTCCGATTTTAAACGAACGTCAATTTAAGCAGGTAAAAAGTTTTATTGAATCTGCTGAGCAAGAAGGGCGTGTCGTCACTGGAGGTGTAGCCAATCCACCGGCGGGATGTGAAAACGGATTTTACATCGAGCCGACGATTATTGATGGCGTTGAACACTCGACGAAATATGCGCAAGAAGAAATTTTTGGTCCGATCATGACCGTTTTCACCTTTGAAAATGTGAAGGAAGCGATTGAAATTGCAAACGCGACCGAGTATGGACTTGTGACGGGAATTTGGTCGTCGAATATCGACAAGGCGCATTATGTCGCATCCAAAGTGAAGTCAGGCCAAGTGTTTATTAACAATTACGGCGCAGGTGGCGGCATTCAAATGCCGTTTGGGGGCTATAAAAAGAGCGGGATCGGAAGAGAAAAAGGTTTTGTCGCGCTACAAAATTACACACAAATGAAAAATATTGCGATCAAATATAATACGGACTGGGATTGATCAATAACGGGTCAGCAAAAAGATACGCTTCAAATGGAGCGTATCTTTTTCAATATCTTTCGATAGCGGCATTCGGGCTGCTTACCATTTCTTGTAAGGTAAAAACTTTCCATCTAAAGTGACGACAACACGATCGCCGTTCGGATCTTCTTTCTTTTCAATATCCATTGTAAAGTCAATCGCACTCATAATGCCATCCCCGAATTTATCATGAATAACGGCTTTCATCGTTGTGCCATACACTTGCACAATTTCGTGAAAGCGATAAATAAGCGGGTCGACTGGAATGGTGTCATCCAAAGAGCCTTTCATTGGAATTTCTTGGAGCGCGTCTGCGACTGAGCCGTTCAGTTCCAGTAGATCGATCAGTTTACCTGCTTCTTCCGCATTCATCGTGGCTTGTCCCATAATCGCGGAGGCCGTCCATACAGGATGACGTCCAACCGCCACAGCAATGTCGTCGAATGTTAAGTTTTTATTCTTTTTAGCCAGTAAAATCGCTTCCGTCGCCATTTCTTTTGTCATTTTTTCTTTGAAGTCCACTAGCAACCACTCCTTTTATTTGAATTATCAGGATGAGTAACGTCTTTAGTTTATCACGACATTTATTGATTTAGCGAATAACTCATTCATAATCCTCTTAAGATCTTCTTCAGTCACTTTCATTTCAAAAGTTATCTCTTAATCCCTATTTTACTATTGTAGCTGCGCAAACAAATAAAGTAGCTCAATCGCATTGCTTTGAAAAAATCCAATTATTGAACGATTATTGCTTTAAGCATTTTTTCATACTCCATCATTCGAATTGTGAAGTAGAGTCAATGTTTTCTCTATTTGTTAATTGATTGAATATGGGTTGCTATACCAAATAGCATCACCTTAGTTTTTTACGAGGAAAATTGTAGCTAGATAAGGTTAAAAAAGTATGAAATATAGTGAGAATACCTCTTTTTTAAACATAGGACAGAATTTTCATTATTGACAAACTATTTAAGTTGATATAACCTATGTGAATACTAGGATTAAGAAAGACAGTTACCAAACTTATTGTCTTATTAACCTTAAATAAAACATAGGGGGAATTACAATGACAAAAACAAAATCAATAGGGTTGGGAATTTCAGAGGAGGATATAAGCGAAGACTTATTAAAGGAACTTTCGAATTTTCCACTTCTAGAAGCATTATTTGGTCGTCGATCGCGCCGTTTTTTTCTTGGAGCTGAAATTCCGGACGGCCCACTTGCCTTCAAATCAAAGCATGAACCAATACCGCTGAGCAATTTAGAGAAATTACTCGTTTTATTAGGTGTTAGTGGTGTGACAGGTTGGCATCATTCAATTACGAGGCATGATCGTTATAAGCCTAACTTATCCAATTACTCAGGATCGGCAGTTGGAAGAACTCATCCATCGGCTGCTGGATTTCATACTTCGGAAGTATTTTTTACTGATGATACAGGGACGTATATCTTCCGAACTCGTGACTTCGCACCGGAAGTTCAACGAGATAACGTAGGAAATTTATCGACAAAAGAACTTTTACTCTCTCATCAAAAACGTATTGAAAAAATATCCGATGAACGGATCCATATACCAAATTATGAGCCATACATGGAAGGTCATAACTCTTGGATCGCGAATAAACCTGGTACCTTTTTAGCTTTTCCAGTTGGCGATTTAGCGCAACACACCTTATTAAATTTAGCTTTCTATATCCAAAATGGACTTGTCATTTATGATGACATCAACAATCGGAAAATTCCGGGTATTGAGAAGTATAGTCACTTAGTTGATATCGATGATCCAGTTCCACTAAGTTTTCTTGATCAATACTCATTGGCTGAATTGTCCGCGGAATTAGCAACAGCGACATACTCGGGAATGCTTTTACAGCAAGCAATCGGGCTTGGTGGTTGGATGTTCGATGGAATTGATCGGCTCACAGTTTTAGGAGCGAGTGGGAATCCGGATGTACCAGGGTTAGGGTTCCGTTATGATACGGATGAACGTTGGGCGATGCCGAACCCTACTGGACTTGAAGGGATATTTACTTCCTATACACCGCCTCATTTTCCTACAATGCGTGACGCTGTGGAAGCATTAGTTGAACGTAAGTTTGGCGAAGGTGGCCCATTTCATAATAAAACAAAAGGGATTTGGAAGGATACAGAAAAAGTGAGAGGAAGCGCTCAAGTTCATAATGAAGAGTTTATAGAGCTTATGACTTTGCAAGCGGACTATATTTATAAAACATTCGGGAAGTTTCCGGCGACTATACCTTCAGTATATTCGTTAATGTATTTACAATCACATCATCTTGACTTGGATTACTATGATCAACATTTCGAAGCACATTCTTATTTATCAAGCCACGCAGAACATTTGAAAAAATGGCATGGAATAGACTTGAAGTGATAATGACCATTTATTCGGAAGTCTAAAGATTCCATTAAATTCACTTCGATGCTTGGGGAAGACTATCTGGAAGAAGTAATGCTGTTGAATGCTTATCTTCCCATTTAGGCCCTCTCGTAAAAGGCACCTTCGCTGACAACACATGCGGTTTATATAGAAAGGCAGACCCATTTTGAAATGAATAAGCATGTATCTGCCTTTCTAATAAAGATTTTAATCTTCCATTTTAATTAGAAAAGAATGATATGAAGTCAATTGAGTCATAAGCGTTGCTTATGATTACATTAGCGAACGGTATTATACATTATTGTGATTACCCCTTATAATTTAATTATACGGAATATTCCGAACAGAGGATGAGGTGTTAATTTAAAATACCTTACACCTTTTAAAAGGGAGGAGTGGTAAATTTGATTACCAAAGTGAAAACAAAAAAAGTTCAATATGCAAACTCGATCTTTAACCAAATGTCGGAAGAGGAAATAAGGGAATACCAACTTGTATTATTAAAAAAACAACTCAAATATGCTTACCGTAACTCCGAGTTTTATCGAGAGAAGTTTGATGAAATCGGTGTACGTCCAGAAGATATTCGCACATTCGATGATTATTATAAACTCCCCGTATTTATAAACAAAAATATTGAGAGAGAAATTCAGAAAGAATCAATGGAGCGCCATGGCCATCCTTTCGGCTTACATTTGTGTAGTTCGCCGGATGAAATCGTATTTACAGGTACGACTAGTGGGACTTCAGGAAACCCGACCTTCACTTATACGTTTACGGAAGAAGATATAAATTTTTTAAATGGTTTTATTGCCAATATGCTGGAGTATGGCGGTATTCAAGCTGGAGAACGTTTGCTCTTTAGTCACTCTTTGGGGATTTATGCTACTTCATCTATTTTATGGGGCATACGTTCTCAAGGAGTTTTACCAATAGATGTAGATGTGAGAGCAGGAAGTAAGATGATACTGGAGTATGCCAAGATGACAAGACCTACCGCTGCAATGATGACTCCGTCATTGGCTGAGCATTTAATCGATAAGGCGCCAGAATTGATCGGAATGGAAGTTGGCGAACTTGGTCTACAAGCCATTTTTACAGTCGGAGAAATCGGAGTCGGTGTTCCAGAAATAAAGAAAAAGATAGAGGATGCTTATGGTTGTCGGATCTATGACTATTTGGGTGAGTTGGGCTTTTCTTGCGATTCTGACGAGTATTACGGGATTCATTGTGTAGCTCCTGATCTTAGTCTTTTTCCGAATGATTTAATCGATCCAGAGACAAAACAGCCCATAGAAATTTATGACGGTGTGATTGGTGAATTAATCGCTACTGAATTAACATTAAAAGCTTTACCAAGAATTCGATATTCTTCCGGGGATATTGTCCAAGTGTTTACAAGTGAATGTCCGGGATGTGGTTTTCAGGGGAAAAGGGTCAAGTTTATTGGTCGATCAGACGACATGCTCATTATTAAAGGGGCTAATGTTTATCCATCTGCTATTAAGCAAGTAATATCCAATTTTATTCCCGAAATAACAGGAGAATTAAGAATTGTCCTTAACAATCCGCCACCGCGGGTTATCCCACCATTACAAATCAAACTAGAATACGATGGAAATAGTGATAAGGACAAGCTTAAAGACTTGGAGAGAAGAATCAAAAGTGCCCTTCATACTGAGGCAAGATTAACGCCTGAAATTATTTGGTGTGCACCTGGGTCATTGGAAAAAGCGTTAACTAAAACGCCGATATTGGAAAAGAACTATTAAGACGTAACCCAATGCAAGTGATTGGGAAAAAGCGACGATTATGTAAGGGAGGAAAGATTATTGATTATCGATTGTTCTAATACACTACCCGAATTCCAATTTCAAGGGGCAACGGATATCGATCCGAAAAATGAAGAGTACAGAATATTATTTGGTCAACGATGGGCTCGGTTGGCGGGATGGACGAAAGAGGGATTTTTAAACAGAGTTGAATCAGAATCTACTGAAAAAGTGATGCAAGAAGTTTACGCCAAATTAGAAACGGATTTCTCAATGGATAAATTTTTAAACATGCTTAATGATTCTAATGTGGCTTATCATGCGATTCACAATATGGATTACGGAAGAGATAGTTCAGAAGCTCCTGCTGATCATGATTATGTAGCTGAAATTCTTAAAAAATATCCAGATCGTTTTATCGGTTACGCAGGCTATAATCCCCATAAAGGAACCGAAAGTTTGAAAGTTGTTCGCAAAGCTGTAACTGAGCAAGGATATAAAGCTGTTGTCATCCCACCTTATGAACATGGAGTAAAAGCCGATGACCGGAAATATTACCCGCTATATGCGTTATGCGACGAATTGGATATCCCTGTATGGATTCATTCTTCCATCAATTATTATCGGGAAACGTCAGTTTTTCTAGATCATCCTTCTAACCTGGAAGCACCACTTATGGATTTTAAAAACCTAAAGATTATTGCGGGACATGGCGGATGGCCTTGGGTTCCAGATATGATTGCGATGCTATTGAAATATAAAAATTTACATGTTGACACTTCCGCATTTAGACCTCGATATATAGCGGAACCTAATACAGGATGGGATATGTTTTTGCATTATGCCAATAGTTTAATACAAGATCAAATAGTTTTTGGCTCCGATTGGCTGACGTTAGGCATCCCGATTAAAGATTATATTTCGGAAGTCGAAGAGTGGCCTTTGAAGGACTCGGTTAAAGAGAAGTTTTACTGGAAGAATGCTAACAAGCTGTTCAAACTTGGGATGGAAACAAATTAGAAACAATAAATGAAATTTTCTACTGGGGGCATAAGAATGGAAAGTATTCAAAGTAAAGAACAGTACTTGACATTAATAGCGGAAGAAAAGGCAACTGTATTATTCTTTTCGGCCGGATGGTGTCCAGATTGCAATTTCATTGACACATTTATTGAAGAAGTTATTGAAAGAAATGAAGATATCTTTGGTTTTTACAAAGTAGACCCAGACTCTCAAAAAGAGGTTTGCGAAGAAGCAAATGTAATGGGTATTCCCAGTTTCATCGCTTATCGCGCAGGCAAAATAATTGCTGAAATGATTGGGAATAGCGGTAGAACAAAAAAAAGATTGAAGCATTTCTCGAAGATGCAAAAGCGAAACTCGAATAATACACCCAATCGTTGAGAGGGAAGCTATGCCTATCAGTGTATATAGGAGGGAATTTTATGAGGAAACTATTATTGTTTATGATGACTATATTAACATTCTCGCTCCTACTCGCAGCGTGTAATGATGGAAATGATTCTGGGCCCGATAGCGAATCGAAGAAGAGTTCGGAAGGTAAAGAAGAAACATTAATTTTTGGCAGAGGTGCAGATAGTTATACAATGGATCCTCAAAATGCAAACGAAATTGAGACTTGGCGAGTGACGAAGAACATCTACGAGACGCTCGTTGAGTATGATGAAGAAACGACAGAGGTTATCCCAAAACTCGCCAAAGATTGGGATGTATCCGAGGACGGTAAAACATGGACTTTTTATTTAGAGGAAGGTGTAAAGTTCCATGACGGTACAGACTTTAATGCAGAGGCAGTTGTTTATAACTTTGAACGGATGATGGATCCGAAACATCCTGCTCGACATGATGGAAGTTTTTCGGTATATCGTGGTATGTTTAATGGCTTTAAAGGGGATGGCAGTTCAATCGAAGAGGTAAACGCAGTCGAAGAAAACACGGTTGAATTTAAATTGACGGAACCTCAAGCTACCTTTTTATCGAATTTAGGCATGCATGCATTTGGGATAATTAGTCCGGCAGCGTTAGAAGAGTACGGAGAAAAAATTAATGAGAATGCGGTAGGAACAGGGCCATTTAAGTTTGTATCTTGGAAGCCGAATGACTCCATCACACTCATTAAAAATGAGGAGTATTGGGTACCGGATTTACCTAAATTAGGCCAAGTGATTTATAAAGTGATTCCAGATAATTCAGCAAGGCTAACGGCATTAAAAAATGGTGAATTAGATATTATGGTAAGTTTAAATCCATCAGATTTGGAGACTGTTGAAGCCGATAGCAATTTGAAAGTAGCTCTGCGATCACCATTGAATGTAGGTTATTTATCAATCAATAATATGAAAGAACCATTTGATGATCCTAAAGTTCGTCAAGCGATTAACCACGCTGTGGACAAACAAGGAATTGCAGATGCATATTTTTATGGATTAGCGGATCCAGTAAAAAATATGTTGCCTTCCGATAGTTGGGCTTACAATGATGACATCGAAGATTATGAATATGATTTGGATAAAGCGAAAGAACTTTTGGCAGAAGCGGGTTATCCTGATGGCTTTGATTTGGATTTTACAGTGACTGCCAACTCACGTATTTATATGCAACAACCTACAAAAATGGTTGAAGCAATGAAAGCAAGTTTTGAGAAAGTCGGTATCAATGTCAAAGTTGTAACATTGGAATGGCCAACGTTTCTGGAACATATTAGAAGCGGTGAGCATTCAATTGCACTAATAGGTTGGGTTGGCGATAACGGAGACCCTGACAATTTTCTTTATTCAACATTAAGTAAGAATAATGCTGTCAAAGGATCAGCACAAAACCATACATTTTATGTAGATGATGAAGTGAGCGATTTATTGATGCAAGCAAAATATGTTATTGATCAAGAGGAACGAACGGAAATTTATAAAAAAGCTCAACAACTTATCCATGAAGATGCGCCAATGGCTCCATTAGTGGAAGTGAAAGAAGCTGTTGTCACTGGAAGTTATGTGAATGGCTATATCCCCCATCCGACAGGGGCGGAAAATATGTATGAAGTTACGATGGAATAGAAACGAGTATTCTGCATATATGGATGCTATTGAGGGAGAAGCCAAGTATTTGATTGCAAATTATTCTCGTTTACATGTTTCCTTTTATCACAAAAACCTTATTACTCGGAATACTGATAAGTAGACAAACATCAGAAAAGGGATGATGAGATGTCAACAAAACCATTAGAGGGTATCAAAGTCCTTGATCTTAGTTGGGTGTTTTCTGCTCCTTATTCAACATTAATATTACAAGACTTGGGAGCGGAGGTCGTTAAAGTAGAAAGACCTGGGGGAGGGGATCGATCAAGATCTCTCCCTCCATTCAATGATGCTGTAAGCGGTTACTTTTATATGCTGAATAGGGGAAAGAAATCTATTTCATTGGACTTGAAAAGTGAAGAAGGAAAACAGCTTTTTTTAGAACTGGCTAAACAATTCGATGTTATCGTTGAGAACTTTGTGGCTGGTACGATGGAGAAACTTGGATTAGGCTACGAGGAAGTAAAAGGGGTAAACCCCAAAATTATATATGCATCATTAAATGGGTTTGGAAGTGAAGGTCCTTATTCACACCTTCCGAGTATTGATGGAATTGCTCAAGCGATGGGTGGACTGATGAGTCAAAATGGATTGGAAGGTGGGCAACCATTAAAGACAGGGCCGGCAGTTGCCGATGCATTATCTGGTGTCTACTTAACCGTAGGCATCTTAAGTGCAATCATTGACAGAAATAATACAGGAAAAGGACAACGTCTAGAAGTCAGTATGATGGATAGTGTATTTTCAGTTCTTGAAGAATCGGTCATCAGGGCAAGTATGACGGGAGAATCATTATCCGCACGCGGCAATAAAGATCCGCTCGGGGCCCCTTGGGATGCATTTCAGACAAAAGATGGAAAATGGGTCATTGTATGTGCTTCTGGCGGAGATCGATTTGCGAAGGCATATAATGCAATAGGCCGAAATGATATTGTTGAAGAATATAAAGGTGAAGATCTAGTGGCGATGAAGAAAAGAGCGGATAACTTGGATTACTTGAACAAAAATTTCGCAGATTGGGCTATTGAGAAAACGGCCGAAGAGTTATTAACCGTTTTAAATGAATTGCATATACCTGCCGGAGCAGTGAAAGATGTGAAAGAGCTTATTGAAGATCCGCATTTAAAAGGAAGAAATATGGTTGTAGATGTGGAGCACCCCGCCCTTGGGAAAGTAAAACTTCCGAATTTGCCTATTAAATTCTTTGATAAAGAAATTGGATTGAATAATGGCGACACACCTGTCGAGCCACAGCTAGGCGAACATAATTCGACTGTTTTTCATTCAATGCTTGGACTTAAAGAAGAAGAAATCGAGAAATTAAAGTCAACTGGTGTGATTTTCGATAATGCGATAAAAAGTAAATAACAATGGGGAAAAGTTTGTATCCACACAAGTCGATGTGAAAAATTAGTTAAAGTACGGATTGTGAAGTGGGAATGGGAGGTTAGAAAGATGAAACCACTGCTTGCCGTTCAAAATCTTAAAACGCACTTTTTTACTGATAATGGGGTTGTCCGTTCTGTTGACGGCGTTACATTTACAGTAAGTGAAGGTGAAACGATTGGCATTGTTGGGGAATCAGGTTCTGGAAAGAGCGTAACTGCTCTTTCCATTATGCATTTATTGCCATACAAGATAGGGAAAATTGTGGATGGTAGCATTACGTTCGGAAATGAAGACCTTGTCCAATTAAAAGAGAAAAAAATGCGGAAGAGTCGGGGTAACGACATTGCGATGATTTTTCAAGAACCGATGACAAGTTTGAACCCAGGTTTTACGATAGGAAACCAAATTGGGGAAGCGATCAGATTGCATAAAAAATTGAATCGTAAGGAAGCTAGAAAACGAAGTATAGAATTACTCACTGAAGTAGGGATTCCGCGTGCTGACCAAATGGTGGACGAGTACCCACACAAACTTTCGGGGGGGATGCGCCAACGTGTGATGATTGCAATGGCACTCGCATGTAATCCCAAAGTACTGATAGCAGATGAACCTACCACAGCGCTTGACGTCACAATTCAAGCACAAATTCTTGAATTAATACAGAAATTAAAAAATGAAAGTAATACTTCCATTCTTATGATCACGCATGACCTTGCAGTTGTTTCAGAGGTTTGTGACCGTGTGATTGTAATGTATGCTGGGCGAGTTGTTGAAGAGGCGTGTGTGAAAACAATATTTGAATCTGCTTCTCATCCATATACGAAGGGGTTAATAGAATCGATGCCTTCTATGGAAGAGGAAGTCGAATGGTTGAAGACCATAAAAGGAAACGTTCCCATACCTTCTGAAATGCCTAAAGGTTGTAAGTTTGCGCCTAGATGTAAATATGCAACTGAGCGTTGCATGGAGGAAGAGCCAGAATTACTGGACATTGGAGAAGGTCAAAAGTCACGTTGTTTTTTTGCAGAGGAGGTTAAAAATGAAGGGGCCGTTATTGGAAGTGAAAGACTTGAAAGTTCACTACCCTATTGAAGAAGGTTTTCTAAGTAAAAGTGGAAACGTTGTGAAAGCGATTGATGGTGTGAACTTCTCAATTTATGAGAATGAAACATACGGACTAGTGGGAGAATCGGGTTGTGGTAAATCCACAACAGGAAAAGCAATATTGCGTCTGATCGAACCTGTCGTGGGAGAAGTGATTTTTGAAGGCAAGGATATTAATCAAATTAGCCGTAAAGAAATGCGAAAGGTTTATAAAGATATGCAACTCATTTTTCAAGACCCGTATGCGTCACTTAATCCAAGGATGACGGTAGGTCAATTGATTGAAGAACCATTAATCGTCAATAGTAATTTAAATTCCGGGGAAAGAAAGGTAAGAGTTTCTGAACTTCTGGAAATTGTAGGCTTGAATGCTTATCATGCCCCACGATACCCTCATGAATTTTCCGGAGGACAAAGGCAACGTATTGGGATTGCAAGAGCTCTTGCATTAAATCCGAAAATAATTATCGCTGATGAAGCGGTATCAGCTTTGGACGTATCTATCCAATCCCAAGTTTTAAATCTGCTACGCAAGCTACAAAGAGAATTCGGTTTAACGTATTTATTCATCTCCCATGATTTGAGTGTTGTGAAGCATATAAGCGATAGAATTGGCGTCATGTATTTAGGAAGGATTGTTGAACAAGGGACGAAACATGGATTATATGATAAGCCGCTTCATCCTTATACACAAGCCTTGTTTTCCGCTTCACCGACGATTAAAGCTGAAAGTCGTAAGGAAAGAATTGTACTGAAAGGTGATATGCCGAGTCCGACTAATCCTCCCACAGGTTGCGCTTTTCATCCGAGATGTTTTGCGGCAATGTCAAAGTGTAAAACAGTGCAACCAAAATTACAGAATATGGGGGATGGACATTATGTTGCTTGTCATCTTTATGATGAGTAGTCAATAAATGGAGGTGGCTGTTAAACATGAAATCATACTTTGCTCGCCGTTTACTCCAATTGATTCCGGTATTAATTGGAATGTCAATCGTAGTTTTCTCTATTATTCATGCCATTCCTGGTGATCCAGCAACTGTGATTTTAGGAGATCATGCTACTCCCGAAGCCGTTGTAGATTTGAAGGCCGAGATGGGTCTAGATAAACCGATTGTTACACAATATTTATCATACGTAAAAGGAATAGTGACTGGTGATTTAGGAACTTCACTAAGAACTAAAAAGCCGATTATGGATGAAGCCATTCCTTATTTGGCGGCAACAATAGAGTTAATGCTAATAAGTATGATTATAGCAATTGTAGTAGGAGTCAATGCAGGCATATTGGCAGCTTGGAGAAGAGCTTCATGGTTCGATTATGGAGCCATGTTAATTGCATTGGTTGGGGTCTCTGTACCGGTATTCTGGTTAGGTTTAATGGAACAATGGGTTTTTGCAGAAAAGCTCGGTTGGCTCCCTTCAACGGGACGAATCAATGCAAGAGAACCAGTAGAAACCATTACTGGATTATTATTGCTGGACACTACAATTCAAGGGAATTGGATTGGATTTTGGGACGCATTAAAACATTTAATATTACCGGGATTGGCACTTGGGACAATACCGATGGCGATTATCGCCAGAATCACACGTTCAAGTATGCTAGAAGTCTTAAATGTTGACTATGTTCGTACTGCACGTGCCAAAGGTTTATCAGAATTAAAAATACTTTATAAGCACTCGTTAAAAAATGCATTTGCACCTGTCTTGACAATTATTGGAATGTTAGTAGGTCTGTTACTAGGCGGAGCAGTATTAACAGAAACCATTTTTGGGTGGCCTGGAATTGGTCGTTATATATATGATGCGATAGGTTCTAGGGATTATCCTGTGATACAATCTGGCATTTTAATTGTTTCAACGATTTTTGTTTTCGTTAACCTCATTGTAGATTTACTATACGCACGCTTAGATCCACGTATTAAATATCGTTAAGGTGGGAGGAGAAGACCGTGCAAAACACATCAAAAGTAATAGCTAGACCGGTGGAAATTAAATCTTCCAAGAAACCTTTATGGTTAGAAGGATTGAAAAAATTAAAAAAGCAACGCACAGCCATGGTTGGTTTGGCTGTCGTTCTATTCTTTATTTTATTAGGCATCCTAGCCCCTGTTCTTACTACGCAACCTGTTGATGGGTTTAATCCTGAAAAAACGTTGATACCGCCTGGTTCAGACCACTGGTTTGGTACCGATGATCAAGGGAGAGATATATTCACTAGAATAATATTTGGTGCGAGAATTTCGCTTTGGATTGGCTTTTTTTCCGTTATAGGATCGATTATAGCGGGTTGTCTACTTGGCCTTGTTGCTGGATTTTATGGCAAATGGGCAGATACCATTATTTCTCGTTTTTTCGATATTATGTTGGCTTTCCCCAGTATTCTGTTGGCAATTGCGATTGTTGCAATTTTAGGTCCTAGCTTATTTAATGCATTGATAGCGATAGCGATTGTTAATATTCCGACTTATGGTCGATTGATTCGCTCTCGTGTTTTAAGCGTAAAAGAAGAAGAATATATTATGTCGGCTAGGGCGATCGGTATGTCTGATGGTCGAATTTTATTTCGGCATATCCTTCCAAACTCCATAACCCCCATCATTGTACAAGGAACTCTCGGAATCGCGACGGCAATTTTAGAAGCGGCTTCGCTGGGATTTCTGGGTCTCGGCGCACAGCCCGGTGAACCAGAGTGGGGTAAGATGTTAGCAGATGCAAGGCAATTTCTTACAGTAGCGCCTTGGACATTATTATTTCCAGGATTCGCAATCATGTTGACGGTGATTGGTTTTAATATGTTCGGGGATGGTTTACGCGATGCTTTAGATCCGAAGATGAAATAAGAGGTGTATATTCCGGTAAGCGAGAGGGCGGTATCCCTCTCGCGAGATGTAGTGATATGAATTATAATTGAATCGGTTTTTTGTTAAACATTTCTTGTAGGCGTGATTCGAGCGCTTTTATAAATGTTGTTGTTTCGATGGCATTTGACTTGTTTTGAATTTTAGCCAAACCAAGATAGCTTTTATCTTGAATATTTTCAAGTAAAGGAATTGCGATTAATTCACCATTTTTTATGTATGGATTATTCAGCAACTCGGTCTCTGTTTCGATTGTAATGGCAATTCCTTTCCTCACAGTTTCGCGAATGGTTTCGTTATTACTAGATGTAAATAAAATTTCAAAAGGCCCGAATTCTTCGTTAAATTTATCGAAAAACCAATTCATATATTCACCGTTGTACATAACAAAGGTTTGACCTAATAAGTCTTGGGGAGTTATTGAACTAAAGGCGGCCAAAGGGGAGTGTTTCTCAACAAAGACAAAGAATTTAACTTCGTGAAAATTATGAAAAGTAACGACGTCTTGGTAGCTATGAGTGTTTTCATACACAACGACAATGCCAATATCAAGCTCTTTGTTTATAATCCTTTTTACAATTTCAATAGAACCTAATTCTTGAAAAGTAATAAATTGATATGGAAATTCTTTTTTTATTTGAGCTAAAATTTTAGGTAAAAAAGGTAGGTGCAATCCTGTAACTAAACCAATTTTTAATTCATTTTGACCCGATTTTCTAAATGCACTTGCGTTATCTTGTAATTTTTTGAGCTTTATTAATACGTTGGAGGCGTCTGTAATTAACACTTTACCCTCAGCTGTCGGTTTAACCCCTAGCGAAGAGCGCTCAAAGATTTTCACACCTAACTCTTCCTCCAGTTTTAAAACAGATTGGCTAATCGCTGATTGCGAGATATGTAAATCTTGGGCAGTTTTAGAAAATGAACGGGTTTCCGCAACGGAAACGATATATTCTAGCTGTTCTATTCGCACAACATTTCCTCCCACTTATCATAATATTACTTTTGCGATATCTATATATAATTTATTATACAATTAAGCTAAGAGCAACAACTGAAGTTTGTCTAGGACTATTTTATATCTTCGTTTTATGGGCTGTCCAATAAGTACTTTAAATCTGGTGAGAAATAGAATCTTTTTCATCTGTTTTTATTTCAAGTAATCTATAGAAAATCAATGGAAAAGAAGCCATTCTGGCGATTTTCGGTCTTTTAGGATAATCTCTTTTGAAGTGGAATCTTTATAGGATTTCTTTTTGACATAAGTAATGAGCACTTTAAAAAATCCTTTATACTTTGCCGATTCAAACCTCGCGTTAAAAGGTAGGAAATATCTTATATAAATGAATTGATAGAAAATAGTGTATACTAGAAGGAAATACATAATTATGATTGAGAATGGAAAAGGAGAGAGTAAAAGTGCCGATTAATATTCCGCAAAAATTGCCAGCGCGGCAGTTACTGAAAAAAGAAAAAATATTCGTTATGGACGAAGATCGTGCAAGAACACAAGATATTCGTCCTCTTAATATAGCGATTTTAAATTTGATGCCTGAAAAAGAAAAAACGGAGTTACAATTATTACGATTGTTGGGAAATACACCTTTGCAAGTGAATGTCACATTCATCAATACTGCGACCCATAAATCAAAAAATATTAGCAAGTCCCATTTGGATGCGTTTTATGAGACCTTTGAAGAGATTCAGCATCGACGTTTCGATGGCATGATTGTAACAGGGGCACCGATTGAGCATTTAGCATTTGAAGATGTAAATTACTGGGATGAGTTAACGAAGATTATGGAGTGGACGAAAGACAATGTGACGTCTGTTTTACATATTTGCTGGGGAGCCCAAGCCGCTCTATATTACCATTACGGTATTGATAAATTTGAGTTGTCGGAAAAATGTTTCGGTGTATTTGACCATACTGTCTCGGATCCAACTGTCAAACTGGTCCGCGGTTTCAATGACCAGTTCAACGCTCCGCATTCTCGTTATACGGCAGTTTCCGAAGAGAAGATTGAAAATGATCCACGCTTGACGCTGCTTGCGAAATCGGAAGACGCTGGCGTGTTCATCGTTTTATCGAATGATAACAAACATATTATGGTGACAGGGCATCTTGAATATGACGCGGAAACGCTTGCTGAAGAATATACACGCGATCTGAAGAAAGGCCTCGATATCAAAATGCCCGAAAATTATTTCCCTGCTGATGATGCGACGAAACAACCACCGAATACTTGGCGTTCGCATACGCATTTACTGTTCTCAAATTGGTTGAATTATTATGTGTATCAAGAGACCCCTTTTGAGTGGGATTAAGGATAAAAGAATGAACAAGGCACCCGCGTCTCAAATGGATGGGGTGCCTTGTTCATTTATTTTTCGACCGTATAATTTTTGTGAGCTACAACAGTTAGATTTGAAGCGGCACCGATTAAATCGGCATCTTTATTTGATATTTGAACGATAACGGAGTTCTCTAAAATCTTATAGATGGTTCCGGACACTTTATGCTCATTACGGACAAATGAAATTTTTTCATTTAGTTCACGTGCAGCGACAAAATCAGATACTTCTCTTTCCTTACGTGGAAAAGCCATTCAAATCCCTCCAGTTTAAACGATCGTCTACTAATATACCATATTTGGCGGGATTATGCTGACATTCTCCTTAACACATGCTCTCCAGGTTTATTTGAGTCGCTGAGTGGAATAAAAAAGTAAACCTCACTTTATACAATTTTGCAGAAAAGGAGTGGAAGGGAGAGGTGATTTGATGGATATGAGCTTTGCATTCGTGACGGTCATTTTTCTAATCGGGTTTGTCGGTTCTTTCATTTCTGGAATGGTTGGAATAGGTGGTTCTGTCGTAAAGTATCCGATGTTGCTCTATATACCGCCTCTTCTCGGACTCACTCACTTCACAGCCCATGAAGTAGCCGGGGTAAGTGCCGTTCAGGTCATATTTGCGACAATTTCCGGTGTGTGGGCTTATCGTAAAAGTGGATACCTTCATAAAGCGCTAATTTTTTACATGGGAATCAGTATTTTGGTCGGGAGCTTTATAGGTGGATTCGGATCCGATAGACTGACCGAAGAATCTGTCAATATTGTGTATGGTGTATTGGCAACCATAGCAGCGATTCTTATGTTTTTACCCAAAAAGAATATGGATGATCAAGCAATGCGCGAAGTGACATTCAATAAAATAGGGGCTGTTGTTCTCTCTTTTTTTGTCGGCATTGGCGCGGGGATTGTCGGTGCGGGTGGCGCATTTCTTTTGATGCCTGTCATGTTGGTCATTTTGAAAATCCCGACCCGTATGGCGGTTGCATCTTCATTGGCCATTACGTTCATCTCTTCAATCGGGACAGGAATCGGAAAGGTAGCGACGGGTCAAGTTCTATATTTACCGGCATTTGTGATGATCGTCGCAAGTGTTATCGCGGCTCCACTCGGTGCCAAATTTGGTCAGAAAATCGATACGAAAATATTACAATGGATTTTGGCAGTTCTCATATTGGCCACCGCTATTAAGATATGGATAGATTTTTGAAGCATTCTTTTGCGAGCGGAATAGAAATATATTTGCTTCAATTGTATTAGATTGGATAGTAGGAGTAGTTTAAACTAATCGAAGAAAGGGGGAGCAATATGGCTTATGTCATTACAAGTCCATGTATGACAGAAAAAGCAGCGGATTGTGTGATGGTCTGTCCAGTGGATTGTATTGAAGAAGGGGAAGATCAATACTTTATCGATCCGGACGTTTGTATAGATTGCGGAGCTTGTGCTGCTGCATGTCCAGTAGAAGCAATTTATCATGAAGAGGATTTGCTTGATGAAGACTTGCCTTTTTTGAAGAAAGCGAAAACCTTTTATAATATTGATTGAATTTGCTTCATTCAGGAGTGTCTTGACCTAAAGGTTGAAACACTCCTTTTCTCATATTATTGACAAATAAGAAAAAATATTTAGTTTTCTCTGTTAATGTCTGTTAAACTATAAGTGTAAAAGACGGAATGTTCATTTATTTTTAAGTATGGGTACTGAAAGGAGATTTAATATGCTTATTATTAGTGCAAAAGAGCAAGAGAAATTAGCTGAAATGGACGAAGTGATGGAACATGTGGCGGTCGCTTTACAAGAGTTTTCCGCGTTGCGGACGGATACGCCGATCCGGACTGCGTTACCTTTCGGGGAAGGAAATTCGGGATTGGTCATGCCGTCCCTATCAGAACAATTGGAAACGATGGGATTGAAATATGTGACAGTCGTTCCGGGCAATAAAGAGGTCGAGAAAAAAGTAATCCACGGCGTTGTTTTGCTGTCTGATACGAAAACAGGAGAGCCGTTAGCGTTGTTGGAAGGTTCTTATTTGACGCTCATGCGGACAGGCGCACTTTCAGGAGTTGCAACGAAGTATTTGGCTCCCGAAACTGCATCCACATTAGGAATTATCGGAACAGGCGAGCAAGCACGAGGTCTTTGTGAAGCAGTGCTTGTCGCCCGGGAAATCGAGAAAATCTATGTATATAATCGAAGTGAAGATAAAGCGAAAGCGTTTGCACAATATGTTGCTGAGCGGTTTGGGAAAGAAGTGGTCGTTTGTCATGAAGCGAACGATGTTGTTCGCAATGTCGATGTGTTAGTCACCGCAACTACTGCCGATACACCGGTCTTCACAGAACCGTTGCGCCCTGGCGTGCATGTCAATGCAGTAGGCTCATTCCGTCCGACGATGCAAGAAATTCCAACGGATGCAATCCGGTCAGCAGATAAAGTCGTCGTAGAGTCAGTGGATGCGGCATTGGAAGAGACAGGAGATTTACAAGTTCCAATCGAAGAGGGCGTCTTTTCGGCAGAAAGCATTCATGCGGAGTTAGGAAAAATTATAAGTGGTGAAAGCGAAGGAAGAGAAAACGACGAAGAAATAACAGTTTTCAAATCGGTCGGCCTCGCCATCGTGGATATCGTCGTAGCGAAATATTTGTATCAGAAAGCGCTAGAACAAAATGCGGGGACGCGTGTGGAACTTTAAGGAGTGGGTGAAATGCTAGACTGCTACGAAGATGTATTGTCGTTAACGAAAAAACTTGTCCAAACCAATAGTGTTGTCAATTTAGGAGGAGAAGCCGAGCTTGCAGAGGTGGTTCATGAATGGATCGGCGAACTTCCTTATTTCCGGGAAAATCCATCATTCGTCCATTATCAACAAACGATTGACGATGACATTGAACGATACAATGTCATCGCTTTCGTGAAAGGAACTCAAGCACAGAGCGATGAAACACTCATTTTAATGGGGCATTTGGATACGGTCGACATTGAAGATTTCAATCATTTGAAACAATATGCATGCGACCCGGATGCTTTGATGCAAGCGTTACAAGCCGAAACGTTGCCGCCGCTCGTTGAAGGCCATCTTCAATCGGGGGAGTATCTTTTTGGCCGCGGCGTCTTGGA
>CAOKMT010000023.1 GCA_948469885.1 uncultured Sporosarcina sp. | reverse complement strand
GGGGGTCTCCCCCTGCAAGAGTAGGACGTTGCTAGGCACTAAAGAAGTCATTACCTAATAGGTAGTGGCTTTTTTTGTTTGTCTTGAAAATATAGAAAAGTGAACCATTTTTTTACGTTTCATTATATTGCCTCCTCCGATTTAGTTATGAAGGGTTGCCAAGTGCATTGTAAATGATTTTTTGGATGAACCGAATTGATTTATGCACTGATGGCTTTCATGACTTCTTGTGTTAAAGGATATAATAGAAAGAGGGGGTGGGTGGTTGCTGATTGTGAAACGGGTGATGGATCGTTTTTTCAAAGAACGTTTTTTCGATCAAGCTGCACAAACGGCCTATTATCTTTTAGTGTCTATGTTGCCGTTTTTAATTTTTATCTTATCTTTGCTTAGCTTATTCATAGCCAATGAAGAGATGTTATTGGATTTTTTGCAGCCTTTTACCCCAGTAGAAGTGTTTGCGCTCATTGAAAGAAATGTATGGATGATTTTAAATAAAAACCAAGGAAATATGATATATATCAGCTTAATCATGGTGTTTTGGTTATCCTCTGTGGCAGTGCAATCACTTGCCCGCTCACTGGATTTGGCAAATGGGTATAAACGTCGGTATGCTTTTTGGAAAGTGCTTCTCCGCGATTTGGCGATTACCCTATTGTTTATGTGCGTTATCCCGCTCTCGTTGCTGCTTCCCCTCATCGAGCAAATGATTCAGCAAGGTATCGATCAGACGAATTCTGTCCAACTGTGGGAAGGCTGGCTACAAATCCGCTTTGCAGTACGGTGGACGATGGGCTCGTTGTTTTTGTTTGCATTTTTATTGTTGTTTTATAAAGTGATCCCTAGCGGTAAAGTGAGCGTAAAAGAAGCATTTCCAGGTGCATTGTTGTCCACGGTTGGCTGGCAAGTGTTTGCGCTAGGGTTTGTCAAGTATGCCTCCAAAGTCGATTACACGATGTTATACGGCCAATTGTCTGGTATCATTTTACTTGTACTATGGTTTTATTCAACGGCCGTTATTCTTTTGTTGTCGGGATTGTTCAATGCGGAGTTTAGAAAAATTTCTGTTCACAAGAGGAGAGGATAGAATGAAAATACTTGTCGTGGATGATGATCCGAATATATTGGAACTTGTAAGTATTCAGCTGACGCAGGCGGGATATACGGTTCAAAAAGCATTAAACGGTTTCGAAGCATTGGCGTTGATCGAGGCAGATTATCCAGATTTAGCGGTTGTCGATGTGATGATGCCGGGTATGGATGGTTATACGTTGACGAAGAAAATTCGTTCGGAAACAGATATTCCTGTTTTATTGCTTACCGCGAAAGGCGAACTGGAGGATAAAGAGAAGGGGTTTCTGTCAGGCTCAGATGATTACGTTGTAAAACCTTTTGAGCCAAAGGAATTACAATTTCGGATCAATGCGATCTTGCGCAGATATGATAAGGCGGTTGATGCTTTTCTTCAAGCAGGTCCGCTACAAATTAACCGGCAAAGTTACGAAGTGTCTGTTGGAAAAAAAGTTTTGTTGCTTCCCTTAAAAGAGTTTGAACTCTTGTCGGTATTGGCGTCTCGCCCCAATGCTGTTTTTACGCGGGAGATTCTTTTAGAACGTGTATGGGGATACGATTATGAAGGCGATGAACAGACGTTGAATGTGCATATTAGGCGAGTCCGGAACAAATTAGAGAAGCTGACAGATCAGGTCGTCATTGCTACGGTTCGTGGTGTTGGTTATAAGCTTGAGGTTGCTGAGTAATGAGGTCCCTTTACGCAAAGCTTGTCATCATCACCTTGTCGATTATGGTGATCAGTGGATTGGTTGCATTTTTAAGTGTGAATACATATTATCACCAAGTGTTAAAAGGAAGAAATGATGAAAAGAACATGGCAATCGCAGAAAGCATGGCGGCTTTTATTGATACCAACGAAGCGATCTCCCTTGAAGCATACTTGCGCACTCAAGCTGCTGCTGGGTATAAGCTATATGTAGTGGATGAACAAAAAGAAATAAGTTTATACGGAGCCCCTTTCCGTGACAATAACCTTTCAGAACAATCGATAGATCACGTGTTACGTGGTGAAGCTTACCATGGTATGCGGAATCTTCCGAGTGAAACATTTGTCACTGGATTTTTCTCGGATGAGTCAGCAAACACAGTCGGTGTCCCTTTTACTTATGAAGGGAAAGGTTATGCGCTCTTCCTACGACCGGATATTAAAATGCTTTTCACCGAAGTACATTTTCTTTTAGCTGGTATGGTCGTCATTATGACGGTGATCAGTTTACTCGCAATGCTGATTGTCGCGAAAAAGCTAATCGATCCAATTACGGAGTTGACGCGCGCAACAAAAAAAGTCGGGGAAGAACAGTTTACAGGAGAACTGCATATTCATCGACAGGATGAGATCGGTCAACTGGCGCAAAGTTTTCTTCAAATGACGGAGCGATTGGATGAGAATGATCGGATGCGTAAAGAGTTCATTAGTGATGTGTCGCATGATTTTCAATCTCCTCTTTTGAATATTAAAGGATACGCGGACCTGTTGGCGGCAGATGAGCTGACAGAGGCTTCTCGAAAAAGTTACGCGAATGTCATTCAGGCGGAAACTGAACGACTGTCTTCATTGACGCAACAGCTTTTACTTTTGACATCGCTAGACCAACTTGTTTCTCCGTTGGAAAGGAAGCGATTTCGGTTAGACGAGCAATTAAAAGAGAGCATCCGAAAGTATAGGTGGTTACTAGCAGAGAAGAATATGTCTTTGTCGATGGACCTGGATGAAGTGAGTATGACAGGAGATCCTGCGTTTCTGGAAAAGGTGTGGGAAAACCTTGTGTCCAATGCATTGAAGTATACAGACGTTGACGGAGAGATAGACATCGGATTGACCGTATATGAAAACCAAGTGAAAGTGACTGTTCAGGATAATGGTATCGGGATGGATGAAAAAAGTATAACGCGGATTTTTGACCGTTTTTATCGGGTCGATGATTCAAGAACGCGTGAAATCGGAGGGACTGGACTTGGTTTGGCGATCGTTCAACAAGTTGTAAAGCTACATGGGGGAACGGTGGACGTCGTTAGTAAGAAAGGCGAAGGTACAACTTTTACAGTCTTTTTACCGATTGGGTAATTTTCGTGCTTCTTCTGTTTATCGTTGTCAGAAGACTTAGGAGCGTATTTAATTAAAGATTATTATCGCTTAACGTAAAGGAGAGTGCAGACCAGGCACTCTTTTTTTATTTCCACATATAGTAATTTTTGAGACCTCAAATAAATTTTGTGTTGTGAAGTAGTATGAGGAGTGCTTTCCAGTTGAATTTGTAATGTCTAGTTCATCTTCCGTTCATGTTGGGTATTTAACATGAAGATATAACATGAACAACACGGGAGGAATTTTACATGCAAGAAAAATGGAGTTTGCGACTTATTCGCATTTCAGCAATCTTTGGTTTGATCGGAACGGTGTTGGGGTCCCATATGGCAGGGGCGGGTTCATATGCATTCCGGCCAATTCACGCACATATTTTGTTAGTTGGTTGGCTGTCCATGTTCGCGTGGGGTGTCTTTTACAAAATTTATAAAGTGCGGGCCAAGAAACTGATCACCTTTCACGGATGGACAGCGATTATCGGTGCGATCGGATTGACGGCTGGTATGTGGTTACAATTTTTGCAACCGTTTAATGTCAATACAACATTGTCTCTTATTCTTTATATCGTAGGCGGAACGATTTTGCTTGTCAGCTTTGCATTGTTTGTCATCGTCACATTCCTTACTGAAAAAGAAGGGAAACGATAATGGAAAAAGGTAAGTTGAAAGGCAAACGGTTATGGTGGACGTTTATCGTTGCCTGGCTTGCGTTAACAGTCATTTTGTCGGGGCTTGCACCAGGCGCGAAGGAATTTGCACAGTCGAATAAAGACGCGGGATTACCGGCGGATGCTGCTTCGATTATTGCGGATCGGCAAATAGAAGAACATTCTCCGCAAGACGGGGGAATGCCGTTATTTTCAGTCCTTCATAAAGAAGAGGGGTTAACGGAAGCGGAAATTTTAGAATTCACGGCAGCACTTGCGACGGTGGAGACGGAGACACCTTTTGGTGAAATCGAACTTCCTCCGATCGCGAACTTAGACGCGAATCATTTAGAAGCCTTTCTTTCGGACGATGAAAAAACATTTTTTGTCCCGATTACAATGCCTGAAGGATTAGAAGGCAGCGAGTTACATGATTTAATTGGCACAATGAAAGATAAAGTTTCTAAACAGGTAGAATCAGATGTCGAGTTGTCTTGGACGGGACCCGCAGCGATTGCGGCTGATGCGATTGAGCTGTTCAGTCGTGCGGATGTCGTGCTGTTGTTGTCGACGATCGGGATTATTTTGATTTTGCTGCTTGTCATTTACCGTTCACCGCTTCTAACGCTAATCCCGCTTGTTGCAGCGGCGATTGTGTATGCGGTTGTGGACCGGGTGATCGGTTTGTCAGCATCCGCAGGGTTATTTACAGTTGAAAGCCAAGCGCTGTCGATTATGACGATTTTATTGTTTGCAGTTGTCACGGATTACTCATTGCTCATCTTTTCACGTTATCGCGAGGAGTTAAAACGGCATGAATCGGTACACGATGCGATGCGGGAAACGATGCGGCATGTAAGGGAGCCGATTTTCTTTAGCGGCAGTACGATTGTGCTCGGTGTTGCTACATTATTTTTCACGATTTACGCACCGTATCGAAACTTTGCGCCCGCTTTTGTCATTGCAGCGGCGACAATGTTGATCGCAGGTTTAACATTGCTCCCGGCACTCTTTGCGGTCATTGGAAGAAAAGCGTTTTGGCCGATCATTCCAAAATACGGTGAAGAGACGAAGGAAAAGAAATCAATCTGGGGTAAAATTGCAAATACAGTTACAAAACGCCCTGTCCTTTTCATGGTTCCGATTACGCTTCTGCTTTTACTTGGAACTTGGAATGTGACAAACATGGAAGAATCCTATGACTTAATCGACTCGTTCCCGGAAGATCTCTCTTCGCGGGTAGGCTATGAACGGTTGTCGGAATCATTTTCTCCGGGAAGTTTAGCGCCAGGGACATTGTTATTTGTTTCCGATCAGGAGTTAGATGCTGAAGGTTTACAAACGGTCGTTGATGGAATTAATGGGATTGAGGGTGTTGAAGATGCGTCGACTCGTGGCAATCCGCTCTCTGAAGATAAAAAAAGTGCCAAATTCTCATTGACATTTGAGGGCAATCCATACGATGTCAATGCTTTCGATACAGTCCTTGAAATTCGTAATGAGGGCGAGTCATTATTGAAAGCTACTGGGCTTGAAGGCACAGAGCTATTGATCGCCGGAGAAACAGCGAAGAATGCTGATTTACGAGACATTAATAAGCGGGATACGACACTTGTCATGGTGCTGATGACATTCCTCATTACGATTATGTTAGGGCTTCAAACGCGTTCTGTGATTGCGCCGATTTATATGATGGGAACAATCTTATTATCATACGCGGCTACATTTGGTTTATCGATTTACTTGTTTAAAGTATTTTTAGACCTTGATGCGATTAGTTACCGGATGCCACTTTATTCATTTGTCTTTCTGATTGCACTTGGCGTCGATTATTCGATTATGTTAATCGCAAGAATCCGGGAAGAATTGAAAGTGATGCCATTTGAAGATGCAGTTCGACGAGGTGTGGAAAGAACAGGCGGCGTCATCAGTTCCGCAGGGCTCATTCTCGCAGCAACATTCCTTGTCTTAGCGACAATGCCGCTTTACGAGTTGAAACTATTTGGGATGATCATGGCGCTCGGGATTTTGATCGATACGTTCATTGTACGACCGCTTTTAATTCCAGCGATTTTAATCAAGCTTGGAAAGTGGAGTTTCTGGCCGAGGAAAATGGATTGAGTTAAACATATGTAAGGATAAAATATTGAAAAAGGCACTTCCAGCAAATTGTTGGGAAGTGCCTTTTTAAATGGGGCTCTTATTCGATTATAAAGTACAAGTATTACATTTATATATATCAGATTATGATATACATATTGACGTATATATCACATCATGATATAGTGTTCTCAAATGATATATCACATTATGATATATCTTAAAGAGATATAGAAGGTGATGGATTGAAGAAAACGGAACAAATAACGGATTCCATGTTTTATATTATGGCTGCTTTAACTAAACCAAGACATGGTTATGCAATCATGAGCTTGATTGAAGAAACAACAAAGGGCGCAATTACTATAGGGCCTGCTTCAATGTACACAATTATAAAAAAGTTATTAAAACAAGAGTGGATTTATTTGCATGATTGGTCGGATTCAAGGCGTAAAGTTTATCTGCTTACTGAAAAGGGGCTAGAAATTTTAGAAGAAGACGTGAAGATCAGAAAACTGATGATCCAATTAGCAGAAACAAGGTTGGAGGAGGGGGAAGAATGAGACAAACGAAGTATATAATGTCCGGTGGATTAGCATTTTCCGAGGATAAGGATATGGATAAATTACGCCGATTTTCTTTGAAGGGTTGGCATGTCAATGATTTTAAGTTGATGGGATATACGCTTGTAAAAGGGGATTGCTCAGATTATATCTACAGTGTGGATTATCGTTCATTAAAAGAGGATGAAGAAGAATACTTTAACCTTTTTTCATCTTCTGGATGGTCGCATATTGCCTCAGAAGGAGATATTCATTTATTTCGAGCACACCCTGGCACAAAACCGATTTATACGGACCGTGAAACGAGGAGCGAAAAGTATAGAAACTCGAGTAATTCGATGATGAAATTGGCAATCCCGCTTGCATTCATAACAGCATTCACATGGGTTGGTGCCATAATAAGCGCTGGTATATTAGAATCATTACTTATTGTAGCGGCTACGTTTCTTAGCATCATTGCTCTCCCAATAGCATGGACGATCATGATGACATACAGTAACAAATGGAAGGTAGAAGGGAGAAAGGGATTAGTCAATTTAGTGAAAGCTATACCATTCCTTATCTTATTAATCGTGGCGATTCTTTTGTTATTTGTCGGTACTGCAGACAACGACCCCACAATTAGCCTCTTAACATTTATGGTAGCTGGAGCAATAACTCTCCCAACTGCTGTTTGGGCCGTCATGTCTCTTTATCATAAAATCGCGGGAAGGAAAGATTAGTATAGAGGCAGAATAAGTAACTTTAAGGCATTGCTATGCCATAATCGGGTTTATAAAGCGCTTACGGAAAAAGCACTTCTCTTAAGGGAAGTGTCTTTTTCATTTGGACCTCTATCTCCTCTATCAAAAACTGTGACTTTTCAAGCTAAGCTTCGTCCTTATCAGTGATACAATAGACGTAACAATCGGAATGATCTAACAGGAGGCGCCAATGGAGAATAAACAATTGCAACAGCAACTGACGAGTCTATGGAACGAAATGGAGAAAGTCGTCATTGGTAGAAATAAAGAATTCAAGAAACTGTTCACTGCGTTGTTGACGGAAGGCCATGTTTTATTCGAGGATTTGCCTGGCACCGGGAAAACGACGATGGTGAAAGCTTTTGCTAGGGGATTGGACTGTCTCTTTTCCCGTATCCAATGTACGCCGGACCTTTTGCCTTCGGACATATTGGGCGGATCGATTTTCAATCCGAAAACGAATGACTTTTATTTGCGGAAAGGGGCCGTATTTACAAATATATTGTTAGTCGACGAGATTAACCGTGCTTTGCCGCGTACACAGTCAAGCTTGTTGGAATGTATGGAAGAGAGGCAAGTGACGATTGAAGGGGAAACGTATCCACTATCCTCGCCTTTTATCGTCTTGGCGACACAAAATCCAGTGGATAGTGAAGGAACTTTCCCATTGCCTGAAGCACAAATGGACCGGTTTTTAATGAAGTTGGAACTGGGCTATCCGACAATGGAAGAGGAAGCGCAAATGCTTGCGCAAGTCGGAGATGATATCCCATTTGAAGAGGTAGAAAGTCAGTTCACCCCCGAACAAATTGAGCAGTTGCAGCGGGCTTGCCGGGAAGTGCATGTCGATTCCGCGATTTTACACTATATTACGAAGCTCGCTTCTGAGACGCGCAATCATTCACTTATTTCGATAGGTGTTAGTCCAAGAGCGAGCAAAGCGCTCTACAAAACGGCGAAGACATGGGCATTTTTGAACGGACGCGATTTTGTCATTCCCGATGATGTGAAGGAAATGGTAATCAGCGTTTGGAGTCATCGCCTCATCTTGCAAACGGAAGCGCGGATGAATGATACGAGCCCTGAGGAACTTTTGGAGGCAATGATCGCTGAGGTTCCGCTGCCGGAGGAACAGGTGCTTCGTGTATGACAAAAGAGGTAGATGAGTGGAGCGAATCGCCGCAGCAAGAAGAGAACTCGCTTCCTTCAAAAGAGGCGAGTCTATTATTTACGCCAGTGGCCATGTGGAGTTTGCTTGGTGTGTTGCTACTCGCCATCTGGTTCAAGTTTTTGCCTTTGATCATTATGAGTACATTTTTATTGATGTTAGGCGGGTTGATCATCTTATGGAAAGAACGGGCCTTGAAGAAATTGCGACCTGCATTGCACGTGCCTCAATCACGACTTTTTAACGAAGATCAATTTACTGTGGAGGCGGCGGTGAAAAATGACAAATGGCTTCCACTCGTTTGGCTCGAATGGCAGTTCAATCGAGGCGAGGTGGTCTTATGGGGGGACAACAGACGCAAAGCGTATACGATGCGTTTTTTATGGCTTCGGGCCAATCAAGAAGTGACATGGACGATCAAGGGACAAGCCAACAAGCGGGGTGTCTATGAAATCGGGAAATTGATGCTGCGCTCAGGAGACGGTTTCCGATTTACCGAGAAAGTAGCGCAATATAATCTTCAGAAGCAACTGTATGTCTATCCAAAATTGGTAGCGGTCCGCGTCCCACCATTTTCTCCTTCCATGCAATGGGGCGTGAATGGCAAACAAGGCGGCTTTTTGGAAGACCCTTTATTGATCAATGGCATAAGAGAATACGAGCCGGGAGATGAATGGCGGAGGTTTAACTGGAGAGCGAGCGCACGGACCGGGAAAATGTTGACGAATGTATACCAGCCTGTCGTCTCCGAGCAACTAATGATGTATATTGATGTTCAAGGATTTACCATTGATCGGTGGAAATATGAAGACGAACCAGAAAAACAGCGAAATTACTACGAGACGATGGAAGCTTCTTTTGAAAGTTTCCTCTCCTTGATCGCCTCGACAGCGGTCACTTACCAAGAACGGGAGATGAGTATCGGTTTTGCGAGCAATGGACTTGATTATCGCGGGGAGCGACTGCAATCTGTCCCGCCTAGTTCGAAACTGACGCTCTTTTTGGACCAAACGGCGAAAATGGTACAGCGCACGAGTCGTCGAACAATGGCATCGCTTGAGGCACTCGGTTATGAGGAGAAAGGATCCTATCCGTTATTCATTTTTTGTGAACGGATTACAGAAGCCCATTATCGTTGGTATGAACAGCACCGCCATAAGCGGCATATCCGTTTTTACTATTTATACAACAACGAATTTGCGGTGAAGTTGACGAAAGTTTCCTCTCAAATCGAGCAATTGTTGGCCGATGAGGCGGTGAGTAGCTTATGAAGTTGTTCAGTAAGTCGTTAATTTTACTGTTTAGTGAAGCGATCTGGGTTTACTATGTCATTGCGATGTTTGCAAGCATTGAAATGAACAAGCCGGTATTTGTCAACGTGACATGGTGGTGTATAGCAGCCATCGTAGGCTATTTGTTTAATGCTTTATTGGCGGGGAAAATCCATTATGTCATTTTACTAAGTGGCAATGTACTGTTTTTAGGTGGGATCGTTTTTCAAAATATTAAAGCGATAAATGAAGGGGCGTGGCTGCTCACTGTCGTTTTAAGTGTCGCGGTCATTTTCGTTTTCGTACGAAGTGCAAGTTTTGTTTTTAGAGAGCGGGAGCCGAACCGCCTGCAAATGTTGCAACACTTTGAAGCGAATATGATTGCCTATGCCATACTTGCTTTGATTTTCTCCACGAACGGATGGAGTAGCGAATGGTTTCATGGCGTATTCTTGTTGGCAATTTCATTCACACTCATCGGGATGATTTTAACATTGCAAAACTTGGACCAACGGGTGGAAGATGACGAAATCGAAGTGAAAAGTGTCGGGCATTCCGGCTGGTTCACCGGTGTGATGAGTGGCTTGCTGCTAGCAGTTGCGCTTATTTGTACATTGTTGTTCCTACCCTCCATACGCCAAGCATTGCAGACAGTCGGGGTGAGCGGCTTTCAATTATTGAAAGGATTGGGGAAAACTGTACTCGCTTGGTTGACTTGGTTTTTCGGTTTATTCACGCCGGCCGAAACAGAAGGCCCTTTGCCTGAAATGGCGCCTCCAGAAGCGATGGGGGCAGAAGAAGTGGGAGAAGAATTGTTGTTTTCCATGCCGATCGAATGGTTCATCACAATCATCGCCATCGTCGTGGGCATCGTCCTACTCGTCGTCTTTTCCAAGTTCTTAAAAGGATGGCAGCCGCCGAAGCCTAAGAAAAGGGAGCGGATTCTCTCTTCCCGTACCCCATGGTGGCATGCTTTGAAGAAATTGATAATGACTGTTATGACTAGGTTTACGATGATATGGCGGTCATCGTTTCCACGTTACTACAAACAGCCGATCTATTGGTATTTTACGCAAGTGCAAAAGTGGGGGGAGAAGAATGGCATTACTCGTGGAAAGTCCGAAACATCGGGAGAGTATGTGGAAAAACTGATTCGCATTCTTGTTGCTGAAGGGAATGGAAACGATACAGGCCCTCATCCTGAACAACTCCAAACGCTTTTACGCGAAATGAATGCACAGTATGAGGCGGCGTATTATGGCGGGCGGCAAGCACATGGAACAGACTACCATGAATTATTGAAGCAGCTTTCCAAGTTTCAGTTGCCTAAAAAGCGGCGGTTATCAAATGAATGAAGATGCCAGGCCTTAGCCCAGTTCGAAGAATGGGATAAGGCTTGGCTATCTCCCTAATTATTCATGAATAAAACTCCCGATAGACCACTTATGACGAGCAGCATGACAAAAATGAAAACGAGTATCCAATCATGGATCCGCACAGGTACTGGTTTAAAAAAAGTTGTCCGCGGTTTCCCTGTAAATGCGCGTGCCTCCATCGCAAAGGCGGCACGTTCAGCTTTGCGTACGGCTGCTGCAAGTAGCGGGATCAGGAGTCTTCTCATGCCGTAAATCCGTTGCCACCACCACTTTTCTACGCCAACACCGCGAAGTCTATGCGCATGCCGAATTTGGATGAACTCTTCTTTAACGACAGGCAAAAATTGATAACCGACCATAATGCCGTAAGCTAGTTTTGGCGACAGTCGGAATTGCTGCATTAAGCTTATAACGAATGTGACTGGCTTCGTCGTCAAGGCGAATAAGAGCGAAATGGATGAAAAAGCGATCACTCGGAATGCGAGTGATAAGGCGCGGGTCCATTGCGCGTCGGTCACTTCGAACTGCTTCCATGTCCAAATAACCGTTCCCCCAGCTTCTGCAGCGAATAAAACCGTCGTCCATAAATAGCCGAATGCTGTAATGACGAAAGGGATCATCAGGAGCAACCATAACTTCCAATTGATCAGACTACATACGAATTGAAACAGGACAACACCGACGAAAAATAAAGCAGGTGTCCACGGATTGAAAAACCAAGCCAAAGTAAGCATGGAAACGACGACGACGAGAAACTTCATCGCTGGATTCATCTCGTGTAGCTGTTCATGAAGTACCATAAAGGATACCTCCACTTGGCGGCAATAAGGAATGTGCCAACAACAGCGACTCGTTTTGCCAAACGTCTTCTGCAAGAAACTGCCCCGTCAATTGCCCCTCTTTTAATAAAAAGACCGTATCCGCCACAGACGCAGCAAATGACATATCGTGCGTGACGATTAAAACGGCAAGTCCTTCTGCTGCACGCGTATGAACAAGACGGTGGAGTTCATGCAATGCCGCCTCATCCTGTCCGCTTGTCGGCTCATCGAGTAGAAGAACCGGTCTTTTTTCAGTGAGCATCGCGGCGATTGCTGTTCTTCTTTTCTGTCCATGACTAATTGCGAACGGATGGGAATCCGCAATGTCATCCAATCGCAAGCGGCGCATCATATCGCCAACGAGTTCGGGTACTGCCTCTTTCGAAAATAGCACTTCGTCTTCCACCCGTTGTGTCACGAATAAATGCTCGGGCGACTGGGGGACATACCCGGGATAAGTGCGCCCGGTTTCGATGCAGCCCTTGGCTAGAGGAAGTATGCCGCAAATCGCTTTAAAAAGCGTCGACTTTCCGCTTCCGTTAGGTCCTGCCAATACAGCAATTTCCCCAGACTTCAACTTGAAGGACACATCCTCCAATAGGCTTTTTCCGTTCACTTCCACAGAGATCCCTTGTGCTTCAAATACAGTTTCCGTTGTTAGAGTGGATTTTCTTTTGTTGAATACAATCGGCGGCACGACGACAGCATCAGAATGTTCTACAAATCCGCCGACGAATTGGAGACGTCGATTGAAAAAGTCGCCCCAATGATCAAGCCGATGTTCAACTGCGACAACCGTCCATCCGTACTTCGTTTGAAGTTCATCGAGCCACGTGACATATTCTCTTGCAGTGAATGGATCCAAATGGGACAGCGGTTCATCGAGCAAAAGGACTTCCGGTTGCATAAGGACTGCACAAGCTGTCGCCACACGTTGTTTCATCCCACCCGAAAGCGTTTGGATCACTGTATGCCGCAAATGGGTCAATTCGGTTGCTTCGAGTGCTTCTGTAATTCTTTTTTCCATCTCTATGCCTGGCACGTTTAAATTTTCAAGTGTAAATGCCATTTCTTCTTCCACGGTCGGCATGCAAAACTGGGCATCAGGATCTTGAAAAACAGTGGCGATACGGGCGTTTACTTCACCGGGCAAATAATCTTCGTGTTGTCTATCCCATAATGTGATCTCCCCTGAAAGGATGCCGTCGCAATTTGCCGGGTATAGGCGGTTTATCAAATAAAGCAGCGTACTTTTTCCACTCCCACTTTGCCCGGTAATGACGACACGCTCGCCTTGGTGAATGACGAATGAAACATCTTGCAAAATCGGCTTGTCATCTTCGGGAAAGCGGAAGGTGACATTGTCTAGTTTCATCACAATAGAAGTGCGAATCGGAGCGTTCTTTTCTTTTAATTTACCCAATCGAAGTCGCTCTTTTCTCTAAAGAGATGGCATAGCCACGAAGTGTCCCCGTTGCAAGAAGACCGTCAGATACCCATTTCCCACCGAATCCAGCAATAATCGCGCCACTCATCACCCGAAGCCCGAGCATTAAAGCTAAATAGGAAGGCGACAGTGCGGCGTAACCTGAAACGAAAAAGCCATAAGCGAAACTGAAAACCGCAGATCCGATACCCGCTAGTACGAGCACCCACCAGTTGAAACGTTTGTAGCCTGTTGCAGCGAATGCTGCCTCCGCACCTAATCCTTGGATAAGTCCGCTTAAAATGAGTCGCGGTCCAACCGCGTTCCCAATCATTACTTCGATGGCAGCTGTAATCGTTTCAGATAAGACCGCAGCACCGGGTTTGCGAATGATGTACATACAAATGATCGATACGATGAACCAAATGCCAAATATCCATTCATAGGCAATTGGCCCGATAAACCCCGACCAAATATTTCCCACATGGACGAACAATAAATACACAACAGCAAAAACGACGGAAAATACGGACATGAGGACGACTTCTTTCAGCTTCCATGACTTCAACATATTAAGAAATCCCCTCGTGTGAAGGACTATTGATGCTCATATTCACTGTCATGACGAGGTGGCGGTGTTCCTCGGACCGGGCATTGGCAAAAGTCTCTTCCAAAAACGCAAACACTTCGTGAATATCGCCGTGCAAGCCACTCGCATAATGCATGCTTTCATTGAACACACCGCGCCCTTTCGCACGATCCACTTCGTTGTAAATGACGGACATATAATCAGGGTTGTTCATTGGATATAAAGCAAATTGCGAAGAGACATATTGGCTTAGTCCCTTGACGTTCGGCTCATTCAACAAGACATCATCCTTTTCCAAATAAACATCACCTGCTGTATCCCCCGGACAACCGATCGAAAACGTCCCATTAAAGGCAACATGCGCCCCTGTTTTTGCCGCATGCAGCACGATGGCTTTCGCCGTATCGAACACATGAATTTCTTTTCCGCGCATGACCGTGCTCACATCATCCGTATGCATCCAAACATTCGACGTATCCGCTTCCGAAAGCGCCCCTTTTATAATCTCCACAAAGTTGTCCGCCATCGGATGAATTGAAAACCGCAAGCCGACGATCGGGCTTGTCCCACAAGAAAAAGATGTATTCATAACCATTCCTCCTATTTTTCTCCACAAAAAAAGCCACATCCGTGAAGATGCAGCTATTTTTCGCGTACTAGAAAAATATACGGAAAAAGTAACCGCACTTCCCCACGCCAGTATTATCTGGTTCGAGTTATAAGGGATCGGAGCAAAAGCTCTCATCTCAGCCGAAAGTAGGCACCCCTAGTGCAGAAAACGTATGTGATTTTTAATGTGAAGCAATCATTGTGCTGAATTTCTTCCAGCGAGTCTAGTGTAGCGGATGGATTTGGGATTGTAAAGTGCAAAAATTAAAATTCAATTTCTTCATGGAAGTGGAACGATTGTTTTGTAATTGTTGAAGTCAATCTTCGTGCATATGGCGAAGAAACTTTTCTAATCGTTCAGCGGCTAGTTTATACGCTTTTTCTTTATCTCTTGGACCTATTGCGATTGTTTCCATCCGAATGATTTCATTTTCAACTGGTCGATAGATAACTCTCGTTTTCAGTGAATTGGATTTGATTTTTGCAAAGCCATGTAAATTTCCATGCAATGATTTCGCGACACCATCAGGAACAAATAAAGGGCCTTGTTTAGCCCTCAAAATAAGGAGCTTTAATACGTCTGTTCTAGTTCCTTTATTGATCGCTTTAATGTCTCTCGCAACCTCGGGAATGAACTTTAATTCAACATTATACTTTTCGATGAGATAGTTGCTGAGTTCTTCCAAGTTCCTTACTTTCAACATTAATCACCGATTTCTTTCAGCAATTGGTCGAAGTCAATCTCGTCGTCATCAAAAATATCAGTTAAAGAGAGCGTCGCTTCTTCGTTTTTTCTAGCATCGGCTTCTTCTAGTAATACCGTATCCAAAGACTGATCAAATACTTCTTTGTACTTGAGTAGTTCTTGGAAAAACTCTAAGTCAAGGAACACGCCTTTTGCATCTTTATTTTTTGCATTTTGAACAATAAACACTTCTTCCGTCATTTCGGAAGAAAACTTTTCGAGTATTTCAGTAAGTTTATTTGAACGGGTCAAATCGGTGATATTATAAACATTATTTTGTAAAAAATCCAAGGTGCTGGATGTAACAAACGATCTCGGTTCATTTTCATTCTCCATAAATTTTACACTCACTTTCCTCAATCCTTTCCGTTAGTATATGCGCATATTTCCATATGTATACATACTATACCATTATATGTGTGTTTAAAACAACACACTTGTAGGTGTATAAAAAAGCCTGACTGCATTAAGTAGAGCAATCAGGCTTTGAGTTCACTATTAATTTGAATTGGATATGTTTGCATCAATCTATGTGGATCATTTGTTCATATGCCCGTCTCGTTTAATCACCATTTTCTCTGCTGGGACTGTAAGATATCAGGCTCGTGATGGGATTTGCCGTTATTCCACCAAGCGGTCACCGCATCTCCTTTTTGAACGTTATGAAAAAGATCTTGCGGTGAAAAGTCGATTTTCCTATGTTGAGGAAATCGACTTTTTTAGATTAAGGTTTGTAGTACTATAAAATTTTTCACAGTATGTGCCTTCGAATAATTTTATTGACTATTCAGTTGGACTGTATTATATTATTGTTAAGTTGAACTATATAGTCAAACTGAATAGAGGTGAAAATGTGAAACATAAATTACTACCATTGTCTGAAACGATGCATTATATTTTATTAGCTCTGCGTGAGCCACTTCATGGCTACGCTGTGATGCAAAAGATCGAGAAAATGAGCAATGGAACAGTTATTTTAGCAGCTGGTACATTATACGGTGCGATTGAAAACTTGAATAAGCATGGTTGGATTGAACCTGTTGGAGAGTCCGGTCGAAGAAAGATTTATAGGATAACTACGGAAGGAAGCACGATTTTGAAAACGGAACAAAACAGGTTATTGCATATATTATCCCTATACGAAGGAAGTGAATCGAATGAAGAAATGTAAAACATTTTTTGATATGGAAAAAGAGGAGAAATGGCTGAACGATCAATTACAAAAAGGCTATCATTGTACAAATATTAGTGGATTAGGAATATACACTTTCGAAAAAACTGACAAGAGATATGTAATGCGTCTGGATTATCAAGATTATTTATCAAAGAATAGATTCATGGAATACAAAGGGATTTATGAGGATTTCGGCTGGAACTGTATAAAGGGGTCGCAATTTGGTGGAAAACACTATTGGCAAAAAGAAGATGATAATCAAAATGAAATCTTCTCGGATCGCCAATCAAAGGGGAATTATTATAAAAGATTGATGAGTTATTCATCAAGTTTCGCTATACTGTCATTGATTTATTCATATATGATTTTAAAAGATTCTGGTTTATATTTAACAGAAGGTCTTTGGAATATGAAAGGTTCATTATTTTGGAAAGCATTTTTATTCGAAACCCCATTTGCTCTTTTAAGATCGCTTCCTGTCCTGATGGCTATTTTCTTTGGCATCAGTTTCTATAAAGCTTATCGAAAGTATTCAATGTTAAAAGAAAAATAAACAATGAGGGGATTTAAATATGCACTTTTCTAAAAAGAAACCATTTTTATTAGCTGTTATTTGTCTCATGATTGTTTTATTAGGGTGCAGTAATAATCGTAAAGTATTTGAAGAAGCAGAAAAATATATTTCGCCTGTTGAAAAAATTAATATTCCGGATGATGTAAGAATAATTGGCTTGGGAGAGGCGACACATGGGAATGTAGAACTTCAGAAGTTGAAAAAAGATGTATTTGAAGCATTAATTATAAATGAACATGTCCGTGTATTTGTAATAGAAGGGGATTTTGGAGGAGGACAGGAAATTAATCAGTTCATTTTAGCTGGAAAAGGTACTGCAGAAGAAGCCGTGAATGCGCTTGATTACGGCATTTATAAAACGGAGCAAATGATCGATCTTGTTCAATGGATGCGTGATTACAATGCTACGGCCAGTGACGATGAGAAAATATATTTTTACGGAAATGATATGCAGCGATATGATTCCAGTAAAAAAGGTTTGCTTGACTATTATGAAGTGGTTAACAAGGATGCGGAACAAAAATATGCAGTTCAACTAGAACATGCTTCAAATAATACAATGAGATCGTTATCCACGGAGCAACTGAAAAAAATTTACGAGGTGCTCGATAATATTATTTTTGATCTGCAATCAAACGAAGTAGCTTATAAGGAACGTTCATCATCAGATGCGTTTGCCTTGGCTTTAGAATATGCACAACTTATGAAACAACGAACAGAGCTATTTCTAAATGAGGGAAACTACCAACAACTTCGCGATCAGTATTTAGCGGACAATTTACAATGGATTGTTGAATTTGAAGCGGCCCGTGGTCATGATAAGGTATTCTTCTCTGGACATAATGGGCATATCGAAAAAACGTCTGCTTCATTAGCTGGTTATAAATCGATGGGAAGTTATTTAGATGAGTTATATGGGGCCGAGTACTTTGCAATTGGTACCGACTTAATGAATAGCGAATTTCAGGCCTTAAACCGCGGATCTGATAAAAGAAAGAATTATAGGATAAAGAATCATAATGATTTAGTTGGTGCATTTAGTGCAGTAAAGCCAAATATCTTTTACGTTGATTTTGAAAAAGCTAGTGAGTCAAAAGAATTGTCGGACATTATAAGAAGCGAACAAAAAATGGTAAACGTAGGGGACGACTTTCGTTCTTGGCAAACGCTATTAAAAATGTTCTACACGATTGAAATGATACCTAATGAGGCCTATGACGGCATAATTATTCTAAAAGAAGCAACACCTACAGATGTAATTGATTAAAATAAAGTATTCTAATGCCTGTCTTTTAATGTTGGGTCATTAATGAATTTCTGTTCGGTACTATAACTATATATGTTGACATAAAGATTCCCACTCAAAAACGCTGTAAAACGTGAAGAAACATTCTTTTTGGAAGGGGAATAATATTGGCATAGGGTATCACCAATACATTAACTTAAACACTGAAGAATTGCCCACTATCGTCAAAAGCGTGGTTTCGACGAAAGTGGGCATTAAATTTTGATTGGTTCTCTTGCGATTTTCCTATCTAGATCCCATTCAATAACCTGTCCCAATCACGTTACAGTGCCGCCTAGTTTTTCTCATTTTCAAACTCCAGTTTAAGCGCCGTTCCCTCTAGAACAAGCGTAGCATTGAACTTGCCGCCGCTTTTTGCGACGAATCCTTTTATGACATTCGTTCGTCCTTTCGTGCAAAGCAATTTCACTTGCGTAGGTGTCAGTTTCTTTTTCAGAAAAATCCCCGGGAATGTCTGTTTACACCCTTCTTTGTAGGATGAGCAGCCGTAGAAACCTTTACGTGTTACAATCATGCCTTTTTTGCATGTCGGACAAGGGGCGACTTCTACATTCCGCCTCGTCGTCGCTTTCTTAGTCGACGGAATATGTTTCACTTGGAATGAAGCCGACTCGATTTGACGAGGCACCGTTTCTATCAATGAATGGATGAACTTTCCGATGTTATCTAGAAAATGTTTGCCAGCCCCTTCACCATTTCCGATCTTACGTAAATATGTTTCCCACTTCGCGGTCATGGATGGACTTGCGAGCAAACTTCCTTCGATCGCTTCGCATAAAATGCGTCCTTTATCGGTTAAAGAGACGATATTTTTCGTCACTTGGATATAGCCATGCTTTTTGATCGTCTCGATAATCCCACTTCGTGTCGCTTCCGTACCGAGTCCTTCGATTTCTTGTAAGATTTCCGTTTCGTCTTGATCCTCCACGAACTTACCGCATGTTTTCATCAAGGTAATGAGTTGTCCTTCTGTATACGGTTTCGGTGGTGTCGTCTTTCCTTCATGGATGCGAATATCACTTGCGACAGACTCGTTTTGGCGGAGAGGCGGCAACGCTTCCTCTTGTTCTTTTTTAGGCGACGGAAACAAGGCTTTCCATCCTTTGTCCCGTTCTGTTTTCCCGGTCGTGAAAAACGGTAATTCGTTAACGTTTGTTGTCACTTTCGTTTCGGTATACAAATAATCTGTATGAAACATGGCGAGCGTCGTTCGAACAACTTCCTCATAAAGTTTGCGCTCATTCGGCGGTAATTTAGCGAGTGCGGCATCCGTCGGCACTTTTTTCGTCGGGATGATGGCGTAGTGCTCGGCGACTTTCGCATTGTCGACGTACCGCTTTTTCGGTTGGCGTGAGTGGACCGGGAATGGCTGTTTAATAAGTTGTTGATATTTTTCAACTTGGTCGACCAAATAAGCGAATTCACTCGTCGTAATATGGCGTGAATCGGTACGTGGATAGGTGACGAGCTTTTTTTCATACAAGCTCTGCATCGTTTTTAACACGTTCGCCGGGCTCATTTTCCATAGCCGATTCGCAGTCGCTTGTAATGTCGACAAGGAATGAAGCTGTGGTGGCGGAATCCGCTTGTCTTTTTTCTCGACGGATGTAATGACACCGGGAGAGTTAGGGCGGATTGCGTGTTTATTCAGTAATGCTACAAGTTCTTCCCGCTTCTTCATTCTTACTTTCGCTTTCCCTTTATACACACCTTGTTCGGCTGTAAATGATGCATCCACTTCAAAAAACGGTTCGGACACGAACGTCTCGATTTCTTTTTGTCGTTCGTATACGAGGTAAACGGTCGGTGATTGCACACGGCCGATCGGAAAGACTTGCTCGTAACCTTTTGCTTTCAACAGAAGCGTGTACAGGCGGGAACCGTTCATGCCGACGAGCCAGTCGCTAATTTGTCGCGCTTTCGCTTCCTCGTAAAGCATCAAGTCTTTCCTGTTATCTTGCAGGTTCATAAACCCTTTCCGAATTTCATCGACTTCTAGTGAATTGATCCAAAGCCTTTTTATAATTTTATTGCGCGCGCCGGTTTGGTTGAAAATACTATAAAAAATATTTGAGCCTTCACGGTCCACGTCGCAGGCATTAATGACCACATTTGCTGAATGGATCAATTTCTTAACAACTTGGAACTGCGCATATTTGCCTTTCGCAATTTGAAATTCATAGCGGTCGGGGAGGATCGGTAGGCTCCCAAGTGTCCACCGGTTCCATCGCGCATCATACGCTTTTGGCTCTTTCAATTCAACAAGATGACCGATGCCCCATGTGATGAATGCCCCGTGTGGAAACAGTTTACTTTGTGCCAGCTCAATATGTGTTTTGTGGCGGCTTTTGACAGTAAAAGCGTCTGCGTATGCTTTTGCTTGGGATGGTTTTTCGGCGAGGATGACGGGTTTCATAGGAACACCTCTTTTCCTTAATGATAGAAACGTTAGTTCTATTATTATTGCATAGATCAAAGGAAATTCCTAATGTGTGACTAGGCGAGTGAACTAACATTCAAACGTATTAAATAAAGTTAAGAGATGGGGGAAATCAAGGTCATAAGTAAAATTAGTTTTCATATAATCTAAATACTTAAGGACAAATTCTTGACATAGCAGTTTAATTAAATTTGTTAGTAATGGAATAGGCTAATAAAGAGTATGAGATAATCAAACACTGATTGTCGGAGATTTGGATTGCCGGTGGTAACGGTAACATGAATTTTTAAATATTAAATAAAACTAGATGAAAGAGAGTATTATGGATAAGTTTTTAATAATATTTATAGTACTTTTAGTGTTACTTATTGTATTTAGGACGTTTTTGTATTACTTACACATTTGAAGATGAGATGTATCGAGTAAAAAGTATTGAGTTTTCAAGAGAAAGAAGCATCCTACTTAAATAGTAAGATGCTTTTACAATTATTTAATGCGACGCTAGTAAAGTTTTATTGAAAACTGAAATTTAATAACTGATTAAACCCGAAAAGTTGATAAATCAACAGTCCGGGTTTTTTTATTGTATTATTGGCTCATTAAGAAAGCTTTTACTACTTGTAGTGATCACATGTAAAAATGTTAAAATACTGCGAATGAAAAAATATAAAAACTTTGTAACGAAACGATGGTTTTTTGGATATATAGGTTGAAAGGGGGGAGAACATTGGGCGAGCTTACGGAAGTCTATGAACAATATTCTGATCAGGTCTTTAAATATTTAATGGTCCTTTGTCGTAATGTAGACATAGCAGAGGAACTAACACAAGAGACTTTTTATCAGGCTGTTCGTTCAATCGACACTTATAATGGGGAATGCAAAATGTCAGTTTGGCTTTGCCAAATTGCCAAGTATACATATTATAAATATGTGGATAAACAAGTAAAACAACCGCAATTATCACATCTACTGAACCAACTACCTTCAGAAGAAGACAATCTAATCGAAAGTGAAAATAAAATTGAACTATACCGGTTGATTCATTTGTTAAAGGAACCGCATAAAGAAATTGTATTACTTCGTATACTTGGGGGCTTGACCTTTAAAGAAATTGGGGAAATACACCGAAAAAATGAGAATTGGGCAAGAGTGACCTTTTATAGGGCCAAGTTAAAATTGAGAGAGCGAGGGATGAGAGATGAAAAATGAATGTTATATTGTACGTGATTTACTACCATCTTACATAGATCATCTGTGTAGTGAAGAAAGCTCAAGATTTGTAGAGCAACATATCACCACGTGCCAACAATGTACTGAATATCTCAATCAAATGCGTGGAGAATTTGATATTCAAGAGCAACCAGAAATTTCAGATCGAATAGAACAAAAAAAACCTTTTCTAAAAGTCTCACATTTTTTTAATGCACAGAAAACTTTCACGAAACTTATTGGTATTTCTTTTTGGGTAGGACTCATCGTGACGGTTGGATTTTTTATATACTCTTTAAGCATATTGTCTGATCTTGACGATGGACGTGAAGAGATGCAGATAATTGAACAGCATAAACAGGATATTATGGAAAAGACATTCGCAGTATTATCGACACAAGATAATATAGATGAAAAAGCACTCCAATCCATTTTCCAAGAATATGGTGGGGAACTAGAGCATTTAGCTGTATTTTCTACGGAAAATATAGATGATGTCACACGTTTAAAAGGAGGTCCAACAAATATTTTTCCTATTGACTATTCAAAAGCGGTACTTGTCATTGGAGAAAATGGGAAGGTAACGGAGACAATCATTCCGAGTGATTATGATATAGGAACTGTAGCAATGGCAAATGATCAATGGATAGTGCAATATGAATATCAGGATTCCTATCTTGGTACAATTGAAAATGCACACCAAATTAAACATTATGCACCTTCTACATGGACAGTCTTTCAGTTACCGATTGTGTTTATCATCATTACTACGTTCATTTTAGGGGGCTGGCTTATTCAAAAGCGTATTACAAAACCAGTGAAAAACATATTAGACTAACTCAAATAACAAAAATAAAATCTTCCACAATCCGGCGCGTTTGTGGAGAATCATAAGTCTAATTCCTCGCTGAAAAAGAAAGAGGAATTAGGCTTTTTTATCTTTCCCATCCTTTTCATCTTTAGTTTTCTTACTCTGTTTATCCCGCATTAACGGGCAGTAAGACTCCCACTTCAAGATTTAAGCAAAAGCGATAAAGATTAAGCGGGAGATCAACTGCCCGTAAAAGCCCGATTGGTTCGGGGCAACGGGATGTTGGTTACATAGGCGGTGTCACAGGACGTGACGCACTTAGCCTATGTTCATCAATATCAGTGGGGATGAAGAAAATCCCCACTGATTGAAGTTTCACTTTATATAGCAGGAAGTTACTCATTTCAATTGCAAGTGTCTTGTTCAATTAAAAATCGTATTCCTCTTCTTTCGCTTCCCGAATATTTGTATACGTTTCTGTTAATACAACAGTATCCTCAACTAAACGTTCAATTCGGAAAAGCACATCGTCGTTTACAATTTCTTTACGATGGAAGTCTTTCTCTTCAATGAATACATAGGTTTGAACAATCTGTGCTTTCATATAAGCTAATATCGGTTTTAACTGCTGTTCAGCAATTAAGTAGTGCTTTGACGATCCAGCTGTTACAAGCATACTCACTACTTTATCGCGAAAAGCATTAACCGGTAGCAAATCAAAAATGTTCTTTAATGTAGCTGGAATCGACGCCTGAAAAATAGGCGTCCCAATGATAATTGCATCTGCTTCCATTATTGTTTTTGTAACAAATCCTGTATCACCTTCATATTCCAAGTAATTGCGTCCATCACTAAATTGAACGTTATAATCAGCTAAGTCTATTAATGTAATTTCGGCATTGGGATATTTTTCTTTTATTAGTTTTATTGTATTATCCATAGCCGTGCGTGTTTTTGAGCCAACAATTGAACCTGATAATCCTACAATCTTCATATTCGTATCCCCCTATTTTTTTGCCGTATATTTTTTAATTGCTGGTAATATTTCTGTACCGATTAACTCTATGTTTTGTGCTAATTTATCAAATGGCATACCACCAAAATCCATTTGTGCAAGATAACGCTGATGCCCAAATAACTCATGTTGGTATAGTATTTTTTCGATGATTTCCTGTGGGCTGCCCACATTTATTACATTGCGTTTATCTGCGGCCTGAGCGAATGCTTGTTTCGGAAAACCTTGCCCGTTTGTTCGCTTCATTCCTTCATTAATATATGGATACATCTCTTTCATTGCCTCTTGTGTGGATTCAGCTGCGTAGAGAAAACCAGTTGTTCCAACCGGAAGAGTGGCTGGCTCAAAACCATTGCCCTTGGCAGCATCTCGGTAAGCATCAATCGTATTCTTAAAGATACTAGCAGGACCACCTAATGTAGCGAGCATCATTGGAACACCAGCATACCCAGCCTTCATAGCACTTGCGGGAGTACCGCCCACAGCACGCCAAATTGGCAGCGATCCATTTTTAGGTCGTGGCAAAATCTCAGCATTGTTTAACGGGGCACGAAATTCTCCGTTCCAATTGATTACATCCTCTTCATTGATCTTAAGTAATAAGTCAAATTTCTCTTCAAATAACGCTTCATAATCTCGGACATTATAGCCTAATAATTCGTAAAGCCCTATACGAGAAGCACGACCTGCAACAATTTCAGCACGACCATTGGAAATCAAATCAATCGTTGAAAAATCTTCATACACTCGAACTGGGTCCGATGTACTAATAATCGTAGAAGAACTTCCAATTTTAATTTTACGCGTCGCTTGAGCAATTGCCGCTAACACAACAGAATGCGCTTGTGTTGCAAAATAGTCTTGATGACTTTCACCAACACTAAAGAAATCCACGCCTGCTTGTTCTGCTAACTTTGCTAACTCAATAATTTCATGAATACGTTGCTCAGCAGAAATGCGCTTTCCTGTGTGTGGATCCGGGAGATGATCTCCAAGTGTATAAATTCCAAATTCTAAACCTTTACTTTGATCAATACGATACTTTTTCATTTTTTATCAACCTTTCTATTGTAAATATGTGTAAATAATTTCATTATTGTATTTTATAGACTGTGTAGAGGACAAGTTTATGGCATCAGCATTGTCACTTCTTCCACTTTTCTTATTTACTCTTTCGGATATCGGTGTACAGTGTTAGTATAAGTTGTATTTATTTTTTATGTAAGTATGTACTTTTAAGTGGTATAGTATCCAAAAAGATACTAATGGGGGAATTAAAGTGGAAATGCAGCCAGAATTATGTCGAGTGGAAGATGCGCTAGATATATTAGTAGGGAAATGGAAACCAATTATATTATTAATTCTATTGCAGGAAGGTACGCATAGATTTGGTGAACTCAAACGAAGGGTGCCAAAAATCACACAGAAAATGTTAACAAGTCAGCTGCGCGAATTAGAAGAAGAAGATATAATTACACGTAAAGTATATCCACAGGTGCCTCCAAAGGTAGAGTATTCTATTACTGAATATGGAAAGAGTTTAGAACCTATTTTAGTAGCTATGCATGATTGGGGAACAGCTCATACACTTCGTAACATAAAAAAAGCCGAACAATAATTAGGCCGAAAGCGTCTATATTGATAGTAATTGTTCGTCATGAAAGTCTTTTCATAAGAGAATTAGCTACCTTGCCATGAAGCAGGCGTAGAAAAAAGAAATGTCAGCTACCGATAAGAAGACACAATATGAAAAGGGAAGGAAAAAACAATAAGTCACTGTGTTTTCCTTCCCCTTATCAATTTAATTGTATTTAGTTGGACAAAATTGGAAATATTTAACTTTTTGACATGATTATTCATTACAAAACCGATAACAATAAACTCAAATAAAATCTGATTATCTACTAACCCTTTTATGTTCGACTATTTCTTTTTGAAAATCTATCGTAAATATTGTCTGTCTTTCTTACGAAGGAAGGGATTCAACAACTTTTGTTCAAGTATAAAAGTCAACATCAATAATAAAAGCACATAATAGAAGTGCATCTTCATTCGGATGCATTTCTATTATATGCTTTTTGGTTGAATTGTCTGTGTAGCATCTAATTCGCGTAATCTACCCGCAATCATCTGGCACTTATCTTTATTAATGAGCAATATGTTGGATTCAAGATAATATGGATAGTAGACTAGATTTGTAGCAAGTTTTGTCTAATTTGTGTCGAAACGCTACGATACTAAGAATTATAGGAGGTTCTATACATGACGATTTATGCGAATCCTAATACAGAAGGTTCTTTAGTCCATTTTAAAGAACGATATGAGAACTTTATTGGCGGAGAATGGGTTGCGCCTGTGAAAGGTCAATACCTTGACGTCATTTCCCCGGTTACGGGTAAAGTGTTTACAAGCGTTCCACGTTCAACCGCTGAAGATGTTGAACTTGCTCTTGATGCAGCACATGCGGCCAAAGATGCTTGGGGTAAAACAAGTGTGGCCGACCGTGCAGTGATCTTGAATAAAATTGCAGATCGCATTGAGGAAAACTTGCAAATGCTTGCTGTTGCCGAAACTTGGGACAACGGTAAAGCGGTACGTGAAACATTGAATGCAGACCTTCCCCTAGCTGTAGATCACTTCCGTTATTTTGCAGGCGCTATACGGGCACAAGAAGGCGGTATTAGTGAAATTGACAATGATACAGTAGCTTATCATTTCAACGAGCCACTAGGAGTAGTTGGACAAATTATTCCTTGGAACTTCCCGTTACTTATGGCTACTTGGAAATTAGCACCGGCTTTGGCGGCAGGAAATTGTATCGTAATGAAGCCGGCCGAGCAAACGCCAGCTTCGATTTCCGTATTAATGGAATTGATCCAAGACATTTTACCGAAAGGTGTATTGAACATCGTACAAGGTACAGGTTTAGAGGTCGGGAAACCACTTGCGTCAAACCCGCGCATTGCTAAAATTGCGTTCACTGGCTCAACGGCAGTAGGGCGCTCGATCATGCAATACGCGACAGAAAATATTATTCCAGTGACATTAGAGCTTGGTGGTAAATCACCAAACATCTTTTTCCCAGATATCATGGATGCAGATGATGAGTATTTAGATAAAGCAATTGAGGGGTTTGTCCTATTCGCCCTTAACTCAGGCGAAATCTGTACAGCTCCAACACGTGCGTTAATCCATGAATCCATCTATGATACATTTATGGAAAAAGCAATGGAACGTGTAAAAGCGATTAAGATCGGAAACCCGTTAGATACGGAAACAATGATGGGCACACAAGCTTCAAAACAACAGTTAGATAAAATCCTTTCTTATATCGAGATCGGTAAAGAAGAAGGTGCTGAACTGCTAATCGGTGGTAACCAAAATAGATTGGAAGATGACCTGGCCGAAGGTTACTATGTGGAACCAACCATTTTCAAGGGTACCAACGACATGCGTATCTTCCAAGAAGAAATCTTTGGTCCAGTCCTCTCTGTCACAACGTTTAAAGACTTTGACGAAGCAATTGAAATTGCAAACGATACAGTATACGGTCTGGGCGCAGGTGTATGGTCACGTAACGGTGAAACTGCATATCGTGCAGGTCGTGCAATTCAAGCTGGCCGTGTTTGGACAAACACATATCACCAATACCCTGCACATGCTGCATTCGGTGGTTACAAGCAGTCCGGGGTCGGTCGTGAAAACCACTTGATGATGCTAAGTCATTATCAGCAAACAAAAAACCTGTTGGTGGGCTACAATAAAGGTTCAATGGGCTTTTTCTAAGATGAAAAAAGTGATTGCCACAAAAGAAGCGGAAGAACTCATCAAAAACTTACAAAGACAACATGGTGAACTCCTATTTGTTCATTCAGAAGGTTGCTGTGAGGGCACTTCCCCCATCTGCATGACTGCAAATGATTTTCATATCGGTAGCCAAGACAAGAAAATGGGATTAGTTATGGACGTGCCCTATTATATGCATGGTTCAAACTTATCCTACTGGGAACATATGCAAATCATTATCGATGTGACAGATGGAATCGGAAATTCTTTCTCATTAGAAAGTACAGAGGATAAGTCCTTCGTAATTCGGTCCCGGATAGTCGGGTAATAGGTAGAGTTTAAAGAAGCTTTAACTGGTAGTGACTTCAAGAGTTAAGGTTTATATAATGCAGCTATTTGGCTGGTTTGAGTCCGGTATACCACTAGACTTAAACCAGCCAAATTTACTTTTATACGCCCATTATTATTATAAACAAAGGCTTTCTAATCTCTTTCTAATTATTCATTGCCAATTAATTTCTCTCATTGACTTCGGCTACCTGTATCCCGATTCTATTGCTCTTTGAATCCAACTATGTAAGGTGGAAGCGTGCTCGCCCGCAAAAAGGACCTCTCCTTACGGCGTTGAAAAATAATGAGGATAACTTCTTGATTTGTTCAGGCTGGAACATCGTAAAAACCCCACTGGAATACGGATTGCGTATAAGTTTTTCAGTGTATATCCAAGCTGGTCCTGTTGGCTCAAACTGTCGCAAATCAAAGCATCGTCTCCCCATGTATAGCTAGTTGACATGATACGAAGTCCGAAAGTACCAAGTCTGGTGCCCGGATATCGCGAGTAGGCAATGGGTAGGTCGGTAACCATTTGTCCTCCAATTATCCCTTCTTATTCCCAAAACCTGTTTTTGAATGAACTTTTTTATGTATTCCAATGTCAGATGGTAGGTATGTGGAATTCTAAAAAAAGATGCCAGGTACCCACGCAATGTTCTTGTCAGACTCGAATTTTTACAATGTGTAAGTATATAACCTACTCTTTATTTACTAATCCAGAATGAAACTTTTGAAAAGAAAACAGTCGTCAGGTACTCATACAATTCCGAGTTGTTCTAGCCTAGAACCAAAATTTTCAACGACATAATCATATCCTCTTTTTTATCGTTTTCCGACAGAAGGCTCCCACTTCAGGGATTGTGTAGGGCGTAGCCCAATAGGTAAGTGGGAGATGAATGTCGGTTAGGCGGCAGCCTAAAGGTTTGTAAGTTAGGAACCTACGTTCTATAATGGTTGTATAGACTTGGAAATGGGGTGAAATCAATGCTAGTCAATAAAGCACATAAATTTCGCATCTATCCAGACAGAGAGCAGGAAGTATTGATTGCCAAAACGATAGGCTGTAGCCGGTTTGTATTTAATCATTTTTTAGGACGATGGAATGAAACCTACAAAGAAACAGGCAAAGGACTAACTTACAATTCCTGTTCGAAACAATTAACCCAGCTAAAGAAAGAATTGGCTTGGTTGAAAGAAGTGGACAGCGTCGCCCTCCAATCATCACTTAAAAATCTCGCTGATTCATACACTCGATTTTTCAAGAAACAAAACAAGGCACCGAGATTCAAGTCCAAAAAGAATAAAGTACAATCTTACACCACGAAGCATACGAACGGGAATATTGCCATTGTTGGCAATAAAATTAAGTTGCCGAAACTTGGTTTAGTTAAATTTGCAAAAAGCCGTGAAGTGGAAGGGCGTATTCTTAACGCTACTGTTAGACGAACGCCAAGTGGCAAGTACTTTGTTTCCGTCTTGTCTGAAACAGAAATGAAACCATTCCCTAAAACAGATGCTTTTGTTGGAATTGATCTAGGACTAAAAGACTTTGCCATTCTGTCAACTGGTCAAACATTTAGCAACCCTAAATGGTTTCGTAAATTGGAAGAAAAGTTAGCAAAAGCCCAGCGGATCCTGTCAAGGCGGAAGCAAGGATCTTCAAATTGGCATAAGCAACGTATAAAAGTTTCGAAAATTCATGAAAGTGTCACGAATGCACGAACAGACTATTTGCATAAAATCTCTACCCAGATTGTCAAAAACCACGACATCATCGGTATTGAAGATTTGCAAGTGTCAAACATGTTAAAGCAACGAAACTTGGCGAAAGCAATTAGCGAAGTATCTTGGTCACAATTTAGAATGATGCTTGAATATAAAGCAAAATGGTACGGCAAAGAAGTAGTTGCTGTATCTAAAACTTTTGCCAGTTCTCAACTCTGTTCCAACTGTAACTACCGAAATAAAGCCGTTAAGAAATTGAACCTTCGTGAATGGGATTGCCCTTCTTGTGGCATGCATCACGACAGGGATATTAACGCAAGTGTCAATATTCGCAAGGAAGCTATGCGATTAACCGTAGGAACTACGGGGATAGCCTAATCAAAACTTTCGGTTACGAAGGTGTTCTTAGGAATCCCCCACTTCAATTAGACCGTAAGGTCGAGTAAGTGGTGGGTAGTTCAATGATGCCCATATCCACCTAAGTAGCGAAGTAGGTAAAGAAGAGCTTGAACAAATGGCAGAATGGGGTGTCACGACTGTATTTGACATGGGGTCTGATCCCGATGCGATTAATAGTCTACGTGAACTTCCCGAGTTGCCAGACATTCTTAGTAATAGGGGAGAGCCTCTGACTAAATCGGATGATGCTATTTTCTAAGCCCTCATGTCCATGCCTATTTATTCGACGATGGAAATAGTCGGCTCTTTTAAATCAAGAAGACTGGATAACAATGAAACTAAGTCAATTCTAAATGCCCATTAGTATCTTTTTGTATACTAATCCACCTTAAAGTGCCTACTTACAAAGATAGTGCTTATTAGGAATAATAGGATTGATAGAAAGGATGAGATGAAATGATGAAAATTGGAATTTTAGTTGGGAGCTTACGGAAAGAATCTTTGTCTAAAAAATTTGCAAGTAACGTTGCAGAATTATTCCCCGAAGGATATGAAACAGAATTTATCGAAATTGGAAATCTCCCATTTTATAACCAAGATGAGGATAATGAAAATAATACCCGGACAGAATACACGGAATTCCGTAACAAGATCAATCAATTGGATGCTTTTTTATTTGTAACACCCGAATATAACCGTTCTGTGCCAGCTGTATTAAGTAATGCACTAGATATAGGTTCACGGCCTTATGGGGCGAGTATATGGAATGGTAAACCGGCAGCTATTATTAGTCAATCACCTGGTAATTTAGGTGGGTTCGGTGCAAACCATCATTTACGTCAATCACTTGTTTGCTTAAATATGCCAGTGGTTCAACAACCAGAAGCTTATATTAGTCATGCAGCTACATTATTAGACGAGAACGGTAAAGTTAATAATGAAGGAACCGTTCAATTTTTACAATCATTCGTCGGCGCGTTTGTTAATTTGATTGATAAATATCGGGGATAGAGAAATTGTACTTCTTTACTAACAATTTATGAAGGAACGAATTGTAAAGACAGAGCTTTTATAACAAACTTCAAGCATCGGGCGCTTGGAATCTGCGCCTATTTCTATTTTAAGACTCTTTTGTTAAGCATGAAGCCGAGTGTGAATAAGAGAATTAATATTAGAAAGGAAGATACAGGATGAAAGCAGCAATTATTAATGCAAAAGGACAATCACCCGTGTATGGTGAGTTTGAAGCTCCAACAGCCAGCCAAGATAGGATACTAATTGATGTAAAGGCGTCGGCGCTTAGCCATCTGAGTAAGGTTCGATCTCAAGGAAATCATTACAGTTCAGATACAGTTTTCCCAAAGGTCGCAGGTGCTGAAGGAGTCGGTGTAACCGCTGACGGTCAACGTGTCTACTTTTTTTTACCGGAAGCACCGTATGGAGCACTTGCTGAGCAGGCTCTTGTTCGTGCAGATCATATCGTGCAGATTCCAAATGAGCTCGATGATATTACGGCAGCCGCAATTGCTAATCCCGGCATGTCAGGTTGGGCAGCATTAGTTGAACGCGCTCAGTTACAACGAAATGAAACGGTTTTGATTAACGGAGCGACCGGTACTTCTGGTCGGCTTGCTGTTCAAATTGCTAAGCACCTTGGTGCAAAAAAAGTCATTGCAACTGGTCGAAATGAACAAGAGCTTCAAGAATTATTGGTATTAGGTGCAGATGCAGTTGTGCCGTTTCAACTTGATGGTACTGATGAATTCGGGGCTAAGAAGTTTGAAGAGGCATTAAAGAATCAGTTTCTTAAAGGTATTGATGTTGTTGTCGACTATTTGTGGGGAGAAAGTGCTAAAACAATTATGAAAGCGGTGGATCAGTCTGTTGTTGACGGTCATTCAGTACGTTTTGTGAATTGTGGCGCGTCTAGTCGTCAAGAGACTATTGAAATACCGAGCTCGATCCTTCGTTCCACAGCAATCCAACTAATGGGTAGTGGTCTTGGAAGCTTACCAATGCCCAAGTTGCTTGATACAATTAGAAGTGTTTTTGAGGCAGTTAAGCCGGCAAAGCTACAAGTTCATACAAATGTTGTCTCCCTTTCATCTATCGAGAGTGTTTGGGATAAGGCTCCTGGTAAACCACGTGTTGTTTTTACTATCATTTAAGGAATATCCACCTTGCAAAGTAGCTGACATACCGATTGAAGTGCACCCCAAAAGTTAGAGTCAAAATCTAACTTTTGGGGTGATTTGTTATGGTTAAATCTAGCAAAAATCGAAAAAGCCAAACACTTCTCATGCATAAAGTGTTTGGCCTATCTTTAGTTTGCGATTTTTATAAAAGACTTTTCATTCTTTAATAAGAATTCAATTGTATAAGGTTCATTTTGGATGGTTTCTTTTGTTTCTGGTAAATCAAAATACACTTGTATGGCTGATTCAATTTCCTGCATGATTTCTTCAGAAGGCGGTTCAGTCAAATCCGTTTTTAGCCAAACATAGGCATGTCCTTTCTTCACTTTATAAGACATTCCTGTCAGTTGAACCCTCGATTTTCCCGCCATGGCTTCATATATATCCGATGCAATATAGGCCCAACGGTTATCTTGTTGGCGATGTTTAA
>CAOKMT010000022.1 GCA_948469885.1 uncultured Sporosarcina sp. | reverse complement strand
ATTGTCCAACGCAAAGCGCGGGTTGTCCAACCGTGCGCGGAGATACTCCAACCTCAGACGGGTTGTCCAACCAATAGCTTCGACTGTCCAACGCCGCAATCGGATTGTCCAACGAAAAGCGCGGATTGTCCAACCGTGCACAGAGATACTCCAACCTCAGACGAGTTGTCCAACCAACAACTTCGATGGGCCAACGCCTCAATCGGATTGTCCAACGAAAAGCGCGGGAGGTCCAACCGTGCGCGGAGATACTCCAACCTCAGCCGGGTTGTCCAACCAATAGCTTCGATGGGCCAACGCTTCAATCGGATTGTCCAACGTAAAGCGCGGATGTCCAACCGTGCGCTGAGATACTCCAACCCCCGCCGAGTTGTCCAACCAACAGCTTCGTCTGTCCAACGCCGCAAAGGATAACTTGTCCCCCTCCACTCAACGTAGAAGCTGTTTCCTTAACCTGTCCTATGGTAAAGTGGAACTATGAAAAAACTAATTTATCTTTTAGTACTCATCTGCATTCTCGTCGGTCTTTACTCATCTTCCGGCATGACGTATGAGCAACAATCCCTCGTGCCACAACTTCAAGAAAAACTTTCCGGAAAGCCGTTGGATCAGACATTGTCGAATCTCAAAATCCCTTATTGGGGCATTACCGTTTCTGTGGAGGAACGGGGTTACTACTATTTCGTGGAATTCCTTCTCCGGAAAGGCGCACATTTTTTCATTTTTGGTTTACTCGCTTCCATGATCTACCTCGTTTTGCCCAAATTCACGTTTCGATGGATCACCGCCGCTGGTTTAACATTGTTTGTGGCAATCGTTGACGAATATCATCAGTCCTTAACGGGAGGAAGAACGGCTACTTTACAAGATGTCGCGCTCGACATGGCCGGTGCCCTTACCTTTCTTATCATTTTTCGGGTCTGCCTCCTATTCGGAAAACGCAAAAAAATCCGCTGAAACTGAGATTTAAATGACGATGTCAGCGGATTTTCATTTCGAAAAAATTTTCTACAAATTAAACCCTCAATTTACAAAATCTTAACAGAGTAATAGTAGAAGATTTACTATAATGGTAAAGTCTTCTATTAAAGTCATTCAAAAACTCACGTGTGAAACGAGGAACATCGAAATGAAAAGAATGTTTAAGGTAGATAGCTTGAATAAAAAACTACTTGCCATTTTTCTTACTTTAACGATTGCGCCATTACTTATTACAATGCTCATCCTTTATTATTCAACAGAGCGTGGATTTACAAAGCTGATTACGAATCAGCAAGCAAAAATGGAACAGACAATCCAATCCCAATTCAATAATGTTTCTAAAGATTTGCTAGATTTGACCAAGATCTATGCAAATGATGAAGAGCTCATCTCCGCTTTCCAATCAAAAGACCGTGAAAAACTGATCGATCAAGTGAAGCAGGTCTATCCTCGTCTTCAATCGGAGCATCGATTGGATATTTTTGAATTTGGGGATGCCTCAGGGATCGTCTTTTTACGCGGGCATAATCCAGATAAGCATAGCGACGACAAGAGCAGCATGTCCGCCATTCAACATACATTAGACGGACAACCGATCTCCGGTTTTGAATTTGGCAACAGTGGTCTCGCCGTTCGTGCATTCGCACCTATTATGGATCGGGATGAAGTGATCGGGACACTACAAACAGGTGTCGACAGCACTTTTCTAAATGAGCTGAACGATATGTTACAAGGTGTATCGATAGATCTATACGACCAAGATGGCACAGTCGTCATCTCTTCCAATGAAGAAAATGTCGGAAAGTCCAATGCTTCGATCATCGCAGACGTCATGGACAACGAGACAGGATCCCGTATAGGTGACAAAAGCTTGGACTCCTACCTACCCATGTATGACCCGACGTCGAGTGAAATGATCGGAGTCATCGGCATGACGCAAGACATATCTGTCATTCATCAAACAAAGCAACAGATCATCCGCATTGCGTTTCTCATAACTATCATCACATTGCTTATTGTCGTGTTTGTCTCTGTGACATTCAGTAAAACGATCTCGAATCCCATTCAAAAAATGGCCCATGTCATGGAAGAACTTTCGAAAGGCAATTTAACCATCGAGGCAGAAGACAGCAAACGAAATGATGAAATCGGTCAATTAACAAACGCGATACAAGTGATGAAAAACACGCTCCACGACACGATTGCACATGTGGCGGAAGCTTCTTCCAGCGTGTCGGCACAAAGTGAATCACTCACCCACTCCGCCATTGAAGTGAAAACCGGGTCCGAACAAATCGCGATGACCATGCAAGACATTGCAGCTGGCGCAGAAAAACAAGCGGATCGTGCAAGCGATTTAGCTTACACGATGGGAAACTTCACAGCAAAAATACAAGCATCCAGCGAAAAAAGCGCACAAATTCAAGCATCATCTGTTGAAGTGCTTCAGATGTCGGATGAAGGACGAAACTTGGTGGCATCATCAGATCGACAGATGCGGAAAATCGACCATATTGTAAAAGAAGCAGTGAGCAAAATGGAAAACTTGGATCAGCAGACACAAGAGATTTCCAAATTGGTCTCGGTCATTCAAGAAGTTGCAAAACAAACAAATCTGTTAGCACTGAATGCAACAATCGAGGCTGCAAGAGCTGGAGAACAAGGTAAAGGGTTTGCGGTGGTTGCAGGGGAAGTCAGAAAACTTTCAGAACAAGTGTCAGCATCCATCGGGGAGATTACAAACATTGTCTCTCATGTTCAAACCGAATCCGCCGACGTAACCGCCTCCTTGCAAAGCGGTTATAAAGAAGTTGAACAAGGAACGTTGCTTATTCAAACGACCAACGAAACCTTTATGGACATTAACAATGCCGTGACAGAAATGGTGGACAATGTGAAATTAATAACGATCCAACTATCCACCTTTGCAGGGGACAGTCAGGAGATGCATCGTTACGTCGAAGAAATCGCGGCAATTACGGAAGAATCTGCTGCCGGGATAGAAGAGACAGCCGCGACAAGCCAACAAGCCAGCAGGTCTATGGAAGAAGTCGCAGCAGGCTCAAAACAGCTCGCCTTTTTAGCAGAAAAGCTGAATGGCTTAGTCCGCTATTTCAAGTTTTAGCTTTACAATCACTGACGATTGAGGCTTGATTTAGAATTCAAATAAAAACAGCTGGATCTGGCGCTTTAAGCCGCAGGTCCAGCTGTTTTCTTTCGAACAACACTTCACAGAACTTCTGAATACTCCTGAATTCAGATGGCTTTTTATCTAGAAAACTCGAGAATCAATTTCCAACTGGATTTTCTCCATTATGTTTGTCCACCTTTTCTCAACTCTCCCCTATATAAAAAATAAAGGGGAGTTTACGATGATAAACTACTTAGCGGACTATTCATATTTCAGCAGTACAGAGGAAATGGACGAAGCGGCAAAGCGGCATCAGCAGACGAACTGGAACGCGATGAACAAAACAGACCGAGCCGTACTTGATATAATCCGGCGGTCTTCCGTCAAATTCGGTGCAGCCCAATTGAAACACGACACGATTGCAAATACTACCGGCAAATCCAATGCGACCATCCGCCGTGCGATCCGCAAACTCGAACAACTCGGCATCATCGATCGGATCCACTATATCCGTCCCATCATGAATGGACTAGGCGCCAATATCTATGTCATCAAACCTTTCTACGACAAGTCAAATTTAAACATCGGGAAACACTCGGCATCCCCTTCTATTCGTACGCCGCAACCGATGGAATCGGAAAGTGGACGATTCTTTTATCAATCATGCCTTAATCTAACTAGATGAATTGGATGACAAGTGAAAAAATCACCCTTCTCTCGTCTTAAACTAGGGGGATTCCCCCCTAGCGAAGTTTTTCACCGCACTCCTTCTTTCGTATGAATTCCGCGCAGCATCTCTTTATTATGCTTTATCCAAAATCCCCTTCGTGTGGCGTGCTCCTGTTGTTTCCTCTACCATTATCCACAAAATGGTAACTATCAATTTGTTTTAGATGCGACATGCTGGGTATTCCATCTGAAAGGGATCTTACATGTTGCTTAAAACTTAGGAGGTATAATAATATGGCAGACAAAAAATTTGTAGGTACATTTCCTACTGAAACCGAAGTGTTGAAGAAGATTGATGAACTGAGGACATTGGGATACAAGGAAAACGATATTTATGTCGTGACGAATGATGAAAATTCACTCACCATCGTCCGTGGACAGACGAATGTTTCATTACAAGAAGCCGAAGGAAACTGGTGGGACCGTTTCGTCGCATTCCTGAGCGGAGATGAACCGGTGAAGACCGCTTTCACACATATGGGGTTCACAAATGAAGAAGCCACCCGTTATTACAATGAAGTGAAAAACGGCAACATCCTTCTATATGTAGATCGGGAGTACGGCGACCTTATCCATGCACGGAAAGCGGAGTTCCAAGAGAGCTACACAGACCCGAATCTCGGCGGCAACTTGACAGTGGACAACTTCGATCAGACGACCGTCAATTCTGCAAGTATGAATATCGATGCAGAGCGGGAGGAACGTCTACAATTGCATGAAGAGAAACTGAATGTAGACAAGGAACGGGTGCAGACGGGCGAAGTAAACGTCGGCAAACATGTCGTCGTAGATGAACAGACCGTTGAAGTGCCAGTCAAACGTGAAGAAGTGCATATCGAACGGCGCGCCGCAACTGAAGAAACAGCCGCGGGCGAAGTATTTAACGATGCGAATGACAACATCCATATCCCCGTTATGGAAGAACAAGTCGAAGTGACAAAACGTCCTGTCGTGAGCGAAGAGATTGTCGTCAAAAAACGTGAAGTAAGTGATATGGAAACGGTGAATGAAACCGTCCGCCGTGAAAAAGCCGATATCGACCGAACGGATGACGACGTCTATGACCGGGATAGAAAACTGGACACAACAATATACGACTCTCCAAATGACCGTATCTGATTTTCAATTTAGGTAACGTAGAAATAATGACACTTCATCTTCAGGTGTATAGACTAAACTAAAAAGGCAACTTCCTGTTCAACACCGAGCAGGAAGTTGCCTTTTGGGCTTCTTAAAGGAAGACACAAGACTACGAACGACAACGTTCATTGTACTTTATCAAATAAGTCAATTGAATAGCGCTTCGCTGAGCACCTTAATTCAAATACGACACCTATTTCGATGTGTTGATCCTCATTATTGACATCTTCTTAACAAGTTATAGCTTCATTATACGTATGTATATTTATAATGTCAACTGTATTTTTATTTAACCAACTACAATTGTACCAACAACCTAAGTATAATAAAGTGAAAATTCAATCAGTGGGGGTTTTCCTCATCCCCCACTGATTGTTAGTCTTCACCAATCGGGCTTTTACGGGCAGTTGATCTCCCACCTATCTTTATCGTTTTACTTAAATCTTGAGGTGAGAGTCTTACTGACCGTTAATGCGGGATAAATCAACTACTATTTCGATTTTTTCCAATCACTTTCCCTTCTTTCCATAAATCATTTTTCTCCTCAAAACGGGTTGCATCCATTCAATCACTGTTGTATACTGACATAGTTAAACGAACGTTAGTGTATAAAAAACAGAAAACGTTCGCATTTACAATGAAATAGGAGGAGTTTTCATCTATGAAAACGAAATTTGGTCTAAAATTATTTACAGTTATCCTTATAACTGCTCTCATGTTATTAGGCTGTTCTAATAACCCAAAGGAGTCAAGCGATCCTTCTTCTAAACAACAAGGAGACGACGCGAACATCGAACAATCAGATAAGCGGGTTATTGGGATTATTGGTGCGATGGAAGAAGAAGTTGAAATTCTTCGTGAGAAAATGGAAATTGAAACGACTGAAACCGTAGCAGGGATGGAATTTTATAAAGGTATATTAGATGGGGAAAATATCGTCTTAGTGCGATCAGGTGTTGGCAAAGTGAATGCCGCTGCATGCACACAAGTGCTCGTCGATCATTTTGGTGTAGATTATCTCATTAACTCTGGTGTTGCAGGCGGCCTAGGCCCTGATGTGACAGTAGGCGACATTGTCATTTCGACAGACGCTGTCCAACATGATGTTGATATTACTGCACTTGGCGAAGAGCCTGGTGTCATTTCTCGGATGGAGACAAGTATTTTTACAGCAGATGAAAAATTAATTCAACTGGCGCAGTCAGCTGCTGAAGGATTATCCGAAGACATTCATGTGTTCCAAGGAAGAATTGCAAGTGGTGATCAATTTATAGCAAGTCCTGAACATAAAGCCAAAATCAGTGAAACATTCTCTCCCTATGCAGTAGAGATGGAAGGTGCAGCCATTGCACATGTTGCACACTTGAATGACGTGCCTTTCGTGATCATTCGCGCAATCTCTGACGATGCCGGCGGCGAGGCCGACGTGAAGTATGAAGATTTTGTCATCATGGCAGCCGAAAATGCCAGCAAGATGATTGAACAAATGATTCAAAGTGCTGATGGCAACTTGTAACGCTTAGGATTTCTTGAAGTGGAACGGCGATCATTCAACGAAAAACAGGAAGTTAACCAGTAGATGATAGGTTAGCTTCCTGTTTTTTCTTTTGATTGTTTGCATGCATTAGCTTGATAAAGAGCTCATCAAATTCGCCCTTCTGAATAATTAGGGGTTATTTGTTTTAATTCCTGTTTCCAGCCCATCCTCGGTTGCAAATTGAACTTGCGTTTCTTTCTGTACTTTCTTTTCCTCAAGTTTCATGAAGTAACCATTAAAAAGATATTCAATACGAATTAGATTGCCAACTTCTCCTCTATTTTCCTACTAATCCAAGACAAACTATAATTAATAATAAAGTAAGCTAAAGCAATGAATAATAATATAGGAATTACATATTGAACATTACTACTATAAATAATTTGACCCGCTTTCGTTAATTCTTCGAGGCTAATTATGACAGCCAAAGAAGTATTCTTGATTAATGTAATAAAAATCCCGGTTAGCGGGGGAATCATTCGTTTTAATGCTTGCGGAAAATAAATATATCTCATCGTTTGTAAATAAGTAAAACCTTGAGATCTTGCAGCTTCCATTTGACCTTTTTCAATTGATTCTAAGCCACCTCTTATTACTTCGGCCACTAAAGCTGCCCCATAAACTGACAACGCAACAATTACGGCAAACTTTGGCTCTAACTTGATTCCAATATCCGGTAAGGCAAAGAACGCAAAGAAAATAAGTAATAACGGTGGGAGGTTCCGAGCTGCTTCAATATATACTCTAATCAATTTCGAAAGAAACGGTATTTTAGAATATCTTAAGAAACCAAGCAGGCTTCCTAATATAAAACTGATAATTATTGTAATAATTGATACTTCTAATGTTGCAACTATTCCCTTCCACAAATACAGTAAGTGGGCAGGATTGTAAGCCCCGATAAAATCCATTTATTCTCAACTCCCATACTGTTTCGACATCTTCTTTTGTAGTTGATCTACTCCCATACTTAATGGAATTGTAAGTGCCAAGTATAATACTGCAATGAAAATATAAATGTTAAAGACTTCAAATGTATTGGAGGCAACAATATCTGCATGATACATTAGATCCCCACCTGCAATAACACCTAAAATACTCGTTCCTTTAACTATATTTATAAACTGGTTGCCGAGAGGCGGTATTGCAATCCGAATAGCCTGCGGAAAAATAATATGAATCATACATTGGATGTAACTTATTCCAGTTGACCGTGCTGCTTCTGCCTGACCTTTTGGGATAGCTTGAATACCAGAGCGAATAATTTCAGCTATAAATGCTGAATTGTATATCGAGATTCCTAGGATACCACAAGTAAATCCACTCATATTCACTCCAATTGAAGGCATTCCAAAATAGAAAAAGAATGCGATAATGACCAAAGGAATGTTCCTAAAAAATTCAATATAACATAACGCTAATGTTTGAATAATCTTAAAGGGGGATAATCGTAATGCTGCCACAATAAATCCTAACATCACAGATAACAGCAGCCCCAAAAACCCCGCAAATATTGTTGTAAGAAATCCCATTATAAAATCTTCTTTATAAAGTGAAATAAAGTCTATACTCATCTACTCTCCCCCTCTAAATTACAGGGAGCCAAACTCCCTGTAAATCAAAATTGTTGTTCACCAAACCATTTATCGTACAACTCATCAAATGTACCATCTTGTTTAATTTTCTCAATAAAGGTATTTGCATATTCCACTAACTCATCATTCCCTTTATGGAACGCAAGTCCAATATCTTCTCTCGTTACTGGATCTCCAACAATTTTGAATGTCGGTTCCCCATCTTCTTCACTTTGTTTAATCATGCCTAACTGAATACTATTATGAGTCATTAACGCATCCCCCTTACCACTTTTCAATGCAGTAAAGGCTTCTCCAAAGTTTTCGTATTCACGTACTTGAGCATTTGGTGCTTCAGCTTTCATAATATTCCCCACGACTGACCCTTTTGCAGTTACTACTACTTTATCCTTAACATCTACATCTTTAATATCTTCTATCTGACTATTTACGGGAACGAGTAATGTCTGACCTACGGTTAAATAAGGTTCTGAGAAATCAACAACTTTTTTCCTCTCATCCGTTATAGTCATCGTAGCTGCTACGAGATCCACATCTCCGTTTTTCAACATATCAATTCTAGTTTTCGAGTTAACTTCTTTGAACTCAATCTTGTCCTCATCACCTAGAAGATCCTTTGCGAGCGCTTTCATAAGATCTATTTCAAATCCTTCAACTTTATTATCTAATGGATTTTTTAAACCGAATAAAAATAGATCATACTTAACACCAACAATTAATTTATCACGTTCTTTAATCTGTTCAATTTGAGATAAATCAGAATCGGCCGAAGAACCGTTAGAATTTGAACATCCAATTAAAGCAATCGTTAAAAGTAACATGCTCATTAAAAGCATCGTATATTTTTTTCTCATATTGAATCGAACCTCCTAAATATTAGTGTTGTAACACTCTACTTAAAAAATGCTTTGCACGTTCATGTTTTGGATTATTAAAAAATTCACTAGGCGTTGCTTCCTCAACAATTGTTCCCTGATCCATAAAAACCACACGATCTGCCACTTCTTTGGCAAACCCCATTTCATGTGTAACAACTACCATCGTCATACCTTCGTCCGCTAATGACTTCATAACGTCCAAAACTTCCCCTACCATTTCAGGATCTAAAGCAGATGTCGGTTCGTCAAATAACAATATTTCGGGATTCATAGCGAGTCCTCGTGCAATAGCGACTCGTTGTTGCTGGCCTCCCGAAAGTTGAGACGGATAAGACTGAGCCTTATCTAATATTCCAACTCTATCCAAATGCCCTAAAGCTTCCTGTTCTGCCTGTTTTGGACTCATCTTTTTAACTTTAACTGGAGCCAATGTAACATTCTCTAAGACAGTTTTATGAGGGTATAAATTAAAGTGTTGAAAAACCATACCTACATCCTGTCTATATTTATTAATATCTATCTTACGATCTGTCACCTTCACTCCGTTAACAACAATTTCTCCTTCTGAAATCGGTTCCAATTTATTAATACAACGAATCATCGTACTTTTCCCTGATCCACTTGGCCCCACAACAACTACTACTTCTCCCTGTTTAATCGAAAACTCTATATCTTTTAAAACATGAAAATCTCCGTACCATTTGTTCACTTTCTCAAAGGTGATCATATCCCGTTACTCTCCTTTCTATTTATATAGATGAACGGTTGTTTCTTTCTTCCAACGATCTTTATATGTAGCGATCACATCTAATTGATCGACATAGTAGAGTATTTTCCCTTCCATAGATTTAGGAAATCTTGCTGAATCTGGTGTATGATCTAAAATAATCTCGCATATTTCATCAGGTAAACCAAATTTTATCGCTAAATATGTACCCCAAAATGCATGTGGGTAAGTAGAACCGATTTTTGTATATTCGACCTTACCATCTTCTGTCGGTCCAAATTCTACTAATTTACTCGCATCTTGAAGTAAAGCGGCTGCAATAAGAATATCGCGATTAACAGTTACATTATGAATTGACTCAAACACATCAGCTACATGGATAGCCATTTGCACAACAGCACGGTTATGAGGTATATGTGGATACGTTATTTTAGGTGAAATGGGTAAATCATTAATATCTACCCAATTCGATGTATGCCACAATTCCTGCCAAATTGTATCAATTAATTTTCGATATTCTTCATTTTTAATTTGCATAATCTCTGGAAAGAGTTCATTTACATTTAAATCTGGTTTCATTTTAGTCTTGTACAATTCAATATTCCTCCTAAGGCTTATGTGTCTTTTGCCGTTAACTGTGATCGATATTTATACATGTCTCCCCTATGAAAGGACTCCCCTGTTAACACACAACCGTGTTCCTCCACGTTCATTTGGCTCCTGCGATATAAAATTGGGAAACCAACATCAACACCTAAGATTTTCGCATTTTTATTATTAGCTAGACGTGCCTCAATCTCCAAATTGGCTTCATAAAATCGCAAATCAAATTTCCTCAGAAAAATATGTGAGAAAGAATATTTTTCCAGCTCTTCTTTTGAAATTTTCTCTCCAAATTCTTTGACTAAATAACGTAAATCTATTACCACTGGTACACCTTTTGTCTTTCTAATTCGCTTAACCAATAGAACTTCATCTCCAGAAGATATTCCTAAATCCCCAGCAAAACGTTCTGGACAGGGAACAATATCTCTAGCCAATAATTCGATACTAAAATCTTGGTCAAGATACCAACCTTTGAAAAATGTATCTAATCTTTCGATATCTGTTCCAAGTTTTTCTTTCATGCAAATGAATGTACCGCTTCCTTTTATCCTAGTTAATAACCCTTCATCAACTAACAGTTGGACCGCCTGTCTTATTGTCATCCTTGATACTTTGAAAATATTCATTAATTCCTCATCCGTAAGGAACTTTTCTTTTCCTTGCTCCATAGATTCCTTAACGAGACCCCTTAAGCTATCCGAAATCTGAAGATAAAGAGGTATTGGTGATTGACGATTAATACTTAATGACACGATTAATTAACCTCCTCGAAAGTCTATATGTCTAGACATATAGATCAATAACTGAATAATATAACACTCCATTAGTTCTGTCAATATGATAATTGAAAATAATCTGTCTTCTACTACTTCACTTCGAAGAAGCTAATCCTCTCCAAATCTTGAAGCGGTTATTTATCGACACGTTTTACCGCCTTATCCTTCGATTTCGCCTTCCATAGAGTACCTGCACAAGCAACGCTTTTGTCGGAATAATAGAATTTGTCCACTTTCCGGTGAAATTGGCTTTCCATTCCAACCCCTATCATATAAATAAAGCCATCCAAATTTAGCAAAATCACGTAAGGTGACGCTAGCAGTTTTTCGTTTTTCCAATCAAATGCATAACAAAAAACTTCGTAGAGAGTAGATCCCTACGAAGTTTTAACTAATTATTGAACGATCAGCATTCCTTTGTCTATTAAATCTTTGATTGAAATACTTTCCGGCAAATCATCTGGATTGTCGATGTTTAAAGTGATTAAATCAGTCGCCTTATATGAACCAGACTTACCATCTCTATCCACCTTAATCGTCATCGAATTTCTATCCTTGCTCAATTCTAGATACGATCCGATATTGGAAGTTGTGATGTCTTCGTCTTCAAACAAGAGTCGTAAATCTAGACGGTCTGCATCTCCATCTACTGCAACTGTACCGTAATGGAAGTCAGTCCATGTATCATGGCCATTTCCACCTGTTGCATCTTCTTCATGCACACCGTACACAAGTGTATCAGAACCGCCTTTTCCTTCGATTGTATCATTCTCTACTGTTCCTACTAAAATATCGTCCCCTTCAGTAGAATCTAGTAATGGATCAATCGAAATGGACAATGTAGCTTCATCAAAAAGTCCACTTGCATGTGTAAATTTAAACGTAAACTCTTCTGTACCGCCAGCAATCGAAACATCTGCATTTGGTCGATATGTGTAGGTACCGTCTTTTTCAACAGTAAGCACACCATATTTCCCTGAAAGTGTAATTGTATCTTTCAACTTACTAAATCTATGATATGCAGTACCGCTCGAAACACGTCCATTTTCGTCTATTAGCTGACCGAGAACAGATAGCTCTGTTTCTACACCTTCAGCTTCGCTTAGAGTTGCACCAACCTTTAAGTTTCCTGTTACTTCTTTTGGTTCAGCTACATCATATTCCCCCCATACAGGAGAAGTGATTTTGATGTTCTGAAGATAGCCCGTACGTGCGCCCATCGAGTTGACACCTTTTGCTGTTAACTTGTACTCACCTGCTTCTAAGTTAGCAAAAGTTAATTTTTGAGCTGTCGTACTGAAGCTGCGTACATGGCTTTCAACTTCTATTTCTTCGCCATCTTCTATTTTAATGAGACTAATCTTAGCATCACTATTACCTATATTCAAAGATTTACGGTAGTCAAGCTCTAAAACAGACTTCTTATCTTGTATAGTAAATGTATCTGTCGTAATTGTGTTATTATACCAACGCGACGCTCCTGATCTAACATTTTTTACAGTTACAACATCTGTTTTATTCTTTGCTGAAATACTCGTATTTGCTTTTTTGTCAACGGCTTCAATAATTGTTTGTGGTTTCTCCCAATTATCACCTTCCCACTTGATTGTGTCACCACTAATTCGAATCTTCAGTTCGCCTTCTTCATGTTCTCCATTATACGTATTCAAGACTGTATACTTGAATTTCTCTATTTTTCCTACGTTTGTCGCATCGTTTGCAGGCTCGTATGTGTATGAGCCATCTTGCTTCATAAAGAGTTTTCCGTATTGACCTTGAATTGAAGTCCCTTTATCTGTTTCTGGTTCCGCTGAAATTTCTGTTAAAGTATCCTCTTTTCCAATTACTTCAACGTCAGATACGATTGCCTCATTATTTCCGCCTTTATACCAGTCAGCAAGTACATTTCCTTCTGCTTTGACATCCTTAGCAACTTGGCTATAATCTTTTTCTACTTTATTGTAAATTTCAAAAGGAGCTACTTGAACAACTGCCAGTCCAGCACCTAAGTCTAGAATGAACTTGTACTCTCCTTCTTCAAGCGTATCAAGTGTGAATCTTTCTACTTTCGCAATACCTAACGCACCACCGCTTGAACCTGATAAAATATCGATGCGTTTGTAATCGCCATTTTCCTCTTTCTTATATACCCCAACGTCAAAGGCTTGTCCGCCAAGTACAGTGTGGATGGCAACAGATAAGTCAGCATCCAACGTTGTGTTCTTGTTGACCGTAATATCAATTACGTTATTATCTGTAAGACTAGAAATTTGACTGGAAGAAATCAACCCTAAGTCAACGATTCCAATATCTAGCCCAACGACCCCACCTGAAACTTTTTTAGATGAACCTGGAGTATTAATTTCCGGCTTCAAATTCAGGTTAACTTCTTTTTGACTGTTCTCCTGCTCTGCATCAGGTTTAAGAGTTGGTGGAGTGATGTCAATTAATCTATCGATTGCATCAATTAAATCATTTGTCGCCTCAGTAATAGCTGTATTCGTGTAGTCATCGCCTTCAACTTCATCGCTATGCTCTTTAACAAGGTTTTCCCCAGCTTCAAGCGCTTGAGTTAGTGTATTCAAGGCGGCTTCTTCATATTCAACGTTGCCAATCTCATGATTTTCTCTATGCTGATTGGCTATTGTTATCTGTTCTCTCAAGTCGGCAAGCGTGTGTGTACCTTGCTCAATGTCCGTTAGACGTTCTTGAAGGTCTTGTTTAGCGTCTTGGGCATTCACATTTTCAAAGTCTTCCGTAATCTGATTAATAAGCTCTTGAGCTTGTTCAATCGCAGCAACTGTTTTTCTAGTTTCAGCATCTGCTACAGCAGCTTCTGCATCAATGATTGTCTTGACTTCTTTTAAACGGTCACGTAATCCTTCAGCAGTATCACCATTTTCAGATTCCAAAGATTTAACAAGTTCATCAGCTTTGACATAAATTTCTTGGTCATGCGTTTGGTTTTCGGAATCGTAACTTCTTTCTACATCTTCTACCGCATTTTTAGCAGCATCTTCTAATGATAACTTTCCGCCTTGTGGATCATAAGCGTCAATTGCTGCCTCAAGGTCTGTAACTGCCGATTCGACACTGTCAAGTGTAGCGTCTGAGTTATCATATTCACCTTGCGCTGCGTCAATCGCTTCTTGGAATGTTTCAGCTGCTTCTGGCGTTACCCATTCCTCATCTTCTAGGATATCCGAACCATCTGCTGATTCTTTTACATCTTCTTGTTTTGCTTTAGCCGCATCTAGCTGAGTCTTTAATTCCTTTTTGGTAAAGTCAATTACAACGTTATCAATTTGATCTGATAAGGTTTTTGCTAGAGCTTCTCGTACTTTTTCTCCATCTACTTCTATTGCGCCTACTGCAGCTACTTTTTCACGAGCATCGGACACTTGCTCGTCATCTAGTTCAGTTGCTTGCTCAAGCTCCCTAACTGCTGTTCTTGCTGTATTAATTGTTTTTAAGTTAGTCGCTACCTGATTCAAACGTTGATCAAATTCCTCTTTTTCTTCACCGTCTTGTAGTTTACTAACATAGTCTCTCGCCGTGTCGATTGCAGCTTGTGTAATGGTTACTTCGGCTTGCTTCACATATTTTTCTGCGTAGTCGACTTTAATTTTATCCAGTCTATCTTGAAGATCCTGTTTTTCCTCAACATCATCTGCCAATGCGTCGACTAACTTCTTCGCTTCATCGAATTTCTCCGCTTCATCTTGTTGTGCTTCGACATACTCCTGGCGTGCAGTATCTTTATCTTTGTCACTTACGTCTTCGTCATCCTTAACATTCTTATATGCCGTTTCTTTTTTAGCAGTTTCTTCCACCGCTTCTTCAACTGCATCTACTGCTTTTTCCGCCTTAGAAAGCGCTGTGGCTTTTGCTTGTTCTTCCGCTGCATCAATCGCTTCGTCTAATTCTTCTAATGCCTTATCTACCTGTTCTTGCGTAATTTCGTCATTGCCCTCTTCAAGCTTTTTAACAATATCTGTTGCAGCATCCGTTTTTGCTTGTAGTGTATCTTTCGTCTCACCGCTGACATTTTCATTCGTAAGTAGGTCTTCAGCTTTTTCAATCGCCGCTTCTAGCTCTGTTCCATCAGCTTCTTCGCCTGAACCGCCATCTTCTCCGACGATTGCACCATTAAAGTCGTCGATTGCAACATCGAGTACTGTTTTTGCGTCTGCTACTTCTCCCGTTGTTAGATTGTCTTTTTTAAGTACATCTTGAGCTGTGTTTCTTGCTTCTTCAAGTGCATCATATGCTTCTTCAGAAACTTGTCCTTCTCCAGAACCAACCTCTGTTTTCAGAAGTTCTGTTGCTTCATTAATTGAATCTTGCAGTGCAGATTTGTCTGCTTCTTCTGCTGGTAAATTGATTGCATCAAGGTTTTCTAATGCTTCGTGAAGTGATTTAACCGCATTATCAACTTCATCTTGAGTTGCTTCTTCATTAGCACGAACACCTTCTGCTACTTCTAATGCAGTTTGTAAGTTTGCCCAGCTCGCTGACGTGAATTCATCTTCTTTTAACCCGTTTGCTGTATTGATTGCTGCTTCTAATGCAGACTTATCAATTGCGCCTTCTCCTGGGTTCAATTCAAGATTTTGGATTGCTTGATGAAGGTTTGTTAAAGCTTCGTCAACTTCGGCTTGTGTTGGTGCATTTTTTTCAAGAACGCTTTCTCCGTTCTCGATTGCCGTTTGAAGATTAGTCCATGAGTCAGATGTATAGTTGTCTTCCATTAAGTCTTTTGCTTGTTTTATTGCTTCTGCTAGAACGCTTGTATTGATTTCTGTATCCGTATCGCCATCTTCTCCTACGATTGCATCGTTAAAGTCGGCAATTGCATCGTCGAGTGTTTCTTTAGCGTTCGCTACATCAGACTTTGTTGGGCTATCTTGATCAAGCACGCCTTGAGCTGCGTTTCTTGCTGCTTCAAGTGCATCATATGCGCCTTGAGAAACATCTCCATCTTCAGTACCAACATCTGTATTACCTAAAAGATTTGTTGCTTCTCTTATTGAATCTTCAAGTGCAGATTTGTCTTCTTCTCCTGCTGGTGGATTGATTACTTCTTCTGCTTTTTCAATCGCATCGTTTAGATCCTTTAATGCAGTGTTTACGTCTTCTTGTGAAACATCTTCGTCATTCTTAACTTTTTCAAGAACATCTTTTGCGTTTTGAATCGCATTGTTTAGTTCTGTTTTAGTTTCTTCATCTAACTCTTCACTGTCAACTAACTCTTCTGCTTTACCAACGGCTTCTGCTAACTCACTTATATCAACTTCTTCTCCTGAACCGCCATCTTTTCCTACGATTGCATCGTTAAAGTCAGCAATTGCCTGGTCGAGTGTTGTTTTAGCGTCCGTTACTTCTTTCTTTGTAGGATTGTCTTTACCAATTACATTTTGAGCTGCATCTCTTGCTTCTTCAAGTGCATCATATGCACCTTGAGAAACTTCTCCATCTCCAGTACCAACATCTGTATTACCTAAGAGATTTGTTGCTTGCTCGATTGAATTTTCAAGTGCAGAAATGTCTGTTTCATCAGCTGGTGGACTGATTGCTTCTTCTGCTTTTTCAATCTCGTTGTTCAAGTTTTCTAATGCATTATCTACGTCTTCTTGCGTGACGTCTTCATCGTTATTTTCGACTTTCTCAAGAACTTTGTTTGCGTCATCAACTTTTTCTTGTAGGTCACCTTTTATTGTTTCATCTAGCTCGTCATTTCCCAGTAAACCTTCAGCTTTTTCAACCGCTTCTTTTAAATCATCTGTATTGATGTCTGTACCCGAACCGCCATCTTCTCCTACGATTGCATCGTTAAAGTCGGCAATTGCATCGTCGAGTGTCGTTTTAGCGTTCGCTACATCAGACTTTGTTGGGCTATCTTGATCAAGCACATCTTGAGCTGCGTTTCTTGCTGCTTCAAGTGCATCATATGCTTCTTGAGAAACTTGTCCAGCTTCAAAACCAACCTCTGTATTTTCTAAGAGATTCGTCGCTTCGTCGATTGAAGCTTGTAGTTTATCAATCGCGACGAGCCCCTCTAGTGCCCCGTGAAGTGATTGAATTGCACCATCAATATCTTCTTGAGTTGCCCCTTCATTACCATGAACACTTTTTGCTGTTTCTAACGCAGTTTGTAATGCTGTCCAACTAGCCGACGTAAACGCTTCTGCCTCTAACGCTTCTGCTGTGTTGATCGCTGTTAGTAAGCCTGATTTATCAACGTCTTCTGATGGTGTTCCAGCTTTAGCAAGCTCAAGACCTTGAATTGCTGCGTGTAATTCTTGCACAGCTTGGTCAATAGTTTCTTGTGTCGAATCATCTGCGTCATTGACATCTTTCGCTGTCGATAATTGCGTTTGAAGTGCTGTCCAAGTTCCTGCTGTATAGTCAGATTCCACCAACACTTCTGCTGTTGCAATTGCTGAAATAAGCGCATCTTTATTGACAATAGCTTCAGGTGTTTCTTCCGTTACTAAGTCAAGACCTTGGATTGCTGCGTGTAGCTTTTCAACAGCGTCATCTACTGTTTCTTGAGTTGCATCGTTAGTTTCTTGTACACTTTTTGCGTTATCCAATTCTGTTACAAGAGCGTTCCAAGATTCTGGTGTGTAGTCGCTCTCTTGTAGCTTGTCTGCTGTTTCAATCGCTGCAACGAGTGCTTCTTTATTAACTTCAGCTTCTTCGCCTTCTTCAAGCACTAACTCTTCAATTGAAGTTTGAAGGTCTTTTAACGCTGTATCTACTTCACCTTGCGTAGCGGCGTCATTATTACTAACACCTTTTGCTGTTTCAAGCTTGGCTAGAGCGTCGTTAAAACTACCATCCGTATACTTATCTTTATTTTCCTCATCAAGCAGTGTCTCAGCTTCTTCAATCGCCGCATTTAATGCATTCTTGTTAACTTCAGCTACTTCTTGATCTGTTTCAAGCTCAAGACCTTCGATTGAATCTTGAAGCTCTTTTAATGCCTCGTCTACTGCTTCTTGATTTGCATTTTCATCTTGACTAACAACGTTTGCTTTTTCTAATGCTTCGGCAAACGTAGACCAACTAGCGTCTGTATAATTCTCTTCTTCAAGCTTCCCTGCCGCTGTAATCGCAGCATCTAACGCAGATTTGTTAACCGCAACTTCTTCTCCGCCATCTTGTTTCATTTCAAGATCCCGAATTGCTTTATGAAGGTTTGTTAAAGCTGTGTCAATCTCTTCTTGCGTCGGTTGCTCTTTTTCAAGAACTGCTTCTCCGTCAGTAATTGCTTGTTGAAGATCCGTCCAAGTTCCAGCTATATAATCCGTTTCTTCCAATGTTTTTGCTTGCTTTAGCGCCTCTTTTAAAACATCTGTATTGACTGCTGATTCGTTTTCTGAACCGTCTTCATCTTTGACAATGGCATCTTTGAAGTCAGTAATGGCTTGCCCTAGTTTTGTTTGGGCATTTGCAATTTCTGTCTTCGTTGCGTCACTTTTGTCACGCACTGTTTGAGCTGCATTTTTAGCTGCTTCAAGCGCCTCGTATGCTCCCTGAGACACTTGCCCTACTTCTTCTCCTATATCTGTTGTCTTTAAAAGGTTTTGCGCTTCATCTATCAATTCTTGAAGCCCTTCAACTGACACCAGTCCTTCAAGAGCCCCATGAAGTGATTTGACTGCTTGATCCACTTCAGTTTGTGTTGCTGTTGTGCTTTCATTGATACTTTCCGCATTTTCTAATGCTTGTTCAGTTTTTGTCCAGCTGTCCACTGTATACTTATTTCCATCGAGTTCTTGAACCGCTTTAATCGCTGCCTCTAGTGCTGATTTATTAACACTAGTTTCTTCTCCACCATCTTGTTTAAGTTCAAGCTTTTGGATCGCTTCATGAAGTTTTGCAAGCGCTTCGTCAACTTCTCTTTGTGTTGGTTGCTCATTATCAAGGACAGCTTCTCCTTCAGTAATTGCTGTTTGAAGATCAGCCCATGATGTAGATGTATAGTCGTCTTCTTTTAGTGTTTTTGCTTGCTTAAGTGCAGCTGCTAGTACGCCTGTATTAACGCCCTGCTCATTGTCAGATCCAGCATCACCTTTGACAATTGCCTCTTTGAAATCTTTAATTGTCTTGTCTAATTTGTTTTTGGCATCTGTCACTTCTTTTTTGGTCGGTCTGTTTTTTGATGTGACAGCTTTAGCTTCCTCAACAACTTTGGCTAAAGCATCTGCCGCCTCTTTGGAAACTTGTCCGTTCTTATCTCCGACTTCCGTATTTTTTAGAAGGGCTTCGGCTTCGGCAATGGAATTTTCAAGTGCTTTTACCTCAGTTTCATCGGCAACATTCGACGAGCCACCGCCACCACCGCCGCCACCTGAGCCGCCTCCACCACTAGAGCCACCTCCGGAACCGCCGCCTGTGCCGCCTGTGCCGCCTCCGCCACCAGGGTTTTCACCGCCATTGTTATCTTCACTGTCCTCTAGGTTATCGGTCACTTCATCGACCACTTTGTCCAAGTCATCGAGGGCATTTTCAAGTTCCTCTTTTGTCGCGTCTTCATCTGCGACAACTTCTTTCGCATCGTCAATCGCTTCTTCCAACGCTTTGCGATCATCGTCCGTCAGTTCTGGCTCTTCTAACAAATCTTCCGCCGCCGAGATGGTTGCTTCCAGCTCATTTCGAATCTCTTCGACTTCGGTCACTTGTGATAATTTATATAAAAACACTGCATATTCACCGCGTAAAATCGAATCGGACGTCCCGAATTTTGTCGGTCCTTTCCCGACTGTGATGCCATTCGCCAAGAAACGATCGACTGCTTCCACATAACGATCCGCTACGTCTGTGAATGGAAAACGGTCCATGGATCCTTCCAAGCCAAAGGCATTTGTCAGCATGATGGCCGCTTCGCCACGTTGCAGTTCACTTTGCGCGCCAAAAGATGTCGCTGTTTTTCCTTGAATGTAGCCTGCTTTCTTCAGTGCTGCTATGTAAGGTTCTGCCCGTAGTGGGACATCCGTAAAGCCGGAACTTCCAGCTTGGGACACATCTAATTCTAATGCCTTTGCAAGCATCACTGCCGCATCCACACGTTTAATCGTATGGTGTGTTCCGAAAGTTGTGCCTGTCAGTCCATCCGTAATTTTACTGTCCACTAAATAACTGACCGCATCTGTATATTGTCCACCTACGTCAGTATACGCTGCATATGCGGGTGCGACTGCTGTTGTCACTAAAGCTGTCGATACTGCTGCTCCGACAAATTTACGATATGTTTTGACCTGTTTCGACATATTAAATCAGTCCCCTTACCATTTTGGAATTATTTATCTCTATTATTCGACAAAATTGTCAGAATTTTTTCCGTTATGTAAAACACACACTATCAAACTCCAAAATTGTTAGCAAGACGGTTAGCACTTTCGCTTTCTTTTATTTATCCAAAAACACAACAAAAAACTAATAATATTACAATTTTTACGTTAATTTCATTATTTTTTAATAAAAAACAATGTATAATAGGCTTAAACAATCATTTTACTTAAAGTGATTTTTTCAATTTTACTGAAGCCCCGAAATTATATTAGTGATTTAGTCTGAATTGATAATCAAGAAATTATTTCACTTATCGAATCAATAAACATACTCATTCCTTGATTTAAAGGTTCCCATATTTTTCCTAGTCCTATAAAATTCAATTAATTCCCACTCTCCAATCACTATACTTAATACCTAACAAACAGACTTTAATACCGATGTTTGAATATGATAAAAACACTTAATTAAATCTTATTGCATACACCTAAAAGACTATTTTTTAAAAATGATATACTCTTCAGCGATTCGGCTGAGAGGGGATGCAACCATTTTTTATTAATCGTTTTTCCTTAAAAGAATTCGCGAATAATCAAATTAATAAATCCTCCGCTCATAAAAAATAACCGTATCTTTTTACCGACACGGCTATCCCATTTCTATTTTTATGTAATCTCCCTTGATAGAGGTGCTTTTTACCTTTGCGATATCAAGCCAAATCTCCTATGGATAAGGGCATAATCCAGCAAACTCTCTATTCTCCTATTTCATTTCACCCGTGTAACACCTCCCGTTGTTTACGAGCATACATATTTGAAGTTTTACATAACGATGGCCACTTCACAAATCAAAAAACGTCGTCTCAAACCGAATCGTTGATGATTCACCATTTACTTTATAAACATTCATGATCTCAACTTCATATTGCTCGCCTGATCGATATCCTTCAATCTCATTAGGCTGGAAAATAATTGTGTAAGGCGTATAGCCTACACTTTCTGTACTGACATTGAAAAAACCATCCGAATCGCCTTCTTGGCTAAACACCCATTTCTTATGATCTTCCAATCTTGTCAATTGGACTTTGACGCTTTCTGATTTGTCTGGGTCATACTTTGAAGGGTTCAATGAAACAGACCAAGGATCTCTATTTCCAAGAAAGTCTGTTGGAAATGCTGTTTCCGATGGCCAAGCGATCACCTCATATAGAATTGGTTCATTTTTCCACATCTCGTCAGCAACTACCTTCATTGCAGTATGCCCTCGCCCATCGGAAGCCACAGCGTACCCAAAACCGATTTCTTGCAATCTCGGGGATAAGATCCATCTTCGGTGACCTACCCGTGCCCTATTGCTATCATCAGCATCCGGCATGTATCCTTTAAGAATACTGCTTTTTATATCCGGGTAGCCTATACCGATGTTACTTGTACTTGCGCCTGAATAACCCAATTCATAAAAATCCTCGTTCATATTTGTTGGTCTCTTTGGATTGTGCATCATTTGTTGATTCGCAGCATTTACGACAGATGCCGCTTGAGCCTCCTCATTAAACGCTTCGTTCAATTCGACATTTCCCGGCAAATAGGATAAAAATCTGACAAATTTCGTTAAATTGAGTGCGTCTTGCAACTCCTCTTGATGAACTTTCCCCAATTCATACGGCGCAGTCGTCGATGGCATCTTTTCTAAAACCGGCCCATCATAAGTCGGTTGTAGCTCCTGCCATTTCTTCTGAATTTCTTCCACGCGTTGAGCAAATGTCTCGTTCTCTGGGGTCAGTGACGGATTTGAATTTTCGTTGTAAGATAACTGTTCCGCCCGGTAAATGAAGAGGGCAAACTCACCACGCGTCAAATTCTCCATAGGTGCAAAAGTTTGGTTCGTTTTACCGAAAGTAATATTATTCTCTTTGAGCGCTGATACATAACCAATCCACCTATCGCTGACGTCTGTGAAACTCGCTTCACTAGTCGCGGTCAAACTATAGGCATTTGCAAGCATTCTCGCCATTTCTTGACGCGTAATATTGGCATCGGGATCGAATGTCGTAGACGTTTTCCCAGACGCAATTCCCGCTTCCACAATCGTATTTACGTAGTTGGCAACACGGTCGTTTAAATCGGTGAAGCCTTGGTCATTGGGACTTTTCACATTTAATTCCCGTGCTTTTGCGATAAAGATCGCCGCATCTCCACGCTTAATATTTTGTGCCGTACCGAACGCTGTATCGCTAACTCCTTTTGTAATTCCCCTCTCAAGTAAATAATCCACAGCCTCTTTGTAGTTACTGCTTACATCTGTAAACGTTTTTCCAGCCGCGGTGACATAACTGATGGAGGACACACAAAGCATGATCGTTAGAACGAAAACCCATAACCGTTTATCCCATTTTTTCATTATGTACAATCCTCTCTACTTGAATTAATTTATAACCAATTATGAATCTAGGAAACAACTGTTTTTACTTAAACCCGTATCATTGTGGTATCAAAGTATGACTTTAAGAAACTATACCCGTAAAAAGTGTTTAAGAATCCTTTCTGATCGCGTTAAGAAACCTTGCAATCCTATTTTTTACCATTTGACTAGTTCAAAAAACAAAATAAAACAGCCTTAGGAATCAAGCAAATCAATTCCTAAAGCCGTTTTCAGCTACCTAGTAGAATAAAATTATTATTTTACAATCTCATTGTATAGTAAGCCATCATCTTTAAATTGAACGATTTTCAAACGATTATCGTGTTTGACGAAGATACTTTTATATTCTTTATGGCCTTTTTCATCTTCGAATAAGATGACCCGGGTTCCTTTGTTATCCGTTTCAACAACGCCTTGATAGACAGCTAGATCAATATTGTCTACTAATGCATCAAACTCGGGGAAATCTTTCAAGGGATCATTCTTTGTTGCAACCTCACTAGCATCTGCGTTATTAGAATCATCCGCGATATTTTCAGTGTCCCTTGCTTCTTCATTCCCATCATCTGCATTTTCGGGGCTTTCTTCAGGTGTGATGATTTCAGTTGCATCATTCTTCGTTGGTTCAGGTTCTTCAACTTCATTGCTTGAACAACCCGCTAAAAGCATGATACCGAGAAGAATAGCAATTCCTTTCTTCATAAAAGTTCCTTCTTTCTTATCCTATCTATTTGCGCTTCAAAAACACATAAATTCAATCGTAAAACTTTCACTATGGAATGGCAACTGATTAACCTTTCATTTCCGTGAAGTTTTCACGTTTCCCATCTCACAAATAGCGACGTCTTTTTATTTCATCATTTTCTTTTTACGCTTCCTCCAAAAATAACCGCCTACCGCAATACCGCCCGCAGGAATTCCAAAGCCGGCTACGTATGACATTTTCTTTCGTTTTTCTTGAGCTTTTAGATCCTGTCCCTCTTGAAACAACGAATCATACAACGCGATTGATTGTTCATTGACTGTAAATTCTTCTGGAATGGAATATTTTGATTGATTATAACCATTTTCAAAAGCCGTTTCTTTAATTTGAGTAGCTATTTCATTCGACTCATAACCTTCCCTATACCACTCAATCAATTCCTTGTCGCTGTTACGCTTTGGCTCTTGGTAGTCCATATGAACAAAAGCGGCTTGATAACCCTCTTCAATCGTTTCCTCTTTGCGCTTTAACTTTCCCTCTTCATAACCTTTTTTGTATGAATCTATAAATCTTTCATCGAGCGTTGCAGTCGCAAGTGCTAATAATGCATATCCGTCATCGCTCCCAAGCTTTATATGCTTGTCCGTCTCTTCATGCATTCGTTTCTCGTGCCCTTTTTTATAATGAGCTTCGAAGGTTGTTTTTAATGTCTCATCTTGAGCGAATTCACCTGGAATTTCCAATTCCGCCAATTCATATCCTAACGCATGACCTGACTTTCCTGCATGATCGATCGCTTTTTCACGATTATACGACTCTATAAAGGCGGCTTTATAAGCATTATTCCACTCGTCTGATTTTGTCGTATCTGTTGAAACTTCGTTATTTTCTTCCTTTTTATAGGCCGCCTTCCCTTCTTCTTTCCCGGAAGTTGTACCAGCCATTGTATCTTCTTCTTGGATTTTTTTAAGTCCTTCATTATAACCCGCTTCATAGCCAGCCGCATACCCTTTTTGGTATCCTTCGTTACCGGTAGTTGTTTTCGCATTTTTACTTGTCCGACTGTAACCGTCATTATAGCCTTGAGTTTTTCCAGACTCCCTGCCTTTATTCACATCTTCCTGACTATAAGAGGGTTGAGGGCTAGAATTTGATTTAGGACGCGTAGTACCCGAATTGGAACTAGAAGTGGAATTTCCGCCGTTATGATAATGGTACTCACCATATTGCAAGCCCCACTTTTCGCAGTTTGTCCTACACGTATGGCCGCCGTTACTATCTGTCCTACCTGGATGTGCGAATGCTGTATTGCCCACAAAAGAAAATATAATGAATACAGCGCATAAAATGGCTAATAGATTTTTCAATATAATACTTCTCCTTATCTAACTAAAATATGTACGCTTAAAAAAAGGCTAATTAAAACACCTCAGCTGCGATAAAGATTACGACCGAGGTTTGATAATTATTTCCAACTTATCAGATCATCATTTGTTTCTTAAAATCCGATCCCCCTATTCCTACGCCTTCTAAAATTTTAATACGATATTCCATGTAGTCTCTTAAATTAATAAAACCGACTTAACGTCGGCAGAACGAGCACATATTACTATAACAAAAACGGTCCAATTGTACCATACTAAAAAAATTCCTGAACCGTAGCTAGCGTTCCAACGCTAAAAGTATTGCTAGACAACACAATCATATCCATACAACCCTCAACAACAAAAAAGCCAACCAAATATAGATTTGATTGACTTCTTACGTTATGCAATTGCTTTGGATAGTCTAACGAAATATATAATCAAACGTTCTTCTTACTTACTCAAGGATTACGGATAATCAAGTCGCGCATATCTTTCAAGTTCGTCACACCTGCTAAGGAAAGAGATACTTCCATTTCTTGACGGAAGTTTTCCAACACCTTTTCAACGCCTTTTTGACCACCCGCTGCTAAACCATATACGAAAGGTCTACCGATCAGCACGCCATCTGCCCCAAGCGCGATTGCTTTAACGACATCCACCCCACGACGGATTCCACTGTCAAAAAGGATTGGAATTTCCCCATCCACTGCTTCCGCAACCGCCGGAAGGGCGTCGATACTAGAAATCACTCCGTCCAGTTGACGTCCGCCATGGTTAGAAACAATAATCCCATCAATGCCATTGGCAATCGCTTGCTTCGCATCTTTAGGATGTAAGATTCCTTTTAACAGAACCGGCAACGATGTTCTTTTCTTCAACTCTGCCACTTTTGCCCAATCAAGTGTAGGGTGATACACATTATCCGCGACCGCTTGAATGACACTATCAACATCATTCGCGGGCAGAGACGATATAAAGACTGGGTCCGTTTCATAGTTCGCTTTTCCGAAGCCTAGCTTCAAAGGAGAGTATTGATTGCGCACATCCTCTTCGCGCCATCCAAGCATCACCGTGTCAACAGTTAAGACAATTGCCTCATACCCTGCTTCTTCGGCCCTTTTGACCATGCTGAACGAAATTTCAGCATCCTGGCTTGTCCAGTACACTTGAAACCACTTTGGACTATCACCTGTCGCTTCTGCAATTTCTTCAATGGAATAACTTGATACCGTACTTTGAATAAACGGAATCCCGCACTTCGCTGCTGCTTTCGCTGTCGCAATATCCCCGTCTTCATGTGCAATTTTCTGCACACCGACCGGCGCAATAAATAGCGGGGTAGGATATTTACGGCCAAATAACGTAACGGACGTATCAAGATTGGACACATCATTTAAAAAACGAGGGACGATGGCGTATTTTGAAAACGAAGAAACGTTTTTACGCAATGTTTCTTCTCCACTTGCACCCGATTGAACATATCCGAATGCACCCGCAGACATTTTTTCTTTAGCAATCGATTCTAAATCTGCAAAAGAGCTTGGGATTGATTTATCAGGGTCAATGTTTTGCAATAGTAAGTCTTCATTTTTTATAGATGTCAATTTCACCAAAACCTTTCATAGGAAACGTATTTTCTTTAATTCAAAACCTTCGTTCAATTTTACAATAGAGAAATTGGTGGTGGAATCTTAACATTGTTGATTTCGGCTTCAGGCGAAGACTTTCTCTCAGGAGTCGCCGCCTTTCGCTTCAATCAACACAACCTACTGAAACCGATACGCTTCTAAACGGATAACGATAGCATTCTATAAATCAATCCTTCTTCAAACGCGCCGCCAATCGATTGCCGATCGACTGGATACTTTGAATAAGGATAATCAAAATAAAGATCGTGACATACATGACATCCACTTCGTATCGTAAATGTCCAAATCGATAAGCCAAATCACCAAGGCCCCCGGCACCGACAAGTCCTGCCATTGCGGTCGCTCCTACTAAAGAAACCGTAGCAATCGTCAATCCTAACACGATCGAAGAACGCGCCTCTCTCAACATGACATGCCAAATGATATGCCTCGTTTTAATCCCCATCGAAGTATAGGCTTCGATGATGCCATTATCAACTTCCAATAACGCCGTTTCCATCAGACGGGATATGTACGGGGCTGTATAAAGTACGAGCGGAACGATCACTCCTTTTACCCCTATGGTCGTACCGACGATGAATTTCGTAAATGGTAAAATGAAAAACAACAGAATGATGAACGGGACAGATCTCACAACGTTCACGAGTAAATTTAAAATTTGATGTAACCAACGATTGTCCAATGATTGGCCTGGGCGAGAAAGAACCAATAAAATCCCTAATGGAATCCCGATAATGACTGAATAGAAAAGCGAGATCCCCACCATTTGAAACGTCTCAATCGTCGCTTGTTGATATTGGGGCAACCATTTCTCAATAAACTCTCCATATCCGTTCAATTGTCATCCCTCAATTCTTCTACACCGACACCTTGTTCCTTTAAGAAATGAACAGCATCGTCGACATCGGCATTACTCCCAACAAAGTGAACGACCAAATTTCCGATCACACCATTTTTGAGTTCGATAATATTTGCCGCCAATATATTAGATTTGACCGCAAACTTTTGATTCACTTCAGCAAGCAATGGCTTTCCTGTCACGTCGCCGGTGAAGGTTAATCGGATGACGGGACCCGATAAATGCAGTTGGGAAATTAATGAGGAAGACAAATTACGTTGCGCGATGGAGCTTAAAAACTTCTTCGTCGTACGGTGGCCTGGGCTTGTGAATAAGTCGATTGCCGTCCCGTCCTCTACGATTTTTCCACTTTCAAGCACATAAACATAATCACAAATTTTTCGAATGACATCCATTTCATGCGTGATGAGTAAAATCGTGATGCCGAACTCTTTATTGATCTTCAATAGTAAATCCAGAATCGATTCGGTCGTCTCAGGATCGAGCGCACTGGTTGCTTCATCACTGAGCAATATTTCAGGTTCTTGCGATAATGCCCTTGCAATGGCCACCCGCTGTTTTTGACCACCTGATAATTGTGAAGGGTAGTTCGAATGCTTATCCGACAAGCCGACGATTTCCAAATACTTAACCGTCCGTGCCTTCACTTCTTCTTTATCAATCCCTAAAAGCTTTAAAGGGATTGCGATATTTTCGTAAACAGTCGCTGTCTTCAATAAGTTGAACCCTTGAAAGATAATGCCTATTTTTTGGCGTGCTTCTCTCAGCTTATTGGGAGAGAGCGCTGTGATATTTTCCCCATCGATCATGACTTTTCCACTCGAAGGTCTTTCCAATAGATTCACACAACGGATCAATGTACTTTTCCCAGCGCCGCTATACCCGATCACGCCATGAATTTCACCTTTTTTTACATGGATTTTGACGTCATCAACGGCTCTTACTTCTTTATCTTTTATCTTAAACACTTTTGAAACGTTTTCTAATACGATCATAAACTTCATTCCTTTCAAAAGAGAAAAGACGTGCTCCTGCATTATAAAAATACAAGGAGCCTCTCTTCACCTTTCTACTATTTAAACGCGACATATAGCTCGCTCTGAAAAAATACGTACTTCTATTTTCCCAAAGCGACCTACCTATATGTTGACGTTCCTCTTTTCAAATTACCAAGAAGGCATGATCGACCCATCGAATGTTTCTTCGATAAACTTCTTCACTTCTTCTGAACGATATAAATCGATAAATTGTTGAACGACTTCCTCATCTTTCGATTCAGTTCTAACTGCGATCAGATTAACATAGGGAGAATCGGATGACTCGATAAAAATGGAATCCTCGGCTGGCGAAAGGCCATATTCGATGGCAAAGTTCGTATTGATCGCCGCTGCATCGAGTTCGTCCAATTGACGTGCAATCTGCGCAGAGTCAAGCTCTATGAACTCATAGTTTTTCGGGTTTTCCGCAATCTCGTGTACGGTTCCATTTATACCGACGCCTTCTTCCATTGTAAGCAAACCAGCTGCTTCAAATAACATAAGCGCACGTCCACTATTTGTCGGATCACTTGGCAATCCGATTTTAGCGCCTTCTTTCAAATCAGCAATATCTGTCACTTTAGACGAGTAAACACCCATTGGGAACGTAACTGTATCCGCCACTTTTACAAGATCTAAATTCCGATCTTCTTTCACCACATCAAAAAAAGGTTCAGTTTGCATACTGTTCATATCAATTTCTTTTTCCGCTAGTGCAACGTTCGGCATCACGTAATCTGTGAATGGTTTAACTTCAATTGTCAATCCTTCTTCCGCCGCAAGTTCTTTTACTTTTTCAACGATTTCTTCATGGGGGCCCGCTGTCACACCAACAACCAATTTACCGTCGCTCAGCAAACCTTCCCCTGAATCCTCTGACTTTTCTTTACCACCGCAAGCGGCTAACACGCCGATCACTAAAACCAATACACTAGCTAACAACCACTTTTTCATGTCACTTCTCCTATTCTAAATATGTAATCTTCATGTTGATCATCGGTTTAGCTTTTCGATTTTCTGCATGGCTGACAATACTACTTCTTCGGTAATTTGTTGATTCATGAAATGAATAGATTCCTGAGGAAGTGTCGCTTTTTCAACGATCCGCTTTAAAAGTCCGTGATCTTCAGAATCAATGGACAACCCTTCCAAACCAACTGGCAATCCCCATGCATGGTAATAATCCATCAGCTTCAAGATTTCCTCGTCTTTTCCCTCTACAGCCAATTGAACGAGTATGCCATAAGCGACGAGCTCGCCGTGTAGGACATCCTTCACTTCTTTCGCTTCGGTCAACCCATTATGGATGGAGTGTGCGCCTGCAATCCGGCCCGCTTTCCCACCAAATCCACCAACCATGCCACCTGTCATAATGATCGCCTCAATAACACTCACCAATTCCGGTGTCACGCTTCCTGTTGACGCAGCTGTAATCGCGTCTTTTCCATTTTTCAACAAAACGTCTTTACAAATACGTGCTGAAAACTGTGAAACTTGCAGCCAGACCGGGTGCTCACAATCTTTGTAAAATGAATCGATCAGCGCATCCGCCTCATAAAACTTCGCAAGCGTATCTCCGATGCCAGCCCTTAAATACTGTAACGGGGACTTTGCGATAATGGAAGGTTCAATGAGCACAAGCGTATTCGCCAACGGGAACTCCGTATAATGCGTAAATGCTCCGTTTTCATCATAAAAAACGCTGAGTGGGGTCCATGCTGCACAAGTGGCAGCAATCGTAGGGATCAAGACAGATTTGATGCCGGCTTTTACTGCCGAAGCCTTCGCAATATCAAGGACAGTTCCCCCACCGATGCCGATGACAGCATCCGTTGAATGTAAAGATAAGTCACTTGCAATCTCCTCAACGGTTTGCAAAGTACAATACCCTTCTATATAGGTAAAGTCGGAATTGGTCTTTTTCGCAATATTTTCAGGCAAATAGGACCGTACCGCACGCCAAGCTTTTTTCCCTGTTATAATATGGATCCTTTCAACATCCAGCTCCGATAAGAGCGCTTCAATTTCATCGAGCACGCCTTCAGCAATCCGGTAATGTCCGGGCGCCCCTTTCACAACTGTTGTTGTAATATGAACCTCTCCTCCCATTTACTGTATTAGAAGAATCAATTGTATCTAAAATAGTACAAAAAACCCCCTCCGTACAAGAGAGAGATTTCGGCAAAAAACTACTATTTACGACATTCATAATTATATTATTATTTGGCGAAAAGGTCAATGACAAACGAAGTAATCCCTACTATACCGATGGTTTATAGCGAAACAAAAAAAGATAAAAAGAGTGCCGGTTGTAAAACAATTCAGAATCATACTAGAACTCGGCACTTGAAACGACGTATAATAGACAAAATACACTTCATAACATTACCGTCTTCTGGAAGTTTTATTAGTAAATCAAGAAAGATAGAGAGGAGTAGTGGAGAATGAACAAGCAAAATTTTGAATTAGCGATGCATCTTCGACGTGAACTACATCAACATCCTGAACTGTCTAATGAAGAAGTTTGGACGAAACAGCATTTAATGACTTTTTTGAAAACGCATACAACAAATTTAGAAATTGTCGATAAAGGAAGTTGGTTCTATACCATTTATCGAGCGGGAGAAAACAAACCGAATATAGCTTTTCGTGCAGATTTTGATGCACTTCCGATGGATGAAGTCATCGACCTACCTTGGGCTTCTCAATTCCCCGGAAAAGCACATAAATGCGGGCATGATGGTCATTCGGCAACCTTAGCAGGATTTGCGCTTGAAATTGATCAAAAGGGTTCGGATAAAAATATTTTTTGCCTCTTTCAACCTGCTGAAGAAACAGGAGAAGGCGCAATCCAATGTGTTGATTTCATTCACGAACATCATATTGACGAAATATTCGCCTACCATAATATGAGTGGTTTCCCTTACAAAGCGGTAGGGATTATAGATGGAACGATGCTGTGTGCTTCCAAAGGAATGTCCATTTATATGGAAGGGACGCCTACCCATGCTAGTCAACCCGAAGGAGGGATCAACCCATCACTTGCAATCGCTAATATTGTGAGAGCGTTTCCGAAATTCATTTCGCCAGAAAAAAATAAAGGCCTTGTTCTCTGTACGGTTGTCCAAATCGATGTAGGAGAAGAAGCTTTCGGTCTTTCCGCATCAAAAGGCGTAATTCGTCTAACAATCCGAGCACTCTATGAAGAAGAATTAGATCGACTTCAAGAAAACCTTGAAAGTTTTGCTAGAGCTCAAGCAGAAGAACATGGGTTACAAGTACAATTCCGATACAACGATGAATTCCCAGAAACGGTGAACCATAAAGAAAGCGCCGATAAAATTCGGGCCGTCGTAAAAGACAAAGGGATGCAATTGATTGAACTAGAGGAAGCCACTCGTGGCTCAGAAGACTTCGGTCACTTCACCAAGTTAACAAAAGGAGCTTACTGCTTTATTGGAAACGGGGAAGATTATCCGAGTGTTCATACGTACGCGTATGACTTCCGTGATGAACTGATTGAATCGGGCGTAGAGCTATTCAAAGGATTAGCTGAATTGTAATGTTTTGAAAGGTACCAAGTTCTAAAACAATGCAGGATTGGACTAAAACTTGGTACCTTAAGCAAGGTTATATGAAGAATCGATAGATAAAACTTAATAAAATGAACGGCAGCAACCCCTTCATTAAAAAGTCGATAAGAAGTGGCAACTGTTCTTCATTCATCTGAATACGTACCATGCCCGCCCCTTTCGTCACATTCGTATCATACAGGTAAGTTTGTGATGTACGTTTATGGCAATGGGGGCAATTGAATACATAAGATGTGCTTTGACGACGGGGCGTACTTTTTTTTATTCGGGGTGCCCAACGAATTTTTTTAGCTTCGGGCCCTGTTAACGTATGGATTTCCTCACATTTTCTACACTGAAAACGATGGACAGCATCTTCGGCAAAGACTTGACGGGATACCCTTCTAAACATACGGATGGCTTGATAAACAAAATTGAGAAATACGATAAGTGCGAGCGTAAGACCGATGATCATTTTCATCTGTTCCTTCACCTCTCAAAAAAACTAATCGGCCCCTACACACTAAAAATTAAGCAAGTTGTCAACATCGAGTCTTACAAATCGTTTCGAGTTTTCAACCTGTTTTCGACTTCTAGTGGAGGCCCATAATAATAGTTCTCATACTACCATATAGACTGTCCACTGACATCTGCTCATCTTACTAGAATCTCTTGCCGTGCCTATTCATTCTTAGTTACTTTTATCGTAAGGCATTTTAAAATTTTAGGGTGACACCTTTCTTTTACAGTATAAATAAACACAATATACGGTTTATTCTGTATTATTTGTTTTACAATGAACCATTTCCCCCTGTACACTTAATGAATAGGATGATCCCTTAAAAACAAATCCTAGCGATCAAATTAACTATTTTTCATATGTAGAGAAAGGGGCGTTCAGCATGAAGAAAATCGAGCCTACACAATTAATCAATCGCGCCTCGGCGTGATTGCGTCCAGATTTTTTCGAGCTCGCTCGAAA
>CAOKMT010000021.1 GCA_948469885.1 uncultured Sporosarcina sp. | reverse complement strand
CCCATCCGCAAACTACCACGCTAGAACCCTAAATTTTAGTTACAAAACCGCCCAATAAAAAAAGGCCACCGAGAGCCATGGTCTCACGGTAGCCTTTTGGTAGACAAATCTTGATTATTCGCCTACGATTTCTTTTCCTTTGTAGTGTCCGCATGATTTACAAATGCGGTGAGCCAATTTCAATTCACCACAGTTATCACATGTAGCCATTCCTGGTACTTGTAATTTGAAGTGTGTACGGCGTTTTTTTGTAACTGTTTTAGACGTTCTTCTTTTTGGTACAGCCATCTCGAGCACCTCCTTAAACGAATCATGATTCTTCTTTTTTGCCGAAAAAGTTTGCCAGTCCGGCAAGCCTCGGATCCACTTTAGATTTCTCTTCTTGGAGCCGAGCATTGTACTCCTCGTTAGATACATATGACCAACCTTGACCTTCAGCCGTTTTCATGTTTTTAGCATCTTCACTAAAGATTTGTATCGGCACTTCAAGGAGGACGAGCTCCTCTAACACGGGGCTGACTTCAACAAAATCACCCACAACTGGATGAATTTCATCGTCTGCTGCCAACTTTTCCTCATCCCAACTGAATCGTTCAACCGATTCGGTCGTGAAAGGATATATGACATCTTCCCATGTACGAGCACAAGGTAAAGTCATCGTCCCTTCGAGCCGGAGTCGACAAGTGAGATCACTAGTGCCGATCGTACAACTTCCGGTTACATGGAGAGGCGCGATGTCCCGGATTTCCGGGTTCCGCCGTTTGACGGAATCAAGGTTGACCACTTCGTCAAGTGGCATATCCCCTTGCCTGTATCTCTGCAATTGATTGATTGACCATTTCATGTCGATCACCTCAAGACAACATTCTTGATTATATAATGGGTGAAAAGGGATGTCAAGATATTTTCTTGTCACATCATCATCCACATTAGTATAATTAATATATAGTATAGCAAAGGAGTGAACGCTTTGAAAGCGACAGGAATTATTGTGGAATACAATCCGTTTCATAACGGGCACCTCTATCATGCGACAGAGGCGCGAAAAGCGTCAGACGCCGACGTCGTCATCGCCGTCATGAGCGGAAATTTCCTCCAACGCGGCGAACCGGCCTTTGTCGATAAATGGACGCGGACCCATATGGCGCTGCAAGGAGGCGTCGATTTAGTTTTTGAACTTCCCTATGCGTTCGCCACAGCACATGCCCCGACCTTTGCAGAAGGCGCGATCCGACTACTGGACAGTGTACATTGCCATTCTTTTTGCTTCGGCAGTGAAGGCGGGAAAATTACGCCATTCGAAAAAAGCGTTGAACTCATCGAGCAGGCAGGCGTCACCTACGAACAAACCGTAAAAGCAAGCATCAAGGAAGGCGTCAGTTATCCAAAAGCTTTAAACGAGGCTTACCTAACCGCAGTCCGGTCCGCCGGTGCGGAAAAAGACGTCGTCGATTTGACAAAACCAAACAACATATTAGGCTTCCAATACATGCAAGCGGTCAGCAAAATTGGGTCTCTCATGCAAGCGGTCACCATCCCAAGAATCGGTGCCAATTACTTTGATGACGCCAAGGAAGGAAACCCGATCGCAAGCGCGACAGGCATTCGGAAAGCTTTTTTCGAATCTCTTGATTTGGATAGGGTCGATGGATTCGTTTCTCCCTCGGCGAAAGCATGTTTACAAAAATGGCAAGCCGACTATGCGACATTTGGAAGTTGGCAAGCTTTTTATCCACTGCTTCGCTTTACAATCCTTCGAGCAGGTCCCGAGCGACTTGCTGAAATTGCGGACATAACCGAAGGAATCGAAAATCTTTTCTTCCGTGCCGCAACAAATCAAGATCAATTCCATCTTTTCATGGAAGAAGTGAAATCTAAAAGATACACATGGACCCGACTCCAACGGATGCTCACCCATATTTTTACCGGATTCACATACGATATGCGCCAAGTGATGAATGCACCATCTTATTTACGCCTTCTCGGTATGACGCATACAGGCCAACGATATTTGAATCAAAATAAAAAAAGGCTGAAACTTCCTCTTGTAAGCAAAGCAGCAGCCTTTTCAAATGATTCTCTAAAAATGGATATCCACGCGGCGGACATGTATGCACTCGGCATCGGACACGGGACAAACAATTCTCCGTTCGGCGCCGACTATAAAACCTCACCCATTATGATTCCTTAATCATTTAGGTGTCAATTTGTTCAAATACGCCAATGCATCATCAATTGTTTTGACCGGTACGATTTCCATTTTCGTACCGATTTTTTCTGCCATTTCCATCGCTTCTTCGTAGTTGGTACGGGCATCCGGATTTTTCGCTCTCACTTCTTCCGGCAAATCGTCATCCGGCGCGAAGAAAATTTCAATTCCTGCACGCGAAGCGGCCACCACTTTGAAGTCGGCTCCCCCGATCCTTCCAACAGTGCCATCTTCCAACATCTCTCCTGTTCCGGCGATTCGGTAACCTTTTGTCAAATCTTCATCGAGCAATTGGTCCATAATTTCAAGGGTGAACATAAGACCGGCGGAAGGCCCGCCGATATTTGATGTATGGAACACAACTTCAGGCTCCATCTTCAACGCCCAGTCTTCTTCAAATCGTATACCAAGCCCTATCTGTCCGTCGCCGTCTGGAATTTCCTGCACCGTCACCGCAACTTCTACTGACTTATCATCCCTTTCCACCGACATTTCAATTTTATCCCCAAGCTCTTTCGGTTCAATCATCGTAAAAAATTGTTTCGATTCCTTTAACGGAACGCCATCGACGGCGACGATTTTATCGCCCGCTTCCAAAATGCCATCTGACGCCCCATCCTCCAACACATTCATGACAAACACACCGTCAAACTGAAACTCGACAGGATAACCTGCTTTCTCATAAGCGACGGTAATTGCATTGACCTGAGAATCGGACATCAATCTTTTTTGACGCACATTGTACTCCTTCTCACTTTCACCTGAACGTCGGACATTTTTAGCAGGAAGGAGTTTTCGGTAGTCGGAAAGCTTAGAAAGTACGTAAGATGCCGGTGTTGCTTTCGCTAACGAAATGGTCATTAAACTGAATGTCCCGGCATCATCCTGATCGCCCCCCACCACTTCTACAAGAGGTGCGAGATCATAAGCGCCGCCCGGCTTAGAGATATATGTATCCAACGGGTACACAAGTAAGGCAGCAAGTATGATAAACACAATGGCTATTGTGCCAATTCTTTTCATTTTCAATTGGGGCACCTCCATTTAATTAATAGCATGTACGCTTTTCACATATATATTAAAGTGATGATAATCTAAAAGCCAATGATTTCCATATCGCCCGACTTTTTTGACAATCGATCGCCATTCGAAAGACGGAAGGAGCAGAGTGTATGTACGAAAAAATAATTTTATACGCACGATTGCATGTTTAATATCGTCAACCTCGTTATCGTTTGGGGGCTTATCGCTCTTTTTATCATCCAGCCCGGTGTAGCACATGACGGAGCCGTGACAGGAGCCCGACTGTTTGTGAAAGCTCTGCTCCCTTACTTACTGCCTTATATCATTTTGACGCAATGGCTATTAAAAATACCTGGCTCTTCGAAAAAGAATTCGCCATGGCGACGCTTTCTCAAAGCGTATGTACTTGGTTCTTTTGGAGGTTTTCCCGTCGGTGCAGTGACTGTTTCCGAAATGGTAAGAAACGGAGAATTATCACGGAAACAGAGCGGATTGTTATTGGCTTCCTGTCATGCACCCGGTCCAATGTTCATTATCGGGTTTATCGGGACTGAACTGCTTGGTGATATTGGCGTTGGCTGGAAGTTGCTCATCGCCATCCATGTCGCAAACATTTTATTCTTTTGCATGACACTCGCCTTTTTAAAAACAAACGCACCTTCGCCTACCAATTTACACACGCCCGTTCAGAAAGCGAAAGGGATGCCGCTTTTGGAAGCCGTGAAAGAAAGTTCAAATGTCATTATACTCGTCGCCACGACCGTCATTTTCTTTTCTTCGCTCGGCGCTGTATTGACGAACGTCATCGCCTCGGCTTTTACTGTGGATACAGGAATCACGCAAACCCTCATCTTGTCGATTTTCGAGATGACAACAGGTGTACAATCAGCGACAGAACACTTCAGCAACTTGTCGATATTTCCACTTCTCATCGCTGCGATCATCTCTTTAAATGGGTTAAGTATCCACATGCAAGTAACCGTCATCGCAAAGTCTGCAAATATTTCCTTGCGTCCTTACATTTTGGGAAGGCTATGGAGCATCATCATCGTTCCAGCGATTTTCTTTCTTCTCCTTCGATAAGATGCAGTCCAAACAACAAAAAAGAAGAAAGGCTATCATGATAATATCCCATGATAGCCTTTGATTCATACTTAATTTCGCTTCAGCGTCATGAAGTAGATCCAATAATGACGTGACCTATTAATTGTCGCTGCGCTTTCATCACAATACAAATTGCTAGTTTCACGAAAGATTAAACTTTTCTCTCAAAGCCGCTTCAACCGGTTTTGGAACGAGTGCCGAAATATCACCATTGTATTTCGCGACTTCTTTCACAATGCTGGAACTTAGGAAAGAATATTGATTGTTCGTCATAATGAAAAATGTTTCGATTCCTTCATCGAGCACACGGTTCATCGATGTAATTTGCATTTCATACTCAAAGTCGGAAACTGCACGCAACCCTCGTACAATGGCGGCTGCTCCAATGCTTTTGGCGTAGTCGATCAGCAACCCGGAAGAAGTGCGAACTGTAACATTTGGAATAGTCGCTGTCACTTCCTCGATCAATTTTCTGCGCTCTTCCACTGTGAAGAGTGACGTTTTCGATGAATTATTTGAGATGACGACGTTTACATCTCCAAACACTTTGGCCGCCCTCGTAATAATATCAAGGTGCCCATTTGTGAGCGGATCAAAACTACCAGGCACAACAACCGTTTTCGACATTCGAAAAACCTCATTTCCCGTATATTGATATGGCGCTATTTCCGTAAATCGTACAATTCTTTCTTTGGAGTAAACCGTACGATTCCGGCAATGCTATTTTTTTATCGTGTTCACAAACAATTATTGCGTTTTCCGCAAGCAGGCCCACTTCAGCGATTTCTTGCGCCAATTCATAAAATTGACCTTTCGCATACGGCGGATCAATCAACAGTAAATCGATTTCTTTGCCTTTCTTCTGTAAAAACTTGATTGCGCTTCGTGCATCCGTCCGCTGGATATGTATGACATCTTCATATCGGCATTTTTCCGCATTTGATCGGATCACTTCACATGCTTTCCCGTTTTTCTCAAAAACAAATGCCTCATCCATCCCTCGCGATAATGCTTCAAGAGAAAGAGCCCCGCTACCTCCGAATAACTCTACGACGATACCTCCATCAAAATAAGGTCCGATACGATTGAACAAAGATTCTTTCACTTTATCCGAAGTCGGCCGGGTCTCTGTTCCTTTTAACGATTTTAACGGTAATCCTTTTCTTTCCCCTGCAATGATTCTCAATTACGCATCTCCTTCTTTTCCAAAAATCGCGATCGGTGACATATCTATCCGTTCGCTCGTTTTTTCAATACTGATGAGGAAAATCCGGATAAGTGCAGCTTCTTCAAAATAAAATTCATCTTCGATTTGAACAAATGGCATAGATTTCACATTGTATCTTCGCTCATTGTATACGTAGAATAGTTCTTTCATCGGAAATCTGAATTTCCTCGCTTCATTCTCAATATAAAGAGATTGTTCATTCGAAGAAATTTCATAACCGAGTTGGCGCATGATCGGCGTAATAGGATAAAGCGTTTTACCATCCTTCAAAATAACTGCAATTTCGGAATTTTCTTCACTCTCTAAGTATACTGTCCTTGGGTCTTCAAGCAAGAAAGGATAGATCTTCGCACTTTGCTTATTTTTCTCAAAAAATGACGTTGCAAAGCCGGTTACTTCGTTAAGTAGTCCATCCAAAGTTGCTGCGTCGACTTGTTTCCCCTCAAAATCATGAAGTAATTCGATCAGCTCGCTTCGCTCACTCTCTTTTAAATGTTGATTGAGCATTTCATACATTTTTCGGGATTTTTCTGTGCCAACTGCTTTCTCACTGAAAAGCGAAGCGATCACTTCCGCAAGCACCGGATTGTCTTCCGAAAGTAATAATCGGTCGGACAAACTATTGATAAGAAAGGTATCCGCCCCTTTTTCAAAGTCTTTCGGATGCAATATAGCGAAGCGATTAGAATAAATTGGTGATTCAGTACTGGTCAAAACAATCGTCGAGTAAGGGAGCTCGACTTTAGCCAATGCAACATCCGCTTCTTTCAGTATAGTTGCATCCACACCTGAACCGAACACTGTCAAGCGCTCACCTTGATAGGCTAGCGGCTGTTCTTTTTCCTGCCAATACAAATCCGTCAATGCACCCTTTCCACGAAAAAGAGAATAATCGACTAAATCCATCTTTTGATTACCGATCAATTCTAAACCATTCACCCATAAACCGCCAAGCTTCATTTCATCTGTCATGTGGAACAACGTAGAGTTAGCCCACGAATGGTCGACAGTAGCAAAAATATTTTCAAATAAGACGGCATGGTGCATCGGTTCGGCTTTCGGAATAACGTACATGATCGATTGACGCCCAGCATCTCCTTCGACAAATGCAGTCGCTTCCTCATTCAAACGAGAACATAACGAGCGATCCTCCATGTAGCAAGAGCGTTCAATACTCTCTTCAGGCCAAACGATTTCATGCCTCGCATCAGACAAACCGGTGAAATGATGTTGGACATATAGAGCGTCCGAACGATTGGTCACTTCGATTTCTTGCACATATGTCGATTGCGTTTCGCTAGGCACTGTTGCATTGCCCGCCTCATTATAATGCATGTAGAGCAACAAACCGTTGACGAGTATAAGGAGCAGCAGACTCCTCACGATAAATCTCAACATTTACACCTCACAATAAGAAATGCAAAAATCAATTATGCTTCAACGTAATGGCGTCTAGATTTTTTGAGCCTGAAGCCTGCCCGGTGCTGGTCATGCAACCGTTACCATAGTACGTCGTGAACTTAGACCGCCACCTTAGCGCCTCAAAAAATCTGTGTCATCCGCCGAAGGCTTAGACCGACAGGATGTTGGTCACTCAGCAAAGTATTTTACCTTTTGCTGCTTTCGCGACAAACATTGTTGCGTCGAGTTAAAGCCCTGTCTTGTAATCATACTCTTTTGCTTTGTCTGGTTTAGCATTTTCATATTCCGTCTTGAGAAACGGCCGGTATGAAGGCACGACCTTTTTCACGGATGGAATCCGCTCAATCCGGCGCATGACTGCTTGGACATCTTCTTGATTACAGTAAAGGACAATATACTTCATTTTCCTGGATATATAGTGAATGTGACCATATTTCCGAAATGACTTGGCTTGTCTTAAATGATGAAGATAAATAATGATACCTTGTCGATCAACCATGAATTTCGCCCCTTTTCCTACAGTCTACAATACCATAGGACTGAAAAGGGCTGCAACCGTCTCATAGCTGACAGCACTACTTTTTTACCCTATAATGAAAAAAGCACATATTTTTTAAAAGAGGGCACTGAAAATCTAACATTAGTTTAGTTTGAAAACCGATTTTGGATCAGCTCCGTTGAGTGAACCGGAAATCAACCGTAAACAAACTATACATGATAAGATGATTTTTTCAGTGTCTCATATAGACGAGGAGGATCTTAAATGGGAAGAAAAACAACAGTAGCGCTTACAGTAGGAGCAGCCGGGATTGCCGCATGGGCCGCTTCAAAAGCTGTCGCCAAACCGGTGCCGCGTGAAGCGAAAAAAGCACTTGCATTCGATAAGCCAATCATTTTAGCAAACCGGGGAGGTCTTTTAGAAGCGCCTGAAAACACGCTTGCCGCATTTACTCATTCTGCTTCGCTCGGTGTCCACGGATTTGCAGTCGACGTGCGGCTCACCAAAGATGAAGAAGTTCTCGTTTTTCACGATGAATATGTTGATAAGACGACGAATCTTGCAGGACGCGTCGCTGACTTTACGCTTAGCGAACTGAAAGAAGCGGACGCTGGCTATCAATTCGAAGACGAAAATGGCGAAAAATCTTATCGTGCCAACGGGGAAAAACTATTATCACTTCGAGAACTTCTTGAAAAATTCCCTCATATGTTCGTTTGTATTCATATGATAGATTCCCCCCATACTTACGAGGGCAGTTTAATGCCTTCAAAACTATGGAAACTTATTGAAGAACTTGGTGCTTGGGATCGTGTTGCCATTACCAGCCCTTATGATGAACAGACTGACCGATTTAATTTGTATGCCCAAAATCGCATTGCGATCGGAGCAGGGGAAGATGAAGTGAAAAAAGCGTACGCCGCCTTCACAAGCCAATTCGGTCATTTATATAACCCGAGTACCGACTTATTCCGCATTCCTGAAAAACTGGGTGTCTTTCCACTCGGCACAGAAAGCTTCATTAACTTTTTGGCACAATTGAATGTTCCTGTCTACTTCGAAAACGTCAATGAACGCGATGCATTGCTAAGCCTTATCAATGCTGGTGCCGCCGGTTTCATCACAGATCGACCAACACTCGCAATGGAAGTCATTCAAGAAAACGTAGGACAGTGAACAGCTTCCAGTGAGTTATTCAAAATGGTCAACTTCTTTATAACGAACAAGTAAAAAACGGTCCCATTCATCAGCATTAAACCGATGAATGGGACCGTTTAACTTGATTCAGCAGAAGTCCACCACTTTTATAAGTGACGGGATGGATGCTCAAACTTCTTAAATTAAGAGGAAGTTTAAACTCCCTACTGATTAGAAGAACTCAGACTAAGGTCGCCGCGTTCTGGAAAGTGCCTTCATTTCTGCAAAGAGCACAGAAATTAAGGCCAATCGACCCCTTCGCTGTTCGATTGGCAACGCCTGCGTGACCAACATCCTGTTGACCTAAGCCTCCAGCGATGTCACAGATTTTGAATTGCGTATGCACAGTTCAAAATCCGGACACAGTTACGCCGAGGCGTAATTGATTTTTAGGCGGAGCAAGAACAACTGCCGCCGGAACCACAGCCGCTGCTACATGAAGAATTTGAGAAAAATGCATTGCCGACCGGAACTTTCACGGATTCCGATACGGATTTGGCGATAATCGAACTCACCTCGTCGAACATTTGTTGCACATCGTTTTCGGCAAGCCGAAGGGCTGCGACTTGCTCATTCAAATCGAGAGCCCTTTTCTGTAAACGAATTTCTTTCATCACTATATGATAATCCGGATGATAGCGTCCAAATCGTTGTACTTCCTCGTAACGCTCTTTCATATCCGTAAACTCTTTTATAGACTTTATAAGGACTTCGTCCGAATAGACAGCTTCGCGGGCTTTCTTGTACGCTTCTACCACTTCTGAAGAGAGCAGAATGTCGGTCAGTTCTTCCGCATGTTCGATGATGGTGAGCCATTCATCAGTCATCATCATAAATATATCTCCTCCATTCCTCTTGTTCATCATAACAGATTTTCTGGACCGCGTGCATCATTTGCTTTTCGTTTCGTCGGTTGCTATTTCCTATTCAATTCACTCAATATTGCCTTCGCTACTTCCAAATCTGAAAATGGAAAAACGCCCTTGGCTGTATGTTGGGTTTTTTCATGCCCTTTCCCGGCGATTAAGACGACATCGCCTGCGCACGCACCTGTGATCGCCTTGCGTATTGCAAGACTTCTGTCTGGTTCTATTTCAATCGGTGTACACGTATCGGCGAATCCGATAACAATATCGGAAATAATTGCGAGTGGATCTTCTTTTCGCGGATTGTCTGACGTTACAAGGACATTGGTAGAATAGCGCACTGCAAGTTCGCCCATCTCTCCCCGCTTCCCTTTATCGCGCTCTCCTCCGCAACCGAAAACGGTCGTTAACTTTCCACTACACGTCTTGGAAAGAGAGGAGAGGACGGCTTCAAGTGCATCCGGCGTATGGGCATAGTCGATGACGACCGTTATCCCCTCTTCTTCCAACCTTTCCATTCTCCCTTCCGGTAACACCAAAGAAGCCGTATGCGGCAAAAGTTCCTCCAGTGTATGTGATAGAACGAGCAATGCACTGAGTGCAGCCGCCGCATTCGCCCAATTGAAATCACCGAGCGTCGATAACAGCAACGGACCATTCTCCTTTTCCGTTGCAATGACCACCTGCCCGTCTTCCGCCCGCAAACAAATATCCGATAGATGATGTGTCCCGAAGAAAACACATGAGCGTGCAGATGCTGTCGCCATGTCAACACAAATGGCATCATCCCGATTGACAATCACTTTATCCGCCATCTTCAAAAGTTTGCTTTTCGCTTCTATATAAAATTGTTTACCGCCATGTTCATCATAATGATCTTCACCGATATTCAGCAATATGCCAACATCGATCTGACAATGCGCCAGTCGAGAGGTCGATAAGCCAAGTGAAGAAGCCTCAAGCACGACATGGGTGACACCTTGCGCTACACAATCTTTTAATAAAGGATGAAAATATTCTGCTGGTAAAGTCGTCATTTGTGGTACTTCATAATCCACACGATGTCCTTCGATAAAAATCCCTGTCGTCCCAATGACTGCTGTACGAACGCCGAGTTTCTTCAATAATTGTCCGATAAAATGGCTGACCGTCGTCTTACCATTCGTCCCCGTTACCGCAATGATCGTCAACTGTTCTGAAGGATTTCCCGCAAGTGTAGCACTCGCATGAGATAAGAATTGCCTACAATCGGGCACAGTGATGAGCGGCACATCTTTCGATAAATCGCCTATTTCAGTTCTATCGACAACAATTGCTGCCGCTCCTCGCTGAATTGCTTCTTCTATAAAAAAGGTCCCATCTTCTTTAGCCCCCCGTCTCGCAACAAATATATAACCGGGTTGCACGTTCCTCGAATCTTCCGTTATTCCCGTAATGCCGACCCTAAACTTCCCGCCAATGACCGTACATGGCCAATCCTTCAATAATTCCGGTAGAAGCAGCACATGACTCCCCTTCCCGAACATTTTTACTGCGTACGAATATATTGATAACGAACATACTTTATCGTATGAAGAAGGTGTAACGAATGTCACGAAGAAAGTTGGGAGCTTGATGATCGTACAAAAATTTGGTGGAATTGCTATGAAAGATGAACAAACGCGAGCGAAATGTATTACGCATATACGGGACGGCATCGCACAGTCAGATAAAGTTGTCGTCGTCGTCTCCGCGATCGGCTGCCTTGGCGACCCTTATGCTACGGACAGCCTTCTCAACTTGACGAAGGCATTTTCCCATGACGAAGCGGCCAAAGACCTTGTGGCGTCTTGTGGGGAGCTGATTGCCTCGTCTGTCCTATCCGCGGAACTGAACGAAGCCGGTGTGAAGACCAAAATCCTTCATGGCACACAAGCGGGCATTTTAACCGCCGGTGACTATGGCGATGCAGTCATCGTCCATATTGACACTGCTACAATACTAGACTGTCTTGAAGAAATCGATTGTATTATTATCCCTGGATTTCAAGGAATGGATGAATCCGGAAATGTTATGACTTTAGGTAGAGGCGGTAGCGATTTGACGGCCGTTGCCCTAGCTGCTGAACTGAATGCCACACATGCGGAGTTTTTCAAAGACGTGCCAGGTGTCTTGTCAGGTGATCCCGCAGTCGTTTCTAATTATGTCAAACTGGATGAATTGTATTATGAAAAATTCATCCCTTTTCTTAATTGTGAAAAACCGATCATTCAAATGCGTGCCGCATTATATGCAAAAAAAACCGCGACCCCTCTTTATGTAAGAGGTATCGCGGGTGAGGAAAGCGGCACATGGATTTTACCCGATGCGGGGACGTCGTCTAACAAGCTTATATGAATGGAGCAACATCCCTCATTCGTCGGCCGAATCGGCGTCTTTCTCAGTAGAGGGATCAACTTCTTCCCCCGTATCGGCTTTTTGGATTAAAATTTGTGTATAGTAATTTCCATATGCACCTGTACCTAAGTGCGTAAAGTCTGCATCAAGCAATACGTTTCGGTGAGCAGAGGAGTTCAACCATCCATGGACAGCTTCAATTGCATCCACATAGTCGGATGCAATATTTTCCCCGGCCTTCCTCTGCTCAATCATTGCATTTTTTAATCGTTCCGCTAAGCTTCCGGAAACAGGTGATTCGTTTGAAAGGTAGTTCTCCAGCGCCATTTCCTTGCTATGCTCTCGCGCTAATATAGTAAGTGAATCTTCTTTTTGAAGAGTCGGCAAACCACGCCGTTCCCTATAAATATTCGTCAGCTCAAAAATCTGCCGTTCTACGGTCCGATCGACCTCTTGCTGGAATGTCGAAGACCGGGGAGCAGAGACGAGCAACTCTCCCATATAAGCCATCTCATACGGCTGATGAAGAACGAGTGTCTCCGGGTCAATGAAACGAACAGCTTCAAGCTCTCCTTCCACACTGTCTATATACAATTGCGCATACAGATCTTGGTAAATAATGAGGAGTCGTGTTTGCAAATCTTCACTATTTAAAGAAAAAGTATATACGTTGTCTTCTATGACAACGTCAATTTCCGACCCGACAATCGTAAACCGGTAAATCTCACTAATCGCTTGCCCGATTTTAAAAGGGGTAATATCCGAAGCAAGATCGGCGGTAAACATTTGATTGATCAGACCGTCTTCTGAGACGCCGACCATAATATTTCGATCGCTTGAATAGACCCACCAATCATAGCCAAACCCCGAAGGTTCCACACGATCAGGCTCCCCTATTTCTTCAAGCAAGATTGTCGATTGTTCACCGACAAAAGTGGACAAACCTTTTTCTGGACGAGATGTTTGCGGAATGGCGGCGCCTATTCCTTTGTCGGGTGCTGGAACCGCCGTCCCTTGTTTAACAGGCGATTGTAGCGGCTTATTCTCTTTGACCCGGTTATCGGTATAATATAAGACTAAAAGGACAAGGATAAACAAGATCATCACTCGCACGAATATTTTCAACATTCTCCCTGCTTTCAAATATGCTTTATTGGATTTTCGTATTCCGCTTACCTAAATTTCTTTCTATGCTGAAGTTATAATTAGCTAACTACAAATCCATGAAGTCATCTTCTTCAAATTTGCAATCAATATTTACAATTTATTTATGCTCATATCTTATAGACACAATGTTGTCATTGCAACTATTGTGAAATTGTTCTATTATAAATAGGTATAGTGAATTGACTGGATGATACAAAGAAGGAGGACTCGAAACATGTATTTTGAAAATACAGGCATCGAAGATATTGTTGCTGATTTAATGATACTCGATGATATTATGCTCGAACACGACCTAATTCGTGGAGGGCAATGGGACTACGAGCGTGTAACTTATGATAAAAAATATGTTCTTAAAGAAGGTACTTTTTATTTGCGGATTTTTGGTTACACAACTGACGGTGACGTCGATAGAAGAGATGCTATCATGAATCTTAAAAAACCTGTCATCGGAAAACACTACTATCCTTTCGGCGTGGAATATGGCGAAGATGAGCATTTTCCGAAAAGCTTACTGAAAGATTGTGAAGCGACATTGAAAGCTGTGAACGAAGCACTGCAACCATACAACATGAAAAAAGTATAATGCATATCTTACCGAAGAACATTAGGTTCTTCGGTTTTTATCTATTCAAAACAAATTTTTTGGTTATACTTGTGATACATACTATTTTTTGGAGGAATGATCGGTGGCAAAATGGTTTACGAAACGAAATTTTTTCATAGCACTAAGTATCCTATTCATCATTCTAATTTGCATTTATATTCTTCCTGTCTCGATACCGATCATTTTGGCATTGCTGACAGCGTTACTCATTGATCCTCTTGTTAGATTGGCAGAAAAGAAATTTAGTTGGAACCGCAAGCTAGCCGTCATCTCTGTCTACATTTTCATATTGGCCATTCTCTCTTTTCTCCTTTATTATACAGTGACGAGGCTGATTGGGAAAATCATTGATTTCGCCAATGCAGCGCCTGGCTATTTCAATACATTATCCGGAATTTGGATTGATATGCAAAACAAGTTGTTTCAATATACGGATGGCATGCCATCTGACGTCGTTAAAGCGATTCAAACCGAATTTAAAGCGGTCTTCGATTCCATCCGAATCGCAATTTTAGATCTTGTCAGCTACGAGAAGATCATGTCCCTTGTCACAGATGTTCCAAACTTCCTTGTTAGTTTAATTGTCTATATGATTGCCTTGTTTCTTTTTATGCTTGAACTGCCAAAATTAAAAAATGCGGTCTTCGAGTATTTGACAGAATCGACTGCTGAAAAGGTACGTTTCATGGTCTCCAAGTTGAATGCGATCCTGCTGGGCTTCTTTAAAGCTCAACTTCTTGTCAGCCTCATCATTTTTGCTGTCGCATTCGTCGGACTTTTATTTATCACCCCTAAACATGCACTCGTCATGTCCCTAATCATCTGGATTATCGATGTCATCCCGATTTTAGGATCTATTATCATTTTGGGTCCATGGTCGCTTTACCTACTCGTAAGCGGTGATATCGCGACTGGTACGAAACTAGCTATTCTCGCTGCCATCTTGCTCGTTATTCGCCGGACTGTTGAACCGAAAGTAATGGGCTCACAAATCGGGCTGAATCCTTTGCCAACCTTAATCGCAATGTTTATCGGACTTAAGCTCATCGGGTTCCTCGGCTTTTTCATCGGTCCGCTCGTCGTCATCCTCTTTACGACGGCACGCGAAGCAGGTATTATCCGCGTCAACTTCAAAATATGAAGATGACCTGTTGAAACTGGTTCTCTTGGTTATGGGGAATCAGAGTCGGCTGTGCGATGTGCGGATCCCACTTTCTAGCTTTAACTCTTCTGTAAGATTTTCAAATAACTAAAAAGTGGAGAGCGGTAAATAATCCGCCCTCCACTTTTATTTTGGACCCAATGGACAAGCAACTCTCCTGTCCTAGATCACGCCAACTATTAGCCATGCGTCGTCATTTTCTGGTGTTCCAGTAAATCCTGCCGCGTAATTTCATCTGCGTTTTCTCGCTCTTCTCTAGCCCATGAAAAGAAAATCCTACCGATGACAATAACATAGACTGCCTCCTGCGCGATTTTCATTAAGATACCACCTAGTTGCTGATCTTGTATAGTAGGCATATCCGTAAACAGTTCAGGGCCTGAAACACCGAGGCCTGCTAAGCCAGCTAGTGTCCCAGCTGGAACACAAAGTTCCATCGCTTTCAACCAAGCTTCACCGCTTACGTATGTTTCATATACCGGAACGTCAACAAAAATGATTAACGAACAAGCTGGTGTGATCAAAATAGCGCTCAGAACGACGTAACCGATTTTCTTCAAACCGTGGATTCTAGGATGTCCTTCCAATGTATTGAGAATTGGCCACCAAAGGAATATAGCAGACATAAAAATCGTTACTGTAAATAACGCATGAAGTACTAAACTCATTTTTATATTATCAAGTACCATTGGGTAATGGTAAATTGAAAACATCATGCTGAATACCAGCAAGCTGATTACCGGTTTTGTGAACAAACGGAAGACTTTATCAATGATTTTAACTTTAAAGACCGTCGCCCATATCCAATTCGGAACACCTAAAATGAGAAACGGCGCAACAAGCAACAGAAGAAACGCCATTTGTACCATATGGACAGAGAACAAGATATGACCTAATAGATCGACAGGTGAGCCTTTTAAGATGTAGAGAAACAACATGCTAAGTAAAAAATAAGCGATTTGTTTCTTCGTCACAGGCTCGGAATTTTCAAAACGGTGTCGCCATTTAAATGTAATAAGAAAATATAACAAAACCACGAGGACTATCGTAAGGAAAAACCAAGGACTCCATAATGCTTGAAATCCGAATATACTTAATGGCATAAGCCGTCACTCCTCCAATTCAATCTATTCCCATTATAAAAGGAAGTTATTCATAACTCAATGGACGAAGTATGACAATCTCAAGAAAACAATAGAAAGTTCAAGAAGTAAAGAACTCTCTTCACAATTTTCGTAATACCCCCATACATATTATAGAACCATAAAAATAGCCTGTGGAAGAAAGTGCTTCCACAGGCCATTTTTTATACGTAAATCGGGTACCACCAGACGATTGTCAAGAAAGTAAGAACCGTCAAGAATGCAATCAAGGCACCGACATATATGAACATCGCCGCAAAGCCATGCTCTTTTTCTTTCATATGCATGAAATAATACAGTTGCAAAGCAACTTGAATTCCTGCAAACAACAGCAAGACTGGAATCACCAAGTATTTAGAGAATCCCATTACGTCTGCTTGAAACGCTGTCACCATCGTGAAGGAAATGAGCGTCAAGAAGATCATCAAGGAAAACATGATTACTTGACTGCGCATACCTCTTTTCGCACGCCTCTGTATGAGATTATACTCAGCAGGTGATTTTTCGTAAATTTCAAATTCCGCCATATTAACCTACCACTCCCATCAAGTAGACTACTGAGAAGATGAATACCCAGATAACGTCAATGAAGTGCCAGTACAACGAAAATGTATAATATTTTGTCGCATTATACAAGTTCAACCCACGCTTTGAATTACGGAAGATAAGTAGCGTAATCCAAACAAGCCCGATCGCTACGTGGAATCCGTGTGTCCCAACGAGCGTGTAAAATGCAGAACTGAACGCACTGTTATTGAACGTAAAGCCTTCTTGTGCATAATGTACGAACTCGTATACTTCAAGCATTAAAAATCCAAGACCTAGAAATGCTGTAATACCAAGCCATAACTGCATTTTCTTGAAATCGTAATTCTTCAAATGGTACATCGCATATACACTCGTCAATGATGATGTAAGTAGCAACATCGTCATGATGAAGACAAGTGGCAATTCATATAGACCTTGCGTTGAAAACTCCATACCCGAAGGTCCTTTGTTTTTCAATGCTAAGTAAGTCGCAAATAATGTTGCGAATAACACAACTTCTCCGCCAAGGAAAAGCCAGAAACCAACAAACTTATTTTTCGCTTCTAAAGTTGCCGTTTCCGGATGCTCCGGCCACGTCTCAGGGGTAAATTTCCTATTTAAATCCATTACTTTCGGCCCCCTTCACGTTTTAAATCATTCATAATTTCTTCTTTTGTCACGTAGTATCCTAAATCGTCTTTAATTGAACGTATAGACATTGTTAGGAACGTGAACGCCAATCCACCTACAAGAACAGGTAATCCCCAGCTTGCTTCAAGCCGGTACATAGCACCGAAACCTGCAATGAACAGACCGAGTGACATTAGAAGTGGAATGATTGAACCGTTCGGCATGTGAATGTCCTGCAAAGGAACAGCCGGTGTAATGCCTGATTCATTCCCTTCCTGTTTTTCAATCCACACAGTATCAAGTCCGCGGACAAGCGGTGTCTGTGGGAAGTTATAGAAAAGTGGAGGTGATTGAATCGCCCACTCAAGCGTACGTCCGTCACCCCAAGGGTCATTTCCAACGCGTTCGTTTTTAACAGTAGTCATGATGGCATTAATCACGAGGACGATTACCCCAATTCCCATCAACGCCGCTCCAGCTGTACTAATTGCGTTTGCCGTATTCCAGCCTTGCCCGTCCATGTATGTGAATACTCGACGCGGCATGCCCCAGAAGCCTAGCCAGTGCTGGATAAGGAACGTCATATGGAATCCGATGAAGAAAAACCAAAACGTTACTTTTCCAAGACCTTCATGTAACATTGTACCGAACATTTTCGGCCACCAATAGTGCGTCGCCGCCAAAACTGCCAGCACAACTCCCCCAACAATTACGTAGTGGAAGTGAGCAACGATAAAGTATGAATCGTGCAATTGATAGTCAAGTGGCGCTGCCCCTTGCATGATTCCTGTTACTCCACCCATAACGAATGAAGGGATAAACCCAATTGCGTAAAGCATCGGTGTTGTAATTTTAATACTTCCTCCCCACATCGTGAGAAGCCAGTTGAAAATCTTAACCCCTGTTGGTACAGCAATTGCCATCGTCGCTACCGCGAAAATTGCGTTCGCTGTTGGTCCAAGACCTACCGTAAACATATGGTGAGCCCAAACCATGAACCCAAGGAACCCGATCAATACCGTAGCGAATACCATAGATGTATAACCGAATAGACGCTTACGGGCGAACACCGGGAAGATCTCTGAGAAAATACCGAATGCCGGCAAAATCAGGATGTAAACTTCAGGGTGACCGAAAATCCAGAAAATATGCTCCCAAATAATCGTATTTCCACCCATCTCATGATCAAAGAAGTTTCCGCCAAACAACCGGTCAAATGTCAAGAAGAAAAGACCGACTGTCAATGGAGGGAATGCGAACAAAATCATTGCCGAAGCAATGAGTGTAGTCCACGTGAATAAAGGCATCCGCATGTAAGTAAGACCTGGTGCACGCATATTAATAATTGTAACAAGGAAGTTAATCCCCGTCATAAGCGTACCACCACCTGCAATCTGTAATCCGATTGCATAGTAATCCATTCCGTGACCTTCGGAAGTAATCGCGAGGGAAGTATATGACGTCCATCCTGCGTCAGGTACTTGCCCCGTGAACCAAGAAATATTTAAGAAAATTCCTCCAAGCATGAACATCCAAAAACCCAATGAGTTAAGGAATGGGAACGCCAAGTCACGCGCACCAATTTGTAGTGGCATAATCACGTTCATAAATCCGAATAATATAGGCATGGCAGCCAAGAATATCATCGTCGTCCCGTGCATCGTGATCAGTTGGTTAAACAGACCCGCACTAACGAAATCGTTATTTGGGACAAGAAGCTGGATACGAATTAATAATGCTTCTATACCACCAAGGACGAAGAAGAATCCTCCACCTAGGAAATAAAGAATTCCGAGCTTCTTATGGTCAACTGTTGTCAACCATTCCCATAACGTGGCGCCAAATCCTTTCTTTTGAGCAGCTGTACTCAAAGTTTTTACCTCCTCTGCAAATTCAAGTTACAAAACTTTACTTTTCAACAGTTAAGCCCATCAGATAAGTTGCAATCGCGTCGAGTTCATCATCAGTATAATGATCGAACGAAGGCATCAAGTTACCCGGCTTATGTTTTTGCGTGTCTACAATCCACTCTTTTATAGATTCTTCCGTGTGATCCATAAATCCTGCTACTCGGTTACGGTCACCGAAAGCTGTCAAGTTAGGACCCATTGCCCCAGCTTCATTGACACCCATAGGACCTTGGCCGACACCGCTTACTGCGTGACATCCGATACAGCTTTGCTCAAACAACACTTCACCTTGGTCTGCAGATGCAGGATCCGCTGTGTTGCCTTCAGTCGCTTGCATTGCTGCAACCCAGTTGTCAAACTCTGCACGTGGCATTGTTTTTACTTTGAAATCCATAAGTGCGTGTGACGGTCCGCAAAGCTCCGCACATTTTCCGTAGAACACACCGTCTTTGAGATCTTTGGAGTCCTCTTCAAAGATCAAGTAAAACTTGTTCACGTTTTCAACGTTATTATCTAGCTTACCGCCGACTGCCGGGATCCAGAATGAGTGCTTCACGTCAGCAGCAGCCAAGTTGAAGTATACTTTCTCATCCATCGGAACAACAAGCTCTTGCGCTGTTACGATGCCTAAGTCTGGGTATTCAAACTCCCACCAGTACAGTTTTGCCGTTACATCAACGACAAGGTTTTCAGCATTTCCATCATCGTCCACCGCGCCCATCGCCGACACGTTACCTAGTTTATACGTGTAGTAAACTGTCGGAACAGCAAGTAACAGTACGAGTAGAATCGGGATGACCGTCCAAACAAGCTCAAGTGTGTGACTACCTTCTACTTGTTTAGGCATATAATCCTCACCTAATTTCGATCGTCTGAAACGAGCGAGAGCAATTACGTAGATGATCACAACTACTAGGATTACGAATAACATGATTCCCGAAGATAGCAGCAGCAAATTGAATTGGTCTCGAGCAACTTCACCTGCTGGAAGAAGCGTGGATAGCTCCTTTTGGCCGCATCCTGAAAGGAACACGGTCAGAGCTGCTAGCAGAGAAAAGAAGTGCCACTTCTTTAGTCCTTTCATCATCGCCTAATCATACCTCTCTTTCTGAAAATTAATTTCTAAGTCATTGGGAACTGCCCGTCCCTCTATATGAATTCCTGTCAAAAGAAAGAATTCCGATTGATTGATGACGCTGCGGCGTCATTATACCGGATTTCAAATCCGGTTAAACAAATAACGAGAAGATAATCATGGAAACAAATAAAATGGTCATGTAGTTCAATGAATAGACAAACATGCCTGTTGCCCATTTCAAGTCATCTTTCGCTCTAAACCCTCTAAGTGCTAAGTATAGCCAACCGATATTCAGCACGGTGGCCAATAAAAGAAAACCATTGCCAAGTTCCATCAATAGAAACGGTAACGGAAAAAGCACAAGAACCCAACCTAACATCGACTTCTTTGTTCTTTCGAAACCTTTCACGACTGGCAACATCGGAATGTTTGCAGCTCGGTATTCTTCCGTACGACGCATGGCAAGCGCATAAAAATGCGGTGGTTGCCAAACGAACATAATGAGAAACAGCGCCCACGCGCCTGCTCCAAGTGCCGGCTCTACTGCCGCCCATCCGATTAAAGGCGGAATCGCACCCGAGATACTCCCGACGACCGTATTACTCACGTGCTTGCGCTTCGACCACATTGAATAGAGTACTACATAGCTGAAGACTCCTGCAAGTCCCCATAGACCTGCTGTGCTCGATGCGGAAAACAATAATACTTCACCTATTACGATGAAAGTGAGCGCAAGTGCCAATACAGGCGGTGCTTTAAATCGACCCGTCACAGTCGGTCTTGACTTTGTTCTCGACATAATCGGATCAATATCGCGGTCAATCAAATTGTTAAGCGCCGCGGCACCTGCAAGAATAAGTGCTGATCCTCCTAATGTGAAAAAGAGTATATCGAGATTATGTAGAAAGTTCATACCGCTTAACTGCATAGCTAAGAACAAACCGGTGAACACCGTAATCAAATTGGAATTGACGATACCAATTTTTATGAGCGCCAAGAAATCTTTGTATGCAGATGTTGTAACGGAGCCCGATTCAACAGACGTCGATATTGCACGACCGTTTGACATGTTATCCCTCCCCTCAAAGTAATAAATGACATTCCTATACTTCACTATATCGAAATTCGCGAGGTATTTCTATACTTATACAAAATTCTCTTCACCTGGCACGAAGATTCGACATAGCTAGCCCACATCACTCCCTATAGTAAATCATTTGTGTAAATCATTTGTGAAGTTAAAAGGTCTTTTTTATGAACAATTTGTGAAAAAGCCTTTTGTTCATGGCTTTTCAAATTGCTAGTCATTGTTTTTTTTTGAGTGATTCGTTATAGTCAAAAAAGCGGGGACCTTGTTGATTGGTCAACATTTAATGAAGTAGGTGACATTTTTGCGATATAACAAATATTTAAAGTGGTTCGCCGTCGCTTCGACAATCGGGATGCTACTTATCCTGCTCGGTGGTGCCCTCGTGACGAAAACGGATAGTGGAATGGGTTGCGGTCGGCACTGGCCTGGCTGTAATGGGCAACTGATTCCAGATGAAATTACGACCGAAGTGCTCATCGAGTTTTCCCACCGCCTTGTAACTGGTGCAGTCGGCATCTTTATCGTCGTTTTGGCCGTTTGGTCGTGGAAAGCACTTGGACATATCCGAGAAACTAAGTTTTTGTCAGTGATGGCTGTCTTTTTCCTAGTATTACAAGCTTTAATTGGAGCGGCCCAAGTTCTATGGGGGCAAGGCGATTTCATCTTAGCACTCCATTTCGGTATGTCACTCATCTCTTTTGCATCTGTTTTCCTTTTGACATTACTCATCTTTGAAGTCGATCAGAAATTTGATGCAGAACGTGTACAAATTGACAAGCGACTGACATGGCACACGATCGGCGTCTCCATTTATTCTTATGTGGTTGTCTATTCTGGCGCACTCGTCCGACATACCGATTCGGGTCTGATTTGCCGCGACTGGCCTTTCTGTCGAAACGATGAGATTTTCACCCTTCCGACAAACCTTTACGAGTGGGTACAAATGGGACATCGCACGGCAGCGGCACTCATTTTCCTTTGGATCGGTTACATTATGATCTATGCCATTCGACGTTACAAGAAACAACGCGTGTTTTATTGGGGCTGGATCACCGCCTTTATCCTTGTTACACTTCAAGTCATTTCCGGGATGCTAGTCGTCTTGACAAGATTGAATTTGTACGTTTCATTGCTTCATTCATTATTTATCACTTTGTTGTTCGGTCTTCTGACATATTTCGTGTTACTCGTTTCCCGAAACCGCAAAGGATAAAAGAAAGGGAAGGCCTCTCATTTCCGAGTGGCCTTTTTCTTCTATACTTTCCCTATTTTCTACTTCTGAATCATAAAAACACCCAGAAATCGAAATAACTTCGCTTTCCGGGTGTTTTCTATTTGGATTTTATTCTTTCAATTCGATCAGGAGATCCCCTGTTGCAATCGATTCCCCTGCTGATACATAAATCTGTTTCACTACTCCATCGAATGGTGCTTGGATTGTCGTCTCCATTTTCATAGCTTCCGTGATCAGAAGATGCTCGCCTCTTTTCACTTTTGCTCCTTCTGCAACTGCTACTTTCAATACCGTTCCCGGCATTGTCGCTGCGATATGCGTTTCTTTCGAAGGGTCCGCCTTCACTTTTCGAACGACAACCGATTCTGCATTGACGTCTTCAATAATGATTTCACGCGGTTGCCCATTCAATTCAAAGTAAATGACACGTGTTGCATCCGATTGAGGCTCGCCGATGGAAACAAGTTTTACAATGAGGGTCTTCCCTTTTTCAATTTCCACCTCTATCTCTTCCCCAAGGCGCATTCCATAAAGGAACTCCGGCGTCTCGATGACTGACACATCACCGAACTCTTTGTACGTCGTTGAGTACTCCTTGAACACTTGAGGGTAAAGTGCGTGTGACAGCACTTCGTGACTCGTAACCGGGCGCCCCAACTCTTCATTCAATTGGTTTCGCACCGCTTCAAAATCCACTTCTTCCATCAGTTCACCTGGGCGAACGGTAATTGCTTCGCGGTCTTTCAACACCACTTGCTGAAGCTCTTCGGGGAAACCACCGTACGGTTGCCCGATGTATCCTGCGAAGTATTCAATAACCGAATCGGGAAAATCGATCGATTGGCCTCGCGTTAATACCGTTTTTTCATCAAGATCATTTTGAACCATGAAAAGTGCCATATCGCCTACGATTTTCGAAGAAGGTGTCACTTTCACAACGTCCCCGAACAACAAGTTCACACGGGAATACATCGCTTTAACTTCTTCCCATCGCCCACCAAGACCGACAGCTCTTGCCTGCTGCTGCAAGTTCGAATATTGGCCCCCCGGCATTTCATGGACATAGATTTCCGTATGGGGACTCTTCATACCGCTTTCAAAATGCTGATAGTAACCGCGGACATCTTCCCAATAATACGATAAATCCTCCAATGCTTGAACATCTGCACGAACGTTGCGCTCATTGCCCTTCATCGCATAGTATAAAGAGCTTGCGGATGGCTGGGACGTCAGTCCGGCCATCGAACCAAGCGCTGTATCGACGATATCCACACCCGCTTCGATCGCGCGTGCATACGTATAAATTCCGTTGCCACTCGTATCATGGGTATGAAGGTGGATCGGTAACTCCACTGTGTCTTTCAGTTCAGAAATAAGCCTATATGCCGCTTCCGGTTTCAACAAGCCCGCCATATCTTTAATACAAAGTATGTGAGCCCCTGCCGCTTCCAACTCTTTCGCCATTTCTTTGTAATAACCAATCGTATATTTATCACGCGAATCGTCAAGAATATCACCAGCATAACAAATGGACGCTTCCGCAACCTTACCCACTTCACGCGTTGCATCAATTGCGACTTCCATTCCTTTAATCCAGTTCAAGCTATCAAAGATCCGGAATACATCGACGCCGGCTTCTGAAGACTTTTTCACAAATTCCCGGATGACATTATCAGGGTAGTTTGTATAACCTACCGCATTCGCGCCACGGAAAAGCATTTGGAATAGTACATTCGGAATTTGCTCGCGTAGTTTAATGAGCCTGTCCCAAGGGCTTTCTTTCAAAAATCTGTATGACACATCGAAAGTTGCGCCTCCCCACATTTCATAGGAAAACAGATCTGGCATAAGCCTTGCCGATTCAGACGCGATTGCCGTCATATCCGCTGTACGAACCCTTGTAGCAAGAAGTGATTGATGGGCATCTCGAAAAGTCGTATCTGTCAGTAGCACATCATCTTGTTTTTGGATCCATTTTACGAGCCCTTCTGGACCGCTTTCGTCAAGAATTTGTTTCGTCCCTGGAATCGGTTGTTTCGTTAAATCGACAGACGGCTTCCGCACCGGATGGAATACAGGTTTTGACTGTTTTTCGATTCCAGGAAACCCGTTAATCGTGACATTACCAATGTAGTTCAATATTTTTGTTCCCCGATCAAGACGAGTCGGAAACAAAAATAACTCAGGTGTCGAGTCGATGAAACCCGTATCGTAGTCGCCTACGAGAAAATTCTTATGTTTGACGACATTGGCGAGAAAAGGAATATTCGTTTTAATACCGCGTATCCTGAATTCTTGTAAGTTTCTGTCCATTTTAGCCGCAGCTTCCTTGAACGTCATACCCCATGTCGATACTTTGACGAGCAATGAATCATAATGCGGTGTAATGACTGCACCTTGGAAACCATTTCCGGCATCCAGCCGTACACCGAAACCACCGCCTGACCGATACACCGCAAGCTTCCCAGTATCCGGCATGAAATCATTCAACGGATCTTCTGTCGTCACCCGAGATTGGATGGCAAATCCGAACAATGGAATATCGTTTTGTAACGGTATTTGTGCTTGTTCACTATGCATACTTTTCCCATCCGCAATATGTATTTGTGAGTGCACAATATCAATTCCTGTCACCATTTCCGTAATCGTATGTTCCACCTGGATCCGAGGGTTCACTTCGATAAAATAAAATGCCCCATCAGCTACGAGAAATTCAACAGTGCCCGCATTGATGTAGTCAATATTTTCCATCAACTTTACGGCTGCATTGCAAATCTCTTCGCGCAATTGATCATCTAAAGAAATGGACGGAGCAATTTCCACCACTTTTTGATGACGCCGTTGGATTGAACAATCCCGCTCGTAAAGATGAACGACATTCCCGTGCGAATCTCCAAGTATTTGAACTTCAATATGCTTCGGCTTATCGATGAATTTCTCAACGTACATTTCATCCGATCCGAAAGCAGCTTTCGCTTCCGATTGTGCGCGTTCAAACGCTTGAAAAACTTCTTCTTCGGAATGCACGATCCGCATCCCACGTCCACCGCCGCCGAGTGAAGCTTTAATCATGATTGGATAACCATTCAAATTACCGAATGTTGCGACTTCTTTGGCCGAAGAAACAGGACCATCGCTTCCTGGAATGACTGGCAAACCAGCTGCAACTGCCTGTTCTCGCGCTTTTACTTTATCGCCAAACATATCAAGATGTGCAGATGTCGGCCCTATGAAAATAATTCCTTCCTCTTCAAGGCGTCTTGCAAACTGTGCGTTTTCCGCCAAGAAACCGTACCCCGGATGGACGGCATCCGCCCCGCTATCTTTTGCAATAGAGATAATGCCTTCAATGTCCAAATAAGCATCAATCGGATTTTTCCCCGCCCCCACAAGGTACGATTCATCCGCTTTATAACGATGGAATGACCCACTATCTTCTGTTGAATAAATACCGACTGTCGCGATTTCCAATTCTGTACAAGCACGAAATATCCTTATTGCAATTTCCCCACGATTTGCAACAAGGATTTTATTGATTTTCTCCATTCCCCAACACTCCCCTATTTTTTGGACTTTTCATATTTAGTAAACATGGAAACGTTCATTAAAATCCCCACTCCGATGGACAACAGTATGATAGACGTCCCCCCGTAACTAATGAACGGCAATGTGACACCGGTCAGCGGGATGAGTCCTGTCAATCCACCTAAGTTCACGAAAGTTTGCACTCCAATCATACTTCCGATCCCCGCGGCAAGCATACGTGCCTGTGGATCTTTTGTTCGCAACGCTATGGACAATGCACGCAAGACGATAAATCCTAACCCCCCAATGACAATGATCGCTCCGAGTATGCCCAATTCCTCCGATATAATCGCCATAATAACATCCGTGTGCGGTTCAGGCAAATACCCCATTTTCTGGATTGAATTTCCTAATCCATTACCGTGTACACCGCCGGAACCGATCGCGATGTAGCCATTGGCAATTTGGTAACCTGATCCTTGAAGATAGTCGAAAGGGTTAAGATAAGCTAAAAATCGGCCTTTTCTACTCGACGTCATAATCGTATCCCAGTTAAAATAAAGAAATGGCGCCGCTAATAACAGACAACCTCCGATGAGCCCGCTCATCTTCACAAAAGTTTTCATTTTAATACCACTGGCGGCCATCACAGATAATGCCGTCATAATGATAATAAGCGACGTCCCGATATCGGTTTCCATCATGACCGACCCGACAGCTAGGACAAGGACACCAATCGGTGGTGCAATGGACTGGTTCAAGTTATCGATTGTACCTGCCTCATACTTTTTGGCAAAAACACTAGAAAAGTAGATCACAATGACAAGCTTCGCTACTTCTGAAGGTTGAAGGTTACCAAAACCGAAGTTGATCCAACTTCTCGCTCCGACATGCTCTCCCCAACCGATCAGATGAACAAGAAAGAGTAATATGAACATAATCGCGACAGAGAATATCATAAACTTTTTTCTCTTATAATTTTTATAAGGGAAAAAGGCAGCTAGAAAAAAAGCAGGATAGGCAAGCGCCAAGTTAAAAATCTGTTTGCGGAAAAAGTAATTTGGTGCATAATCATAACGATGCACCGCCCATAACATGCTCGAACTGTAAATCATGACGAGTCCGAACAAACTGAGCAATAAAAAAGCGAAAAAAAGTGGAAAATCAAAATTGCGTAAAAATCGTTTTGAATAAGTATGCATTGCCAAGACCTCTTTTTCATCAATTACGCCTCGGTGTAATTGCGTCTATACCCCCGAGATACGGGTATGCAACCGTTGCCGGGACTAGTTGGAAGCTAGCCATGCGATCGTAGCGAGGGTCGGCAGGAAAGCCGATCATGCATCCATTGCCGCAGGACACGGCGATCCTAGGATGCCTGCTACTTATCGACGCGTGTTTAGACTGACTTCCTAATCGCGACGACCTTAAGCCCGACTTCTGCCAACCAAGCAGTAGGTTTGAACTCATGAAAAGCGCAGGTGGCTTGCTCAGCAGTGTCACAAGCGGCTGTACCCAGAGACTATACGCCTTCCATTTGAATTGGATTTAGCTTCATCCCGCCAAATGGTGGCCTTCTGCTCCAGTCGCTACACCATCATCGCAACAAGCATTGCTGAAGCAAGTTAAACAAAAAACTCAAACCATGTAGTAGAGTTTGAGTCTTCTGCTTATTCTCTCGTATATAAATCGTGCAAGACGGTCATTTCCTTCTCAAGAGAATTGAGAATTTCATTCCCTTTGGCACGTTCAATAAGTCCGAGTTTCACCGCAAAATCAATTTCACGGGCCAGCCCAAACATTTGCGTGTCCAACACTTCTTCATATAATGGGCACTGAGGCATCGTCAAATGATCCATTTGTACTTTGATCAGCTGTGCAATCTTATCCGCATCAGCTTGAAGCTGTTTCATTGCCTTTTCCTGATATGTTTCTTGCAATTCTATATCCATGAGGACGCCCCCATCAAGCTATTATTTCTTCTCGTCGATTATGAATAAATTGTATCTTTTGAACGCGAAAAAAGCAAGCAATTCCTCTTTCATCCAAAATAAAGAACGCGAAAACTTTTCCCCTTGCCGTGAAAGCTGTATACTAGAACCAGTTGATGATTTTACCTAATTCAGTAGGGGGACATAAAAATTGAAAGCAATTGTTCAAATTAAAGGCAACGTACGTCATTCGATTACATTAGATCCGAGCGTTTGGATCTTTGATGACCGAAAAATTGACTTGGATACGTATTTCACAGATGATCACGTCGAAAAGGACGAGCTGGAAGAGTATAAAAAAGCGATGGGCAAGCATTGGTCACGCGAAATTATGGAAGGGGCCACTTTTCCGCCGACTTTGGAGACAGAAAAAGACTTTGAAAAAACGAGAGACTTAACCGGCACTTACGGAATGTATTTGAATCATTTCTTGAAAAATGCAACACCCAATGAAGATGCCAAAACAATTTCGTTTGAAACAACCGATGGAGACAACCATGCATTTCCGCTGACAAAACTGGATGATTTCATCTTGAAATATAGCGTTGACGGTAAACCAATTATTGAAGATGGTCCGGTTCACATTCTCTTCAAAGATGGATCCAACATCGAAAATCCTATCCGTAACGTTATCGCAGTGAACATCGATTAGGAGGTGCCTTATGCGTGTCAAATGTGTTTTATGTGACGAAATCGGACGGCTCCCCGATGAAGCACCACTTGCAAAAAAACTAAGAAACAGACCGATCCATACGTACATGTGTGTAAATTGTGAAGAGCGCATCACCCAAAAGACCATTGCGCGTGTAGCGACCGGGGACTTCATTTTCCGCCGTAGCTCACATTCGATCGAGGATAGTTTTTGATCCATAAACATTAAAAAAAGACTCCTTCGCGGTTAAGCGATGGAGTCTTTTTCTTCACCCTTATATTCATTCATCCTACGGACGCGATATATAATTAAAATAAGCGCTGCCACGATAAGTCCTTCGACAATCGGCAGGAAAAACGCAAGAAATGTTAGCACGAGACAACCGAGAAATAAAAAGATGTAAATAATCAAGCTTTGTAACGGCTTTAACTTTTTCGCAAAACCTAATTTATAAACAATGGCCGACATGATGAATACAACGGCGAACAGGACGTAGCCAGCAACTGTGTAGTCCATCTCACCGCCACTCGTTGTCGTGCCAAGCATCTCATAAATAAAGCGAGAAATCCCAGACATCCTGTCAAAGACGAATTGTGACTCCTCTGCACTTTTATCCACAGATAACATCTCCTTTATAGACGATTAATCGTCTGCGAACTTTTTCTTTCTTTGAAGTCTTTCGCGTTCCGTTTTGTTAAGAATCTTTTTGCGAAGTCGAATAGAAGATGGTGTCACTTCACAATACTCATCATCATCCAAGTATTGTAGCGCTTCTTCAAGCGACATGATTCGTGGTTTTTTTGTCGTAACTGTTTGATCTTTTGTCGCTGAACGGACGTTTGTCGCCTGCTTCGCTTTTGTTAAATTGATATTCAAATCATTTTCACGTGTATTTTCCCCGACAATCATCCCGGCGTAAATATCCGTTCCCGCTTCTACGAACATCGTTCCACGATCCTCTAACTGCATAATACTATACGGAGTCACAGTTCCGTTTTCCATTGAAACGAGCACGCCGTTTCTTCGACCGCCCACTTTACCAGATGCTTTCGGCTTGTAAGAATCGAATGTATGGTTAATGATACCGTACCCTCTTGTTAACGTTAGGAACTCGGTCGAATAACCGATCAATCCACGGGCCGGCACTAAAAAGACGAGTCGAACTTGGCCGTTTCCGTTATTAATCATATCCAACATTTCGCCTTTTCTTTCACCGATCGATTCAATGACTGCGCCTGTATAGGCTTCTGGCACATCAATTTGAACACGCTCGACCGGTTCTGATCGGACGCCATCGATATCTCGTACAATCACTTCGGGCTTGGACACTTGCAGTTCGAACCCTTCCCGTCTCATATTTTCAATGAGAATGGATAAATGAAGCTCTCCACGTCCTGACACAATCCACTCATCTGGTGAATCTGTCGGCTCGACCCGAAGCGAAACATCTGTCTGCAATTGTTGTTCAAGTCGCTCTTCGATTTTCCTTGCCGTCACCCATTTCCCTTCTTTTCCAGCGAATGGGCTATTGTTGACAAGAAAAGTCATCTGTAATGTCGGTTCATCTACATGCAACATCGGCAATGCTTCTTGGTAATCGACCGGGCAAACCGTCTCCCCAACATCAATGTCTTCCATCCCAGATACAGCGACGAGATCGCCCGCGTGCGCTTCTTCGATATTAATTCGGTTCAGCCCTAGGAATCCGGACATTTTTGTCACGCGATAATTTTTCACGCTACCGTCACGCTTTAAAACGGAAACTTGATCGCCGATTTTCATCGTCCCCCGGAAGATTCTACCAATTCCAATCCGACCTAAATAATCGCTGTAATCGAGTAAGGACACTTGGAATTGCAATGGCTCTTCCCGGTTATCAACAGGTGCCGGAATGTGCTCAATGATCGAATCGTATAAAACGCGCAGCGTATCTTCCTGCTCTGCCGGGTCTGAAGAAAGACTTGCAGTTCCATTAAAACCGGAAGCATAGACAACTGGGAATTCAAGTTGTTCATCGTTCGCATCCAGTTCAATAAACAATTCAAGTACTTCATCGACAACTTCATCAGGACGCGCAAATTCACGGTCAATTTTATTGACGACGACAATCGGTTTCAAATTTTCTTCAAGCGCTTTTTTCAAAACGAATCGAGTTTGCGGCATACAACCTTCAAACGAGTCGACGACAAGAAGAACGCCGTCCACCATTTTTAAAATCCGCTCGACTTCTCCACCGAAATCCGCGTGTCCAGGTGTATCTAAAATATTTATTTTTGTATCTTTGTATTCAATCGCTGTATTTTTCGCAAGAATGGTAATGCCCCGCTCGCGCTCTATATCATCTGAATCCATGGCACGGTCGTCCACTTGCTCATTGTCCCTGAAGATTCCCGATTGCTTCAGTAGTTGGTCGACAAGCGTCGTTTTTCCGTGATCGACGTGGGCGATAATTGCAATATTTCTTAAATCATTGCGTTCTTTAGTCATGATTTCACTCCATTGGTCTTTTTTCGTATGAGTAACTGTGTTATTATAGCATAAGAGAGAACAATATGATATTTTTTCCGAACTGATGGAGGGATTTTGTTGAAAGATATTAAATGGATCTTCGTCCTTTATTCGATTGCCGCCGTCTTATCGATGTGCGCGATCGGCGTCTCGATCGCACACCGAAGTATCCTTGGCGCTGTTGCCGCCATCATTGCGTTGACACTTATCATGGGTTTTGGCTTCAAAACGAAAAAGAAAATGCGGGAGCAAGGTGCCCTTTAACGGATAAAGAATCTGTCGAAAAAGACAGGTTCTTTTTTTGTCCGCTGAGTAAACACATATTTCCATTGTCCCATTCCCTCACCTATGACGCTTTCATCCTTACACATCCCGCGCTTTCATCCTTACACATCCCGCTCTTTCAACCGGATGTAGTTGGATAAAATATGGTCATGCAATCCCGGACGTGCGACGATAAACGTATCTTGTTCCAAGAAACGAAGTCGTTCCCCTTTCAAATTTGTAGAAATCGCACCGACTTCACTGGCAATCACAGCCCCACCTGCAATATCCCATGGCGATAATCGCATCGATATATACGCATCCAGTCTTCCTGTCGAAACGTAGGCCAGTTCCATCGCTGCCGACCCATAAGAACGGGTTCCCCTACATTCTCGAATAAGCTCTACGACTTTCTCATGATCGACATGGCGATTTGGAGCGACCCAACTTGCATTGATACCGATCACTGCATCGCTTAATAATGTCTTCTCCAATTTAGGCAAGCGCTCATCGTTAAAATATGCGCCTTCATCTTTTTTCGCATGATATAAATCATCATGGATGACATCATAGATATAACCGAGCATGCCGACTCCATCTACATAAATCCCTAAGGAAATCGCAAAGTTACGTTTTTGATGAACAAAATTCATCGTTCCATCAATCGGGTCTAAAATCCATGTGACACCTTCCAGTGTTTCAACACGATCCCCGAAGCCTTCTTCCCCAATGATTTTATGGTCTGGGAAATCTTTTTTTATTCGCCCGATAAAAAAACGTTCAATTTCACGATCGATGTTCGTCACAAGATCATTGGCATTCGCTTTCGAATCGATATGTATCGGATTGAAAAAAGACATCCGTATTTTATGTCCCGCCTCTTTAATTAACGATTTCGCATACCGATCAATAACTCCCCAATTCATACGCAATCAACCTTTCGTCTGAATGACCTTTTCTTCCAGTATAACGAAAAAGGCGCCCGAATACACGATTCCCGTTTAGGAACGGTGTATTCGGACGCCTTTTGAGCCCAATTTCGTGATTAAGCGAAACCATCTAAAGTTTCCAGCTCACGATGAATTTCTTGTAGCCGCTTTTTACTTTTCATAATTTGTTTCGTGTCATCTTGCTGGACCGCCTCGAATAAAGTCGCAAGTTCATAATCAAGTTCAAGGTGAAGGACTTTTACATATTCCTTTTCAACATCCGCTTTGCGAATAACATGCACAACTTGTTTCATCATAGCCACCCCTTTTCATGTGAATAATTTGATTATTGCGCTAATTACCATTATAATATGCGGCTCCAGTAATTTATTCTAGTCCGAAGCCTTGTTGTACTTATTATTCCCAAACTTTTGTTACGATAAACGTACATCTTAAAAGGGAGGAAAAAACATGAGTAAATATTTTTGGCAAATGAAAGATTTCGACCTTTTTACCATAGAAGGACTTGAAAATCGAATGCACGCACTTCAAACAAACGTTCAACCGAAATTCCAGCAACTCGGAAGACATTTCGCCGATCGCTTATCGGCGCATGGCACCGATGAATTCCTCCCACATGTAGCAAAACACGCACGGCGGACGGTTAACCCTCCGACAGACC
>CAOKMT010000020.1 GCA_948469885.1 uncultured Sporosarcina sp. | reverse complement strand
TGACTTTCATAAGGTGGATCAGATCATCCGACGCAACATCCCAAGCGGCATGAACGTCCGAAAAAAAGCACATAAAAACGCACAGCAAATTCCGTTTGCCGACATCATCGCTCCGATCAATGAAGGGAGGGGCCGGGTCAGTGTCGGAACCCTTGGGGGCGGCAATCACTTCATCGAATTAAATGAGAGCAAAGACGGTCGCATTTATCTCGTCATCCATTCTGGAAGCAGAAATCCTGGCAAACAAATTTCCGATCATTACCAAACCATAGCCGTTGAAAATATAGGTAAAAATAATAATAATGCGATGCTGACGAAAGATATGGCATATGTGGACGGCGAGGATATGCAAAACTATTTGCATGATGTGAACATCGCCCAACAGTATGCAGCCGTGAATAGACAGACGATGGCGGAAGTAATTATAGAAGGTATGGGATGGCAAACTGTTTCTCAGTTCGATACGATTCACAATTACGTCGACTTAGACAAAATGATTTTACGTAAGGGGGCAATCTCAGCGGAAGAAAGCGAAATAGTCATTATTCCCATGAATATGCGGGACGGTTCCCTCATTTGTCGCGGAAAAGGAAATCCTGATTGGAATTATTCAGGGCCTCACGGTGCCGGCCGGATCATGAGCCGTTCCCAAGCGAGGCGTCAAGTGAAAATAGCAGAATTCGAAGATTCGATGAAAGATGTTTGGAGTACATCTGTCACTAAAGCGACGATCGATGAATCCCCTTTCGCCTACAAGCAGATGGAAGACATCTTGAAGCATATCAACGACACTGTCGAAGTACTTGAAGTGATTAAACCAATCTATAACTTTAAGGCGAACTAAGAGACGATGTCAGCGATTATAGGTTATATTGGCGATATGCTTCCTTATATGTTCATCGCTTTACCTTTCATAATAATTATACGAATAATGTACAACAAAACACGCGGGGGTCCGTCACAGGTCTCCCTTCGTGAAATTGGGGTCGTTTCCTTCTTCTTATTCATGACAGCATTGTTCTCACAGACAATCCTAACGTTCTTGTATACAGGGCCTGTCGTTACACGCACATTTTCCAACATAAACCTTATTCCTTTCAAGGTTTTTCAAGACAATTATTATGCCATCACAGAGCTGAATTATTGGCAACCCTTTATCATTAACTTTTTAGGGAATATAGCTATTTTCATCCCAATTGGCTTTCTGGTTCCATTACTTTGGCATAACTTCAATCGCTTTTGGAAAGTTTCCTTACTTGGCTTCAGCCTCTCCCTTTTCATTGAAATAACGCAATTGTCCCAAGTAAGAAGCAGTGATATCGATGATTTATGGCTAAATACACTGGGAAGTATGCTTGGTTATTACTGTTACTTTCTGGTGAATAAATATGATCCGCGTATAACCAACAAATTCAAGAGGTGAGCCTGATGTTCAGATCAGTGACGCTTTATACAAACAAGTTAGAAGCGATGCAATCTTTTTATACGACTATTTTGGCGCTTCCCCTAATTGAACAGGCACAACAGCAATTTACAGTTCAAATCGGGAGCTCTTGCTTAACATTTAAACGAGCAAGTCAATCCGCTTCCTATCATTTTGCCTTCAACCTCCCTGGCAATCAAATACCTGCCGCCAAGACATGGGTGCAAAACCGGGTGAACTTGAATATTGAAAACGGAAAAGATGAAATCTACTATAAAAACTTCAATGCCGACGCCATTTACTTTGAAGACCCTGCCGGAAATGTTGTTGAGTTTATTGGTCGTCGACATCGGCAACGAGAAGGTGCATTCAGTTCATCTTCATTTCTCAATATCAGTGAAGCGAGCGTGACGACGCCTTTCGTTTCCGATGTCGGTAAAGCCCTTCAAACAGAGGGGATTCCCGTACTCAGAGAAGCAGGCATTGATCCTGAAGGCCTAAACTTTTTAGGGGTGGGAGATTGTTTTATCATCCTCGTCCCGCCGAATAGGAGATGGTATTTCTCCACTCATTTAAGTGGCACATTCCCGCTGGAGCTAACATTACAAAATGGCAAAACATTGGTAATCACCGAAAAAGGCGAAATGAAGAAGTGAGTGACTTTTCATAATGTCATATGCGATATATTGCATATATCTTTTTCTATTACTTTCCTGTATACTTGTAACTATATGATTACTTCATAACTGACACAGGATGTGAAACATAATGCCGATACCTACCAATCATTCGAAGCCGGTCCGTGAAACCGCAAAGAAAAGTGCCTTTAAACAAATCCAACAATGGATTATTGATGGGACGCTTCATCCCGGTGAAAAACTGAATGACCTTGAGCTTGCCAAAGCATTAGGCGTCAGCAGAACCCCTGTCCGTGAATCCTTACAACTTCTTGAAGTGCAAGGGTTCGTTGAAATGTTCCCCGGAAAAGCGACACAAGTGACTGAAATTGAAAGAGAATCGATTACTGATCTGCTTCCGCCACTCGCGGCATTGCAAGCGCTATCAGCAGAACTTGCAATACCAAACATGACTGAAGAAACAATCGCATTATTAGAAGAGACGAATGAAGAATTCGCCAATGCCGTACATGCAAAAGATGATTTCGCTGCATTGAAAATCGACGAAGCCTTCCATCACATTATCGTGGATGCGGCAAATAATCCGTATATTTTATCGATGCTCGAATCTCTTCAAGCACATGTCCGCCGATTGTTTTTCCATAACTCAATCATCTTAACAGAGAAGTCGATTGATGAGCATGCCCAGATTATTCAATTGATCAAAGACAAGAATGGAGAAAAAGTAACGGCCGCCATGCGAGAAAATTGGCTACGAGCCATCGAAGAATTCCTCGCAAAAAAAGCCAACTAAAAAATCCGGTTTCCTCAAAAAGAGGAACCGGATTTTTTAAACAGATTGAATCGTTAGTTATTATGCGATATTCTTTTTAAACCCAAAGCGAATTCAACATGTTACGTCAAGCCAGTTCATTCTTTCATTCTATATTTGACTGTATGGCTATCTAAAGGTTTTTTCATTTTTTCTTGAATAAACAATGCAGCTGAATGTAGCTTAGCAGTGTTAATATTTGTTTGAATCCCCATACTTGAAAGCATGTAATGAAGATCATCTGTTGCCAAATTCCCCGATGCACCTGGTGCATACGGACACCCCCCAAGACCTCCTAGGGAACTATCAAACTTTGTGATGCCCATCTCTAAAGAGGCGAGTACATTCGCCATAGCCGTTCCACGTGTATTATGGAAATGCATTGCAATTTTATCTTGTGGATAGCGCTTTAAAAGTTCTTCCAGTAATATTCTCACTTGTAATGGATGAGCCACACCAATCGTATCTCCTAAAGATAATTCCTCTATACCCATTTCAAATAGTGAATCGGTTAATCGAATCACTTCGTTAATTTCCACTTTTCCCTCGAAAGGGCATCCAAATACAGTGGAAATATAACCTCTTATAGATTTGTTATTTGCAATCGATTCACGTACAACTTCGGATAGAACGATCTCTGTCTCGCTTATTGTCTTGTTAATATTCTCCTTATTATGAGACTCACTCGCGGAGATGAAAACTGAAACTTCGTCTATTTGACTTTCCAACGCACGGTCTAACCCTCTCCTATTCGGCACGAGCGCTGCATATGTCACCCCGGGAGCTTTTTTAATCTGTTTGGTCACAGTATCTGCGTCGGCTAAGGCAGGAATCCATGTAGGGTTAACAAAGGAAGTTACTTCTATATAGTTGAGCCCAGTCAAAGAAAGTTGGTTTATCCAATCGATTTTGTCCTGTGTAGCAATAAATTTACTTTCGTTCTGTAGACCATCTCTTGGCCCTACTTCTCTAATAAATACCTTTTTAGGCAATCCATATGACATTTACACAAACTCCTTTCTATTAAAATCCAAATAAAGTCATCATAATCCAGGATGAAGCATAGAAGACCATGAACTGTACGCCTGCCCCAATTCCAAGAATACGATTCAAAAGCCCCCCGACAGCTGCAACTGTAAAGGTGAGAGCGATACCGACTAGTTGCGCCTCATGGAATGCAAGTAGACAAGCTAACCCTATGAACATTGCAACGATCGCCTCCTGGCTCACATATTTCATCACAAGTACAGATGCTTTTCTTGCATAGTTCATGGAGAATGGATAAGCAATTAGTGTCGCAACAACAAGACCGATTGCACCGTATAAGAAAAAGTCCCATGAAGTCAAGTAGGTGTGCAAGTTATTGACAGGTTCCACAGTAAAAATAGGTGGCGCGTTAAACAATGGAGAAGCGGGACCTAATGCAACAGGACTTAAAGGAATCCCGAAAGCGATAAGTGGTATGATCGCTTCTGCAATGTATGTAGATTCAGTAACACCATTCATGACTGTTAAACTCGTCGTTGATTTTTTATAAGCACCTTTTGTGCGTGACCCTACTATTTCTCCCATTAAAGATGTCATGCCGACAGGGCTAAATACAAAAGTCAACGAAGAAATAAATGTCGTAATGGCAGTGAAAAACTTTTGTCTGCCCGTGAGTATTTTCAAAGGGTTTGGAAAGTACCCTTTCCACGCTTTCGTTTCAGGGGCTAAATGATACTCCTTGGGCTCTGTTCTTTCAATTGAACGTTTAGCAGTTGATGAAGTAGCAAATAAAATATCAGAAAACATGGGGCCTACTGCTATTCCTAAAAAAAAGCTGATCGTTAAATGTTTATCCAATAAAGTAAAGCTCATTAAATCTAAACTTTTAATAAAGAAAGCAAAAGGAACAATCATTAAAACGCTTACCCATTTTCCAGGTGAGAAATAAGCAATCAATAAAGCGGCGAGCGTGAAGATAATCCCAGCTGATGATGTAAAGAAATCGGCAAACTGACCTAAAAATTGTCCCAATACCACTGCGGTTGGCAAAGCAATAAAGGCACCAATAACGCCACCAGATATCATCTTTCTAAGCGCAACATGAGGCATTCCCATTCTTCTAAGTGTCGTAGCATGATCGATTAAAGGAACTGCAGTTGTATCGCCAGGAATTCCCATCAAGGCTGTTGGTACAGCATGTGTAAGGTGCTTTGCTAAAACGGCCGCCATGAAGAATGAAAAGACAGCTGCGGGAGGTGCACCTAATAAGATGACTAGTAAAGTAAGTGGAACCATAACTGCGGTTTCATCTGTTCCCGAAATCAATCCGATTAATGAAAACACAATGGCTCCAATTAATGCAAATAAAATTGCAGTTACTAATAAACTCATTTCTTCTCTTCACCTCCAAGAGCTCGAAAATGCTCAAGAACGCCAAGTTCTTCCAGCTCTTTTTGTGTGATCGAATCATCCTCTATTAAGCGCAACTCTTCACGCGCATCCAATTGTAAATCCTCAAAGACTTCCCTCATACTTTCAAATGAAGTTTCCTCTTCAATTAATATCCGTTTTGGCTTGAAGATCATAGAACAAAATAGCAATGAAAGGACGGTTCCTGTAATGCCAAGAAGCAAAGAATAAGAAGTAATCATGTTTTCACTAGCGATGGACGGGAAAAACCAAAGACCGAGATTATATCCCCCTAAGCTTATTGCAATACTTATAATAATGGATAAAAGTAATTGGTTAGGTACAATCGTATCTCCTAATATTTCTAAATACCTTTTTTTATGAGTTGGTGTTTCGCTTCTTTCGCTACGCTTATCAGACAAATTATTCACCTCTCTGAACAGCTTTAGTTATCTCCAAAATCCGATCATACCTTAGATCTTTTTCTGCTACCGCTTGCGCAACAATCCCATCAATTTCAGATTTAGCTGCACCGGCCATCACCGCTAGGTTTCTTGCATGTAAAGTCATATGGCCCCTTTGGATGCCTTCAGTAGATAAGGCGCGTAGACCCGCAGCATTTTGTGCAAGGCCTGTTGCAGCAATGCAGCCCGATAGCTCTTCGGCAGAGTCAATCCCCATAATTTTTAACGAAGCTTGTGCAACCGGATGTGTTTTTGTTGCACCCCCTACAATTCCAACCGCCATAGGAAGTTCAATTGATCCTGATAAATTACCTTCCGCATTTATTTCCCACTTCGTTAAGGATTTATAATGACCCGAAATAGACGCGTAAGCATGTGCACCTGCTTCTACAGCACGTGTATCATTACCGGTCGCTAACACCACTGCCGATATTCCATTCATAATTCCTTTATTATGGGTAGCTGCCCGATACGGATCAAAATCTGCTAATTCGAAAGCGCTTACAATGTTTTCCACAACTTCTTTACCTCCAAGAGCTTCCGCTGAGAACACTGCCCGTGCACGCACTAATCTACGGTCCGCTAAATTCGAAATAATTCTTAGAATGACTCGGCCGCCCGTCATTGTTTCAATCATCGGTGCAACCGATTCAGCCATCGTATTGACAGCATTGGCACCCATTGCATCTTTTGTATCAACGATAAGATGGATAACAAGCATTATCTGATTCGTTGTCGGGATAATATGCACTTCTAAATCTTTAGCTCCACCGCCTAAAGAAACTAATGTTGGATCTTTCTCATTGCAATGATTCAAAATCTCATCTTTATGCTCAAAAATCTTTGCTTTTGCTGCGTAAGGATCAGCAATGTCGAGTACTTGAATTTGTCCACGCATAATTGTTCCACTCATCGATGTAAAGAATCCACCATGTTCATATGTAGCTTTTGCCGCATTACTCGCTGCCGCCACAATAGATGGTTCTTCAGTTGCCATCGGGATAAATATATCTTTTCCATTCACTTTAAAATTCGTTGCAACTCCAACTGGGATTCCGATTTGACCTACAACATTCTCGATCATTGAATCTGCTAAATCCATCGATAAAGCTTGATCTCCGGACAGATAGGTTATTTCATCCTCCGATAGACCGCGCCCCTTTGTAACAATATCAAATCTTTCTTTAGTGGATAAACGATAAAATCCTGGAATTCTGGTCGTTGTCATTTTATACACCCCTTCATCTTGTGTAATGTAATTCAACTAAGTTGAATTACATTACACAAGATAGTACATGATAATGAAGAAGATGTAAACACTAAAAACACTTTTCATTCAAAATAAATAAATATTTCTGAAATCGTTTATTTGGTTCAGAGTTAAATCGAGATAGGGTATGAAATTCTTGGAGGGGGATCGTGCCGGAGCCACCTTATCGGGGAAATCGGCACAAATATTCCACATAATAGAATTAAAAGGAGTCTACTTGAATAAACATGGATAAAACTTTAGCTTCCGTGCTATGAGTCGCAAGGAAAATATGCGGTACATTTCCTTCAAAATAGGCACTATCACCTTGTTCTAAAAAGTGTAATTCACCATCATAATAAAGATTAATAGAGCCAGAAAGAACATAAATAAATTCATCTTCTGCATGTGTAAAAGGTTCCACTAACTCTGCTTCTGGCAAAACGGTAACGATGACAGGTTCAACTTTGCTAAAATGAGGACGCTTTGCCAAAGTTTCATAAGTATAACCAATTTCTTTATTTCCGACTTTTAATGTTCTTTCTTTACTTCTTACAATCGACATTTTATGTTGGATATTCGATTCCAAAAACCAAGATAAGGGTGCATTTAATTCTTGGGCTATTTTCGATAATGTTGCTACTGCTGGCGCTGCTTGTCCATTTTCAATTTTTGAAATGTGGCTCTTTGTTAAATTGCATTTCTCTGCTAATTCCTGTTGAGTAAAAGACTTGTTTAATCGCGCTTCTTTTACTTTCCGACCGATTTGTTGAAGATAAATTAGACTCTCCCCCTATATTTAATGATCATATCTAAAATCAAAGTATACTATATAATATCATTAGCATTGCATGATTTATTTAAATTTATCAAATTATTACATCTTGAAAATACCAAATTTTATTGTGGATTAACCAGTAATTCCAGTAAACATAATTATCCTCCATAAATATAGGAAAATAAAATCCGATTCCCTCAAAAAGAGGAACCGGATTTTTTGAATTATCTCTCTGCCAATACTCGCTTGATTGCCACTTGTTTATGACGGATCACTTGCCTAACATACAGAACAGCGGCCACGATCGTGAGACATGCGCCAATAATCATGGACACCGTGTAATCCATATTCAACCCTTCAGGTGCATAAAAAATATAACAGAAGACAACTGCTGTCATGAAGAGCGCCGGGACGCCTGTCAATAAGTGTGCCTTCCCTTCCTTCAATAAGTAAGCTGTCGCTGTCCAAAGCATGACCGCCGCCACAACTTGGTTAGACCATCCTACGTATCTCCATAAAAATGAATAATCGATAGTAGAAAGTAAAAACACTGGCGTACCAAGCACAATTGTTACGCCAATAATAACAATTTTCTTATCAGGATTCAGCCATTTTGAAACGGCTTCCGTCGCCATCATTCTCGCTGAACGAAGTGCCGTGTCTCCTGTTGTGATCGGAAAAATGACGACGCCTAAAATAGCTAAAACCCCACCAACTTGACCCAGCATCGAAATCGACATCTCATTGACGACGCCTGCGGGACCGCCTGCCGCCAATGCGGCTTGCAAACCTTCTGTCCCACCGAAAAACGTCATCCCTGCCGCAGCCCAAATAAGGGTAATGACACCTTCAGCAACCATTGCACCGTAGAAAACTTTCCGTCCTTCAGTTTCTTTTTTCATCGTTCTCGAAACAATCGGACTTTGTGTAGAGTGGAATCCGGAAATGGCGCCACAGGAAATCGTCACCATCAGGAGCGGCCAAATCGGCAAGCCTTCAGGGTGCATATTCGTAAAGGTTAGATTGGGGATCGGTTGTCCACCAACAATAAGGGCACCCGCGATGGCGACCGCCATGAAAATCAAAATCGCACCAAAAACAGGATAAATTCTTCCGATTATTTTATTGATCGGTAAAATAGCTGCCAATAAAAAATACACGAATACGAGGACGAGTGCTACCATGAAACTAATCGGTGTAATTTGGGAAATCAATTGGGCCGGTCCCGCTGTAAATGCGGCAGCGACGAGCAACATCAATATGATGGACACGATACTGACAGTTTTTTTCGCGGCCTCCCCCAAATACTTCCCGACGATTGTCGGGAATTGAGCACCGCCATGTTTCAACGATAACATTCCAGAAAAATAATCATGGACACCACCTGCAAAAATACAACCAAAAACAATCCATATAAAAGCAACTGGACCATATAACGCACCTGCAACAGCCCCAAAAATCGGGCCGAGTCCTGCGATATTCAACAGTTGAATAAGCCAACCTTTCCACCAACTCATCGGTACGTAGTCCATTCCATCCCCTTCAGTATAAGCAGGCGTTTTACGGGAATCATCCACTCCAAATACTTTCTCGATGAACTTGGAATAGACCGCATATCCTATGAAAAGCAAAAGTAAAGCGATACAAAATGTAATCATCATTATCCCTCCATGAACATAAAACCTTAAAACTTATTATTTATTCCGATAAATTAAGGTAAAATCCTATTAGCATACACGCAGATAAAAGGAATCTCCACCGCCATGAAAAAGCGATGGAGCTCCAAGTATCTTTATTGTCTTATGAAACCGACTTTTTTCCTTGTGTAACAGACATTACTTTTTTAATCTGCACGTACACCGTAGCGATAATGATGACGATCAATACCGGCAACAACCAACCAAGTCCTTCATCATATAGCGGTAAATAATTTTCATACGCCTTAATAATCGGTGTCATCCATTCAAAATAAGCCATATCGAAAGATTTACAAAATGCTTTCACCCCATCTATCGTACTGATTAAAAATGTTACAATTGTCGCTGACACATAAACAATCCGTTGGTGATTGAACAACGGTGATACAAACGTCAGTAGCATCAATACAATTGCTAACGGATAGACGAACATCAATACAGGTACTGAATACATGATAATATTCGATAGTCCGAAGTTCGCGACGACAAAACAAAATGCTGTGAAAAATACGACAAACATTTTATAACTCACTTTCGGCAAGAGCGTATGAAAATATTCCGCACAAGCCGTTACTAAGCCGATACTTGTCGTTAAACAAGCGAGAATAATAATGACAGCCAAAATGACTGAACCGAAAGTTCCGAAATAGTAAGATGAGGCAGCATTCAACACGAGTCCGCCAGATTCGAAAAGTCCGAATGCTTCCGTGCTCGTCGCCCCTAAATAAGCAATGCCTACGTAAATAACTGCTAAGAGAGCCGTTGCAACCGCTCCAGATTTAATCGTCGCGGATAGCACGCCTTTCGTTGACGTAACCCCTAAGGCACGAATCGAATTAATGACGATAATGCCGAAGACAAGTGCAGCAATCGCGTCCATCGTGTTGTAGCCTTCCGTAAACCCTTTTATGAAAGCGCCACTTGCATAAGTTTCCTGTGGCGCTTCAATCGCCCCCATCGGTTTGATGACGACCATAATAAGCAAAACACCAAGAAGGAGGACGATACCTGGCGACAAGATTTTTCCGATCCGGTCTACAATTTTCGCCGGATTCAAAGAAAGCCAAAGCGTGACACCAAAAAATATCAATGTAAAAATAAGAAGTCCTGCCTGTCCAACGCTTTCCCCTACAAAGGGGGCAATCCCTATATCATACGCAACCGCGCCCGTTCGGGGAGCTGCAAAGAATGGTCCGATCGTTAAATAAAGTAAAGATGTGAAAATGACAGCATAGATAGGATGAATCCGTCCTGCTAACTCTTGTAAATTCCGGCTACCTGATATACCCATCGCGAGTACGCCGAGAAACGGAAGGCCAACCCCTGTGATTAAAAATCCACCGACTGCCCACCAAATATTCGTGCCGGCATGTTGTCCAAGTGTAGCTGGGAAAATAAGATTTCCTGCACCGAAAAACAATGCGAACAACATGATTCCAATAATCGAATACTTTGAAAATGGTAGTTTATCTTGCATAATTTCCGTTCCCCCTCAGATGTAAAGACCCTTTTGACAAATTCCTCTTCCTAAACTCATATGCAATATATCGCTAAAACTATATTAACCTCATTTCTTCCAAAATGCAATATATTGCATTCATTTTCTTTTTACTTTCTACACTTTTCGACATTTCGAAAGTTTCGTACAGATGATTCTATCAAGTCCCCTCGACCAAAAAAACAATTCATCCCCTATAAATAGATTGTCTTAAAAGTATGAAAACCGCGTAATGACTCCCTTTTTAGCAATAGGATATTGTAACTTCTCTCATCGACCAACGGAGTTCTCTATAATTGTAAGGAGACTATTATCGCAGATAATACGAAGTGAAAATAGAAAAACCAGGTAGAGAAAAGCTGGATCGCTTTCCTCTACCTGGTCTCTTTTAAATAATTATTGGATAATTTTATACTTTATCATTATTTCACAAAAAATTTCGTCCGGCTATAACCTTCTTTAGACTTCCTCACTTCCAAAATCGCAGGAAATGCGGCTTTCAACTCTTCTACGTGAGAAATGACACCTATCATTCGTCCAGCTTTTTGTAATTCGATCAGCGTATCAATCGCCTTGTTCAAAGATTCTTCATCAAGTGAGCCAAATCCTTCATCTATGAACATCGTATCGACCGAGACAGACCCTTGGAAACTTTGAATAACGTCGGACATCCCGAGTGCAAGACATAAAGACGCATTGAATTTCTCGCCGCCCGATAAAGTTTTCACATCGCGTGTTTGTCCTGTATAGGCGTCGTAAACATCAAGACTTAGACCACTTTGTCTTCCTCTTGTTTCTTGGCGATCACTTCTCATAAAATCAAATTGGCCATTCGATAATTGGGAGAGTCGTTCATTCGCCGATTGGATAATCCGTTCCAAATATTCAATTTGGATATATCTTTCGAATGACAATCGACGATCATTTTGACCTCTGACAATATCATACAAATCCGCAACCTTGCCGAATTTTCGTTCAAGTTGTGTGATCCTTTCGGTTGCATCCAAAATGTTTTGTTTCAATTCCATAACCGCTTTTTCATATTCAATCGAACGATTAACATCGGCAAGCGCACTTTCATATAGATCTTTCAATTTAGCCAATGAAGCTTCCCATTCTGCAAGATCCGATTTCTCTTTCCCTTCGAGCACTGTCTTCAATCGGACGATTGTCTCTTGCACTGTATGGCGTCGCTGTTTAAATTGTTCCAGCTCCTGTTTCAGCGCAGAGCGAGTCGCCTCATCCAGCCTCGCCTGCCGGTAAGCGGCTTCTGTCGAAAACTCCGAAGTGGCAAGCGCAGATTTGAAACGTTCTTCGGCTATTTCTTTTTTATTCTCCGCTTCTGTTAATGCGTTTTTCACGTGTAAATAGGTCGATTTCGCGGTCGTCAGCGACTTCTGTACTTCTTCACGGAGTTGTTGAACCTTTTCCCATGCACGATCCATCTCTTTCTTTTTCGCCGTTAATTGTGCGATCCGGTTTTTGAGCGCTGTTAAATCTCTGACATCTTCAGGAATCGCGTGCAATGTATGGTCGTAAAGCGTACGTTCCTTTTCCACAAGCGCCTTGTGCTCAAACATTTTTTGTTCGGAAGTCACTTTATTCTGGAAAGCATTTTCTGCAATTACATGTTGCTGTTTTAGCTTCGCTTTCAGATCCGTCAATTTCGACCGGCTTTCACGAAGGTGTTTAAGTTCTGTTTCCAGATCCATTTTCGCCTTCTTACATTGACGACTGACTGTTTCTGCATCTTCAGGAGCAATATCGAAATTGCCCAATGCTTTCGCCTGTACTTCCAACCGCTCCATGGCGCTCTCATAATTGGCGATCGACATTCTATAATCACTTTCCGTTTTTGCGAGACGTTCTTTCGCCTTTTCAAGCGCCTCTTTCGAAACAACCATCTCTTCATCCGTTCGGTGAGCTTTTTTAGGATGTTCGATACTTCCGCAGACCGGGCAATGGTCGCCGTCATGCAATGTTTCTGCCAGTGTCGCCGCTTCATTCATAAGCCAATCTTCGGCTAACTGATCATATTCCTTTTTATTCGTTTCATAGGTAAGGAGCTGTGCACTTTGGGCTTTTTCAAAAGTAGCGACTTGTTGCCTATTTAAAAGGTACTCCTCAACGATTCGGCTTTGCTCAATCGTTCGGTTCAATTCCTCGACAAGATTATCCAACGGGAGGAGCTTCTCTTCAAGTTCGTCGATTTCCTTTTGATAAGCGAGGACCTTTTGATTTTCGTCCTCCGCGGTTACAATTGCCGTATTCAAAAGTTCTTGTAATTCGCCCGTTTTTGTCTCCAGTGTGGCAATCATCTCTTTTTTAGCGGCCAATTCCTCAACCGTTGGCAGTGAATCATTTAAACGAATCAAGCTTTCCGTCAATTGTTCCCGCTCTCTTTTTTTGCTTTCCTCTTCTTTGTATGCCGCTTCTGTCCGTCCCAATTTGTCCTCAGTCTCTTGGAGTAGTTTTAACGACCGTGTGACCTCGCTCGCCTTTTGCGCAACTTCCGCTTTCAGTTCGGTATATTGAAGGTCTAGTTGTTCAATCGTAATTGTTCGCTCTGCTGCCGAAAGACGTTCCGCTTTCTTTTCCATTTCCGGCAACCGTTCCGACAATTCGTCAAACACTCCTGCTTGCTGTTCAAGTTCATCGAAACGTTCGTTTATATTTTTCGCAGTATAATAATTCGAAAGCATCTCGCCGTGCTGTTTAAAAGCTGTATTGTATTGCTCCTGGTCTCGCTTCACTTTCTCTGCGTAATATGCCCATTCTGCGCCCAGTGCCTCAACAATTTGGTGGGTGTTGGCATGCTCAACTGCCAGCACGTCGAATAGAAGAGATTCTCTTTTCGGAAGCACGGAAGCTATCTTTTTCACATGATTTTCATGGTCATTGTTTTCTTTTTGCAAAGCCATCTGCGCTTCATCTTTTTTTATCTTTAGCCGATCGACAACTTCTCGGTACGAGTCCGTTTTAAAAATTTTACGCATGATCGCTTCTTTATTTTCCGTACTGGATGTAAGGAACTTGCGGAACTCACCTTGCGGCAGCATAACGATTTGACTGAACTGAGGTTGTGTAAAGCCAAGGATTTCCACTACTTTCTCATTAATTTCAGAAACGATTTGCCGATCGACGACAGGTACTTCCTGCACTCCTTTTCTCATAAATAACTCGACACGTCCCGGTGTCTCAGATTTGTTACCAGCTTTTATGTATGGAATTTGCCGCATGATCCGGTATATCTGCTGCTGTATCGCAAACGTCAATTCAACTGTCGTTTGGACATCTCCTTCCGCAAAATCACTTCGCATCGCACGCACATCCGTCCGATCTTCTCCACTCGCCTGTCCGTAAAGCGCAAAACAAATTCCGTCGAAAATCGTTGTCTTTCCTGCACCTGTTGCACCCGAAATAACAAATAACTGATGCTCGCCAAGTTCTTCAAAATTGACAATTTCAGTTGCTTTGTACGGGCCGAAAGCGGTCATTTTCAATTGAATCGGTCGCATGTCGATCGCTCCTTTCTATTTTTCATGCTTGACATCATGCAAAATTTCGGCAAATAGGGCAGTCGTCTCTTCATCCGCTGATTCACCTTTCATCTCTGCATAAAATGATTGGAAAAGTTCTATATCCGTTTGCTTCTCGTGTAGTACACTTGGCTTCGTTTTTCCATTATCCGTCGTCTGTTTATGTACTTTTCTTTCAATATGCATCGCATTCGGATAAACTGAACGTATTTTTTCCATCGGAAATAAAACCGGCGTCTTATCATGGAGCTTGACAAATACATAATCTTCACTAATTGGATGCTGTAAAAGTTCTGCCATTGTTCCTTCCACAGTGCGCATATCGTGTTTCGGTTTCAAAAGCCGCTTTTCGATGGACACTGTTCCATCTCCATCCATTTCGACGATGAGATACCCTTTTTGATGATGCTCTTCCGAAATCGAATATTTCATTGGAGACCCTGCATAACGGATCGTTTCATTCAATACATAATGTGCTTGGTGCAAATGGCCAAGTGCCGTGTAATGGAAGGGTTCAAATAGATGAGCTGATACATATTCAGCACCGCCGATTGCAATCGGTCGCTCAGCGTCACTTGTGTTATCTTCCCGCTCTCCTGATGGCGTGACGAAAGCATGTCCAACGAACACATGCCGCGCATGATCCTCCATCTTATCTTGAATAGCACCCGTTACTTTTCGCATCGCTTCATGATGACTGGCAATTGTATCATCCTCATACAAATGCTTAAGTATTGAAGGATCCGTAAAGGGAACGAGATGAAAATGGACTTCCCCATATTCATCTGACAAAACGACCGGCTCGAGTTCTTTCGTCATCTGACCTACGATATGGTAACCGTTCGACCGCATCAGATTGCTTCCGAAATGGAGCCTTCCTGGACTATCGTGATTTCCTCCGATGGCAAGTACGGGTGTTTCTAAATCGATAATGATCTTTTCCAACACTTCGTCGAATAATGCAACCGCTTCGGTCGGCGGGACTGCCCGATCATACAAATCTCCCGCGATAATAACCGCATCTGGCTTCTCTTCTTCAATCGCTTCTATGAGTTGATCCAAGACATATCTTTGCCCGTCTGTCATGTAAACGCCTTGCACGAGCTTCCCTAGATGCCAATCCGCAGTATGAAAAAACTTCAACTTTCTCTCCCCTTCCCTTATACTTTTTTCTATTTTACTAAATATTAATTGTGAAATGAACATCTTGCACCGCATTTCCCCACTTACGAGGAATAGCACGATGACAACATTAAAAAAGAGCCGATTATGCATCAGCTCTTTCAGTTCACTTATAAAACACTTTGTCGACATTATATTTAGCATATTGTGTGTTAATGATATATGTTTCCAAAATTTCACGATCCATCGGCGCTTCAACAACGATGGCCGAAATTTTACGCACTTCTTCCCGGTGGTTTCGAAGCGGCGATACATTATCCTCAAAATGTTTGCGCACACGTTGACGAAGCTTCCGCGCTTTGCCGACGAATAATAATTCGTCCCGATCATTGTAAAATAAAATGATGCCGCCCTTGTCACGCGGGATTTCATGGAGATCAATAAAACCGTATACAGGCTTGATTGGCGCTTCTACATTTTCTTTTTGTGTTCGTTGAACGATCGTCACGTCTGGCTTTGGTACATTAATTGTGATCAATTCTCTTTCACGTCCTCTTCTTATGTGAAAACAATCTTATCATACACGCTAGTGAAAAGCGAAAGACACGATTTTCAGTCGTCACACAAACTTCATGCCAATTCCAGTTGACTTTCACTTTTGAATCGTGTAAATTATGAATCAATAGTTAAAAGCCTCGACGAGAAAAGTAAAGTGCACAGGTTTTGGACAGAAAGCTTCGGCAGCTGAGAAGAAGCGAAAACCGACCACTTGAACATGGCCTCCGAGCTCTGAATTGAACGTGCGATGAATGCACCAGTAGATATCAGCGGGAGTTGGTACCCGTTATTCAAACCACAGTCTAGAATTCCATCATGCTGAAATTCTGTACTTGTAAAGGTCACTTATGTGAATAAGTGACGAATAAAGGTGGTAACACGAGTGGTAGTCTCGTCCTTTCAATCGTATGGTTGATTTGGGCGGGCTTTTTTTATTTTCTTTCTCCCCTTTCTAAAGGGGGATTCGTCCATGCTAAAATATTAATAAGGAGCGGATTTGCGATGACAAATGGATTATTAGTATTTCAATCGGATTTCGGGAATAGTGACGGTGCGGTGAGTGCCATGCACGGTGTAGCAAACTCCGTTCAATTCAGCCTATCCATTTACGAAATTACACACCAAATTCCACAATACAATATATGGGAAGCATCTTATCGTTTATTGCAAGCGATCGGCTATTGGCCGAAAGGGACCGTTTTTATCTCCATTGTCGATCCTGGCGTAGGTTCAGATCGACTGAGCATCGTCGCCAAGACAAAAGATGACCATTATATCGTCACACCAGATAACGGGACTTTGACGCACGTGCAACAATTCATCCAAATTACCGAGGTACGGGAAATTGATGAGACGAAGAATCGTCTGCCAAACTCCGGCGAATCCCATACATTCCATGGTCGTGATATTTTCGCCTATACAGCGGCTCGTCTCTCAGCAGGCGTCATTTCTTTTGAAGAAGTCGGACCGGCACTCGATCCAGCAAAAATTGTTACATTACCATTGAAACATGCAAGGCTACAGGATGAAACGATTTTTGGACACGTCGATATTATCGATCGACCGTTTGGTAATATTTGGACGAACATTAGTCGTACACAATTTAACCAACTTGGCCAATCATATGGAGACGCGCTTGAAGTCTCAATCGTTACTGACGGTCGAACCATTTACAATAATATTATGACATACGGGAGATCCTTTGCCGACTTACATATCGGGGAACCGCTCGTTTATGTCAATTCCCTCGATAATATTGGCATCGCCATCAACCAAGGTTCTTTTGCGGATGCTTACCGAATTGGGACAGGGACAAATTGGGAAGTGATCATTCGAAAAGCCCCTCGCATTACGTATGATTAACCGTCTAAATGATACACAAAAAGCTAACGTGGTACTTTCACGTTAGCTTTTTTCATTGGAGCTGCTGATCAATCGGCTCTTCAAATGCATCATTTCCAAAAAGCTTTTTCAATCTTGCTTTTGCTTTGTTTTTCACATCGTCATCTATATGCGAAATGATTTTATAGACAGCCGCCACTATAACGGTCGCATCATCTGCAAGCCCAATGACAGGGATAAAATCCGGAATGAGATCGATAGGCAAAACTAAATAACTGAGCGCACCGAGCACGATCAATTTCGAAGATCTCGGTATCGCGGGACTTTTCGCTGCATAGTAAAGGAGCAGGCTATAATACACAGTATTCTTACCGATCTGCTTTCCGTGTTTGCCCAATTTCTTCTCCACCTTGCTTCGCTTCATTACATACACCTCCTCAACAAGTCGATTATCTATCCATTTTACTCCAGGTGATCACTTATGTCATTTCTCGCCCTTTCCTTATAAACGGGCAAAATGATGAAGCAATGCACGAGTCAATTCGAAACGTGAATCTCCCTGCTCTTCTTTGCTTGTCGGAACTCCCGTCACAACTGTTATTATTCGCCGATCATTAAAGATTCCTGTACTTGCAAAACATAATTGCGCTTCATCTGTATACCCTGTTTTCAAACCATCGACTTCCGTCATTTCATACGGCATTCCCGGCAACATTAAGTTTGTGCTTTGCCTGACGCCTGCATCCGTCGGCATACTTTGAATACTTGTAAAATCTGTAATTTCCGGATGCTTTTCAAGTAAATTTTGAGCGATGACAGCTACCTCGGAAGCGGACGATCGATTTGTTTCTTCCACGCTTTTCCCTATATAATTTCCATCCAAGCCCGTCGCATTGTAAAATCGTGTATTTTTCAAGCCGAAGTGTCCCGCTTGTTCATTCATGATCCGTACAAAATTCTCTTCGCTCCCCGCCACGATTTCCGCCAACGCGACCGTCGCATCGTTTGCCGAAATGACAGTTGCCGCAGCAAATAGCTCTTCCACGGTATACCGCCTATCTTTTTTCATATACAAATTTGAAAAACTCGGATGATTTGAAATAGCGAGCACTGCTTCACTTGGTGCATATTCGGTTTCCCATCGGATATTGTCGCTTTTGATTGCATTGAGCACGATATATTGAGTCATCAGTTTCGTCATGCTCGCAATTGCGACAGGGGCATCACTATTCTTTTCATAAAGCATTTCACCTGCATCCATATCGAACACGTAAATCGAACTTGCTTGAATATCCGTTTCAAATGGATTTGTCAGTGGCTTTTTTTCATATGTATAAAACAGTGCGCCTGCCAATAAAATAACGAATAAAAACAAGAGCTTTCTCATTGCATTCACGCCTTTTAAAATAGATAACTTACATTTAATCAGTATAGCGCTTCAATATGAAGAAATACCGCATGAAAGATTGAAGATTTTCTTAAGATTTAACTTGACTCAGATTTTCAGAGGAGCCTAGGAAGGCAGTCTAAGTACGCGACGTCCTGTCGGCCCCAAGCTCAAAAATTCTGGACGCAGCAATTTTTGTTGCGAAGATAGCATAGCGACAGAAGCAGAAGTTCCTACTTCTATAAGTAGTGTAATTGATTTCCACGTCTTAAATCATCTTGTCCAACATACAATCCTTTAGATGTCTCATTATGCTGAAAGGATGATTGTTATGGACTTCCCAGTATCCATTGAAACTAAAAAAATTCCACACGCTTCCTCCAAAGTGAATATTTATTATCCAGTCGTTCGCAATATGTTGCATCCTAATATTCAGTTAAAAATCAACCATGCCATTGTGGCGACGTTAAACAAATTACTCATTGAACAAAACTTTTATGAACCTAGCCTTGTCGAAATGCAAGCTGGTTACGAAATTAAAAACAATCAACGGAATATTTTGAGTCTCAATCTCATCGTCTACTCCTTTACAGGCGGGGCTCACGGCATGACAATTATTAAGTCGCTTACATTCGATACAGAGACAGGTAAACAATATGCACTGGAAGATTTATTCAAACCAGGGAGTGATTATGAAAAAGAATTATCCGATATTATAAGGAAAGATATTAAAAGATGGAATGTAGAGTTGCTCGGAACATTTGAAGGGATACGCAGTGACCAAGATTTCTATATTGCAGACACTTCCCTCGTCATCTATTTCCAGCTATATGAAATTACGCCCTACGTTTGGGGCTTCCCTTACTTCCCAATCCCGATTTTGGATATTTCAAATATCGTGAAACCGGGAGGGCCTCTCGATCGGATGATGAGTTTCACTTAACCCCCCCAAAAAAACCGTAGCGCATTTTATGCTACGGTTTTTGAAGGTGGATAAAATCCATTAAGCTAAATACCGATCCATCTCTTCAAGCACTTCGCCGACTTTCTGGTCGTTGATCACGATGTCCGCGTAGGGGTCAAATGATGTCGGTTCCAAGTTGATAATGATCAGTTTCGCGCCATTTTCTTTAGCTAGGAGCGGGAACTGATTTGCCGGTGTCACTGTCAATGAAGAGCCGAGCACGATAAACAAATCGGCTTTTTGGCTTTCCTCCACCGCTTGCATAAAAGTGTCTTCTGGAAGTCCTTCTCCAAAAAGAACGACAGAGGGTCGTAATTTCCCACCGCATGTACAATAGAACTTTTCCGATTCGTACATCTCATTTCCGTACGTTTTACCACACGTTTGACAATGTACTTGTTGTAAAGTTCCGTGTAGCTCCATCACTTTCTTAGACCCTGCCACTTCATGAAATCCATCGACATTTTGCGTAATGATGCTTTGCACAATGCCTTCCCGCTCCCACTTCGCCAAAATGTCATATCCTTTATGTGGTTTACAGTCTTTCACGCCAAGCACACGTTCACGGTAAAATTGGAAAAACTTTTCCACATCCCGATTCAATGCCTCTGTACTGGCGACGAGCGTCGGATCTTCATTCTCCCATAACCCTGTGTCGGCAGAACGAAAATCTGGAAGACCGCTCTCTGTCGACATCCCAGCACCGGTATAAACAACTGTATGCGTAGATTTTTTCAGTAAATCAGTTAACAATTGAACGCCCCTTTCCCGATCAGCTATTTTCAAATGAGTATCTAAGTAAAGAATGTCTTATTTCCCAGGAAATCAATAGCCGAATCGATTTCATTTTCTAGTTTTGTCGAAATTTGACAGTATATGCAATCGTATAGATGCTCCTCTTCCAGTTTACCATTGATTCGACTGGAGATACAAAAGCCCGATGGTATACTATGAGAGACTAACTAAGTAGAGGTGATCCGAATGACGACTAACCAATATGAAGCGCTCATCCCCAACCGTATTTTCATCGGTGGTGTGGATGCCATTGAAGATTTACTTACAAATGAAAAAATCGACATCATTTACGATCTTCGGGCTGAAGTGAATGGTCCACTTGCAAGCGACAGAAGTATACATCGACCAATCGTCGATGAAGCCGAACATCAAGATGAGTCAATCCGAAAAGCAGTGAAAGATGTGATGAATGCCTATCATTCCGGGAAAAATGTATACTTCCACTGTAATACAGGACGTGGACGAGCTGGAACCATCGCAAGCGCGACTTTACTGGAGCTTGGTCTTGCCGATTCCGTTGACGAAGCCGAACAAAAAGCGAAGGAAATTCGGCCCCAAATCAATGTCCGACCTCAATTTAAAGATGCATTGAAACGTATTTATGAAAACTGACCGACACTTTCAATGATTCAAAAACGCCAAGCGTCTACTGAATAGACGCTTGGCATGCCACACTACTTCTTCTTTTCCTTTCTCGCTTTCTTTTTCACTTCCCTTTCCACGTGTTCGAAGTGCCTAATTTCCGAAGGGCGCACTGTAATCGGTTCCTTCTTAAGCAATTTAAACATGGAGAACATCAATAACAACAATAATAAGGTGAACGGCAACGCAGAGACGAGCGAGGCAGATTGTAATGCTTCTAAGCCTCCCGCGTAAAGTAAAACCGCAGCAATTGCTGACATGAGGAATCCCCAAATCATTTTCACGGCTAAAGGTGGAAACAAGCTGCCTTTCGTCGTCATACTTGCCAAAATGTACGTTGCAGAATCGGCAGAAGTGACAAGAAAGGTGAAAATGAGAATAATCGATAACCCAGAAATGACCGTGCTGAACGGAATATGTTCAAATGTCTCGAAGATGGCAGACGTAATATCAGCATTCACGGCACCAGCAATATTTGTACCGTTTTTCAAATCGCTGTGCAAAGCTAGACCGCCTAACGTGGCAATCCACAAACAGGAAAATATCGGTGGAATGATCATCACACCTGCGATGAATTCCCGAATTGTTCGCCCTTTGGAAACACGTGCGACGAACGCACCGACAAAAGGAGACCATGAAATCGTCCATGCCCAGTAGAATATCGTCCAGTCGCGCACCCAAGTACCTCCTTGGTATGGTTGTAGCCGCAAACTGTATTGAATAAAGTTCGTAATATAATCCCCAATGGCAAGGGTAAAACTTTCAAGAATAAACACTTTAGGACCGACGATAAAAATAAAAACTAATAATGCAATTGCCATGCCTAAATTAAAGTTTCCCAGATGGCGGATGCCCTTATTCAGTCCAGAGGAAGCTGATAGCATATAGGCAACGAACACGATGAAAATAATCGTAAGTTGAATGCCAAATGTGCTACGAACATCGAAAACCGATTCCAAGCCGCCACTCATCTGCAAAATCCCAAGCCCTAGGGAAGTCGCAATCCCCATCACTGTTGCAATGACCGAAAAAGAATCAATGGAAGTTTTGATGAGCTTGTTTGAACCTGTCAAGGGTTCTAGCGCAGTAGATATCAAGCCGTCCTTTTTCTTACGGAATTGCAGAAATCCGATGACCAACCCGACAATCGCAAAAATGGCCCATTGGGAAATTCCCCAATGGAAAAATGAGTAGCCCATTGCCACCCGTGCCGCCTGTTCCGATTGCGATTCGATATTGCCAATTGGCGACTCGAAGTAGTGACTCATCGGTTCCGCAACACCCCAAAAAACAAGGCCTACGCCGAACCCTGCTGAGAACAACATGCCAATCCATGTAAAAAATGGATAATCGGGCCGTTCGGCATCTCCCCCGATGCGAATCGCGCCGTACTTACTAATTGCTAAAGCGGCCAAAAAAACAATGATCATAAAAACAACTAACAAATAAAACCAACCAAATGTTCTTGTCGTGAACTCATATAACATTTCAGCTACATGTCCGAACTGTGTGGGCACGCTAGCACCAATGACAACGAGGACAAATATAACCGCTGCCGAAATTGAGAACACGGGATTTTTCCAGAACTTCCTAGCCAAAACAAACCGACCCCTATTTTGAGTTTGTTTGACTATACCCTGAATCGAAACAAATAATCCTAAAATTAGAAATTATTTAGTAGAAATTTCTTCTTTAACCTGCTTTTTCCGCCCGAGGAGTAAATAGACAACTAAAATACAAACAACCACTGCCCCTGAAATCAAATACATATTTTGATAACCAAAATAGACAGCGATCAACCCTAACACATAAGATCCAAGGGCAATCCCCAAGTCAAAAAACGTGAAAAATGTCGCTGTCGCATAGCCGCTTCTTTCCGGTGCCGTTCTTTGTATAGCTAACGCTTGTAAACTTGGAACAAGCGCCCCATATCCGAGACCGATAAAACAACCTGCAATCATGAACAAAGTACCAGAGTTCATAAAAGCTAACGAAAGTAAACCGAGGAAAAATAATACCATTCCCGGAATCATAATGTATTGCGGTCCTTTCTCATCGAATATTCTACCCGTATACGGACGTGTTAAAAGCATGACTGCCGCAAACACGACAAAGAAAGTACTTGCAAGTCCCAACAATCCCTTCCCTTGTGCATAAATTGAAATATAGGATAAGACACTGGCATACGTAAACGAGAAGAAGCCTCCGAGGACAGCGACCGGCATCGCTTTTCCCTCAAAAAAATCATTTAAAGATAATTTCTTTTTGGGCTGCGGACTGACCATCTCCATTTTCGGCACAGCTAAAGCGGCAAGCGACCCCAAAACCAATAAAACACTTAATGCAATAAATAACATATCAAACGAAAATGTTTGCACGAAAAAAAGGGCGATAAATGGCCCGAGAACAACACCTAAATTGGTAGACATTGCGAAGTATCCAAGCCCCGCACCACGACGATTCAACGGAATCATATCTGCTGCAAGTGCCCCGCTTGCCGTCGTAATGATGCTGAACCAAATTCCATGAACAAAGCGTAAAACCAACAACGCTTGAAAGTCATGCATTAAATAATAAAGGATCGTACAAAGTAAGTAGAGTACAAGACTGAGCCACATCATTTTACGCTTTCCAAAAATATCTAATAATTTCCCTGTAAATGGTCGGACAATGATCGCCGATAGTAAAAATATAGACATAAGCAATCCCGCCTCTTCGTCCGAACGGCTTAACACATCAAGTGCATAGAGCGGCAATGTTGCGACCAGTCCATAAAACACGATAAAAATAGATAAGTTTGTACAAAATATACTAATAAAAGACTTTGTCCAAATCGGTTCTTGTTGCTTCAAATTACATACATCCTTCCTACTCCATTTTTTTCAGCAAAGTCAATAAAAGATTTTGCTCTTCCTCCGTCAAGCTTCCGACCGCTCGCTTTTCAAATGCCAAAATCGTTGCTTCTATCTCTGGCAATTTAGCGGTAGCTTCTTCGGTAAGCTGAACAAACTTTTCCCGACGATCTTTTCCAGCGAATGTTCGCAACCAACCGAGTGTTTCCAAACGGGTGACGGTTCTTGTAATCGTCGGGGCTTCTACATTCAAGTATTTCCAAATGTCCGTCAATGTCAGCTCACCGTGTCGGTATACACAGTATAGAACTGTCCATTGAGAAGCGAATAAATTATGCTGCTTCAGCGCTTGATTCAACTCTTTTTGTAACAAGCGCGTCTTTTGAAAAACTTCATGAATTAACGGATTCATTGTAGTCCTCCTGATTATTTACTTAGGTAATTATCATAACATACTTTGAGTTTCGATACTAAAATTTTTCAATAAAAATAGACACCCATTAACGGATGCCTACTTTTACTTAATTACACTATTCCACTTCAAGCCGCCACAATTTTCTGGTCTTTTGGCAGTGCCAAGCCCGCCAGCCCGATAATTGGAAGGAATGATATGACAATCATTGTATAGTAAATGCCAATCGAATCCATCAATATCCCAATGACGACTGAACCAATTGCTCCCATCCCGAAAGCGAGGCCGACCGTGAGTCCCGCCATCGTCCCTATTTTACTCGGAACAAGTTCTTGCGCATAAACGACTGTTACTGAAAAGCTAAGCATAATGAAAAAGCCGATGAGCATCAACAAGACGATCACACCCCATAGCGGTACATAAGGTAAAAGGAGACTTAATGGAATTGGCAGTGCGAGTGATAGAACAATCACATTTTTCCTCCCCATCTTATCAGCCATTGGTCCCCCAAAAAACGTACCGACCGCCCCCAACGCGAGAAATAAAAATATGCATAACTGACCTTGTGGAATTGTCAAACCATAGGATTCTCTTAGATGAAAAATATAGAAGTTCGTAATACTGATGACATAAAAAGAGCGGGCAAAAATAATGATAAGAAGTAACCCGAGTGCAATCCCGACTTGTTTTTTCGTTAAGTTTTCCATCGAGGACAAAATTGCCCGTTTCCGCTTACTTAACTTCTCTTGTTGTAATTGTTCTTTATACCATGCGGATATTTTCAGTAGAATAAAAACGGCAAGCCCTGCAACCAAAATGAATAAACCTGCCCCTTTTTGTCCAAACGGAACCAATATGTAAGCACTGATCAAAGGCGCTAATGCCTGTCCAGTATTTCCGCCGACTTGATAAATCGATTGGGAGAGACCTCTCTTGGATCCCGCTGCCATGAACGACACACGAGAACCTTCTGGATGAAAAACAGCAGATCCGAATCCTAGCAAAATGACGAAAACAAGGATCATCCAATATTGCGGTGCAAAAGCAAGCCCTGCAATCCCAACTAACGAAAAAGTCATACCGACTGGCAATGCAAAAGGTCTCGGTTTACGGTCACTAAAATAACCGACGACAGGCTGCAATACGGAAGCAACCATATTAAGTGCGAAAGCGATAAATCCGAGTTGCGTAAATGTTAGCCCCATACTTTCCTCTAAAATTGGAAACATTGCAGGAATGACCGCTTGTAGCGAATCATTTAATAAATGGACACCCCCGATTGCGAACATGATCGGATAAACCGGATTTGCCATCCTATCTTTCACGGTAGTTGTCAATTTCACTCTTCCTCCTTTCTCCACTTGCTATCCTTTCCCCCTCAAGTATACAGTACTTTCTATATAATTGAATAACTCGCAATCATTGAATGATTCATTTTGCTAATTTATTTTTTCATCGCTATACTTTAGGTGGAAGACAAATAGAATAGAAAGGATGTTTTCACTTGCACATACATGAAGCAATTACGACGAGGCGAAGCATTCCACTTGTCACGGAACAAGCCATTCCTACTGAAGTCATTGAAGAAATCATAGAGGCAGGCACGCATGCCCCGAACCACTTCCGCACAGAGCCATGGCGTTTCTTCGTTTTAACCGGAGAGGGTCGGTCAAAATTAGGAAAAGTTTTCGGAGAAATTACACAGGCAGAACAAACAGATCCCCAGTCTGAAGAAGCTCGAAAAAAAATAGAGCGAAGCCGAAACAATCCTTTACGCTCGCCAGTTGTCATCGCAGTCGGTGCCGAGCCTTCCGATGGAAATAGGGTCATCCTACAAGAAGAATTTGCGGCGGTCCATGCGGCAGTCCAAAATATGTTATTAGCTGCGCATGGGCACGGGCTCGGTGCGATTTGGCGCACAGGCGCAATTTGCTATCATCCAAAAGTGACAGCGTTTTTCAACCTCTCGAACGAAGGTGAGATTGTCGCTTTTCTCTACCTCGGCTATCCTGACATGGAACCGAAGCCAATCGAGCGGACAGATGCCAAACAGCTGACTACTTGGATTGACTAAACCGAATCACAAGCTCGTGGATGAATACCTTATAAAGTCAAAGGATTTGGCGTTTGAAATAAAATAAAAAAGATGATCCTTGTGGAATGAACTTCCAAATATCGGATCATCTTTTTTATTTTCCACTTTTATCATCCACGACGTTTTGTTCTGTATGACGAAAAGAAGAATGATTTTGGCTCCTTCGGTACACAATACAAATGTACCACTGTCCATATTTTTAAGGAGGAAAAGTAATGTCTAAAAATCATTCATCCAAAGAAAAGGATGACCAGCAGAACATATTGACGAACAGACAAGGTCATCCCATCACCAATAACCAAAACCTTAGAACAGTAGGCAAGCGCGGTCCCGCTGTTTTGGAAAACTATGATTTCCTTGAAAAGATGAGCCACTTCGACAGAGAACGGGTTCCCGAACGCGTCGTGCATGCGCGTGGTGCCGGAGCACATGGCTATTTTGAAACGTATGGAACAGTCGGCGATGAACCCGTTTCCAAATATACGCGCGCAAAGTTGTTTCAAGAAAAGGGCAAACAAACCCCTGTCTTTGTCCGCTTTTCAACAGTCATCCACGGCGGTCACTCGCCAGAAACCCTTCGAGATCCCCGTGGCTTCGCCGTGAAGTTTTATACCGAAGACGGGAACTGGGACCTTGTAGGCAACAATATAAAAATCTTCTTTATCCGGGATGCCATCAAATTTCCCGATATGATCCACGCGTTCAAACCTGACCCGATTACGAATATTCAAGATAGTGAACGCTTTTTTGATTTTTGTGCGAGCTCCCCGGAATCATTTCATATGGTCACTTTCATTTACTCACCATGGGGAATTCCTGCAAACTATCGTATGATGCAAGGCTCTGGCGTCAATACGTATAAATGGGTAAATCACGAAGGTAAAGCTGTTCTTATTAAATATCATTGGGAGCCCAAACAAGGGATCAAAAACTTGACGCAAAAAGAAGCAAGCGAAATCCAAGCGGAAAACTTCAATCATGCGACACAAGATTTGTATGATGCGATCGAACAGGGCGATTATCCTGAATGGGAACTGCTCGTTCAAATTATGAGCGATGAGGAGCATACCGAACTAGATTTTGACCCGCTAGACGATACAAAGTTATGGCCAGAAGACCAATTTCCATGGCTACCCGTTGGAAAAATGATCTTAAACAGAAATCCCGAAGATTATTTCACAGAAGTCGAACAATCTGCATTTGGTACCGGTGTCCTTGTCGACGGACTCGACTTCTCAGATGATAAAATGTTGCAAGGCCGAACATTTTCCTATTCGGATACACAACGGCATCGTGTGGGGGCAAATTATTTACAACTGCCGATAAATGCGCCAAAAACGCAAGTGGCGACCAACCAAAGCGGTGGACAAATGCAATATAAAGTGGATCGCGCTCCAGGACAAAACCCGCATATTAACTATGAACCATCCATATTAGGTGGATTAGCAGAAGCGACACAAGAAGGCAAAGAACATCAACCTTACGTCGAGGGCAACTTGGTTCGTGAATCAATTGACCGACAAGATAACACGAAACAAGCAGGTGAAACGTATCGTAGATTCGAGCAGTGGGAAAAAGATGATTTAATCGCCAATCTCGTTGCCGACCTTTCAAATTGTGATACACGGATTCAAAACAAAATGATTGCGCTTGCTGAGGAAGCCGACGAAGAGTATGGTCGTCGATTACGCGAAGGCTTGGCACAAGCCACTAAAAAAGGATCTAGCCAAAAACCGCTCGGCAACCGGGATGGCGATAAAGCACCTGAACAAGCTGTGGAAAAAGGACATGACGCAGAACCATATTGAAAATGAATATTTCCTAGGCACTGGGCCCTCCCAATTCCTAGGAAATCTTTTTTCAATCATCATAGAAAGCGAAGACGTTGCCAGTATAACTCGCCTTCCGTTATTTTTTTATGCCGATCACACGTAGCCTTTTATAATCTGCGATCCAATGGTCTTCATGGAAAGCCTCTTCTGCCAATGACTTTTCGATATTCTTCAAAAGGATTGGTAGATCTTCTTTAGGTACATTACTGAAAAAACTTGAGGTGAACATGTCAATCCAGTTTTTCAAACCCGCTTCACCTTCAAGCCTCGTCGGCCGATCGACATGCTGTGCAAAGACGACTTGAAATCCTGCTTGCTCCATTAACGATGTGTATTGCCCAATACTTGGATAGTACCAAGGGAAATGCGTATCATCCGAAGCGTAACCTAACTTCGCTTTCTCTTCAAAAATGCTGTTTGAAATCCGTTGCACGTTATCTTCCCCGCCAAATTCGGCGACAAATCGGCCGCCCGACTTCAATCCTTTATAAATACTAGCCAATGCCGGTTGTGGTGTCTTGATCCAATGGAGAACCGCATTTGAAAAAACTGCATCAAATTCCTCCTCAAAAGGTAATGCCAAGGCATCTTCCACTGAAAAATGAAGTTTTGGATATTTCTTCTGCGCTTCTTCAATCATATTTAGTGAACTGTCGACACCGACAACATCGACACCGATTAAAGCCAATTTGTTGGCTAAATCACCTGTTCCACATCCTAAATCTAATATTCTTTCACCCTTACGTGGAGCAAGCATCTCTAAAATCACTTGTCCATATTCAGAAACGAAATCATGCTCTCCATCGTAAAGTTTTGGATTCCACTGATCAATCATTATTTCAAGCTCCTTTATAAAATCTTTTATATTATACTCCGTGTTCAAATGCAAAAGACATTATCCATTATATAATAAATGTTCGAACTATCAAACTAATATGATTTCACTAAATAATATATAAATAAGTTCCGTCCCTTTCTTTAACTAAAAAAGCATCGCAAATTTTGCGATGCCTCGAATTCAAAGAACTATTGTTGCACAAATGTAGTCAAATATTGATCTTGAAATAAAACTTCGTATGTGCCGTCTTCGCTTCGACTCACTTGCACAACAGCATCACGCGGCTTCATCGTCTCATCGAGCGACTGATAAGCTTCCATCAATAAAGCTAAATTACGATCCACAAACTCTTCTTCTTTCAATTGCCCGGATTCATATTTTGCCATCGCCACTTTTCCCACTTTTTCGTTGATTGCGTTATTATCTATCCCTTGGATTGACACGGTTACTTCTATCGTATCGTCAGATTGTAAAGAAGTGTTTTCAATTTCGTACTTTGTGATAGTGAGCGCATCTAAAAATGCATCTGTAAATGCCCTCACTTGTGCTTTTGTTACACCCGCTTCCGCTATGTTATCCAATGTGTTCTCTTCATAGATTGCGCGGAAAAACATCTGCTGGAAGGCTCCGTCTTCCCTTTTCTTTTCTTCGCTTTGGGAACCGGGCACTCTTTTCACGTACTCTCCGACGTTTTGGAAAACCGTTGCTTGGATCAGCGCATCTACATATTGTCCAGCTTCTTTTTCATACTGCTCAATTTCATGCGCTGGCAACGTAATTTCAGCAATTGGTGACGGTATATCTCCAATTTCCGGCTTCTCAATCGGACTCACTTCATTGTATTTTGAATAACGATGAATCGTCGTATGTTCCACAAGATGCGTATCGAATTGTGCAGGAGGCGAATACTTCATATAGATTTCAAACCGTTCAATCCGATTTGTTTTCTTATCCACGTCCGCTGAAATCCCTAAGTCCACATCAGTGAGCTCCAATTCTTCATAGGATTCCGCCAAGTCATTCGCTTGAATGGAATTCGACCACATCATCCCTTTGACAATCGATGCTTTTTGTTCATCTTCCCCGTCATATGTAAAAATGTAAACACCATTTTCTTCCGCTACTATAAAATGATCATAAAAGTGCGCATCGAATTGCTTCAATTGTTTGAATGGATTTCTTTCGGTTTCCATGTCGTAAGAAACTTTGAAGTTTTGCGCATCATAATCCTTTTGTGATGTGTCCATCTCTTCCCCGTCTACAAGAAATCTCGTCTCTTGTTGACCTTTATATAGAAATGCATTTTCTTTTTCAATTTCTTGTAAAAAGATGCCATGCGCAAAATCATATCGTTCAATTGTATTATAACTAAGCGATCCATTTACATGATCGATATATTCTGTATCTACATAAACCGATTCCAAAGCATCATGCGTTTTTTCCACTTTCGTCAAAATTTCTGTCGAGGTCGCCTCTTTCTCCGAACAGGCAGTTAGTAGAAAAATCATAAGTGAAAAATAGATCATTCTTTTCCACATGCTCCCATTCACGCCCCTTTCTTTAGCTTCCAAAGCTTGCCAACTTGTATTCCTTTCTATTGCCTTTTATATACCTCGCAAAACGTCTTCCCGACAAACTCTTGATCCCAACAAAAAAATGCAAATCTATGCAAAGGCACTGAGGCCACGCAGAGACTTGCATTTTGTATTTTTTATTTGATGAAGTAAGAGGATTCGAGCAACTCTTCTCCCTCATTGACCATCGGCTCATCCTTTTTCTTTGCTTCAACTTCAACCGGCTCTTTATCCGGGAACAACAGGCTGAATACGACTCCAACAAATGCAGCAAAAAAGAAAGTTGTGAAACGAGATGAAATAATCTCTTCAAGTGGCGTCGAAATCCAAATGACCGTGCTTAAAAATCCGGTGATGATTGTCGCAATTACACCAATTCCGGAATAACGTTTCCAGAAGAAAGTCAATATGATCGCCGCGGATAATGTCCCGCCGACACCAGCCCATGCCCAGCTGACGACCAAGTAAACCAACGATTTGGACACGAGTGCGATGAATAGACCGACAAGTCCTGCAAGAACGATCGTAATTCTTGAGATCAAGACAAGTTGCTTTTCTGTTATGTTCACTTTCAGCGCTTTGTTGACGATGTCTTCACTCACTGAACTCGTAATGACAAGAAGTTGTGAATCCGCCGTTGAAATAATCGCCGCTAAAATCCCAGCTAACAAGATTCCCGCAATCCATGGCGGCATTAGATCCATAATCATAATTGGCAAAATCATTTCGACGTCTGCAAAATTTGTCCCTTGATACAAGGTGAGGGCTGTCAAACCGATCATAAATGCACCTGCGTAGGCTAGAACTGTCCAACTGATGGCAACAATACCTCCAGTTCTTGCTTCCTTGTCATTTCTGAGCGCCATAAAACGAGAGCTCAGTTGCGGCTGACCGCCAAGGAATCCAAAGAACCAGGCAAAGTTGTTGAAAAACAGTAAACCGAGTGCAAAACCTACGGCGCCCCCTGTCCACGAATTCATCATAGGTCCTGATGTTACGAGCGCCTCGCTGATGGACAAATCCGCTTTAGAGATGGCCACAAGCGCAACAATCGGTAAGCCGACTAGTGTAATAAGCATCATGATACTTTGAATCATATCCGTCCAAACGACCGTCACAAAACCTCCAGAAGATGCGAGAAGAATAACGACGATTAAACTGACGACCGCGCCCACTTTCGGTGGAATGTTGAAAACGGCGAATAACGTCTTACCAGCACCTGCAATTTGGCCCCCGAAGTAAAACATCATAAAACTGAAAATGAGTAATGTTGCAAGCCATAAAATCATAGTAGAATGTTTTCCGAATCGGGCTGCCAAATAACTTGGAAGTGTTAATGCATTGTATTTTTCCGCTTCTTTCCTGAACCGCTTTGCTAAAAAGAGCCAAGAAAATATTATACCCGAAGCGATCCCTGCTGCCACCCAAACGGCCGACAATCCGGTCATAAATACAAATCCTGTATATCCTAACAATAGCCAAGCCGATTCACCCGTGGCACGTTCAGAAAACGCCAATGCCCAACCAGGTAACTGCTTTCCCCCCAACATGAAATCTTCGTGGGTTTTAGCCTTCCGACTCACCCAGTAACCAATAATGACCATGAGTATAAGATAAAGTACAAACTCAACCATAATGATTGTATTCATATGAGCTTTCCTCCTTCAACTTATTAGTGTAATTCAACAAATATTTCCTTATTATTTTCCTATACAACTTCATTTAAAAAACCAAAAGAAAGCGTTTACAATTACATCTATGCATATTCGGCCAGAAATTATTCCGACCGAATATGGATAAGTCCCCTTCTTTTCAAAACTCAAGACTGTTGTATCGTAAGGATGTTGATGAGGCTCGAATTTACTAACCACCGTTGAGCAAAGTTTATGATTCACCTTCACCAGGCTACGAACGTAACGTTAAGAACCGAAAGAAACCTTCCAATGGACAAGTTACAGCAAACCGGATATTAAAATATAACAGACGATTAAAGGTACTACATAGCTAATCACCGGTTTCCAAGAAGGACCTACCTTCAATAGATTCGCGCCTATATTTATCTCTTCCATGTACTTGCCGAAGCCCCACTTAAATGTGATAAATAGCGCAAGTATCAGACCACCCACTGGCAGTAGAATATTTCCTGACAAAAAGTCGACAAACTCGAAGATATCCTTTCCCATGATGGAAACATGCGACCAAGGTCCTTGTGACAAAATCGAAGGAACCGCAAGAACAAACATTAAACCAAGTGTGAGCCATACTGATTTTATGCGACTTATTTTCAACAATGTGGCCATTGTGTCTGAAATCGACTCCACGAATCCAATAGCTGTTGTCATGGCGGCGATAAAAAGCAAAATGAAGAATAAAACACCAAAGTAGTAACCCCCAGGAAGCTGTGAAAACAAACTGGGCATTGTCAGAAATACAAGACTCGGTCCCGAATCCGCTGGGATCCCTAAAGAGAAAAGGGCCGGAAAAATAACTAATCCTGCTAAAATAGCTATTAAAATATTCAATACAATAATAATGATGCCATCACTAGGAAGATCAGACTTTACCGGATCGACATAGCTACCATAAGTAAATGCCGCTGCTAGACCTATCCCAACAGAGAAAAAGGCTTGTCCAAGTGCCGATAAAACCATCCTGCTATTTACTTGCGTGAAGTCGGGCATTAAATACCATTTAACCCCTTCTATCGCACCCGGAAGGAACATTGAATATAAGGCCAGCCCGATCAAGCAAAGGAATAAGAGTGGCATCATTATCTTTGTTGCTCGCTCTACTCCTTTTTTGACTCCCTTTATAACGATGAAGCCTAGAATAACAATCGGAATCAATGTATAGAAGACAACTTCCAAAGGATTTGCGGTGAACACTTGAAAAGTATGATTAACTTCTTCAACGGAACTGTTTGTAAACGCACCTCCGATGGCTTTTGATAAATAGCCAAAAATCCAACCGGTGATCATCAAGTAATAAGAGATAATCAACAAGGCAGCCAAAGTTCCAAACCATCCGAATAAAACCCAAGGACTTCCTTTTCTCGTCAACCTTCTCATTCCTGAAATTGGATTCAAACGTGTCTTCCTACCTAAAGCCATTTCCCCTATAAATAATGGCGCACATATAACGAGACATAAAACAATATAGATAAGTAGAAAAGCACCACCGCCGTTCATACCGGCAACGTACGGGAATCTCCATATGTTTCCAAGCCCAATCGCAAATCCCGCCGTTGCCATAATAAATCCGAACCTGCTTCCCCACTGTTCTCTTCCTTGGGGTTGGCTCTCCTGAATATTTCTCTTTTCCGGCAATTCCATACCCCCTAAAAAGACATTGTTACCAAAATCAATCACGTCTCGGCGTGATTGCGTCCAGATTTTTTCGAGCTCGCGCCCGCAGGACGCGGGTATGCAGTCGTTGCGACAGGACGTCGCGAACTTAGACTGCCTTCTTAAGCTCCCTTAAAAAATCTGTGACATCCGCCGGAGGCTTAGGCCAACAGGATGTTGGTTATGCAGGCGTCGCCACAGGACGTGGCGCCTTTAGCCTGCGTTCCTCTTTTGGTCAGCGAGAGTTTGAACACCCGCTGAACATAAAAACAAGACCGCATTCATCTCACCACCTAC
>CAOKMT010000019.1 GCA_948469885.1 uncultured Sporosarcina sp. | reverse complement strand
GGCCAGACGAAGCATGATGGAGTGGAGGCGCAAGGAAAACCGATTACGGAAATTGACGGAACCCTTTATGTTAACGTCCGGTATATGGCTGAACACTTCGGTTTTAAAATCGACTATTTATCGAACATCCGGACAGCCCGGATTTACAGTGATACGTACAAACATCTGTCGCACATCGAGTATACGCAACTCGTCGCACCGATTATCGCGAAGTGGGAAGCGCCAAAACCTGAAGAAAAGCCCGCTAAAGCGAATGTGTACTTAACCTTCGACGATGGACCGAACGCTTCTACATTGACGAACGCGAACACTTTAAGAACGTATGGCGCATATGGGACATTTTTCTTCATTGGAAACCAGATGAAAGCATATCCGTCGACTGCCAAAGCGGTAGCCGAGGATGGGCACTTCATTGGGACCCATAGTATGACGCACGAACAATCGGAAGTGTACCGTTCTACACAAGCATTCATGGATGAAATGAACCAGGCAAGCGACCTATTGGCTAGACTGACTGGCAAGCGATCCAAGTTGGTACGTGTTCCATATGGCAGTGTCCCTCACTTGACGCCAGCGATGCGTAGTCAATTAAAACAAGGTGGCTACAAAGTATGGGATTGGGACGTCGACTCAGATGATTGGCGGTACACGACAAGTCAGTACACACAGATCATTCAAAATGTCCAAAATGGAGTAACCAAGGCTTATCAAGCAGGCGACCGCAATATCGTCGTCCTCATGCACGACCACCCACAAAGTGCCAAAGCCCTTCCTTACATCATTGAATGGCTACAAAAAGAAGGATATACATTGCAAAAATACGACCCAGCACACCATGTCGTCCAAAACTTCCGGAACGATCCAGAGCTGTGACGAACTGCCCCGTATATGTTAGCTACCAAACTAATATATACGGGGTATTTTTCATCTGAGAGAATGAACCCCATGAGGAGAATACAATTTTGAATGTCAAAATCTCATACGAATTGGGCATAACCCACTCCGTCACGCGAATAAAAGCTTATCTTTCAATGATTTTTAAATTTCGATTCCCTAACTATCTCTATCTCCGATATAATAGGAATATTGAACAGTTTTTTGAAGAGACAGAAACGGTGATGGAGCGAAGCATAACGACGAGTGGGAAGGGTTGATGAGCATGTGGAAGATTTATGCAATTCTTGTAGGGGTCATGATTACGTGGGGGCTCAATGTCCCGCTGTTAAAATACTTATTATTGTACATTGATCCCGTGACCATGACGACGTTTCGAATTTTTTTGGCAGGTTTAACCGTGTTTGCGATTATCCCTTTTCTTAAAATTTTCCGCTTGCCGACTCGCAGAGAATGGTTATTCATCGTTGCAGGTGCCTTATTGAATGTCGTATTGCATCATTATTTCTTGACGATGGGACTCGCACGCACGTCCGGTTCCAATGCTGGCCTCATTCTTGGCACAGGTCCTGTCTTGACCGCCGTTTTAGTATCGGTAATTTTACGAAATTTCCCATCCAGAATCCAATGGCTCGGCCTTGCGTTAGGTCTCGCTGGCGTCAGCTCAGTCGTTTTGGCAGGTGGCGAAACAGAGAGTTTCTCGCTCGGTGATGTTTTTATTTTTATCGCGATTCTCGTGCAAGTGTATTCATTTATCATCATTGCCCAAATATCTAAAACTTTGGATCCCCGCCTGATGACCGCGTATATGTTCATCATTGGTAGCATTGTGCTCTTTTTTATTGGACTCGTCCAAGAACCGGGGGAGATCAAAGCTTTCGCTTCCGTCCCACCTATTTTTTGGCTTGCTTTCGCGGCGAGTGGAGTCGTCGCAACAGCGATCGGGCATATGCTATACAACTATTCGGTCGGTATTGCGGGTCCATCCAAAGCAGCAATTTTCATCAATTTCAATACAATGTTTTCTTTGATCGGCTCAGCCGTGTTACTTGGTGAATCAATTACGATCCGTCACTATATCGGACTCATTCTAATTGTCGGGGGCGTGCTGCTCGGATCGGGTGCTGCGGAAGATTTATGGAAAAGCAGGCAATTGGCCAAAGCGAAGAAAGAAATAGAGTGATAGCGTCCTCCTCTTTCCGTGAAAAACAACTTCCTATTACTCGGAAAGTTCTGTAAACTATGGGTGAGGGAGTGGTGAGGCAAAACCACGAAACAAAAGGGGGAATTATGTTGTCACTATCTATTAATCCGCGTATGCGATCTATCGAATTATCCGGCATCCGTAAAATTTCGAATAAGCTTGGCGATTATCCGACCGCTATTAACCTGACCGTCGGACAACCGGACTTCCCGACACCGGATCGGGTCAAGGAAGCTGCTAAAAATGCATTGGATGCCAATCAAACAGGCTACTCGCTAAATTCGGGATTGCCGACTTTACGCCAAGCAGCGAGCGCATATTTTGAGAAGAAATATGGTTTTTCCTATGATCCACTGACCGAAGTACTTGTGACGGCAGGGGCGAGCGAAGCGATGGATGTTACTTTCCGTACGATCGTGGAAGAAGGAGACGAAATTATTTTGCCAGCGCCCATTTTCGCGGGATATGATCCGCTCATCGAACTATCAGGGGCGAAAGCGGTTTATTTGGACACGACTGATACGGAATTCATCCCGGATCCGAAAAGGCTGGAAGCGCTCATCACGCCGAAAACGAAAGCTGTCGTCTTCTGTTCTCCGTCCAATCCGACCGGTGTTGCGATCCCGCGTGAGACGATGGATGAACTTGTGGCTGTTCTCAACAAACACGATATTTTCGTCGTGTCAGATGAGATTTATAGTGAAAACACCTTTGACGGGGAACATCATTCATTCGCTCAATATCCTGAGCTTCGCCGTAAACTGTTTCTCATCCACGGCTTATCGAAATCCCATTCGATGACTGGATGGCGTGTCGGCTTTTTATTGGCCGATGTTGAATGGATGCAACACGCATCAAAAGTCCATGCGCATGGCGTCATTTGCGCGAATGTCCCAGCTCAGCACGCTGCTATTTGTGCATTAACCGAATGTGCGGATACGCCAGCAGACATGAATGCACAATATATCGCGAGACGGGAACTTGTCTACGATCGACTCGTAGCGATGGGATTCGAAACGGTAAAACCGACCGGTGCCTTTTATATTTTCCCGTCGATCCAGCAGTTCAACATGCCATCGGAACAATTCGCGCTTCAATTGCTGGACGAAGCGGATATCGCAGTTGTTCCAGGCAGTGCTTTCACACCGCTAGGCGAAGGGTTCATCCGGATCTCTTATGCGTATGCATATGACCAACTTGAAATTGCCATGGACCGCTTAGAAAAATGGGTGAACGATTGGCATACTCAACAGGACGCGGCGAAAAAAGTGAAAAATGTGTAATCCACAATTGTCGTGATGCCAACCAATCGGATCTTTCTGTGACGGGATAATCCGAGGCGAATGTGATCACTCGTCTGGCGCTTTATTCATAAAGGTAGCTACAAAGTAGATATTGACACAAAAGCTTCACAATTGTAAAACTAGATAACTTACGAAAAAGGTCATATTTTGCTAGGAAACTATGCAAAATATGACCTTTTTCTATGTCAACCTAGTAAACTTCACCATATAGTCCAATTTCCGTATAGAATTTTTCAAGAAACTATTGTATTCTAAAGTGAAATACATAGAGTAGGAGGATGGATAAGTGAGGAAGGTTTTAGTCGCCCTCTGTTTTGCGTTGCTCTTCACCATGACGGTGACAGGACAAGCACCGCAAGCAAAGACGACATTTAGCGACATTGGCTCATCGCATCGTGCCCAGGCTGAGATTTATTATTTAGTGGAAAAAGGAATCACTGGAGGCGTCTCCAGTACGCAATTTGCCCCGGATAGAGAAGTGACAAGAGGGGAAGCTGCTGCCATGTTGGGTCGAGTCCTCGGTCTCGATGGACGGAAGAAGAGCACAAAATTTTCAGACGTCCCGGCAACACATGGTTTCTCGGGTTATATACAAGACCTCGTGGATCGGAAAATCATTTCCGGTTATGACGACGGCACTTTCAAACCGAATCGCACGTTGACACGTGGCGAGATGGCTTTACTGATCAACCGGACGTTTGAGTTCGGTGGAAATTCGATTAGCGTTGCAACGAAAACGTTAATGGATAAGGGAATTGCACTCGGAATGACAGACGGAACGTTTGGCGAGAAAAACAAGATCAAACGCGCGGACTTCGCTGTATTCCTTGCGCGTAGCATGAATGCTGATTTCCGAATTCCGGAAAATGAAAGATTCACAGTTAAGATGTACGTTGACGCTGGAAGTGATACATTGAATTTCAGGTCAGGACCGGGTACATCCTATCCAAGCATCGATAAATTGACGACGGGGACTGTGGTTTTATACGCTCATTCCGAAGGGGATTGGGCTTATATCCAAGCTGGCACAAAAACAGGGTACGTTCATAAAAACTATCTGACAAAAACAAAGCCAGTATTGCCACCGTCGCCTTCTGCACCAGGAACGAACAAAAAGCTCAGTGATCTTGTCGTCATCATCGACCCAGGACACGGAGGATCGGATCCAGGTTCAGCCGGTCACGGTTTCTTGGAGAAAAATATCACATTGAACATCGGTCTTAAAATGAATGCGTATTTCGCAAAAACGCCGATCCAATCGAAAATGACAAGAACGGGTGACACATATCCGTCGCTCGGCCAAAGGGTCACTTTCGCACGACAAAACAAAGGTGATATTTTCGTCAGCATCCATACGAATGCTTTCAACGGTAGCGCCAATGGACAAGAAACTTTCTATTATGCGCGTACCGCAGCAACAAATCCTCATGTCAATGCGTCAAAAGCGCTTGCGATCTATGTGCAAAACCGGATGCAAGAAGCTTGGAACTTAACGGACCGTGGCGTGAAACAAGGGAATCTTCACGTTCTTCGTGAAAACTCCATGCCAGCAGTCCTTGCTGAAGTCGGCTTCATCGACAGCGCGAAAGATATGCAAGTGATGGGTACGGAAGCAGGACGTGAAAAAATGGCAAAAGCATTATTCTTGGCGACACTCGATTACTATTACCATTACGAAAGCCGTCAAGATGTTTTACCTTTATACGACACTGTGGGTGGCAAACCTAGTGCACGTCGTCACTAATACGATAACCCCGGAGTAGGCAAACTTTGTCTATCGGGGTTTTTTTATTAGAAGAGCCACGTGATGCCAGATGCCGGCACAATTCGAGTGGTATCTGCATCTGGCACACTTGATGATCGAACTTATCTTAACGAATCCATACTATGGAAAATGAACAAGGGGGGTCTGATGGATGAAAAGAATTGCTTTATTATTGACGGTGATGTTCGGGTTATTTATGATGCCTGCTTCTGCAGAAGAAACAACACCGTATTTAATCCATACATCCGAAGATAAAATCGAACAAATCCAGCAATTATTTCCAAACTATACAACATCCTTTGAAACAATCGCTATGCTTGAAGTCCATTTGACTGAGGGAGAAAAACACCTGTTACAAACAGAGTTTCCGGATGCGGAGCTATATCCAGTCCAAAACTATGAAGCGGCTGAAGTGACGAAAAAAGCTGTGGATCGACATGAATTGATTCATACGACACCGTCTATCACTTCGCCGTATACAGGTAAAAATGTGAAAGTCGCTATCCTCGATACGGGCATATCGGTTAATCATCCGCATTTGAAAGTGAAAGGGGGAACTTGTACAGTTGCAGAGCACTGTCCACCCCTATATCCGTTTGATGATGACAATGGGCACGGCACCCACGTCGCTGGCATTATTGCAGCAAAAAACGCGGCGGGCAATGAACATGGAATTGCTCCAAATGTCGACCTGTATGCCATTAAGTCGTTCAACTGGAGCGGTAAAGGCAAAACGACACAAATTGTAGAAGGCATTGAATGGGCCATTTTAAACGAAATCGATATTTTGAACTTAAGTTTGGAAACGAATATGAACGATTACCCATTGGAACTCATTTTGAAAAAGGCGTATGAAAACGGTATGCTGATCATCGGCTCTGCGGGCAATCAAGGCAGCGGGGCGCTTGATATCGATAGTGTGCAATACCCTGCAAAATACCCGAGTGTGATCGCAGTTTCAGCTGTGAAAATGGATAAAACACGAGTCAAGTTATCTTCCATAGGACCAGAAGTAGAACTTGCCGCGCCGGGACAAGGGATTGTTAGCACATATCCGATTGAGTTGGATTATTTCGATGGCAAGCAAGACGGGTATATCGAAATGACAGGAACGTCCATGGCGGCACCGCATGTGGCAGGAATCGCCGCCCTTTATAAGGAACGCTTTCCAGGCATTTCGAATGTCGCTTTACGCGATTTGCTTGTGACGACAGCAGAGGATCTCGGACCTGTTGGGCGAGATCAGGAATTCGGCTATGGTCTTGTCCAATACAAGCAGAAAATTAGCGGATTCCCTTACTTGAATATCGAAGAGGATGACGGTCAAGTCCATTTGTCGATTGAGTATTACGATAAAGCATCGAATGCGAAAGTGACATTGGACGGACAACAATTATCATTGTCTGAATCGGGCGAAGCCGAACTATATTTACTTGGGGGCACTTATCAATTCGAGTTTACATATGTTGATGATGCAGATGCAGTCAATAGTGAAAAAGTGTCGCTTATTGTCACTTCACCGAAATTCTCGGACGTCAATCCAAAAAATTGGTATGCAAGCCACTTAGCGTATCTTACGCGGGAAGAGAAGATGTACGGTTTCAAAGACGGTACATTTAAGCCGACACAGGAAATTACACGGGCAGAAGCGGTCGCTCTTCTTGGTCGTGTGCTGGAACTGGACGGAAAGAAACGGAAGACGATTTTCGGAGATGTCGGGGCCGGTAACTTCGCATCTGGCTATATCCAATCCGCTTATGATCGGGAAATCGTCTCGGGCTTCCTGGACAATACATTCAGACCGTCTCAAAGCGTCACACGTGCAGAAATGGCCATTTTGATCGCAAACGCGTTCGATTTGACTTATAATCCGGCAGTCCCGATGAAATTCGATGACGTGACGGAAAATATGGCGAGTTATGACGCGGTGCGAGCACTTATGCAAAACGGCATTACGCAAGGGTACCCGGACGGTTCATTCCAACCGAATACGTATATGACACGTTCGACATTCAGTGTTTTCTTGGCAACGGCTACGAGACCGGATTTGTTTTAAAAAGTTTACACATCTAATGTTGAAACATGTCTATGGATTCATCATTTTATAGTTTTCGAAGCAATCCAAATAGCCTTTTACAAGTTTACTAGACTTGTAAAAGGCTATTTATATGCGTAAATTGCGTCGAAGTTGCGCGTTTTTGTCGATTGTTACACATTTGTAATATAACTGTAACCCGAATTACTTCGAATCTCTGCTATTATTGTAATCGGGTTGAAAAACAAATAAAAAAAGAAGTTGTTTAGTTTAAGAGACTGCAAAACATCTTCGCAAAAATTTTTGAGGTGGAAAATGAGAAAGCATTTTATATTGGTCTTAGTGGCGATTTTGCTTTTCATCGCAGCGCCATTTACGACAACGCAAGCGAGTGCATCGACGGGCGATGACCTCATTAGCTATGCCAAAAAATATACGGGGACGAAGTATGTATACGGAGGGACAACGACTTCCGGCTTCGATTGCTCGGGCTACACAGTACATGTATTTAAGGAGTTTGGCGTTTCTTTAAAAAGAACGGCAGCTCAACAATTCACACAAGGAACATCTGTAAGCAAAAGTGATTTGCAAAAAGGAGACCTTGTATTCTTCAATAACTTGGGTAGAGGCATTTCCCATGTCGGCATTTACATTGGTGGAGGGCAAATGATTTCAGCAACGACTTCACGCGGTGTTGCAGTAGATAGCATTCATGGCGGCTACTGGGGCAAGTATTATGCCGGTGCGAAACGCGTTCTGAAACAAGAGCCTGTAAAATTACCACCTGTAACAAACGGACAATTTGTGGATGTGAGCAGTTCCCATCCAGCTTATGAAGCAATCAAAACTTTAAACGTAGATGGTATCATTAACGGTTTTGACCAACAAGATTTCCGCCCAACGGCAGAAGTAACACGTGGACAAGCAGCAGCGATGATTAACCGCGTACTAGGATTGAAAGCTTCAAAACCTGTATCTTTCTCAGATGTGTCACCTTCTCATAGCTTTGCAAACGATATTGCAGCGATGAACGAAGCGGGGATTTTGCAAGGATACACAAACGGAAAGTTCGGTTTCAATGAAACGCTTTCCAAAGCACAATTGGCAGTCATTCTAGACCGTGCATTCAAAACACAAGAAAAAGCGAATAGCATTGTGCAAACAGCGGCGATTTACAATGACGTTTCACCAGATCACTCAGCACATTCTTCAATCGTAGCTTTGAAAGCGATCGACCAAACGTCAGTGTTCCAAACGTCCACATTCAATGGCGGAGCAAATGCTTCCAGAGCTGAATTCTCAGCAGCACTTTACAGTGTCTTAAACGTACAATAATACTATTATATATGAGGGCCATTCGACTTAGAACCGAATGGCTCTTTCTTTTTATATATCCGTAAAAGATGTCATTAAACATCTTTTTCATATAAAATAGATAAGTAGATTACTGGAGGGTGAATTATGACGAAGCTTAAACGATGGACATCAAGTATTTTAATTGCCAGTGTTGCCTTGATGCTTTTTTGGACAAGCAACATTGCATACGCAGATGATTTAAAGGGACGCGAGTTTGAAGCGGACATGCGTGAAATGGTGAAGGAAGGAGTCTTGCACGGGTATCCGGATGGCAGTTTCAAACCGACGGAAAAAGTGACGCGCGGACAATTTGCTGCATTCATTGAACGTGCTTTGACATTGCCGAAAGGAAAAGGTTCTTTCAAGGACGTCGGTTCCAATGTCAAATTGAAAGATTCTATTTTAGCAGTGAGCCACGCAGGCATCATGTCCGGCTACACGGACAACAATTTCAAACCGAATGATTACATTACGCGGGAACAGATGGCGCTCACGATGCAAGCTGTCCTTGAATATAGCGGCATGCCGCTGGACGTGACAGGCGTAGATATTGCGGACCGCAATGCATTCGGGTCGTCCACTTACATCCGGGCAGCTTTCACGGGCCTCAACTATAAGTATTTGGACAACGTACATTTCGAGGAAACTCGTCGTTTCGAACCGAAAGCAGACACAACGCGCGAACAATCTGCTGGTGCGATTGCACGTTTCTTAAAAGCGAAAAAAGCATATGAGGAAGAGAATGGCCCAACAACGCCACCAGTTCCGACACCACCACCGGCCGATCCGAATGCTTTCCAAATGGCAGCAATCAAAAACGGTAAGTTGGAAAAAACAGGCGAGAAGTATACGGATTATTTAAAAGCGGCGACTGCATATAACAGCAGTTCATCATCCATCGTCGGCTTATACAAAGGAAACGAATTGATTCGTATTAAGAGCGGACTCGCTTATGGAAACAATACTGTTTCGAAAGACGGTAAGCGAGTAGCGGCGACGACAATCATTTACGCGGACCCAGAATTCAAGACACAAGCGACATACACGGAATACGGCCGTGAACTTCGATATATCGATGCCAATGAGAAATTCGTCAAAGTACAAGCGGGCGGAACGATCGGTTATGCCAAGCATAGCGAAGTCGATTTCATCCCGTACGGTTTGATTACGAATCGGGAGTACTACATGGTGTCGCAATATGGAACATTGAACCATTACACAGTCAACCATGCGAACGGTTCCCGAAATCTTGGGGCGTATCCGATTGGTGCAGCACCTAGCTGGATGAAGCAAGGTGTGAAATATTACAGCCATGACGGTGTACACTATTCAAACTTACAAGGACAGCATGTAGGAACGCATTATCCATATTTCCAATTCCTTTCTGTCCGTTCCAAGTCGAATTACACAGCAAAAGAGCTAGATAGCTATATTGCACACCGTTTGCAAGAAATCTCAGTCAATTATCCGACCGCTCCGAAAACATCCAAACTGATCGGGCTCGGAAGCTATATTAAAAAAATGGAAGAAGAGCATAACGTCAACGCGCTATTCATTTTAAGCGCCGCCATTCATGAAAGTAATGCAGGGATGAGTGCGAATGCTCAACAGAAAAACAACTTGTTCGGCATTCAAGTGTATGACAGCAGCCCTGAAGCAGGGGAGAAATACGCAAAACTCGAAGCGAGCATCGACGCTTTCGTAAACCGTTATGTGAACGAAAGATACACACCGAACGGCACATACGCAAAAGGCGCAGCGGCGGGCAATAAAACGACCGGCATGAACGTCCACTACGCATCCGATCCGAACTGGGGATCCAAGATTGCAAGCCATATGTGGCGTGCCGACAACCAACTTGGTGGTAAAGATATTGGAAAATATCAACTCGCCATGACAGGATACAATGGTCAGATTCACGTCCGTCGTGGTCCGAGCACAAGCGAGGCAAAAGTATTTTCCTACAATGCCAAATCGCTAGGCGTCAATGACGCATTCGGCTACCCACTCGTCATCGTCGACGAAGTGAAAGGGTCTGACGGCTTCACATGGTTCAAAGTATTATCAGACGACGCCAAGCACGAGTTCGGCTGGATCCGCGAAGTAGACGGCAACCTTCAACTCGTTAAAAAAATAACAGCACAATAACAAACAAGCCGCTTCGGGATTCCCGGGGCGGTTTTTTTGATGGGGCGGGCAGTCCAACCTCGTGATCAAGTACGCTAACGTGGTGTTGTTGGTCCAACGAATCTAGCGTATACTCCAACCGCGCTTAGTAGTAGTCTAACCCCGTGCTCAAGTCCTCCAACGTGGTGTTGTTGGACCAACGAATCGCGTGTATACTCCAACCGCGCCTAGTAATAGTCCAACCCCGTCATCAAGTCCTCCAACGTGGTGTTGTTAGTCCAACGAATCTAGCGTGTATTCCAACCGCGCCAAGTAGTAGTCCAACCCCGTCAACAAGTTCTCCAACGTCCCGTTGTTAGTCCAACGAATCGCGCGTATCCTCCAACCGCGCCTAGAAGTAGTCCAACTCCGTGCTCAAGTTCTCCAACGTCCCGTTGTTAGTCCAACGAATCTAGCGTGTATTCCAACCGCGCTTAGTAGTATTCCAACCCCGTGCTCAAGTTCTCCAACGGGGTGTTGTTAGTCCAACGAACCGCGCGTATATTCCAACCGCGCTTAGTAGTAGTCCAACCCCGTCAACAAGTCCTCCAACGTCCCGTTGTTAGTCCAACGAATCCAACCGCGCCTAGAAGTATTCCAACCTCGTGCTCAAGTCCTCCAACGTAGTGTTGTTGGTTCAACGAATTGAGTGGATGACTAACGAAGCGGCCTAAAATCTAAAGTTTCCTGATTCTATTGAATTCTTTCTTGTTAGTTGTTATTCTATCTTTGATGACAAAATATTCGATAAAGTGGGTGAAAAATATCCGGATTTATCGTAGGAAACTCGAACAACTTAAATCTTTACCTCGACTACTTGCACGACTGCACCCCAACAGTCCGAAATACAAGGAAATCGAGGACAAATTGTACCGCGTTCAAGCGGGCTACGCAGGCGAAGTAAAAGTTGATAAGTATCTAGAATCAACGATATTCCCCCAAAAAGTGATCGTTTTAACTGACGTGCAGCTCCCCGTCGCTGAAAACTTCCTGATTCAAATTGACACATTAATTCTTTCACGCTCATCTATTATTCTACTTGAAATTAAAAATATAGCCGGAACGTTAACATATATTCCGAATCCCCCCATTTCGAACGAACCGATGAAGGGCGTGGTCAGATTGTTATCGATTGTCCCGTTATGCAATTGAACAATAATCGAACGGGGCTCAATATGTGGCTTCATCGAAACGGATTTCCATCAGTGACAGATTCATTAGTTGTCATGGCGAATTCAAAAGTATCTGTGAGGAACGCGCCAGCTGATATCCAAATTATGTACGCAAAACATCTCCCGTACTATTTTCGGATGCAAGATAAAACAGGTCCAATTTTGACAGATAAGCAAATGCATTCACTTGCAGATAAGTTACGGAAAGGTGAAAAACGATATGATCCCTATCCGTTGTGTGAAAAGAACGGCATCAATCCCAAACAAATAAGAAGGGGATTGATCTGCGACGACTGTGATAGACTTCTAGAACGAAAAAACTACAAAGTTTGGAGTTGCCGGACTTGTATACGAGACGTGAAACAAGCATATGAGCAGGGGATAAAAGATTGGTTCATGCTAATCAAAGACACAATTTCCAACAAAGAATGCCGTGAGTTTTTGCAGTTGAAAGATAAATACGCCGCAAACTATATATTGAAAAAGCTACCCCTAAAACAAATCGGACGTTCGACGACAACGCATTATATGTGGGATTACCGAACGTCTCCAGCTGATATGAAACCATTAAAGTAACCACTTCAATTTTGAAGTGGTTACTTTAATGGTTTTCCTTACTACTTACTCCTATTGGATGATCCAACCCTGCCATGCGATAGTCCAATGTCTGGTTGTCTACCTCCAACGCCGCCACGGAATAGTGCAACGCCGCGGAAATACTCCAACCTCCCTGGGCGATAGTGCAACATCTTGTTGTCTACCTCCAACGCCGCCACGGAATAGTGCAACCCCGCGGAAATATTCCAACCTACCTGGGCGATAGTGCAACGTCTTGTTGTCTACCTCCAACGCGGCCCCGGGATAGTGCAACGCCGCGGAAGTATTCCAACCTCCCTGGGCGATAGTGCAACGTCTTGTTGTCTACCTCCAACGCCGCCCCGGGATAGTCCAACGCCGTGGAAGTATTCCAACCTCTCCGCACGATAGTCCAACGTCCCCGTGCCCACCCACACACCCATCAAAAAAACCGCCCCAGGTTCATCACCCGAAGCGGTTCGCCAATCAATCTCTCACTTTTAACGCTTAACCATCCCAACCAATCGATTAAATCCTTCACGGTAAAACACCCGCACCATCACCACATAGACGACGGCGCCGATTGGGACCAGCACAGCCAATTGCAAAATCGCTGTCCAGTTCGCCGCGCCGAGTCCGGCTTTTGCGCCCCATACGGCAAGGCCCATCACAGCCGCCGGGACGACGACACGCAAACTCATCCGTCCAAAACGCTTCAATTCGGCCGTCCCGAGATCCCGGTAAACGACGACCATCGACACGACAAAATAGTAGATGCTCACGGAAGAAGCAGCGATCGCGAGCGCCGGGTACCCATACTTGTCGACGAGCAACCAGTTCAGCAAAATATTCACACCGATTGTCGTCACACTGATGCGGAAGACGACCGCGGTTTTGCCGCGTGCGTACATCGATCGCGACAAAATGAGCTGCATCCCTTGGAACACGATGATCGGCAAATACAACAACAATGCCAAGTGCGTATTCGCCGTATCTAAAGCAGTAAACATACCACGTTCATAAATGAAAGCGACAACCGCATCGCCGACAACGAGCAAACCGACCGCCACCGGCAATAACGTCACCAAAGAAATTTCCATCCCGCGGAACACCGTATCGCGGAATTTCGCCATGTCCGAAGTTTGTTCGCTCATCAGCGTGAAAATGATCGCTGCCAAAGTCGTTGCGTAAATCGCGTTCGGAATACTGATGATCAATGATGAGTTATTCAAATACGTCACCGACGCATCGCCCGTTCCCGAAGCGAAAAAGCGGTTGACGAACAAATTCACTTGCCCGACGACCGAATTTAGCAAAGAAGGGACGATTAACGCTAAAAATGCTACCCGAAACTCGCGCTCCATCCCGAACACCGGCCGCCACTTATAATCCGAACGGCCAAGCGCCACGATTTGGATCAAAACCCCGAGTACCGTCCCGGCAACAAACCCGTACACGAGCGAATAAATGCCCCATATATCGCTGGAAAACAACGCAAAAAGCGCCGCCATCAATGTCGCCAACAACTTCGCCAATTGCGAAGGGACGAAAATCCGCCGCGACTGCAAATAAGAATCGAGCAAACCGCTCAACGCGATCATCGTCATGAATGCAAAGAAGATTTGCGTCATCCGTATTGCCAGCACTTCGGTTTCCGGACTCATATTTCCATAAATGAACGGCACGAATGCACTGGCGAAAAACCATCCGAGCACGCTCACAACGATGAACAGCAACATCGTCCAATTCAGTAGCGCATTCGCATTGTCATCGCTCGCATTCGCCTTTTCCTTCCGCGACTTTATGTACATCGGTAAAAACACATTATTGAAACCCGTCGAAATCATCGCTACGACGAGCGTGATGAATCCGAAAGCGAGGAAATACGCATCGGTCTCAGCGGACGCACCAAACTCTTTCGCAACAATCGACTCACGAATAAACCCTGAAACCTTCAGCAACAACGCCAGCGCCGTCGTCCACAGCGCCGCCTTTTTCAAACTCCCCATAGTGTCCTCCATATTAAGAAAGCTCCCGGCAATCGCAGGGAGCTCGAATAGTATTTCTTTAAAACGCGTCCATACGCGTTCGGGAATCCCCGTGTCTACTTATTTCTCTAAAGCTTTCAAATAAATCTCTTCATATTTCTCAGCCGCCGCAAAATGTGAGTGCTCCGCAACGATTTTTTCTCTTGCTGTTGCTGCCAGACGTTCACCTTCATCCGGGTTTTCCAACAACCGAATCATCGCGTCCGACAACTCTTCCACATTTTGTTCCTCGACGAGCAAGCCGTCTTCGCCGTCTGAAATGATTTCCTTCAAACCGCCGACTGCACAAGCGATTAGCGGCACACCTGAACCCATTGCTTCCAATGCGGAAATCGATGTCGCCTCTTCCACCCCTGCGGAATAAATCGAAGGCACAAGCGCCACATTACTCAATGCGTAATACTCAACCATATCGGCGTGATCGACCGCGCCGAGCATCGTCACGCGATCCGCGATGCCAAGTTCGGCCGCTTTCGCTTTCATCTCTTCCATCATTTCGCCAGTTCCTGCAAAAACGACACGCGCTTTCGGGAATTTCTCTAATACGGCAGGGAGTGACAAGATCGGATAAATGACGCCATTCTTCTTCGTTAAACGACGAGGTACGAAAAAGATCTGATCGTCTTGCGCGAAACCGTACTTTTCCCGGAACTCCTCGCGACGTTCCACTTCAGGTTTAAACGATTCCACATCGATGAAGTTCTTAATCATATGGCCGACAACGCCCGTTTCACGCTCAATATAATCTTTAATGCGCGTATCCACCGTAATTACTTCACGTGTTGCCGTATAGCCGACACGCTCTGATGCAAGCAAGCGCTCCGCATGTGTTGAATCTTCCTCAACAGAACCTTTGGAAATGCCTTCATATGTCAAATAGCCGTGTACCGTCGTTACTGTCGGCAATCCCGCAGCAATCGCCGCCCGTGTTGCAAACACATCTTGCGCATTGACGACATCATAACCACGGTGCACTTCATCTTGGAAAAACTCTTCCAAAAACTGACGACGGCGCTCCAGCGTCCATACATAACCTTTACCAAGTGAAACTTTGTTCAATAAAAACGATGGTCCCCGTGCGATCAAATCACGCTTCCATTTCGGCACATCGCTGAATGATAATGTATCGACCTTATGTCCGCGCGCTTCAAGCCCCGCTTGTAACGTCGCCATATGTGTCGACAACCCACCTACATGGGGGTAATCATAAGAGGTGACAAGTAATATTTTCATCCCAATAAACTCCTTTACTTCCCAAACTTTTCTTTTAATAATTGCGCATTACGTCTTGCTTCCCGCTGTAACGCTTCCACATTCGGCGCAATAACGGCTTGCGCTTCTTCCTTATTGTCCAGTAAATAAAGGGCATTCTCGAGCAATGCCGCCTCATCGATTTCCCCGAGACGGAACGAATAATCCCACATGCCTGACCGTTTCAAGAAACTTTCCACTTTCTTATCGTAGCTCAGGCCAAGGTGAGGCACACCGACAAGCGCAGAGAAAATGAGGGCATGTAACCGGAGTCCGACTGTCAACTCCGCGTGACGGAAGAAATTCAAAAATTGGTTCGGCGTGAAATGATCGCCGAGCATGTATGTCTTGTCCCGATGTTTCATGAGTGAACGCACTTCTTCCGACTTCGGCGTGTCGTATTTTCCTTCCATCGGGACGAAAACAGGCGTCACACCGCGTCTTTCGACCAATTCATCCAACAACCGCGCTGTCTTTTCGATATAATCCGGGTGGTCGAACCATGGACGGATCGTCACAGCGACAATTTTCTCATCACCTGTCAATGGAAGGGATTCATACGCCGAATCTTCTTCGTCCGCTGTGAAAGCGAAGACGATGTCCGAAGTGACGACTGTTTCAGGACGCGTCACACCAAGCGTTTGCAAGTAATCTTTTGAATACTGATCACGCACAGTGACAAAATCCGCCAAATTCGCCAAAGAGCGCATGAGGAACTTGCCCCATTTGCTCGTCACAGGACCGATTCCTTGTGAGAAGAACATTACTTTTGTTCCGCATAGTTTTGCCAATAACACGACGAGTAAATAGTAGGGAAGGGGACCGAATAAAAACTTTGTCGGATAGGCATCTTGCAGCAAACCGCCACCGCCCGATACGAGCAGATCCGCTTCACGCAAAGCTTCCACTTTCAACTTGTTATGGTGTCGCCAACCTCTGTAAACCGAATGCACATTATGCTCTTTCGCCGTCTGTTCAGGCGATAAGGAGAACACTGTAATGTCGGGGTTATCCAACTCTTTTCGCAAGTTGTCGATCACCGCTTTTAAAATAGCTTCGTCTCCTGTATTACCGAGACCATAGAAGCCGGAAATAACTATTTTCAATATGTTTCCTCCTCAAAACAAAAGCTCTCACGCCGCGGTGAAAGCATCATACTGCTAAAATTTTATCACTTGTTATGGAACCGATGCAACTGAATCGAATATCTGATATACTAAGCAAGTTGAAAGTGATCGAATTGGAGACGATTTTGTTGAAAGAAACATACCTCGGCGTACACGTTTCGCCACTCACATATGAAGGAATTATCAATAGCTTGAAAAACCGGATAGAAAAAGGCGAACAATCGACAATTATCGCCGTCAATCCAGAAAAAGTGATGACGGCACAGCGGGACGCCGAAGTGAAGGAACTCATCAACAATTCAACGTTCCAGATCGCGGACGGTGTTGGCATTTTGCTAGCCTCCAAACTAAAAGGGGGCAATATTACTTCCCGTGTCACAGGTGTCGATATGATGGCGACATTGTTGCAATTTGCGGCAACGGAAGGGCATCCTGTTTATTTTTACGGTGCCAAAGAAGAAGTCGTTAAAAAAGCAATCGCCAATATACAAAACGATTTACCGAGCCTCAAAGTTGCCGGCTACACGAACGGTTACGACCGAGATGAAGACGCACTGATTGCGCGCATTCAACAAAGCGGCGCCAAATTGATTTTCGTCGCACTCGGCAGTCCGACCCAGGAATTGTGGATTCGACGCAACTTAGAGAAGCTACGTGACGTCTTAGTCTTTCAAGGGGTCGGCGGCAGTTTCGACGTTTTTTCCGGCACGGTCAAAAGAGCACCTGCGTTTTTCAGGAAAACGGGAACTGAATGGTTGTATCGTTTGCTGAGTGATCCGAAACGATTCAAACGCCAACTAAACTTACCACGTTTTTTAATGAAGATATTATTCTCGAAAGATAAATAGTGATGCCCCGGCGATCCGCGGCAACACGCAACTGAAAGAAAAAGGAGAATTTCTATGAAGAAATCGATTTGTGTCGTCGGTCTCGGTTACATCGGCCTCCCGACGGCAGTCATGTTCGCCAATTACGGCCATAAGGTTCACGGCGTCGACGTCAATGAAAAAGCCGTCAACATGATCAACAACAAGCAACTGCACATAGAAGAAGAAGGGCTGCAAGAACGACTGAATGCCGCGATCGATGCCGGCGCGCTAACGGTCGGCATGACACCGAAACAGGCTGACGTTTTCGTCATCGCTGTCCCATCTCCGATCCGGAACGACAAAACTGCGAATCTCGAATACGTACGTAGCGCAACAGCATCGATCGTACCATATGTCGAAAAAGGGAATTTGGTCATCTTGGAATCGACCGTGCCACCGCGTACTGTGGAAGATGTCATGCTACCCGAATTGCGCAAAACAGGATTTGAACTCGGTACGGAGCTATTCGTCTCCCACTCGCCTGAACGTGTCATCCCGGGCCGTGTCTTTGAGGAACTCATTTCCAATGACCGGATCATCGGTGGCATCACACCCGAATCGGCGACGATGACGTCTGAATTGTACCGTTCATTCGTCAAAGGGCAAATGCATGAAACGGATGCGACGACCGCAGAACTCGTCAAAGTGATGGAAAACACATACCGCGATGTCAATATTGCACTTGCGAATGAACTTGCGAAAATCGCACAAAAAATCGGTGTCAATGTTTGGGAAGCCATTGCTTTGGCAAATTACCATCCACGCGTCAACGTCCATTCACCAGGACCGGGCGTCGGTGGGCATTGTATCGCCGTCGATCCGTGGTTCCTCGTTGAACTCGATCCGAAAGAAGCGCAAATGATCCACTTGGCGCGCCAGACGAATGACGGGATGCCTGCTTACACAGCACAAATGACGACGGATATTATCGCGGCGAAAGGGATCGACAACCCGAAAATCGCGGTGCTCGGTCTCGCTTTCAAAGGCAATATCGATGACATGCGGGAAAGTCCGGCCGTCGATGTCGTCCAAGCGCTCCGGAATCATGATGTGGCGGTGCAAGCATTCGACCCGCATATTAAGACGAACAACATTGAAGAACAGACACAAGTCTCAGAAGAAGCATTCCAAGACGCATCTGCGCTTTTAATCTTGACGAATCATGAAGAATTCAACTTATTAAATCCAGCAGACATTAAAAAAGTCATGAAAAACCCTATCATCATCGATACGAAAAACTGCATCGACCGCATGAAGTGGGAACAAGCAGGATTCGATGTCTACGCATTAGGCGATTCAAAAAACGTAAAAGAACATATCACGAAATAGAATACCCAAGATCATAGGGGGAGCAAGAGCTGTTGATTGAAGTGGAAATCAACAGCAAGATCTATACAAACGAAAAAAGGAGCATATAACGAAATGAAAAAAGTTCGTAAAGCGATTATACCGGCAGCAGGACTCGGTACACGTTTCTTGCCAGCGACGAAAGCGATGCCGAAAGAAATGTTGCCGATCGTCGACAAACCGACGATCCAATATATAGTCGAAGAAGCGATCGCTTCTGGCATCGAAGACATTATTATCGTCACAGGGAAAGACAAGCGCGCCATCGAAGACCATTTCGACTCTGCGCCTGTACTTGAGCACCGGCTCGAGTCATCAGAGAAATTCGACCTTCTAGACGAAATTAGGGAATCGAGTCAAACCGAGATTCATTACATCCGACAAAAAGAGCCACTCGGCTTAGGACATGCGGTTTGGACGGCGCGTAAATTCATCGGCGACGAGCCGTTTGCCGTTTTGCTCGGCGATGACATCGTTCAAGCGGAAACACCATGCTTGCAACAATTAATGATGGAATTTGAAAAAACACAGTCATCCGTCATCGGTGTTATGGAAGTACCTGAGTCGGAAACGCACCGGTATGGTGTTATCGATCCATCCGAACAAGATGACCGACTGTTCAAAGTGCGTCAGTTTGTGGAAAAACCAGCACAAGGGACAGCACCGTCCAACATGGCGATCATCGGCCGTTACGTCTTCACGCCTGAGATCTTCCAATACCTCGATGAGATGGAAGTAGGCGCAGGCGGCGAAATCCAGCTCACGGATGCAATCGAAAAACTGAATGCGATCCAATCCGTCTTCGCATATGAATTCGAAGGGGACCGTTACGATGTCGGGGTCAAACTTGGATTCATCGAAACGACGCTCGAGTTCGCATTGCAACGACCTGAATTACAACAAGAGTTACTCACTTATATGAAACAAAAAATTCGCGAGTACGAGGCATGACGATGAAGATTTTACTCGTCGCCAATATGTATCCATCGAAACAATTCCCGAGCTACGGCGTCTTCGTCCAAAATACGGAAGCAATCTTAAAAGACGAAGGCTTTCAAGTGGACCGTGTCGTCTTACAGAAGAAGACGTCCAAGCTCTCGAAATTGATTGGCTATGGAACGTACTATGCGAATATGGTTTGGAAAGGACTGACGGGCAACTATGATTTCGTCTATGTCCACTATGCGGCGCATAATGCGATGCCGCTTCTTTTATTGAAGAAATTGAAACCGTCCGTGCGCATTGTAACGAATGTGCATGGTAGCGACGTTGTCCCAGAAGTGCCGTCGCAGGAGAAATTTCAACCGAACGTCAAAAAGCTCATGCATCAGTCGTCACTCATCATTACCCCGTCCCATTATTATGAAACGCTCGTCCAACAGAAATACGGTGCATCGACACCAATTCGTGTCTTTCCGTCAGGCGGCGTCAATGCAGAAGTGTTCCACCCAGCCGACAAAGAAGAGCGGCTCCGAGCTTTGAACTTAGATCCCGCATACCGGTACATCGGCTACGTCGGTCGTCTTGACGTCGGAAAAGGATGGGATCATTATTTGAATGCCATCAAATTATATTTGGACAAAAAACCTGAACAGCGGGACAAAGTGAGATTCATCGCTGTCGGTTCGGGGAAAGACGATGAGAAGTTCACTACTTTAATGAAGGAACTCGATCTAGAAGACGTCATTATACGCTATCCGCTATTGAAACAGCAGCAACTGGCGGATGTCTATAACGTCATCGATGTCTTCATTTTCCCGACAACGCGAAAAGGGGAGAGCCTCGGTCTTGTCGGTCTTGAAGCGATGGCATGCCGGACGCCGATTATCGCCAGTTCGATCGGCGGAATTTTAGACTATGTCGTCGACGGCTCGAACAGCTTTTTATTCCCACCGGGGGATGCCAAGTTATTGGCAGGTCTCCTCATCATGTTCGATAATTTATCGCAAGAAGCTCGCGATGATATTGCGGAAGCGGCGTATAAAACGGCGCTCACATACGAACAATCGGCCATCCGAAGCCAATTGACAAAAATCTTTTCGGATATTAAAAAAGTGTAAAGGACTTCGACCCATGCAAAATAACAAAAACATATTCATAGTACTCATTGCATTTCTCGTTGCCCAGCCGATCATCGACGTCTTGACAGCGGGGTCTATCCTCTTATTGAATTTGGATGTTACATTCGGCGTTATCATCCGGACAGTGTACATGGTCCTTATGGGCATCGTCATCGTCTGGATGGCCAAAAGCGACAAATTGTCGAGAGGTTACTTATTTTATTTTATCGGACTTGCGCTTCTAATCGGTGTCAACATCGCACTGAATATGCAAGTGAAAGATCCCTACTATCTCATGCAAGAATTGAAGTTTTTCAATAAAGTCATTTACTTCCATGTCGTCTTACTCGGCTTCATTATCATTTACAGAAATTTAAAAGAAGCAAACTGGAACATCGAGCGGCATACGACACGTTACTTATGGTTATCAGGTTTCATCATCGGTGCGGTCTTCGTCATTGCTCAATTGACAGGCACAAGCTTATCGAACTATGCCCATTCCAAAACAGGTTTCAAGGGCTGGTTCTTCGCGGGCAATGAAATCGGCGCCATCATGGCGATCGTCTTGCCGATCGTGGCATTATACGCGATCGAAAAAACGGCGAGCCTTAAAAAATCGCATTACTGGATTCCGTTCATCATGTTGTCGCTCGGTATGCTGGCACTCGGAACGAAAGTAGGCTATGCGGGCATCGTTATCGTGTTACTTTCTATTATCATTGGCAGCATAATCATGTGGGTGTTTATGAAACTAAGAACGATGCAAGTGAAATCGAATCTATTGATCTCAACAATCTTACTCATCATGCTCATGGCGGTTACGCCGCTCACACCGGTGTTTGGGAATATGTATGCCCATTTTGATATACTAAATCTTAATTTTGGACCAAACGACCCCGTCATTGGACCGAACGGTGAAATCATTGAAGAAGAGACGCCGGCTATCACAGAAGAACAACTACAAAACCTTGTCTTCAGTTCGAGGGAAAAATACTTAGAAAACTTCCAAGTAGATTTCAATTCATCCCCTATAACCCAAAAATTATTCGGGATGGGCTTTGCGGGCAACTATGAAGTACCTGAAGAAGGTAAGCAGTTGACGATGATCGAAATGGACTTCCATGATTTGTTTTTCGCATTTGGATGGATCGGTTTCTTCTATATGATGGCACCTTTCTTCTATTATGTATTGAGATTTATCATTCGCTTCCTCGCAAACATAAAGACGCATTTCAATTATGTCTATATTTTGTACGGGGTTGCATTTTTACTCGGCGTCGGTATCGCATTCACGGCTGGACACGTTTTAACGGCACCTGCCGCTTCGATTTACCTAGCTGCCATTTTGGCGATGCTTGTCGTGAAGGAAGACATTGTTAAAAGTTAAATGAAAGTGAGTCTGGAGCTATTTTCCAGACTCGCTTTTTTATATGCCATAAGATTCCCTTTAGGAGTCGAGGAAAACATTGTTAAAAGGTAAATGAAAGCGAAACTGACGCCATTTTCCAGACTTGCTTTCTAGTAGGTTAGCACCTTTTTCAAAATAATAGTTGTGTATTTCATTACATTTGGTACAATAGACGATAGAGTTAAAGCAATACCGGCATTCAAAATACATAAGCGACACACAACTGTCACTCGAAACTAGTAGAGTTCTAACAGATTGTGTGGTTTAGTGGCATAATGTGAGGATTGTTGGTATACTCTTAACTGTGAGTGAATGTTGATAGTTTCAACAAGACCTTATTTTATTTAAAACAGGGAGGAACACTACACTATGGCTAACCAAACAAAGTCGTATCGTAAATTCGTTGCATCTGCAGCAACTGCAACACTTGTTGCAACTGCACTTGTACCAGTAGCTTCAGCTGCACCAGCGAATACATCTGCTACATTTACAGATGTTGCACCACAATATTTAGAGGCTGTTAACCACTTAGTAGACAGCAAAATCACAGTAGGTAAAACACCGACACAATTCGGTACTTATGACAACATCACACGTGTTGACGCAGCAGTATGGATCGCGAAAGCAGTTCTAGGAGAAGGAGAAATTGCAAACGCAATTCCATCTGACTTCTCTGACGTTCGTGACAATGCGAAAAACTACGTTGACGCGCTAAAAGAACACGGTATTCTAAACGGTAAAACAGATACTCGTTTCGGTTCTTACGATGAAATCCGTCGTGGTGAAGCAGCTATTATTCTAGCAAATGCTTACGAAATCACAGGCGACGCTGATAACGTTACATTCACAGACGTTGCAGACCGCTACAAAGAAGCTGTTGCAGCACTAGTTGACAACGGCATCACTGAAGGTAAAAAAGGCAACCGTTTCGGTCAAAACGACCCAATCACACGCGGTGAGCTAGCAGTATGGGTACACCGTCTAGATACACTTAACGACGAAGATACACTTAAAGTACTTAATGCTAAAGCAATCAGCGCAACTGAAATCGAAGTTATGTTCAACGACCGTAACACTGAAACTTACACACTTGATGAAGCATTAGAGCTAGGCGAAATCACTGAAGTAGAAGTTGAATACAAAGGTGAAAAATTCCTAGTTAAAGTTAAATGGGATGGCGAAGATGCAGGTAATGTTGCACCGGGTACAGTTGCGTTTGCTAACCAACCTGCTGCGAAATCACTTCCAGCTGGCGCACCACTTAACGAAGTTTACAAATTCCAAGTAACTGCAGGCGAAGATGCAATTACACTTCGTTCAGTTCAACTTAAACAGTATGGTACAGCAAGAGCAAATGATGACGATATCAAATATGTACACCTTGCAGTAGATGGTGACATCAAAGCAACAGGTACATTGAATGCTCGTAACGAAGTACGTCTAACACGTTCACTTAATATTCCAGCAAACTCAACTGTTGAGTTTACAGTACTTGCAGACTTGAATACAACAGCTATGCCAACAGCAACAGCCCAGTTTGGTATTGAGTCAATTAATGCATTCACTGCAAACGCGACACTGAATGGTAGTTTCCCAAATCTTGGAAACTCATTCAATTTTGTAGCAGGTAATATTGGTGTACTGACAGTTGCGAACAAAGAAGCTACTTCAGAGCAAAGCACTGACTATACAGTTGAAACAGGCGAGTTACAAGAAGAAATCGGTAAATTCAGATTGCAAGCTAACAGTACAGAAGGCGTTAAAGTAAATCGTATTACACTGAAAGCTGATGGAATTAATGCAGATGACTTCGAAAACCTCTACCTATATGAGAATAATGGTAAAGACAGAATCGACGTTCAAGGTGTTGCATCAAGAAACGAAGTTGTATTTGATCTCTCCAAAGCAAACATTGAAATCGATCGTAACCAAGCTAAATCTCTCGTTCTAAAAGGTGATGCGCTTGAAGGTGATAAAAAGGGTTACTTCAAAGTAGATAAAACTTATGATGTTGTAGCACAAGGCTTGAATAGCGGATACAACAATATGCTTAGCCTTGGAAATGCAACAGGTAATGTTGGAGATGCAAACTTCAAACTTGGAAGTAAAGCACAATCACTTGGATTAATTGAAGTTCAATACGGAAAGCCGACATTCAGAATTAGCACGAACACACCAAAACAAGGTGATAAAATTGTTGCATCTACAAGTGAGTATGGTGTAGTACGTGAGTACACATTCAACTCGGCTGGTCAGGATATTACACTTAAAAATGCTAACCTATATATTGATACAGAAGGTTTCTCAGGAGATATTTCTCAACAAATCCGCACAGTAGAACTTTACGACGCTACGTCAGGAGCAGTTATAAAGTCTTACGATGTTAAAGACGGCGATCAAAATAAAAAAATTCCACTGGACAATCTTAACTGGTTAATTGATGCTACTGAAAAGAAAAACATCAATCTACAGTTACGTGCAGTAGCTACGAATGAAGACTCTTCAGTTGGAAAATTAGATTTGCGTCTAGGAAATCTGGAGTACGAAATTCAAACAGCAACTGGTTCTGATAAAGTAGAATCAGTAGGTGGAAGTGGACTTCCAGGTAGCCCGCAATATAAAGAATTTACAACGAGCGGACGTACAGAGGTTGATCAGCCGGGTAGCAAAACTACACTTAAAGGTTATTCAATTTCCGGCGGTCTATCAGAAGCACCAATTGGATTATTCCGTGTAGAAGCAAAAGACGAAAAGTTAAAGTTAACTGATGTTGATGTTGAAATCTCTGGTCTAGGTAATAAACTTGATAATGAGGGTAATGAAGTTGTAGATGGTCAGGGTAATCCTGTTCCATTTAACGCCGAAGAAGTCTTTGCAAACCCAGTTCTAAAATACGACGGTAAAGTAATCGCATATGGTGACTTTACTGGTAACAAAGTTGAATTTGACATTGCTAAAGACCTTCCTGAAGACTTTGTAGTAGAACTTGGTCAAGATAACCGTAAAGTATTAGAAGTTTTTGCAGATGTATTGGAAGCAAACGTGGCTGATAATGCTCAAATTAAAGTTGATTTAACAAAACTTTCTACACGTGGTGTTAACTCTAATATTGTTACTGAAAACACATTGCCAAAAGCTCAAGATGGAACTGTTATACCTCAACCTCTTATTGTAACAGCTGCAGACAAGAAAGTGGCAGACTATCTTGACTACCGTAAAACATCAGTGTCAGTAAACCTAAGTAATGAAGCTTATGATACAACAGCTGCATCAGATGCTAGAGTGCTTAAGTTTACTGTAACAAACATGGCACCAAATAATATTGAAGATAAGAAAGTGACAGTTGAATCAGTTGCATTCAAAAACCTATTTGACTTCAACTCTCGCTTTGATGGATATGTTAGAGAAACATCAGGTGATACATCTGCAGTTGATCTCTTCAAGCTAAGAGAGAACGACAGCACGCTGTATAACTTTAAAGATCAAAAGGTAGACTACCTAAACAATAAGAATAAGGTAATACTTTCTGAAGGTGATGTTGTTGTAAAAGGTGATGATCAAGAAGAATTCTTCTTGCATGCAAACTTTGCGGCTACGTATTCTTCACAACCCGGTTCTACTAACAATATTGCAGACTATGGTGTTTTCTATAACACGACAATGCAGTTAGATTTAGATCTTGATACTGCTAACTGGGGAATTTGGACTAATGAAAATACTCCTAAGAAAATCAGACCATTGTTTGTTAAAGAAGAAGGACCAAGAATTACAATTAAATAATTGTTGGAGTACCAGGTAGCGACAATATTCTGATGTTTTAATAGATCCTCTCAAGTCTTTCAAGGCTTGAGGGGATTTTCTTTTTAAATTGAAAATATGGTAGGATAGAATGACAACTGAATATTGGGTTCTATAATATGGTTCTATAATATTTGTTGAGGTATTACGAAAATAAAAAAAGATAGTTTTGGTGCCAGGAACCGACACAATTCATATAATTTAACAGATCCTCTCAAGTCTTTCGAGGTCACTTCAGGCTTGAGGGGATTTTTCTTTTTGTATTGAAAGAGTTTAGAGTGCCAGGCATCGACACAATCGTGTTTAGGTACAGATACAATTCAGATAATTAATTTGATCCCTTCAAGTCTTTCGAATCTTGAGGGGATTTTTCTCTTTCTTATGGAAACCGATGGAAGATAGAAGAGAGATAGCAGAGAGATAGAAGAAAAGAAATAGCAGAGATAAAAAATAAGTATTGGATGCCCACTAGCAATATATAACAGTAAAGAAATGAAAATCTTGGTAGCAGGGACCAAAACAGTTCTTGGGAAAGGAGGTGATTGCCATGGACATTCTTGAAGTGCTGAACGAAGTACGGAAGGGAATTGTACGGGAAGTCAGTGCATTTATCTTTTGAAAAATCAGAAAATAAGAAAACGACCCCAAGCCGGCTGAAGCGAAAGGAGGTTCGAAGAAAGATAAGAAATAAATTTTGATAACCATCCATCCAGGTGACTGTCCGTTGACATACGTAGCGCCAAAAAGGGTATGCTAATTAGAGGAACAAGTACGATGGATAGAAGGAGATATCATGACAAAACAATCAAATTAGATTAATTGGAATTTCGATAATAGTTATGTTCGACTGCCTGAGTCTTTTTTTACGAGTTTGCAACCGACGCCTGTGGAGGAGCCGATGTTCGTCGTGTTCAATGAGCCTTTGGCAAAGTCTCTTGGATTGGATGCCAATAAGCTGCAAAGTGAGGAGAGTGCTGGAATTTTTGGTGGGAATGCGGTTCCCAAAGGCGCTCATCCGTTGGCGCAAGCGTATGCAGGGCATCAGTTTGGGCATTTCGCGATGCTCGGGGATGGTCGGGCGATTCTTCTTGGTGAGCATATCACGCCTTCAGGAGAAAGGTTTGATATTCAGTTGAAAGGTGCGGGACCGACGCCTTATTCCAGAAGAGGCGATGGACGGGCTGCGCTTGGGCCGATGCTGCGTGAATATATCATCAGTGAGGCGATGCATGCGCTTGGCATTCCGACTAGCCGGAGCTTGGCGGTTGTGGCGACTGGCGAGGCGGTCATGCGGGAAGATGTGTTGATTGGTGCTGTTTTGACGCGTGTGGCAGCGAGTCATATACGGGTGGGGACTTTCGAATATGCGGCCCGACTGGGAAATCCCGACGCCCTTCGCGAGTTGGCGGATTATACGATAGAGCGCCATTATCCAGACATTGGGGAAGATGACGAAGACCGTTATTTGGCATTCCTGCAAAAAGTGATTGAACGGCAAGCGTCGTTGATTGCGAAATGGCAATTGGTCGGATTTATCCACGGCGTGATGAATACGGATAATATGACCATTTCAGGGGAGACGATTGATTATGGACCTTGTGCGTTCATGGATCAGTACGACACTGACACAGTGTTTAGTTCGATCGATGTCCAAGGTCGTTACGCTTACAGCAACCAACCACTCGCCGCGAGATGGAACCTTGCCCGTTTTGCCGAGTCGTTATTGCCTTTGCTGCATGATGAGCAAGACAAAGCGATTGAACTGGCTGAAAAGGAGATCACTCGTTTCATGGATTTATATGAGGCGGAATGGCTTGCAGGGATGCGTGCGAAACTGGGCTTGTTGGATGAAGAGCCGGAGGATGCTATGCTCGTTAAGGATTTATTGGATATGATGCAGGAGTACGAAGTGGATTATACGAATACGTTTATCGCGTTGACGTTTGATAAGATGGATGGTGTGGATTTATTCACAACCCCAGAATTCACCGAATGGAAAGACCGTTGGCAAGCGAGACGGGATAGGCAAGGAGTGTCGGCGGATGCGTCGATGCAATTAATGCGAAACAGCAATCCTGCTGTCATCCCGCGAAACCATCGGGTGGAAGAGGCATTGGAAGCAGCAGAGGAGGACGGCGATCTTCAAGTGATGGATAAGCTGCTCGCGGTTCTTGCAAACCCGTATGCCCATACGCCGGATCAAGCTGAATATGCAACGCCGCCACCGCCTTCGGAAGGGCCTTATCAAACGTTTTGTGGGACTTGAATAAGCTGACTCCTAAGTCGACTAGGCTTGGGAGTTTTAGTGTTTGGTGGTAGGCCAAAGTCGACCAGTTTCTCGGTGAATCTTCGAAGAGTACCTGGAACGCCTCCAAGTTTGCTCGCATTGTCTGGTAATGTGCCCTGAACTCCTCTAAGTGTGCTCGTATTTCCTCAAATTGTGTCGGTAACTTCCCCGAGCGACACATACATTTTTCAAAATTCCCTTTCACTAAGACATGTCCCTAGTATGTCTGGTCGTTCTATGACGTTTTTGTTATACTGAGGAAAAGGAAGGTGGGCAATAATGAAGGTGTATGAAATGAAAGACGGTATTTCTTTACATATAAGTGATAATTATCAACAGATGCTTGGGGAAGAAGGAATTGAGAAGACGCAGGCTTTGCTTGGTAAAGTTAAGCTTCCAGAGAACGAAATTGGAATGGTTGCTTTAGATCATGTCATTCAAGAAAATGGATTGCTTTTAATTGTTGCTTTATACAACACCCAAGTGGATGAGCTGAAAGAAGAGTATGCGGAAATCCACTTATACGACGGAGAAGGTCAAAAAGTAGCGAGCGGTGCTATGGGCGGCGGCGGTTTGCCGACGATGAAAAAAGGAGAAATCCATTTTTGGCATTTCTTCTTGCCACATGCTGCATTCCTTGTTTCTGATGTGAAGCTCGGCAATTATTATGTAGAAATTATCGGCAAAGATGATCCGGAAGTAGAAAAAGAACGATCCGGAGAAGAAAGAACGTATAATTTCTATCATATTATGATGAACGATCAAGAAGCAGCGAGACCAGCGAGAGCGGATAACCGTGCACGCGTCACGTTGATGAGCTCACCGATTGAATATGCAAGCGAAATCAGCTTGGAAGCAATTACGAAAAAAAAATCTGAGTAAACTTGCGAACAAACGCCCCTGTTGTTGAAGGGGCGTTTTCAAATTGAACTTTTTACTCTCATTTCAGCTTGTCCCATTATCATTGACTTTCGAGTTTACGAGTTCTATAATTTAATAGAATTGACTCGTTGGTCGGTTTTTGGGAAAACATTATAATTTTAGGGGTAAGGTGAAATATGGAACAGAAGAAAAAGACATATACAGTCATTGGAGCGGCCGTTTTGGCGGGTGCGTTGCTTGTGACACCGGTCACATCGATGGCACAACAAATATATAATAAGCTAACGATCAAACAAGTCGTGGATATTATGAAGGAAAATGATCTGCAGTCGCAAATCATTCTTGAAGATGAGGAATTGGACAACTGGCGTATTGCTTTCTTGCCGCGTGACGGCTATGTCCCGCCGCATAATCCGAACGCAAGCTCTTGGACTGCTGCTTACCGTCTAAACGTGGAACCGCTTAGAACACAAGCGAACCAAGATCGGGAAGATTACCAGAAACTGTCGGGTGATCTACAACGAGAAGCTTCCAGTTATGGACAAGTGTTCAATTATTGGATTTTAAAAAAGCAGCTGGAAGTAAGTAACAATAACTTAGCACTTGTCAAAGATGAACATAAAAATACAAAAATAAGATTTGATAATGGTGTTGCATCGAAGCATGATCTATTGCAAGTCGAAATCAGTTTGAACAATGCACAAGTTTCATATGACGAAGCCGTTACAAACTTTGACAAACTCCAATATGCGGTCAACCAAAAATTGGATCAGGATATTCCGCAAGATATCGAAATTACAATTACCGACTTTAGTTTTTTACCTGACGCAGAGTTGGACAAAGCAGCATTGAAGAAACAAATTTTTGAACAACACCCTTCATTGGATGCGACGAAAAAGGAATTGCAAGCTTTCCGCAAAGGGTATGAAGTCGTAACTGCGGATGATTTCAAGCCTGGCAACGACACATTACCGATTTACTTGGAGCGCGAAGTTAAGTATTGGGATCTGAATTTAAGACAGCAGCAGCAACAACTCGAAATGTCGATGTACTCTTTAGTCGACGATTTAGTGCAGTTGAAAAAAGCAGTCACGCTTTATGAAGAGAACGTTAAACAAGGCGAGCAAGTGTATGAAATGGCAGTTAAGCAATTCGAACAAGGCGTAACGACATACACGGATGTCGATCAAGCCCGTATGAACTTGCTGAATACCAATATGCAATTAGGCGCTGCGCAAAAAGATTATATGGAGAAAAAAGAGAATTTCCGCTTGTTAAAAGCAGGACATATCCCACAATAATCCCAGTCCTTTTGGAGGAAAGCAATCCTTCAAAAGGATTTTTTAATTGATGAAAAAATAACCAGTCTACTTTGTCGATTTTAGAGAACGCATGTTTTAGAATAGAAGAAAAGGACGGGCGGTGCATACGTTGGTTTCGCTTATGCTGGAACGGAAAGACGCATATGATATGGAATTGCTGGATCTTCGGAATGATTTTGTGTTCAGGGCATTTTTTGGCGACTGGAGGAATCGACGTCTATTACTCCATTTCTTGAATTCAATTTTGGACGATACCTTGACTTCCGTCGAATTGACGGATCCGCATCTCGAACCGCTTCATCGGATAGACAAGACATCTGCAATGGACATTCGGGTACGGACAGAGGAATGTGAGCAAATCAATATTGAAATGCAAGTCCAAGGACATGAAGCATTCAACGAACGAATGCTTGTCTACTGGGCCAAAATGTACGCGAACCAAGAAGAAGTAAGCCGACCATACGTGGACCTAAAGAAAGCGGTTCAAATTGTCATTGCCAATTTCAATTTTTTACCGAAACAGCATTATCATAGCAAATTCCAATTGATGGAGCCGGAAGACGGTACTATTTTTTCATCCCATGCGGAAATTCATGTTCTTGAATTAAGGAAGTTGAAAGATATTCAGGTCGAAGATGCCCTTGCACTTGAACAGTAGTTATTGTTTTTGAAAGGTGACCAAAAAGCGAAGGAGAGGATTGGGATGGAAAATAAAACAATGCACGAAGCTTATGAGGAAATCAAACGGTTGAGTGAAGACCCGGCTACACGGGCACTTGCCCATTCTCGGGAACAATTTCTGAAAGATCAAATGCAAAGGGAATTGGATGCACGGAGGCGTGGTTGGGAAGAACAAGCAAAACAAACGGCACTTAATTTATATACGATGAACTTTTCCATAGAAACGATTGCGGAAGCAACAGATTTGTCAGTAGAAAAAGTTCGCGACATCATACAAGAGAATGTCCAGTGAATTCACTCTAAAAAAGAAAGGAGAAATCTAATTGGATCCGAAATGGCGTGCGGAATTGGAGGAAATCAAGCAGCTGAGCAAGCCCGATGATCCGGTTGTACTGTTTCGTGCCCACTCCCGCGAAAAATTCATCTTGGATCAAGTTCAGCGAGAAGCGGATGCATATAGAAGAGGAAGGGAACAAGGAAGGGAAAAAATAGCAGAACAAATGGTTTTGAATATGGAAAAAATAAACTTTTCCGAAGAGGTAATCGCAGAAGCAACTGGTTGTTCGATGGAACAAGTACAGCGTTTTGTTCAAAAGAAATCTAAATAACTTGGTTATCCTAATTGGCACATTCAAATCAAAACGCCCGTCAGCTCAAAACTGACGGGCGTTTCCTGAATTAATGTGTCGGCAATTGGATTTCCCATGTGGAGAGATCCAGTTTTTCAGCAACCGGCTGTGAAAAGGCGAAGCGCCATGGTTTGCTTGTATTCGGTTTGACGATAAATTCACCTAATTGGAATTCATCATGCGCGACAATTTTACCACTGCTATCTTTGAAGATGAGCGGAATTTTATCGATTCGCAAATCGTTGTCACTACCGTTACGCACGAGCGCGACGACGTGTACCTTTCCTTGCTCATCTTGCATTGCATCGACGCCGAATAGATTCACTTCGCCCGGCTCCAGTGCTGGTAATTGCTCGACAAGCTTGTACAAGTTCTCTTTATCTTCGGGAAGCAATCCTTGTTTCCAATCTTCCGGAAGGTCCAATGTATGCTTGTCGGAAATGTTCCGTACTTCGAAAGTGAGGCGCCAATCCTCTTTTGGGATTTTCGTAGCGATCAAATCGTCTTCAGAGAAAAAGAAATGCCATGGACGACTGCTTTCCGGTTCGATCTGTCCCATTTCAGACAAATTGAATGCTTTTCTTGCGAGCGGACGATCTTCCGTATCGAACATGACTAACGTCTGTTCTGCCAGATCGATCGTTTCTCCTGAACTGTTACGGATAAACGCGGAAACTCGAATGCCGTCAGTATCTTGATTCCACTCAATACCCGAAATCCCCAACTGGTTTCTTTTCATCGGCGGGCAGTCATTATTCAAAAATTGATACACGTACCGCTGTTCTTGCGTGATGTCCCAATTTGGATGTAAGGAAAGGACGGGTTCTACATCTTCTGAAATGGATTCATGGGCAGCGTCTTCTTGTACTTCATCTGCTGATACAGTGCTGTCTCCGCCAGTCCGAACCAATTCCTCGTCTTTATGTTTTCGTTTGAAAAAAGATAACATGATCTAGGTGAGCCTCCTTATAAATTAAACAAACCATTAATCGTGAACGAACTGCTTGTTTCCTGCCTCTATTTTATCATTTACGCCAAAATTAGTCATCTTTTGCGAAAAACCGTCTTCTTAATATGAATGAAGCACTGAAAAGCCCGGAATATTTGAGGATATTTTTTCTAAAATTGCCGGAAGAGGCGACACTCTTGCGGGAAAAGCATTAGCCGAAGATCCCGCAACGAAGTGAGGAGGCTAAGGCAATGCCCGCGGAAAGGGAGCCGTTCTGGCGATTTTCATTTTATAGGAAACCTTTTCACACACAGATCTTTTTAAGCATGATTACTGAAATTACCTGATTAGAGGTAAGGAAGCGTCCGTCTTGAGCGGAAATCAACAGTATTCGAACCTTGCCACATCCAGGGAGTTTTTTAGCAATCACATGTGGAAAGAGTAAGCCTCTTTGATCAGATCATATCATGGGAATTTGGCACCTTTCTTGCCCTTTTTGTTTAAGGGGCTACCTGTCGGGTATAGATGGAGCGTGGTAGGAGACTTGAAGATGGGAGGGAGAGAACACGCAAAACAAAAGGCAACGCGTCCACATGAACAAGCCGCAAGCAGCGCCGATTGCATGGCGTGCATGGCATTCTAATGGACTTGGAAGCGTTGATATAGTATTATAATAAACAGTAAAACTTAAAAAAGGTGGTAAACCTCATGAAGAAAATGACAAAAATATATCTTACAATGTTAGTGGCGCTTGTTTTGGCAGTCGCGACAGCATGTTCAAGTGACAAAAAAGACAAAGACGACAACGGTGCGGTGACTGAACCGGATACAAACGTAGAGCAACCAACGGATAACGATACAGATGGAAAAGACAAAGGCGATAAAGAAGAGCCTGCGAATAACGAAGAAAAGCCGAACGAGCCAGAGTTAGAAGAAGCAGAACCGACTGAGCAAGACCAGAAAATCGTAGACGACATGAAAAAAGAAGAAGGCGTTGAAAACGCAGTCGCTTACGTAACGGACGATGGCTATGTGCTCACAACTTTCGAAGTGGAAGAAAGCATGACAGAAGATAAAGCGAAAACATTGGCAGAACAATATAGTGAAAAGCTTGCCAAAGAATATCCTGACCATGTAATCGACATCGAAGTGAAGCAAGGTGAAAACTTGCTTACGACGCTTACAGTTGAACCAAAAAAATAATTGATCGACATGAAAAATGACGGGTGGGACATCATAGATGGTATGATGTTCGACTCGTTTTTTCTTAGTTTACCCCCCATTTCACGCCGTTGGCCGGCAGCAGATTCATTCGCTATTAACATTTCGTTATGTTAATATAATGAAGGTGTAAAAGTACAAACATTGTGAGGTTTTTATATGAAAAATATTTTACATATTTTTAAAACGGACCTTTTGAATATACGTAAAAATAAAGCGGCGATCGTCGTCATTGCGGCGGTGATGTTCTTACCTTCTTTATATGCTTGGTTCAACATCATTCCATCATGGGATCCGTATGCGAATACCTCGGGTGTGAAAGTCGCTGTCGCCAATATGGACGAGGGGGCGGAAGTCGAAGGGAAATCGGTGAAGGTCGGCGATGAAATTGTGCTCTCCCTCCTTGACAATGACAAGCTCGGTTGGCAGTTCGTTGACGAAGAGGAAGCGATGCAAGGCGTCGAACATGGGGACTATTATGCATCTGTCATCATACCGAAAGATTTCTCGGAGAAGTTGACGAGTGTAATTACAGACAATCCGGAAAAACCTGTTCTTGACTACTACATTAATGAAAAGATAAACGCCATTGCACCGAAAGTGACAGGAGCCGGGGCATCTGCCATTGTTGAAAATATTCAAAGTGGTTTCGTGAAAGTGGCGAACGAAGCAATTTTCAATGTCTTCAACGAAGTCGGCCTCGAATTGGAATTAAACCGGATGTCGATCGAAAATATGAAAGACTCCGTTTTCCGTCTGGAAGGGGAGTTGCCTGAAATCGAACAGATTTTAGGGTCAGCAGACAAAGACTTGGTGCGCGTCGAAGAAGCGATTGATAAGGCAAATGACGGAATGGCGAAAGCGGAAGACATCAGTGAGCAAGCTGAAGCACTCAGTGATAAAATCTCCGACATGCTGACAGAAGGAGACCGGGCCGTCCGGCAATACGTGCCGATCGTGAAACAAGATTTGCGGCTTGCCCAAAAAGGTATCCAGCAAATCCCGACGGTCGCCGATCGTATGACGGAAAAAGGAGCCGATATCGATAAGCTACTTGACCAGGTCGAACAAGGCGCCGGCAAACTGACAGATGGCTCGGAAGCGTGGGGCAATTTGGCAGAAATGCTTGAAGAGACGAATGAGAAGTTAGCCGAGCAAAGCAAAGTACAAGAAATCATCACTTCATTGGAAAGTGAGTCTAAAAAACTGAACGAGTTGGAACAAAGTATCCAACAAACGATCGACGCGCTTCAAAAAGGAGATAATATCGGCGTTGACATCGCCGAAAAAGTGGATGAGGCGACGAAAGATTTGGTGGCACGCCTTGACCAAATGAGCGACACGTATGAAACGTCGGTCATTCCTGCGATCCAAGATGAGATCAAGCGGATTCGCGAACATGCACCGAAAGTAAAAGACACGTTTATCGACATGTAAAAAAAGAATGCCGCATTGATCGATCAACTGTCCAAGTGGCAAGAAACCGGTGGCCCGATTGACGTCACCGAATACAAAGAAAATATTGAAGCGGTTCTCCCTGTCATCGAAGAGAATTTGGACAGAGTGAATACCGTTTTACGAGTTTTCAACCGTGTCAATGAAATAACGGGCGGTCGTTTATTGGAAAAACCGATTGCGGCATTGACGAGTGTACAAGAGAAATTGGAAAGCGCAGAAAACTTACTGTCGACAACACTTGGTGCTATTGAACGCGGCGAGGAAATAAGTGGAACGGTGGGAGAAGCGGTTAAACAGCAACTCGAAGCCGTCGATGAACGGTTAGGGCAGCTCATTCAATTTTCCGAAACGAATATTGCTGGGGCTTTCAATGAGGCGGTTGCCAAGTTGGAACAAATGGAAACAAGCATCCGCGATCAGTTGGCTGATTTGAAAAAGACGGCGGACGGCATTTCCGACCTGAGCGGGAACATTCTCGACAGTGTGAAAGAACCTGAAAAAGCGATCCAGTTATTTCAAAACTTAGCCGATCGGATAGCAAGTGGCCAAGATACAATCCAATCGCTCATCGATGTGAATGAACGGCTCCAAAAACGGTTTGAAGAAGGGCTATTCGATGAAAGCCTAGATCGACTTGCGGCAACGCAACAAGACTTGCAAAAATTTCATGAAAATATTGTGGAAGCGGTCGGGCGTGCCCGAGTTAGTAAAGGAAATGTCGGGGACGCCATCCAAAACATTAAACAGAAGTCCATAGAGATGGATAAGAAGATTAGTGACCTTCTACATTTTATTGACGATGACTTAATGCCGAAATACGAAAGTGCCTCGGCAAAAGCGAATAATGCCATTAAAGAAGGAAACCGGATGCTGGCGAAAGCGAGTGCCTACTTCCCGCGCATCTATGAATTATTGGAAAAAGCAGAAGCGGGTGTTGGCAAAGGTAAAGAAGGCTTGAATACAGCGCATGAGGTTTTTCCGGAAGTAAAAGATAAAGTGAAAGAGATCGCCAGTCTGATTCGTCGCTTGGAAGAGAAAGGCGACTTAGACCAGCTCATCGACTTGATGAAAAATGACCCGACGGCGGAAAGTGAGTTTTTCGCAGATCCGATCGTCTTGGCGGAACATGAATTATTCCCAATGCCGAACTACGGATCGGCCATGTCGCCGTTTTTCACAACGATGTCATTATGGGTCGGCGCACTCATTCTTGTGTCGTCGCTCATCGTGGACATTCCGAACAAACATCAGTACAAAAGTTACGAAGCCTACTTTGGCCGTCTCTTGACATTTTTGATGATCGGCTTGATGCAGGCATTCATCGTCACGATGGGAGATCTGTTTTTATTGAAAGTATTCGTCGCCCATAAGTTTTTGTTTGTGCTTTTCAGCTTTTTGGTCAGCACGACTTTCGTGACGATCGTCTACACACTCGTCTCCGTATTCGGCAATACGGGGAAAGTGCTCGGCATCATTTTGCTTGTCATGCAATTGGGCGCATCGGGCGGGACATTCCCAATTCAAATGACGCCATCTTTCTTCCAGACGATCCATGCATTCTTGCCATTCACCCACGCTTTGCAATTATTGCGCGAAGCGGTCGGCGGCGTCATTTGGCCCGTCGTGTGGAAACATATCGCTTGTTTACTCGCTTATATCGCGATTTTCCTCTTCATCGGCATCCGCTTGAAAGAGCGCATCAATAAATCGAGCGACAAATTTATTGAGAAAGCACGGGAGAGTGAGATCGTGTTGTAATGGGGTTAACAACATTGGTTTTGTAGTCCAACGTAGAGAGCGGATAGCCCAACAGCTCGCCGTGTTAGTCCAATGGAAAGAGTGGGTTGTCCAACGAATCGCCGGGTTAATCCAACGTCGTTATGTAGTCCAACGTAGGGAGCGGATATTCCAACAGCACGACGTGTTAGTCCAATGGAAAGAGTGTGTTGTCCAACGAACCGCCGGGTTAATCCAACGCCGTTTTGTAGTCCAACGAAGAGAGCGGATAGTCCAACGACTCGACGTGTTAGTCCAATGGAAAGAGTGGATAGTCCAACGAACCGCCGTGTTAATCCAACGTCGTATTGTAGTCCAACGTAGAGAGCGGATATTCCAACAGCTCGCCGTGTTAGTCCAATGAAAAGAGTGGGTTGTCCAACAAACCGCCGTGTTAGTCCAACGTTGGTGCACTCTACAATAGAATCCAGCGTTCCCAGCAGAGGGGGACGCTGGATTTTTCACGTAAAAGTCATTTAATTTCCAGCAATATCCTATTGAATTATGATACTATTAATTTCGACTTCGTTTTTTAACTTCTGACCGCACAGTTCTTAGTTTTCTTTCAGAATCAAATATGGTAACATAGTCTCTGTTCGACTACTTACGACAATACTTAGAAATGGGCGGGAGAATGGCCCGAAGACTAAGGTATGGGGTCTTTTTTTGTCAACATAGAACTGACTGGTCGGTCGGAAGATAGAATTGACATAGATATTAAGGGAGGATTTGAGTTTAAGATGAAAAAGAAAGCAAGATTATTAGGGTTTTCCTGCATCGTCGCGCTTGGCATACTAGCAGGGTGTAACAAAGACGATGACTCAGCGAATGAGCCGGTTAAACGAGATACACCGGTTGAAGTAGAGGAAGTACTTTATGGCTCTTTGAGTGATAGCAATCGACTGACTGGGACC
>CAOKMT010000018.1 GCA_948469885.1 uncultured Sporosarcina sp. | reverse complement strand
GGTGACAGAAGCGCATTATGCACGTCTACCGCTCATTGTCATGACAGCGGATCGGCCTCATGAATTAAGAGAAGTGGGGGCGCCGCAAGCGATCGATCAAATTCAGCTATATGGCAATCATGTAAAATATAGTGTTGATTTGCCACTCCCTGAAGAGAATGAAGGCGTGGAGAGTTTTCTTGAACGTCATATACAGCGGGTTTCATCGGTTGCCATGACCGCGCCAATGGGACCGGTTCATTTAAATATCCCGTTCCGAGAACCTCTTCTCATTGATTTCGACATAGAGATGCCAAAACCGACTTTCAAAGAATATATAGCTTTATCCAATGCATTGGATGGACGAACTGCTGAGCAAGTGGGAGCTCTACTCCAGCAATCAGAAAAAGGATTGATCATTGCAGGTGAATTACCGAACAGTATAGATCGGGATGCATTTTGGCAGTTCGCGGCTACATTGAATTGGCCAGTATTATGTGATCCGTTATCGAATTTACGATCACAAGTTCCAACGCAATGTGTGCCACTTTGTATCGATCGTTACGATGCTTTATTGAAAAGCGAGTCATTTCAGCAAAAAGCGATCCCAGATACCGTCATTCGATTTGGTGCGCAACCCGTATCCAAACCGCTATCGCTTTTTTTGAAACGAATAAAGCCTGCGACCATGATTGCGGTCGATGAATCTCCACAGTTTAGAGACCCGTTGAGTATCGTGACCCATCATATTCAATCTTCACCAGAGGCATTATTGCAATTACGCATAGAAAAGCCCAAGACAGCGTATACGCAAGCTTGGATCGAAGCGAATGACATTGCTACGGCAGTAACGGAGGAAGCTGTACAAGGTGCATCTGATGAAGGTGCCTATGCGCATATGTTATTCCGGCATATGCCGCATAGGAGTGACTTGATGAGCGGGAGCAGTATGCCCATTCGTGATGTAGATACATACTTTGGAAAAACTGAAAAAGACATTACGATATTTTCGAATCGAGGAACGAATGGAATTGATGGAGTTGTCTCGACAGCCTGCGGTATTCAAGTTGCCCGTAAACGTCCTACATGGTTGTTAATCGGTGATTTATCATTCCTGCATGATGTGAATGGCCTTATCGTGACTCGTTTCCATCAAGTGGATTTGACAATTGTCATTATGAATAATGACGGCGGTGGGATTTTCTCTTATTTACCACAAGCCGAATCCGGTAAGCATTTCGAGGAATTGTTTGGCACGCCAACAGGATTGACATTCGATCATATCGCGAAGATGTATGATGCGGAATATAAGGCGGTTCGAAGTACTGAACAGTTTGAAGAAGTATTGACGACAGCGAAAGAGAAGCCTGTACGTATCATTGAAGTGTTTACGGATCGGCAAGCGAATGTACAAGCACACCGTCAACTTTGGCAAAAGATTACGGAAAGGCTTGAAGCCGATGTGTGAGGATATCGTTCAAGTGCGCGGCAATCGATTGAACGTCCGAAGTTTCGGATGTGACTCATTGCCGGTCATCGTCTTTTTACATGGTTTTACGGGAAGTGTCGAAACGTGGCAGCCGGTTTTTCAATATTTGCAGGGGCGCTTTAAAATGATTGCTGTCGATTTGACGGGACACGGGAAATCGGCGGTGCCAATAGAACCGGAGTGCTATTCGATGAATGAACAAATAGCAGATTTGGAAGAACTCTTTGACCAACTTGGTCTCGAGACTTTCGCACTCGTTGGTTATTCAATGGGCGGGCGAATTGCGCTCGCTTATACGATCCGATATCCGAAACGTGTGAAGGCTTTAATCCTTGAAAGCGCGTCTCCGGGTTTGAAGACGGAGTTGGAAAGAGCAGAACGCAGAGAAACAGATCAAAAACTTGCGGAAAAGATTTTGACAGAAGGCCTTCTTGCTTTTGTCAACTTTTGGGAAAGTATTCCACTTTTTGATTCGCAAAAAAAATTGTCTGTGGAAAGACAAAAGATGATTCGACAAGAACGGTTGAGCCAAAGTGAAACGGGACTTGCCAATAGTTTACTTGGCATCGGAACAGGAAGCCAACCATCTTATTGGAATAATCTGTCGTCGATTACATTGCCAGTTTTCCTAGTTACTGGGGAAATCGACATGAAGTTTGTGAATATTGCCCGGGAAATGGAGAAATATCTCCCTACTGTCGATCATCAGACGATAAAAGGAGCGGGTCATGCAATACATGTGGAAAAACCGACTTTATTTGCTACAATGATAGAGAAGTATCTTCTTGTTCCAAAAAAATTGAGGGGGTAAAATTATGACACGTCAATGGGAAACAATACGTACATACGAAGACATTAAATATGAAAAGTATAACGGCATCGGTAAAATTACGATCAACCGACCAGAAGTCCGAAATGCATTTCGTCCTAAAACAACAGCGGAACTGATCGATGCGTTCACACGCGCGCGTGACGATGAAAGTATCGGTGTTATCGTTTTAACTGGAGAAGGCGAGAAAGCATTTTGCTCGGGTGGAGACCAATCGGTTCGTGGGCACGGTGGATATGTCGGGGAAGACGAAATTCCACGTCTTAACGTTCTTGATTTACAACGTTTGATTCGCGTTATTCCAAAACCGGTCGTGGCGATGGTCGCGGGTTATGCGATCGGCGGCGGGCATGTGTTACATGTCGTTTGTGATTTGACGATTGCAGCCGATAACGCCATTTTCGGACAAACTGGACCGAAAGTTGGTTCGTTTGACGCGGGTTATGGATCTGGTTATTTGGCACGTATTATCGGGCATAAGAAAGCACGGGAAATCTGGTATCTATGTCGTCAATACAACGCGCAAGAAGCACTGGATATGGGACTTGTCAATACAGTTGTACCATACGCGCAATTGGAAGATGAAACAGTCCAATGGTGTGAAGAGATGCTTGAGAAGAGCCCGACTGCTTTACGCTTTTTGAAAGCGGCTATGAATGCCGATACAGATGGCCTGGCGGGGCTACAGCAACTAGCAGGGGATGCAACGCTTCTTTATTACACAACTGATGAAGCAAAAGAAGGTCGCGATGCGTTTAAAGAAAAACGTAAACCGGACTTCGGTCAATTCCCACGTTTCCCTTAATATTTTATACAAACTAAGAAATGAAGCTGCCTCCATAATAGGGCAGCTTTTTCTGAATGGAAGGTGATGGAATGATTCCAAACTGGCTTGTCCAACGTGCTTATTTAACGCCTGATAAGATCGCTTTGTCATTTCGTGACGAATCTTGGACATTTGCAGAGCTGAAAGAACAATCAATGCGTTATGCGCGAAAAATGAAAGCGAATGGGTTGAACGAGGGCGATCGGATCGCGTTGCTCGGATCCTCCAATGCGGAAATGGTTTTTATCATCCATGCGTCTATGCTGCTTGGTCTTGAAATCGTTATGCTAAATCGTCGATTGACGAAACAAGAATTAGCCTGGCAGTTAGATGATTCAAGCGCGAAAGCAGTGATCGTGTCTAATGAATTGGCGGAATGGATTGATGTTGAGGGAACTCATACGATTTTGTTCACTGTTTTAAAGAAAAGCGAAGAGAAAGATTTTTCTGTAAAAGGTATATGGCCATCAGAACGGACCATCACTATCATGTATACGTCCGGAACGACAGGATTCCCGAAAGGTGTCCGTCAAACGGTCGGCAACCATACATCGAGTGCGCTTTCTTCAGTACTAAACTTGGGATTGGATGAAAAAGACGTATGGCTTTGTACGATGCCGTTATTCCATATTAGCGGTTTTTCAATACTTGTTCGATCGGTATTATATGGTATGGAAGTTCGGCTTTATGAGAAGTTTGAGGCAGTGTGTGTTGCAAAAGAAATCCAGACTGGATCAGTCACACGTATGTCTGTCGTTTCGCTCATGTTGAATAAAATTTTACATGAGCTCGAAAAGAATGGGGCGACTGCCCACCCATCGTTTCAAACAATGCTTGCAGGGGGGGGACCGGTCCCGGTTGATTATTTGGAGCGGGCACAGCGGCTCAATATACCTGTTCTTCAGACGTACGGTATGACAGAAACAAGCTCCCAGACTGCGACGCTTTCATCGACAGATGCGATACAGAAACAAGGTTCGGCAGGCAAACCGTTATTTTTCAATGAAATTAAAATTAAAGATGTTGAAAATGCTGGAGAATACGGTGAAGTGCTTATTAGAGGACCTCATGTGACGCCTGGTTATATCGGCCGATTTGAACATACTGTGCCGTCAATCGATGGGTGGCTGCCGACCGGGGATATCGGTTATGTCGATGAGGAAGGGTATTTATATATTGTCGATAGGCGTTCCGATTTAATTATTTCGGGAGGAGAAAATATTTATCCTGCTGAAATTGAAAATGTGCTTGCGGGTCACCCAAAAGTTTTGGAAGCGGGCGTATGTGGCAAGGAAGATGCTGAATGGGGAAGCGTCCCTGTTGCATTCATTGTTTGCGCCGGTAATTTGGAGGCAGAGGAACTTGCTACTTTTTGTTCGGAACATTTGGCGCGCTATAAAGTGCCGAAGGAATTTCAATTCGTGGAGAAGTTGCCGCGCAACGCATCCAATAAACTATTGCGCCGAGAGCTGAAGGAATGGCTTCAAGCTTAAGCGGGCAAGGTTATCCCATAAATTACTAAAATAAAAGCGGTGAAGGCGTTCAAAACATTACCTTCACCGCTTTTATGTGGAAATTCTCATTTCAGATAGGGCATCTTCTTTATGAATCGTTTAACGCTTTTTTTAGCATATCGAGGTTATACGCCATCAAAGAGAAATAATCTTCTCCATTTTTTATGTCGTCAGCTGTTAAGACGCCAAGGTTATGAAGCATCAATGATTCAGCACCAATTTCTTTTCGGATGACGTCTGTCAATTTAGAGGAAACGTTTTGTTCAAAAAAGATATATTTCACATCTTGTTCTTTTGCATATTCAACAAGTGCAGCCAATTCTTTTTGGGAAGGTTCGCTTTGCGAGTTCAAACCGGCAATCGCGACTTGTGTTAAACCATACGTGTCTGCAATATAACCGAAGGCGGCATGGGATACGAAAAAGGTTTTCGTTTTGGCAGTCGAGGCCATATCGATAAATTGGCGATCGAGCAAGAGCAAATCATCTCGTAACGATTCAAAGTTTTTCTGAAATGTTTCTTTTTGGTCAGGGGCAATTTCAATAAGTGCTTCTTTGATCGAATAGGCAAGTGCATCGCTCAATACAGGCGACATCCACACGTGAGGATCAAAGTCACCGTGGTGATGGTCGTGTTCTTCATGGTCGTGGTCATGGTCATCATGCGATTCATCTAGCATATCTTCTGTAATCGCTTCTGAAGTTGCGATCATTTTAACATGTTCATTTTTTAACGTTTTTTCCGCATTATTGACAAATCCTTCGAGACCAAGACCGATATAAAAGAATAAGTCCGAATCGGCCAGCGCCATCATCTCTTTTAGCGACGGTTCAAAAGTAACCTCATCTGCGCCGGGTGGATAGATCGATTTCACATCTACCGCATCGCCACCGATCCGTTCAGTAAAGTATTGGAGCGGATAGACAGTCGTGTAAACGGATATCTTTTCCTCCATTTTATCGCTCACACGTTCTTGCTGGCTGCAGGCGGTTAACCATAAACTAGCTAGTAATAATAAAGCCAAGGTGCTTATTTTTTTCAACAGTTGGTTCCTCCTCAAATAGGAATCGTTACGATTTGTGATATTGTTTTTTTATCATACAGGAAAGTGAGCAAGTGTGCAACTAACTTTTTATAAAAAAAGTTCGGCATAATAGCCGAACTTTAGTCATCATCGGAACTTTTTTTCAATGGAACAGGGTCATATCCGCCTTCATGAAATGGATGACACTTTGAAATTCTGCGGATGAGAAGCCAAAATCCTTTCAAAGCACCGTGTGTTTCTATCGCTTCTAGTCCATAATGCGAGCATGTCGGATAAAAACGGCAAGATGGTGGCGTCAATGGGGAAATTGCTTTTTGATAAATTTTAATGAAGAACATAAGTATTTTTTTCAATATAATAACTCCCTAGAAATGCAATTCATGTTTATTGTAGTGATAGTTGTGGTAAATTAACAGTAGGACGAATTATAGTAGATTGAAGGAGATGTTTTATATGTCAACAGAACTTATTAAAGAAATGAATACACAGGTAGCTACTTGGTCGGTTATGTACACGAAATTACATAATTACCATTGGTATGTAAAAGGTCATCATTTTTTCACATTGCACACGAAGTTTGAAGAGTTATACGATGAAGCGACAGCTCATATGGATGAAATTGCAGAACGCATTTTGACATTGGGCGGAAACCCTGTTGCGACGATGAAAGAACATCTTGAACAGTCCGTAGTAAAAGAGGCAACAGGTGAAGAGAAAGCGGATCGAATGGTTGCCACAATTGTGGAGGATTTCGCTCATATTATGGAATCGTTGAAAAAAGGAATGGATGAAGCCGCTAAAATCGGCGATGATATGACGGAAGACTTACTGAACGCGATTTACCAAAGCATCGAAAAACATCAATGGATGCTGAACGCATTTCTTGGAGAAGACAATAGCTGAACCTTTTCGAGCAATGATCCCCTTCCTACCTTTAAGTATATGACAAAGTTGTCGATGATATAAGTAGAAGGGAGAGATGGATAGTGGAAATGAACGCCATCATGGCAAACCAATTAAGAAGTTTGCAGTCGACTGTGCAAATGAGTGTCCTGAATAATTCGCTCAAGATGAGTAGTGCTGCTGCAACCGAGATGCTGGAAAGTTTACCAGCCGGGCAATCCGTAGCACTCCATCCTCATAAAGGCGCTTCGATTGACCTGAAAGCTTAAATTCGGAAACATGCATCTCCTTTCAAAGGAGATGCATGTTTTGTTTTGTACGGTCCATCCTAACCAAAAGCAAAAGGATGGGATCGTATGGAAAAGCATAAAATGTACGTTTCAATTTCAGATCAACGGGTGTACACTCACCCTCATGATTCACCTTGGGATTACGAGGTAGTAGTGACACAAGAATATATCCCAGTATTTTACAATTTGTTTGAACAGACGTACGAGTTAGAGTTCAGGAATTTTTTTAGAGCACATTTACCGTATATTCCTTATCACTACGACCGAGGCAATCATGAAATTGATGCAAGGACACAAAAGGTGTATGCGCTGATTCACGAGTTTACGGATGAACATTCAAAAAAGTTTATCGAACAACTACCGTATTTCCGTTGAACGTATCGCTGTCCTTCGATAGACTGGACAAAAGGAAGTGATGGCGATTCTTACATTTGAAGATGTGAACGGCGGGCGTGTCGAGCTGACATTCGGAGAAAATCGGTTGGGGATGCCAGCTCGACATGTGCTCGTCATCGTGAAATATGAAGGGAAATGGCTGCTCACACGCCATTCAACGAGAGGGATCGAATTTCCCGGTGGAAAAGCGGAACCGGCAGAGGCGATTGAGGCAGCTGCCATCCGGGAAACGATGGAAGAAACTGGTGTTACAGTTACAGATCTTGTTAAATTTGCGGAGTATATCGTGCAAAGCGATACGACTTTTTGTAAAGCTGTTTTCACTGGAAGAGTTGTCCACGTGGATTCGAATCCAATGCTTTTCGAAACGGAAGGGGCTTTGTGGATGACGGAAGAAGAACTTGCCAATTGTAAAGACTTCAGTTTTCATATGAAGGATACGGGAATGGACGTGCTTAGAAAGTGGGTTGAGCAAAATGGATGATGGGATGATTGTACACCGCAAGTTATATCCTTCCCCGAACCCGGACGTCCGTTTGGAGGAAATCACATACTTATCCAATGGATTGAAAGTGAAAGGGCTGATGGCGGAGCCGATAGAGGAAGGCAAGTATGACGGGATCGTTTATTTGCGCGGTGGGATTCAACATGTCGGAATGGTTCGACCGTCACGGATGGCACAGTTGGCTTCTAACGGCTTCACAGTATTCGCCCCGTACTATCGTGGAAATCGGGGTGGAGAAGGGCGTGACGAATTCGCAGGAGATGATCGTTTAGACGCGGTGAATGCGGTTGATGTCTTAAAACAACATCCGAAAACCGATTCCGAGCGTATTCATCTTTTTGCTTTTTCTCGTGGTGGTATTATGGCGTTATGGACGGCGATATTACGCGATGATATTACATCGGTCGTCACATGGGCAGGCGTTTCGGATGTCGTTTTTACATATAATGAGCGGCTCGATATGCGTCGAATGATGAAACGAGTCATCGGTGGCACGCCAAATAATAATCCGAATGCCTATCGGGACCGGACTGCCTTGTTTCGAATTAACGAATTAGATGCACCTGTTCTCATCATTCACGGCATGCTAGATGCCCATGTATCTGTTGAACAAGCGCAATTACTGGAAAATGCACTACGGGAGTATGATAAAGTATATGAAACGATGTATTTTCCAACGTTTACGCATCATATCCCGCCGGTGGAAAATACAAGGATCGTTCGCGAATTGTGTGCTTGGATGAAGCGTCAATAAAAAACGACATGCACATTTGTGCATGTCGTCTAACTAGATCTATTAAGCGATGGGACCGCCTTTTTTAGAGATTTCTTCAGATACTGTTCCGAACTTTGCAAAGTTGTTGCGGAATAGATCTGCAAGTTCTTTTGCTTTGCTATCGTATTCTTCACCATTTGCCCATGCATTACGTGGGTTTAACACGTTAGTTGGTACGCCAGGAATTTCTGTTGGCATTTCAAGGCCGAATACTGCGTTCTTTTCTGTTGTAACGTCATTCAATTTACCTTCGAGTGCTGCACGTACCATCGCACGCGTATATTTCAATTCCATACGCTCACCGACGCCGTAACCTCCACCCGTCCAACCTGTGTTGACGAGAAATACTTGTGCGTCATGTTCGTCGATTTTCTTTCCGAGCATTTCAGCGTATACTGTTGCATGCAACGGTAGGAATGGTGAACCGAAGCATGTAGAGAAAGTTGCTTCTGGTGATGTGATGCCACGCTCCGTGCCTGCGAGCTTCGAAGTGAAGCCGCTTAGGAAATGATACATCGCTTGCTCTTTCGTCAGCTTTGAGATTGGAGGCAATACGCCAAACGCATCAGCTGTCAAGAAAACGATCGTTTTCGGATGGCCTGCGACGGACGGGTCGACGATGTTATCAATCGCTTGGATCGGATAAGCCGCACGAGTGTTTTCAGTCAACGAACCATCGTCATAATCAGGGATACGTGTTTCTGGATCAACGACGACGTTCTCCAAAACGGAGCCGAATTGAATGGCATCGTAAATTTCCGGTTCTTTTTCACGTGACAAGTTGATGCATTTTGCGTAGCATCCACCTTCGATGTTAAATACGCCATTATCTGACCAGCCATGCTCGTCGTCACCGATGAGTTTCCGGTCCGCATCCGCGGAAAGCGTTGTTTTTCCTGTCCCTGAAAGACCGAAGAATAAAGCGACATCGCCATCTTCACCTACGTTAGCAGAGCAGTGCATCGGGAGAATTCCTTCTTCAGGTAGCAAGTAGTTCATAATGGAGAAAATAGATTTTTTCATTTCTCCTGCGTATTCAGTTCCACCGATCAACACGATCCGTTTTTCCATGTTGACGATGATGAACGTTTCAGAATCTGTTCCGTCAATTGCAGGATCCGCTTTGAATGTCGGCGCGGATACGATTGTAAATTGTGCTTCGTGCGCAAGCAGTTCTTCAGCCGTTGGGCGGATGAATAATTGATGAACGAATAGATTATGCCATGCGTATTCGTTAACGACTTGAATGGAAAGGCGGGAAGCGGGATCTGCCCCTGCAAAGCCTTTGAAAACGAATAATTCGTCTTTTGCTTTCAAGTAAGTGATGACTTTATCATATAAAGCATCGAATTTTTCGATCGAAATCGGGCGGTTTACATTGCCCCAATCGATTTTATCTTTAGAGCTTGCTTCTTCGACGATGTATTTGTCTTTCGGTGAACGTCCTGTGTATTTTCCGGTTTGGGCCGTCACTGCACCGTCTGCAGTTAAAATAGCTTCTCCGCGTGCTGTTGCTTTCTCAACAAGTTGTGGAACAGAAAGCTGAATATTGACATTATTTCCTGTAAGAAGCGTTTTAAGCTCATCGTTAACTTTCGCTGAAATCATAATATATACCATCCTTTACTGTTATAATCCCAATCAACTAGGGGGTTATTATTAGGTTTAAACTTGAATTAGTGTAACACATTGATTAGTATAACACATTTGAAATAATAGTCCACACTAATTAATGTTTTCACATTTTGTACACATTCAAATTTGACATACGCCTTGTTGTTTTGTAAAATATGTCTTTGAACGGATACTCTTATCCCGAGCTGGTGGAGGGGCAGTCCCTATGAAACCCGGCAACCTGCATGTGCTTCTAAAAGCTAATGCAAAGGTGCTAAAACTGATGCAAGGTAAATTTCCTTGGATGATAAGAGTGAAGGGTGCTTTTAAAAATTACGCCTTTCCTCATGTGTAGATTGCGTGAGCGAAGGGCTTTTTTACTTAAATCCAGAAGAGAGCTCAACCTCCTTCCTGATTCAAGTTAAGCCTTCGGCGGATGCCACAAATTTTGAAAGGGATCAGGTAAGTGGTCTAGGTTCATGATGACTCCTGCTTCCGGCAGGAATTCATTAGCCATGCAAAATTTGGACGCAATTACGTCGAGGCGTAATTGATTACGTTTGCCCTTTATCCTCGTGTGGAAAGCTTGCGATGACCATAACAAATGCTTGAATGGAAGCGGCTTGACATGGGACAATGAGTACCGTATCAATCTCGTAGGATATAAGGAGGAAATCAAATGACAAACCGCCGTCTGTTTACTTCAGAATCGGTGACAGAGGGACATCCGGACAAAATGTGCGATCAGATTTCTGATGCCATTCTGGATGCAATTTTAGAAGAGGATCCGAATGCTCGGGTCGCTTGTGAAACAACAATTACAACGGGGCTTGTCCTTGTAGCTGGTGAAATTACGACGACAACATACGTGGATATTCCGAAAGTGGTTCGGGAAACGGTTAAAGAAATCGGCTATACGCGGGCCAAATACGGTTTCGATTGGGAAACATCGGCCGTTCTGACGTCTATTGACGAACAATCCGCCGATATTGCAGCTGGAGTGGATACCGCTTTGGAAGCGCGTGAAGGAAGTATGTCTGAAGAAGATATCGAAGCAATCGGTGCTGGCGACCAAGGATTAATGTTCGGTTATGCTTGCGATGAAACACCGGAATTGATGCCACTGCCAATCAGTATGTCGCATAAGCTTTCACATAGGCTTGCCGCAGTAAGGAAAGAGGAGATCCTTCCTTATTTACGCCCAGATGGCAAAACGCAAGTCACAGTAGAATATGACGAAAATAACAAACCGTTACGTATTGATACGATTGTTATTTCAACACAACATGATCCAGAAGTGACACTTGAAGAGATTCAGCAAGATATTAAAAAGCATGTGATCGGGCCGGTCGTTCCGGCAGAATTGATTGACGATAACACAAAATACTTCATTAACCCGACGGGCCGTTTTGTTATCGGTGGTCCACAAGGGGACGCAGGACTCACAGGACGTAAAATCATCGTCGATACATATGGCGGCTATGCACGCCACGGCGGCGGTGCGTTTTCTGGGAAAGATGCGACGAAGGTGGACCGTTCCGCTTCGTATGCTGCACGTTATGTAGCTAAAAATATTGTGGCGGCTGGTCTTGCGGAAAGTTGTGAAGTGCAGATTGCTTACGCGATCGGCGTGGCACAACCTGTCTCGATTGCGATAGATACTTTTGGGACAAGCGAAGTATCAGAAAGCCGACTTGTAGAACTTGTGCGCGAACATTTCGATCTACGTCCGGCAGGTATTATTAAAATGCTCGATCTTCGTCGTCCGATTTATAAACAGACGGCGGCATACGGACATTTTGGACGGACAGATGTTGAACTACCGTGGGAGAACACGGATAAAGCTGAATTGCTGAAAGAGCAAGCAGGTCAATAAAAACAAGCGCAAGAAGATGGGATTGAGATCCTTTCTTTTTGCGCTTGTTATTGTTTTGCGTGATAGAAGTTGTCATCCGTATCAGTTTTTTTGCAAACTTTTATAGTATTGCCCTTTTTCTACATAACTTTCAACACCGCGGACCATTTGCTCGCGGTCTTTGTCATTCAGTTCCCGAATGACTTTTGCAGGAGAACCGAGCGCTAGCACATTTGGGGGGATTTTCATGCCTGGTGGTACAAGGCTACCGGCGCCGATTAAAGCGCCTTCTCCAATTTCGGCGCCATCTAGAACAGTGGCGCCCATTCCGATGAGCGCTCCTTTTCTGACTGTACAACTATGTAAAGTCACTTGATGTCCGATGGTTACTTCATCTTCTAAAATGACGGGCACGTAATTGCTTTGATGGAGGCAGGATAAGTCTTGCACATTCACTCTTTCTCCAATGATAACAGCACCTACATCGGCTCGGATAACCGTATTGAACCAAATGGATGATTTTGCGCCGATCGTCACGTCACCAGTTATGGTCGTATAATCCGCGAGGAAAACAGACGGATGAATCGCAGGAGTTTTATCTTCGAATGGGTAAATCATAACATCGCCTCGTTTCAAGTTGTGTTGTATAATTAATCCTAACAAGGTTTTTGTTGAATAGGAAGAGGAAATAGAAGCTATATAGAGCAATTTTAAAGGAGGCATGGGGTGTATGTGGAAATGGGAAGCGGAAGGGCAACCGAAAGCTGTTGTGGCAATTGTCCATAATGCGTACGAACATCATAGCCGATATGCTTGGTTCATTCAAAAGTTGAGAAATCATGGTTTTCATGTTGTCATGGGGGACTTGCCAGGTCACGGTGCACAGGCGACGAAAAGTTTTCATGATGAAAAGTTCAATACATACGTACAATACGTAAGAAAGCTACTCGACGTTGGAATTGCCGACGGCTTGCCGTTGTTCGTTGTCGGACATGGCCTTGGCTCAACGCTTGTCATGCGCGTTTTACAGCGTGAGAAAATTGAATGTGCGGGCGTTGTTTTGAGTTCACCGTGGCTTCAGTTACATCACCATCCACCGAAGTATTCGAGTGTTTTGACGAAGTTGACGTCTACATCGATGAAAATGAATCATGATATTAGCATTGAAATGCTTACGCGCAATGATGATCTTTATATGGAAACACGTGAAGACCCACATTATAGTTCAATGGTAAGCGCAAGTTGGTATCGGGAATTGCAAAGTTTCATGAAGACTGTATTGCAACACGAAGGTGTCATTCAAGACGTCCCGGTACTTCTCCATGCGGCAGGGGAAGACATTATCACCGATGTGGAAGTGGCACGTCTATGGCTCATGAATCAAAAGCTGTCCGAACTTCAATATAAGAAGTGGAAGCGGATGTATCATGACGTTTACCAAGAAGTGGAACGTGATGAGGTATTTCTGTATACCGAAGCTTTCATGCACGCAGTACTCAGATCTCTCGGTTATGTGGTCTGAACGACTGGGCGCTGCATGGCATTTTTCGTTTGGGGCATACTTTTATTGTGCAACCAAAAGGAGGAATGACATTGCCTGAAAATAAAAGAAACGCGCCGGCACATCAAAAATTGGACGTTCAGAAACAACCGCAAAAAGAATGGGAAGAATACTCCCGTGAAGAGCGTTTGACGAATGAAGTCGCGGCGACAGAACCGAATCAGCAACAAAATAGTCGAAGCCGTATTAAAAACGACCGACTGGAAACGGGTGGATTTTGATATCGTTTTGAGGGAATAAATTTTCCAACATGGCTTGAAAACAGATTTTCACAACCTGACCTCCGCACAGTGTGTGGGGGTTTTTTGTAGGCGTCATTCTTTGGCAATCCTCTACAAAATAATACGTGTATGTTAGATTGAGAGTACTGCGTGATCTGCATTAAGGTGCCATCGCTTCATGGAGAAAAACTTTTTTCAAACCGTTAACCCCTTACCTCTTGGGGGAGTTTTGTTTGATTGGTCAGCGAGGCGTCTAGGCTTCAGGCATTCGTTGCTCTAATTTTTCGACAACGTGCTGGCCTCCATCCCGATTCAAAATCTGGATGCAAGTATGCTGAGCCGTAATTGATTTCAACCTACTGATTTAAAGGAGTACATTTATGAGTGATTTTTTTGAAAGAAAGAAAACCCAGTTGGGAATTGAATTGAACGAAGTGCAGAAGCGAGCGGTGCTTCAAACGGAAGGCCCTCTGCTTTTACTGGCGTGCCCGGGTTCCGGAAAAACGACGACGATGATTATGCGTATCGGTTATTTGATGGAAGAAAAAAACATACAGCCGAAGCGTATCAAGGCGATTACATTCAGCCGTGCGTCCGCAGCGGATATGGCGGCGCGCTTCACCCGATTTTTCCCTCATCATACTCCAGTCGATTTTTCCACGATACATAGTTTGGCTTTTATGATTGCACGCACTTATTTGGAGAAAAGTGGTATGACGTATGAATTGATCGAAGGGGGCGGCAAAGCGCCCAAGTCTGTGAATAAGCAATTTTTACTGAAAGGGATTTATAAAGAAGTGTTAAAAGAGGATTGTACGGATGATGAGCTTGCCGCGATTTCCACATTCATCAGCTCAATTAAAAATAGAATGATCCCTTTAGAAAAGTGGACAACATTGGAAGGCCCTGTTGAAAAAGCAGGGCGCATCGCCCGCCAGTATGAACAATTTAAAACGCGGGAACCTGGACATCTTTATCTTGACTTCGATGATATGTTAGTGCTGGCGGAAAAAGCGCTTCGAACAGATGATGAATTGGCCGATCTTTTTCGAAGAAAATACGATTATTTATTGACGGATGAAAGTCAAGATACGTCACTCGTCCAACATTTGATCGTCGAACATCTCGTCGCGCATCATGGGAATCTATGTGTCGTCGCCGATGATGACCAATCGATTTATACTTGGCGGGGAGCCGATCCGGATTACTTACTCGCTTTCCGGAAAGTGTATCCCGATGCCCAAGTGCTTAAGATGGAGCGGAATTATCGTTCATCGAAAGAGATTGTGGAGACCGCAGCGAAGTTTATCAAACGGAATAAGAAGCGCTATCCGAAAGAAATGTATACGGAAAATGCCGAGAAGATGCCGATCGTCATGAAACAATTGGATGATCCGAAACGTCAACTCGAGTACATAACGTATGAACTGCTCGCTGAAAAAGAATTGAAGGACGTTGCCATTCTATTTCGCAATAATGCGTCGTCGACTATGTATGTTAGTGAACTGCATCGCAGAGGCATCCCTTTTTATATGAAGGACGCGGATGATAAATTTTTCAGTCATTGGATTGTGGAAGATATCCTGAATTTCATGCGCCTTAGTTTCAACACTGAACGCAAAGATATTTTCGCGAAAATTGTTTTGAAAATGAATCTGTTCATTTCCCGTAAGATGGTGACAAAGTTCGAGCAATCGAAAACGACAGGCAATGTGTTTGATGCCTTTGTTCAAAGTGTTGAGTTAAAGGATCGTCAAATTAAAAAGTTGAAGGACTATAAAAAGGGGTATGAAGTCATTCCCGAGATGCGCCCGTTGCGTGTGATCCAACTGATTCGACAAGATCTCGGCTATGAAGCCGCATTAAAAAGCAGGGCGGAAAAGTTTGGCTTCCGATTCGATCATTTGCTTAGTATTTTGGACACACTGGAAGGAATTGCGACGCCGTCCCGTACGATGGTGGAATTTGCAAATCAGCTGAAAGAATTGGAACGAGCTGTGCAAAATGCGAAGTTCAATCCACCTGAAAACGCGGTAACATTATCCACTTTCCATAGCGCGAAAGGTCTTGAATTCAGACGGGTGTTCATGATTGATTTGCAAAAAGGGATCATCCCTTCAGAAGAAGATGAGGGAGATGAAGAGGCGATGGAAGAAGCACGCAGACTATTTTATGTCGGCATGACGCGTGCCAAAGAGCGACTTGAACTGCTTTCATATCAACAAGATGAAGGGAAGCCGAAGGAGAATTCACGGTTTTTGAATGAAGTGCGAAGGCTTTTAGTGAAACCGATTGAACGATCGGAAAAAAATGAGCCGATGCATCCTAAAAAAATCAGACGTGCATCTGTTACCATGAACCCCGATGGTATCCAAAAGAGGGATGAACTAGCTGTTGGGTTAGTCGTCATCCATCGTGTTTTTGGACACGGTGAAATTATCGAATTTGGTAAGGAGCGGCTTAAGATTCAATTTGCAAAAATGGAGAAAGAATTGGATATCGAAACCGTACTACAATATCGATTGTTGGAGCAGGTGAAAGGATGAAGCACATTTTCGCGATCGGTATCGCAGGTGCAGCGGGTGCATTGCTTCGGACAATGATCGGACATGTTATTCGAAGTGAGTCTGGATTTCCGTTTGCGACATGGACGGTGAACATGATAGCGACTTTTCTATTATGCTTTATTGTGGCAGGCGTTCTGCAGAAATTCCCGATCGATCAAGACATTGAAGAAGCCATAACAGTCGGATTTCTAGGATCATTCTCGACTTTTTCGGCACTCAGTATCGAAACGGTATTACTGATCGAAAATGGGCTTTTAGCAATGGCGGTATTATATGTCGTAGCAAGTTTTGTCGGAGGCATTGGGGCAGGGATGCTCGGATTTGCCATGGGAAGGAAGTGGACGGCGCATGACAACACTTGAATGGGCAATGGTCGGTTTTGGTGGATTTTTAGGTGCGGTTGTTCGGTACTTCGCTTCTAGGAAGATGAACAATGTCAGAAGCCTCCCATTCGGTACATTGACGGTCAACTTCGGCGGTTCATTGCTCATCGGTATCGTCTTCGGGATGGATCTTGCCAAACTATGGACATTGTTTTTCGCCTCGGGTTTTGCAGGCGCTTTGACGACGTTTTCCACGATGAAAAAAGAAATTCTCGGGTTATGGCAAAGTGAAGAAAATAAAAAGAAAGAAGCACTGTTATATATAGTCGTTACATATGGCGGAGGATTACTACTCGCGTTAGTCGGTTATGGAATAGGTTCTTTCTTTCGTTAAGGAAGAAGGTGACAAGTTATGTACATGACGATCGATCCAATGTTTGTCGGGATTGTTTTGTTACTTATTTATATTGTTGTCGGTGTGATTAGAAATAAAGCGGATCGCTTGGTCAAAAGAGTAATCGTCTACAGTTTTGTCGTGTACCTTTTAAAAGTGATGCAATTGACGATTGGAAGTTTTATCATTCCACCTTTACATGATGAGGAAATATACGGGGGCGGGACACAGCTTTTCCCGTTTTACTTTTTATGGGACTTGTTCCGAGATTATAGGCATGGCGGATTTGATTGGTTTTTTTGGAACACAGCTAAACTTTCTTTTTATAATTTCATTATGTTGATGCCATTAGGTATGTACATTGCACTTCTTTTCAAAGTAAGAAAAGCGAAGTGGGCAACGTTTTTCATTTTCTTGGTCAGTCTTGTGATTGAAACAAGCCAATTCATTTTCAGTTATTATGGCGTGATTATGCCTCGAACGTTCAATGTAGATGATCTGCTTTTAAACACAGCAGGCGGAGTCTTTAGCTTTGCGATCATAGAACAAGTAAGGCGTTTTGTGAGTCGAATAAAAAAAGGGGATGCATGAAAGCGTATTGTTTAACTGAAATCCATTCGGGAACAGATAACTAAAGCTTCAAAATTCTGAATGGAGGCAGTTACATTGAACAACAAACATGAAGTGAATGAACAGCGCAAACATGAACAGTTAGAAACATTCCGTACACGTGACCAGGGTAAAAAGATGACGACGAATCAAGGACTTCGAATCAGCGAAGATGAACATTCTTTAAAAGTGGGGGAACGAGGACCCACATTGATGGAAGATTTTCATTTTCGGGAAAAGATGACGCATTTTGACCATGAACGGATTCCCGAACGGGTTGTCCATGCGAGAGGGTATGCAGCGCACGGTGAATTCGAATTATATGAATCTATGAAAGACTATACAAAGGCTCAATTTCTACAAAAACCAGGCTCTAAAGTGCCGGTTTTCACGCGTTTTTCAACGGTGGCAGGGAGTCGTGGATCGGCCGAAACAGTGCGGGATGTGCGAGGGTTCGCAGTGAAGTTTTATACGGAAGAAGGAAATTTTGATCTTGTTGGCAATAATATGCCGATCTTTTTCATTCAAGATGCAATCAAATTTCCAGACCTTATCCATGCGGTGAAACCGGAGCCGCATAATGAAATGCCACAAGCAGCATCTGCCCATGACACCTTTTGGGACTTTGTCGCAAATAACCAAGAATCCGCCCATATGGTTATGTGGCATATGTCCGATCGGGCCATTCCGCGCAGTTTTAGAATGATGGAAGGGTTTGGTGTGCACACGTTCCGCTTCGTCAATGAAGAAGGGAACGGCCATTTTGTGAAATTCCATTGGAAGCCGAAGCTTGGCGTCCATTCGCTTGTTTGGGATGAAGCACAGAAAATTGCCGGGAAAGACCCCGACTTTCATCGTCGTGATTTATGGGAGTCAATTGAAAGAGGCGATTTCGTAGAGTTCGAACTTGGTGTGCAAATTATTGAAGAAAAAGACGAGTTCATGTTCGATTTTGATATTTTAGATCCGACAAAAATATGGCCTGAAGAACAAGTGCCAGTGAAGATCATTGGAAAGATGACATTGAATCGAAATGTCGATAACGTATTTGCGGAAACAGAGCAAGTCGCTTTCCATCCAGGAAATGTCGTCCCAGGGATCGACTTTACGAATGATCCATTATTACAAGGCCGATTGTTTTCCTATACGGACACACAGTTGATTCGACTTGGAGGACCCAATTTCCATGAGTTGCCGATTAATCGCCCCGTCTGTCCATTCCATAATAATCAGCGAGACGGTTATGGCAGACAGACGATCAACGTTGGCCAAACGAGCTACCATAAAAATTCCCTCGCACAAAATATGCCTGAAACTTCAACGAAAGAAGAAGGCGGCTATGTCCATTATGAAGAGAAAGTGGATGGCCGGAAGGTGCAAGCGCGGAGCGATTCGTTCAAGGATCATTTTTCCCAAGCGCGTTTATTTTGGAACAGTATGACACCACCGGAAAAACAGCATATCATCGACGCTTTCAGTTTTGAAGTCGGAAAAGTGCAGGACAAAAATGTCAAGCAGCAAGTTGTAGATATGTTTGCCAATGTAGATAAACAATTGGCGACAATTGTGGCGGAAGCAGTCGGTGTCAAGGCGCCTGCGGATGTTGAACAGTCAACAGTGACGGAAACTTCTCCCGCATTAAGTCAAATGACGAAGGCTACCTTACCAGAAACACGGAAAGTGGGCGTTCTCATTGGGAACGAATTCAATGACGACGAAGTGAAGCCAGCGATCGATGCATTGTTGGATGCAGGTGTTGTCGTCGATGTAATCAGTGAAAAAATGGGACAGCTTCGCGGGGCAGACGAACTTGGTGTGGTGGTCGATGAGACATTTTTGACCGTCCACCCTGTGTTATATGATGGTTTATATGTTGTTGGTGGCGATGTCGGGAATCCAAAGAAATTTGAAAAAGATACAGTAAACTTCATCAACGAGGCATTTCAACATTACAAACCAATCGGTTTTGCCAAGACGGCTAAATCCTTTTTGGAGGCATCTGATGCAAAAGCGGGTCCGGGCATCATCATTGCAGACAAAACAGATGACTTTAAAAAAGAATTTATCGATGCCATTGCTGTCCATCGTCATTGGAACCGAGAGCTTGTATAATATAATAAAGAGCAGCGAGCAGTCGCCATATACTTGGCGACTGTTTTCTTACGGCTTGATACTCTAAAAAGGATTGAATACATATGAAAACTACTGAGCGTACATCAAGAAAGATGTGGAAAAAGCCTAAAAGTATAGGAGGAGTTGTCCTTGTTCTTCTTTTAGCATTGTTGTATAACGTATTTCTTGCGGAAGAACCCCTTGTAGATGACCGGGGCTTGATACCGGTTGACTTGGTGAGGACGATCGACGGCGATACGATTAAAATTCGCTATGAAGGCAAAGAGCAAAATGTGCGCTATTTATTGATTGATACGCCTGAATTAGATCATGAACATTTTGACCATCAACCATTTGCAGAAGAAGCAAAGAATCGAAACGATGAATTGCTACGAGGCGGTCAAGTTCAAATAGAATTTGATGTTGGTGATCGAGAAGATAAGTATGGGCGCCTTTTAGCTTACGTATATGTTGATGGTGAAAGTGTGCAGCAAACTTTGCTGGAAGAAGGGTTGGCAAGGGTCGCTTATATTTATGAACCGAATACAAAGCATTTAAGTTCTTTTAAAATGGCAGCGGAAAAGGCAGAAGCAGCCAGCTTAGGTGTTTGGTCGATTGAAGGCTATGTGACGAATCGCGGCTTTAAAGCTGCTGCAAATTAAGTGCGTAATATAAGTTCTTCAAGAAAAGTTTATCATACCCTAGATTCACCATGGTAAAAGTCTACATAATAAGAGGTTAGGGGTGAAAAATTTATAGTCAGAATACAGTATTTTAAATTATCGAGAATCTTTGCGTTCAACAATCGGGTCAGATCATTGAACAAAAAATAAATGCTCTTAATATTTACTGAAAATTATGGGAGGATATAAATATTGTGAACATTGTTATTTAAAATTCGATTTGTCCTATAATAAAACGGAGCGCTCTTAATTAATGAAATGGAAAGGTGCAAAAATATGATTACAGATCAGCAATTAGTTATAAATAATCTCGTAGAAAAAATAAAAATATTTACTTATGCAGTTAGTGGAGAACTAACAAATGAAGAAGATTTCATTTTAGCGAATACGGAAGTTCCTACTGATACGTTTAATATATTAGTTTCAAAATACCCGGAAATTAAAAATGTCCTCAAAGTTAGACAGGGACTTGATTATTTTAATAAAAAAGAGTATCCCTTTAGTGTTTGGATGGATGATCGTCATATAAGTGATGATTGGACAAGCCTTATTCAAACGTATGGCTTAAAAGAGGCAGAACGCAATGTGATGATGAAACTTGATAATACGCTTGATGTGGGGCCAAGAAATTCCCATCAACTAACAATCACACAAGTGAAAAGTAAGGGTGAACTATCAAAATATATTGAGGTGTTTATAAGCCTATTTGAAGGTACACCAGAGCAATATGCCTTAGAAGAATATTTTAATAAGTTTTCACAAGAAAAGTTAGGTTTAGACACTCAATTGTTTATTGGATGCATAGACAAAGTGGCTGTAACTACTGGTTTATTAATAAAAAGTAAGGATAGTTATGGGATTTATGATGTGATGACAAAAGAAAGTTTTCGGGGTAAAGGATTGGGCAGTGAAATGTTTCAATTTCTTTTAAATCAAACAAAAGATAAAGAAAAGCCAGTCGTATTACAAGCTTCGGATGACGGAAAAAATATCTATAAACGATTTGGATTTAGAGATGTTGGGGAAATGGTTGTATTTGAATAAGGAGTTTTCTTATTCAGCTATCGGGCGCGATTGTGAACATCAAAAAGCCTAAATTCTTTTGTATTTAAAAGAAAAATTAGGCTTTATATATTTAGCCAGTTAGTGAGAGAAGGGCTTGCAGGTCTAGGTCTATCCGCCGAATACACGTCATTTCGACCCTTAGGAAAAGTCAGAAGTGAAAGAAAAACGTGTGGGGATCGGCATTTGGTCAATCGAAGATTATGTAACAAATCGAGAAATTAAAAGTGAGTAGTGGATGTAACAAAGGGTTGACATCTCCTTTAAACGTGATAAGATTCAATTTAAATACTTTATCGATATATGTATTTCACAAATTAAATATAAATGAGAGTCGGTTGAGTAGTGCGATTGTGGGCAGCCCAAAGAGACTGGATGAGTGGTGAAAATCCAGGCAGCAATACGGACGAAGTACGCCGTCAGATTTTCTCAATGTACGAATGAAGTGGATTGTCGTCGGGCGATGTCTGACGTATCAATTAGGGTGGTAGCGCGGAGAACTCCTTCGTCCCTTTTTTAGGGATAGAAGGGGTTTTTTATTTTCTATTTTTTTATGATTCATCAAGAGAGGGGTTCCAAGTTCATCATGTTTCGTATAAAGTCAGTCATTTCTCCTACATTTGGAGAAGCATTTTCTTTAGTCGTGGCAATTGTGGCAATCATTAGTATAAGTATCACTAAATTTGGGGCAGTGCCACATGTGCCGATTTTATTTTCCATCTTGTTATTAATTTGTTTTGGTCTCGTAAAAAAGGTATCTTATCGCCAACTGGAAGCCGGTTTTGTCGAAGGGGCAGGAGCTGGAATGAGTGCTGTCTTCCTGTTTTTCTTCATTGGTATATTGGTGAGTAGTTGGATTATTGGTGGAACGATTCCAACGCTTGTTTACGCAGGGTTCACGATGCTCACACCCTCCTTCTTCTTTGCAATTGTCTTTGTCGTGACAGCGATTGTCGGCATTTCAATCGGAAGTTCATTAACGACTGTTGCAACTGTGGGCGTCGCTTTTATCGGGATGGCGACCGCGCTTGATGTGTCATTGGCAATTGCAGCAGGAGCGATTGTATCGGGCGCATTTTTTGGAGATAAAATGTCTCCGCTGTCAGATACGACAAACTTAGCTTCTTCTATTGTTGACGTCGACTTATTTGAACATATTCGAAATATGGGATGGACGACAATCCCAGCATTTATTTTATCGTTCATTTTCTTCGCATTACTGTCACCGACTGTTACGTTGACAGAAGTTGATAAAATCGCCGCTTTCCGAGAAGGCCTATTGGCAACTGGGATGATTCATTGGTACACGGTCATTCCGATTGTCGTATTAGTTATCTCAACACTGATGAAAGTACCGGCGCTGATGACATTGGCAATCAGTTCAGCCAGCGCGATTGCAATTTCATTTTTTCATCATTTTTACGGGGCCTCGGATATTGTGAAAATTCTATTTAGCGGTTATCAATCAACAACGGGTATCGAAGACATTGACCTACTTCTAACACGTGGTGGTATGGAAAGTATGATGTTTACCATCGGGTTAGTATTATTGGCACTTAGTATGGGTGGTTTGTTATTCACGCTCGGTATTGTACAATGTTTGCTCGCAAAAATGGAGAGTTTACTAAGAAAAGTATCATCTGTTATAGCAGCTTCAGCATTAACTGCCATTGGTATTAACGTATTGATCGGTGAACAATATTTGTCTATTCTATTGACAGGTCAAGCTTTCCAAACACAATATGAAAAAGTCGGCCTCGCCAATAAAAACTTGAGCCGGGTGATGGAAGATGCAGGTACCGTCGTCAACCCGTTAGTCCCCTGGAGTGTTTGTGGTATATTTATCGCAGACATGATCGGCGTCGCAACACTCGATTATTTACCGTTTGCATTCTTTTGTCTGCTGTCCCCAATTTTAACTGTGCTGTTCGGATATTTTGGAAATACATTGACACACCGTAAATGAGATTTACTGTATGATTTCAAAAAACATCCCTGTCACACCTGACTTACAAGGTGACAGGGATGTTTTATTCTAAAGAAAACTTCTCTGTATAATTTGTCGCTTCTTTCAGTGCCTGTTCTTCTGTACGGATGCGAACGGTTAGCATCCATATATTTAAAAACAAGAAAAGGATGGCGGTTGCATAGGCGCTGAAAAGAAGGGGAAGCGCCAGTAACTCAATCGATACGATGACGTAATTCGGGTGGCGTATGAATTGATAGGGACCTTTTCGTACAACATCGGTGCCTGGTAAGATGATGATTTTGGTGTTCCAAAACTTACCAAGCGAAAATAAACACCAAAAGCGAGCAATCTGTGCGATGAAAAATAAAATAAGAAAGATCGGCCAAAAAATAGGAAGTTCACGTTCTGCTAAGACGACTTCTGCAATGAGCATCACAAAGAACCCGGCATGCATGGCAATCATCCAAGGATAATGGCTTGCGCCAGCTTCAAAAGCTCCTTGAGCAAGCATCCACTTTTCATTCCGTTTGGCGATGACCAATTCAACGAGTCGTTGGGTGATGATGATTATAAGAAGGATAGGGAAGAACATAGGATCACCCCCTCATGTCCATTCCAGCAACAACAGCTCGCCACAAAATCCGGGTCCGAGGGCAGCGACTAAACCATATTCGCCAGCAGTTGGCGTTTGTGCCATAAATCTTTCTAACACGTAAAGAACAGTCGGGGAAGACATATTGCCGTTCTCCTGTAACACTTTTCTGGAAATGTCTGTTTTCTTCGCTTCAAAATGGAGAGCATGCTCATATGCTTCCAGTACTTTTTTGCCTCCAGGATGGGCGACGAAATGTGCAATATCACCATTTGACAAACGGTGTGTATTCAAAAAGTCATGCACGAAAGGCCCGAGCCATTGCGTAATAATAGAAGGAATACTTTTCGAGAAGACGACGTGCAGTCCATTGTTTTTTACATCCCATCCCATGACATTTTCCGAATCAGGCATTAGCTTGGAAGTCGTCGCCACAATTTTAGGCACTGCCTTTTTCGTTCGGACGTGGGTCCGTTCTCCACCGATTAATGCGCAGGCGACGCCGTCCGAGAAAAGGGATGCACCGATCAGATTACTTTTGGAGAAATCATCTTTTTGAAACGTCAAGCTGCATAGTTCGACAGCGAGGACGAGGACATTCGCTTCAGGATAGGCGCGGCAATAATCATACGCCCGGCTAAGTCCGACGGCCCCACCCGCACAGCCGAGTCCCCAAATAGGGATCCGCTTCGTATCATCATTGAACGGCAGAATATTCATAATGCGTGCTTCGATACTTGGTGTGGCAAGTCCACTGCTTGACACGAAAAAGAAAGCGTCGATGTCCGCAGGCGCAACAGGTGTTTCCAGCGTATCCGTTCCTTCAAGGCAGGAAAGGACGGCTTGGACTCCGTATTGGATGGCAAAGTCGAGATACAAAAGGTTCCGTTCCTCGAAGTCATGGTGTTCATGAAACCATTCCAATGGCATACAAAGATGGCGTGTTTGGATCTCTCCATTTTCAAAAACCTTGAGCAGGCGTTCAATATTGTCAAATTTGTCGCTGAATAAAGCGCGTGTCAATTCGGCTGCTTGTACTTGTTCGATTTTATGGGGTGGATTGAATGAACTGACGGAAAGAATTTTAGGCATAGCATACCTCCGGGTTTTTTTAGTGAGTTGTCAAGCGGTGTTCTTTTAGGCAAATCTAGGCGTACTTACTGAGAAAATGGTGTTGTTCCTGTACAGTGAAAGTAGATAGTGAGGAGGTTCTGTGATGACAATAAAGTTAAGTATATTGGATCAATCCCCAATTTCTGAAGGAAGCGATGCAATAGAAGCGTTGAAACAAACATCCCGATTCGCCCAGAAAGCGGAACAATGGGGATATACAAGATTTTGGGTGTCTGAACATCACGATACGAAGACGTTGGCAGGCTCTTCGCCTGAAATCTTGATGGCACATCTGGCGACCGTCACATCATCTATCCGAATCGGCTCAGGCGGTGTCATGCTACCCCATTATTCGGCATACAAAGTGGCCGAGAATTTCAAATTGCTGGAAGCCCTTTTTCCAGGAAGGATTGATGCCGGTATCGGCAGAGCACCGGGTGGTATGCCGCGTGCGACGTATGCATTGCATGAAGGAGAATATAGGGATGTCCATAAGTTCCCGACCCAAGTAGACGAATTAAACATGTATTTAAACGATCGACTCCCTTCTGATCACCCTTATTATGGATTGAAAGCGACACCTACAACGGAAACGGCTCCACCTATTTGGATGTTGGGATCCAGTCCGAATTCCGCCGCTTTGGCAGCAGAAAAAGGAATGCCTTACATGTATGCACAGTTCATCAACGGAGAAGGAGGTCCTTCAGCCGCTGCCTATTATCGTAATCAATTCCAACCGACTGCATCTTTACAGAAGCCGAAACAAGCAGTTGCCGTCTTTTTTGCTTGTGCGGAGACAGAGCAAGAGGCGGAACGGATTATTTCTTCACTTGATTTGTCTATTTTGATGATGGTACAGGGCATGCCTTCGAAAGGGACGCCATCACCTGAAAAGGCGATGAATTATCCGTACAGTGCCTTTGAAAAAGAATTTGTGCGTGACAATCGGAAACGGATGATTGTCGGGACACCAAAAACGGTACGTGCCCAGATTGAACAGCTTGCCGCGGAGTTCGAGGCGGATGAAGTGATGCTCGTCATGCGGGCATACGATTTTCAAGATAAGTTGAAATCCTATGAACTGATTGCCAAGGAAATGTTAATTTGACAGCAGAAGCCCCTACAATTATAAGGAGTAGGATGTATGCCAACATGTACTTTAAATCAAAGAGAGTCTACCCCCTGCCGATGAAAGAACTCAAAATTAGTGCGCGACGTTAGGCTAACTTAACTGGATCTGGACGCAATTACGCCAAGGCGTACATCATCTTGATCGAGTTCCAATCTGCAATATCATATGCCCGATCTAGCTTTCTTATGAACTTGTTTGGCGGTAGATACAAACGAACAGCTTGCCTTCTGGCAAGCTGTTCGATGTGAAGCGTCAATTTTCTATTTCTGCAATCCGTTCGCATAGTTCTTTTAAATTCTTTTCGAATTTCAAATTATTATGTTTTGCTCTTTTTTTAGGGCCGCGTAGGCGTCCGCCGCCCATCCGAACTTTTTGAGCATGATGCCGAGCGTATAGAAGCTGATCGATATTATCGTCCGTATATAACCGGCCATTCTGGTTGATCGGATGCCCTTTTTTAGCAAGGACCATTGCCGCCAACCCATAATCTTGCGTAACGACGATGTCTCCCTTTTGCACGCGGTTTACAAGAACGAAATCGACCGCATCCGCTCCTTTCGAAACAATAATCGTTTCTGCTCCTTCCCGATGGATTTCATGGGTTGTATCACAAATAAGGATACAATGGAATCCATATTGAATTGCGATTTGAATGGTTTCATTGACAACCGGACACGCGTCCGCATCCACAAGAATTGTAGGCATGGAGCCGCCTCCTTTTATTATCCTTATGAAGAGTATAACAAAGATAGAACTTGTCCAAACAATCGGCAGCTGTTTGAAGGAGGGAAGGTAGGGGTATAGTAGTGAAAAAAGTGTTTGTTCATCAGAAGGAGGCAGAAGCGATGTTCCAAAAACCCGAAGAAGCCCGTATGAGAAAAGAAGAGGCAGAGAAATATGGTAGAGACATTGACGCAAAAAATGCCCGATATGAAAATGTCGTCGTGCCGAGCAATCAAGAGGCCATGTCGGCAGATGAAGTTCCCCCTCCATTGACAGAAGAAGAAATTAAAAGACGTGTCGGAGAACAAAACTATGAAAACGCGAAGGATAACACGATTCAAGGATCTATCAATAGTTGACACTTGATGGCAAAAAAGCCGCACGAACGAATTCGTCCGTGCGGCCACTCTACTTATTTGAGTGCGTCTTATTTTCCAAGCACTTCATCCCAATCAATCGTACCGTCTTGAACTTGCTCTCGGCGTTCTTTCGTCATGATGTCGCTCGGTCCGTCCCCATTTGGCCAATCGGTGTCGTGGTGTTCCCATTCAGGCCGATCGCGAGACAATATGAAGGCGGCTAGGTCACTGGCTTCTTGGTCCGTTAAAGTATTTTCTGCTCCAACGGGCATGTTGTTTTGAATATAGCCAGCCATTTTGGACATTCTGGCGATTCCTGCTCCGTCATTGAACGAGCCATCTCCCCAAAGTGCGGGTCCCGTATTTGATCCCGTGCCACTTCCGTCTCCGGCGTGGCATGCAATACACGATTGGTTATACAAAGCTTCTCCATCGTCAACACTCGGCGTTGGCAAGTCATCCAGTGTATTACGATGCCGCCACGGCAAGTCGGCGCCAACAGGGATGCCTTCGGAGATATACGTTAAATAAGCAACCATTGCATCTAAATCTTCATCGTCTTCTGCGAACATTTCCCCGTCCATACTTCTTACCATACATCCGTTGATCCTTTCTTCAAGTGTGACAATTTCCCCGGAACGTGGAATGTACATCGGATAGACAGCGGAGACGCCGACCATGGAGGATGAGTTTTCATCCATTCCTGCACCGGCATGACAACTCGTACATGATAATTGATTGACTCTTTGTTCGCCATCTTCGACTGTTGAGGCTTCAGCTCTTAGTACTTCCGAGGTGTTATTCGTTAACTCATAGCCTCTTAAAATAGCTTTTCCTAAGGGGCCGTCCGGAACATCGTCCAAAGATGGGGGAGCGTGGGCTATACCGGAAGCTTGTTCTGGTGGATCATCCTTGTTTGTTGCCATTTCATCAGGCTCACTGCCTTTGTTGCCCAAGATGGCGGAACTGAAGGAGACAGCAGCAATAAGCGCGAAAACCATAAATAATGCGGGGACAAAAACGGAATTCTTTTTCATCATAAAATCGCCCTCCATATGTAAATTTTATTGAACATTCAATTTTATAATAGCCCATTTTAACTATAATTGATGTGTAAATATGGTGAATTTTTTGTGTTTTTAGTAGAGTTTTGTTTGGATAGGTGTACTGTATTAAATATGTAATTGACTTGTTTTATAGTTAATATTAGGAAGTAGAGAAGAGTTTTGAAAAAAGATTTCAATCTATATTGAATCAAAGAACGTGCCGCTTAGTTGATTGGAGAGGAATGAAGAGGTATCTAACGGAACGCCTGATCGGTACGGAAATCAATGTTTTTTCAAGTTAACCTCATTTGTTCAACGTATATTGAAAACAATGAATGGAAGAAGTGCTATTCAATTACCCTATTTCGGAAAGGATCAAACATTCCATTGAAACTTTCAAGGGATTGTATACGTATGAATGATATACTAATAGAGTATTCCAAGCGAGGTGTAACAGATGGACGGTGGATATTTTGTCGGATGGGGGACTTTAGCACTTATCAATGCAGGTCTTGCCCAAGGGAAGAACCGAAGCGGATTGAACTGGTTTCTTCTATCCTTATTGTTAGGACCGGTGGCTACATTCATTCTTGTCATTATGGATAAAAAGTAAGCTGATAGGGCGAGCTTTCCCTCCACGTATGAAACGAATTGGCATGTCATAGGATAACTGTGACAGTTTTTCGACAAGGAGGGGGAGACTTATGGGAATTGATAAACGGACAAGGAATAAAGTGTTGATCGCGAGTTTAGTCGGCAGTTCCATAGAATGGTTTGATTACTTTTTATACGGGACGGTGGCGGCACTCGTTTTTAACAAAGTATTCTTCGTCACTGAAGATGCGGCGATCGGCTTAATGCTGGCGTACGCTTCTTTTGCGTTGGCTTTTTTCATTCGTCCAATCGGAGGCATTATATTTAGTCATATCGGCGATAAAATCGGACGAAGAAACACGCTCATTTTGACGCTTAGTTTGATGGGACTTGCCACTTTCGCCATGGGATTACTGCCGACATATGATGCAATTGGTCTATGGGCACCTGTTCTCCTCATTTCTCTACGGCTTATTCAAGGGCTCGGTATTGGTGGAGAATGGGGTGGGGCATTATTGCTTGCTGTCGAATATGCGCCACGGGAACAAAGAGGTTTTTTTGGCAGCATCCCGCAAATGGGCATTACAATCGGAATGTTAATGGGGACATTATCATTATCCATTATGACGATGATGCCTGAAGGATCTTTTATGACATGGGGCTGGCGTGTCCCTTTCTTATTGAGTGCATTATTGGTTTTGTTCGGTTTATGGATCCGTAAAGGAATTGCTGAAACGCCTTCGTTTCAAGAAGTGCAGGAGAAAGGCGAGATCGCTAGCGTGCCGTTATTTGAGACATTCCGTACACATTGGAAAGAAGTTCTCATCGCGATCGGGGGAAAAGTGGTTGAAACAGCACCCTTTTATATTTTCGGGACTTTTATCGTTTCGTACGGAACTGCAAATTTAGGTTTTTCCAATCGTGCCGTTCTTTGGGCTGTGTCGATTGCAACGATTGTGACGACGGTTTTAATTCCGGTTATGGGAAGGCTTTCGGATAAGGTTGGCAGAAAGTCACTCTATGTCACAGGCACCTGCTTGATGATTTTGTATGCTTTCCCTTATTTTTGGTTAATCCGTTCGGGGTCGGTTTTTTTACTGATCGTCGCAACGGTTATTGGGTTAGGGGTTATTTGGGCGCCAATCACTGCTGTGCTTGGTACGATGTTTTCAGAGATTTTTTCTGCAAATGTCCGCTATACCGGAATTTCCCTCGGTTACCAGATTGGAGCCGCGTTAGCCGGCGGAACGGCACCGCTCATTGCGACATACTTATTATACACTTTCAACGATTCCTACATTCCAGTGGCACTCTACATCATATTCACCGCGACGGTTTCCCTTATCGCTATAACAACGGTGAAAGATTCAACGAATCGGGCATTGGATCGTTCATAATTTGGTAGGAATCAGTTGTAAAGTCTTCCCAGAAGTAACTGCAGATTGGCATTATGTTTGCCAAAGGGATCAACGAAAAAAGCATGGTCCATTTTTTCGGACCATGCTTTTTCCTTTTTCGCGGAAAATTTGAAGTTCTTTTAAATCTAATTCACAAACTGTCTTTCTGACGAATATTCGATATCCCGTCTATGCAGTTTGATCTTCTGACTGTGGTCTTAAGCCTTTTAGGCAAGGGTTTCACACGAACTGTTTGTGAGTGACGCCTTCAACAGCCAGTTTTCAAGTTGCACTTACACAAAAAACTTACCGTTTACTGCTCGTTGTTACGCGTGCTAGGTTTTCCATTTTCCTTTTGGTACCTCGACGAGAATGCCAATCGCCAGTAAAGCAAATTTTCCGCCAAGGCTGTGCAAATCGTTGTCGGAAGTTTGTTGAAAGTTACTCATTCAAGCATCCTTCCTTCATCGTTTAGCCTTGTACTCAGTAAGTACCCGCGTTCAATCAAGTTAAACCTAAAATTAAAAATAATTTTTATTCACAAACGAGCACTTGTCTGATAAACGTTCCTTTTTTCGCTTCACAGCGATCGGTAATGGTGAAACCGACTTGTTCGACTTCATCGTCGATCGTGTCTATCGTGACGATGACCGCTTTTTTTGCGATCCGGCGGGCGTGCTGCAATATGTCGAGATGTTCTTCAGGACTCACTTTGGAGAAAATATTGTAGGGCATGTCAAGGATGGCGACATCGTAACTTTCTGTAATATCAGCAATCGCGCTCCGTTTGACATCGCCTTCGAATCCGAAGTATGTAATGTTTTCCCGGGCAGGACCGATGACAAGTCGGTTAATATCTCGGCCGACAATATCAATGCCCATCGAAAGGGCTTCGACTAAAACGTTTCCGATTCCACAACATGGATCGATTGCTTTTACACCTTCGGGTTGGGGAACTGCAATATTCGCCACAGCTCTCGCAACGCGCGTACTTAAAGCGGTTGAATAACTATGTGGTTTTGTAATATGACGATACCAGATCGATTCACTTTCCGTATAATGGCCAAAATACCAACGTCCGTCAAATGTCAAAAATCCTAAAATCGATTCAGGATGATCCAAATCGGGCTCGGCGTGGATTCGTAATCCGATTTCCCGCTCCAATCGGCGCCGTTCTCCGTGCGCAATCTTTTTCATAGAGCCGATATCCATCGTATTCAAAGAAAATACTTTAAATGTTGTTTCTTCCAATTGAAGTTTTTCGACTTGGTCCATGAGGTGTTCCCAATGGTCCGCTTCATATAGTACCTCAAGCCGCTCTTTGATAAAAGGGCTCCGACGCGGATCGATGGCAATCGGACTTTTTAGTACATTTGTCTGGGAGTCGTGGCCGAACAAGGAGCGCATCTCCAATTGACATAGATCATGCTCATCCCCGTGCCATACGTAAGTGTAGATGAATGTACTCATTCGCCCGCCTCGATCGTTTCGACGAAAGCAAAAAGGAAGCGGTAAATATGTTCATATGCTTCGGATAACGTCATTTCTTCTTGAAATTGGGCCAATGCATTCAATGGAAACTGTACGTTCCATAGACCCCCATCTTCAGAAAAAGCGATATGGTAAATTGCTTTGTCTCCGTCCAAATTGTTCTCCAAATATGCACGTAATGGTAATTCGTCTTGCTGCCGCACTTTTAGACCGAGTTTCACTTGATACATTTCCGTCGTTTCATCGAACTCCAAGGAAACTGCATCGACACCGAGCAAGCGAAATGATTCGGATTCGACATAGACGAATTCCCGTGGATGTTTTTGTAAATGCTCGATTTGCTCGTTTAAAAACATTGGGATTTCTACGAGAACGAGGGCAAATGTCCCTTTTTCGCAACGTTCGATATAGGCATCTGAAAAACGGGAGGCCTTGTCCTTCGTAACCACTGTCATATTATCGGGAAGGAGTTGATGTTTTTTTGCATAGTCCTTCATTTCATCATGCAATGCAATCGTTTGCTCGCCTTCTTCCAAAGCAAGGTTTATATAACGTTTAATTTGTTGTTTTAACATTAGAAGCCGCTCCTTTTCATATCGTTGTTATTTTATCATGATAGACAGGAAGACTCCATCTTCAGTATTTCATTCCGATGGATTGAATACTGGATTGTTAAAAAGGGAATCGAAAAAATCCACATGTCGTGTTGCGCAGTGAGAATTCCGCCATCTATTTCTTGAACGTTGAAAACTTCCTCGATCGGTAACTTGAATCTTTGTTTTGTATGTGTTGTTAAATAAATACCAGCGTCTGACTGAAAAGTACAACCTTTCTTGCTTGTTAACTGCAAACCATTTTCAATTTGGTTCAATTCCAAAATGCCGACCATTGACGAAAAAGGGAGGGGAAGTGCAATATTCATATATGTACGGTCTTTGTTTTTATGAGCAGAATAAAGCGCGACAAAAGCCGGCACTCCATCGACTTTCCGCATCCAGGCGCGTACATGGTTCCGCCCGTCGATCCCCTCTTTTAATGGATAAATGGCACCAGTCATTTCAACTTCTTCCTGCTTTAATGGCAAATTAATCTGTTGCATTTTTCGGCTTACGAATGAATAAACAAAAGCGAATGGTTTAAACCACGAATGCCATTTTATAGTCGCGAACAGTCGATAATCCATTGTGTTTTCATAAAAATCGACGACAAGCGGTGATAAAGTTTCACGATTAATTTGGGGCTCATATATACTCATAGTATCGACAAGTCCGCGAGTGGAAGTTTTGTTTTCAAGCATTGCACTTTCGAGAAACTGTTCGCCAATGACCAGGTTCCCGCGCAATTTACTAAGAGGAAATATTGGCGGTGTGTAATTAGCAGGGGGAATAGCAATAGCCCAGCCGATAATTCCGAGCAACGCAAAGGCGATACAATTTAATAGACCATGAAAACGAAGCATGAAATCGATCGAGACAGCAACGATTCCAAAACCATTCCCAAGCGCATACAACAAGGAAAAAACAATCGTCACCCCGAGTGACCCAAAGGAAATGCCAACGAGCCATTTCTGAACTTTGTTAGCGAAGGTCGTTTGAATCGTTAAATAGATCAAACCATATAATCCGACGATATATAATAGGACCGAAAGAAGTTCAATCCATCTAGAAAATGTAATCCCAATCGCTACAACCATCGGTGAGACCAATAAAATCGTACAAATGACTTTGTAGAATGAAGATTTATGGAGACGCCCGAATAGTCCTACAAAAATCGGCAACAAAAACGCCGAGTAATGAAAGTGAATACTTGTTAACCACGTGAGAAGTGGGCTAAATCCGGTATCAAACTGGGCGACATAAGCGAAGAACCAACCACCGCCCATAGCTAAATAGATAAGTCCAAGGTCAATCGAAAATGCTTCCAAATGTGTGAATCCACGTTTAAGAAATCGAGATATTCCATAGACCGCTATGACAATCGTAAACAATAAATAGACCCCAGCAAGCATACTATTCCATTTGGATGAAGTTATTTGTAACAGCGCAACCGCAACATAGGCAGGCATCGCAAAATAAAAATAGTTCTTTGAAAACCAATCTCCCTTTATGAACACAAATCGCAGTGCGATTGGAACATAGACAAGTTGCGCGACGGTAAGCATAAGTGATGGCCATGGATTTGAGCTGACCACCGCTACCGCAATACCCAATAATAGGTGAAGTATGATAAAATTACGTATTTTCATCCGGAACAAACACCCCTTTATAAGCGAAGACTACCCCGATCAGTGGATTTTTCACCGTGACTGCAATTTCATAAACCTTTTTTTCTTCATTGTACTTTTCACTTACAGTGGCGAGTCCTTGGAAAAGTTTAGGTAAAGGAATTTCAAGTTTCCCAAGAACGAGACGTTGTCCCAACGATTCAATTGTTAAGGATCCTTCATCCGTAACTGTGAAGGCCAAATCGGAATAAAATAAAGGGGGCTCGCCGAGATAATCTTGAATGACGCGACGATTTGTATCCAAGCTCATCAGCGCATTGAAATACCTTCTCTTTCTGCCAAAATGAAAAATCCGTTCCCAGTGGACTTCGCTTTGCCCATCATCGGAGACGGATGCCCGATTTGTAATCGAAAATGGAATCGCTTTTCCATGTTCAGGAAAAAGCAGTTTCCGTTTGACACCTGCTTGAAAAATAAAATAGAGCCATTTCGGCCCGCCAGTTATTTCATTCATCATGCCCGATGCTTTGAAAATGTCTCCTTCGCTTAAATCATATCTTTTTTGAAGCATCGGATGGAGCCGTGTAAAATCAGCCCCCATCACTTCTTTGAAAATCGACATTGAAATCACCTCATCTTTTCCGTTGACAACTTTTTGCAGAAGGGACGTCTTTACATACTAACCAACCCAAGAGTGAAAGAACGAGTAGTGATAAGTTGAACGTCACGGGATTGAATGGATGTACCGCCGCGGGGGGAGCAGTGTAAACCGCTGCGATTGTAAGGAGCGGAAACAGTATGCATTGCAATATGAACAAATGACTTTTCCGTTTGTAAAAGAGCCAAATTATCCCGAACAATATTTCTAACGTTCCGATCACGAGGACAGCCACTGTCGCTTGGCTTTCGGAAAGTGAAAAAGCGTTCCCCACCATTGCCTGTTCTTCTGGATGCATCGCAATGACTTTTGGCATTAACCCTTGGTAAATCCAAATGAATGCAAATAAAAACGTAATCAAATAAGTGCTAAAAAAGCGTAAATATTGGGCGTGTGGCGTTTCCCCTTTTTCCAACCATCTTTTCAATACATCAAAGCTAAGTGCAGTTGCCCATCCAATCGCTGGCCGGAAAGCAAGCTTATCCATGAATTTTCCAACACGTCCGAAATTGACATCATAATCATATTGCGTTAAAAATTTCACACCGTCTTCCTGCGCCTCATATTTCCAATACCCCCTGCCTTCTCGAATAGGCGATAATCGTTGATCTGTTCCAAAATGTAAAGAGGATGAACTTACGCCATCACCATTATGGAATGTGCCGACACTTTTCCCCCAACCTTCAACTTTGTAAAAAGGGCCGACTGTTCTTGAATAAGTGAATTGTTGCGGTTCACCTTCTTTTTTCGGTAAGTACGTGATGGAAGAAAAACGAAGATCCCATTGTTCATGCAATTGAGGATTTTGAGAGGTATCCCATACATTTTCCAAATCTGACTCAATTAGAATTTCTACATAAATTGGTTTACGTTTCATCCGCGTCACCTCCTTGTTCATTCATGAATATAACGAAAATGCTTTAAACATGTTGCAATTGGAGATGGGAAACATCTAAGTTCCTTCTATAATAATAGAAATAAAAGATTCCGATTAAACAAATAACTTAAATAAACATGTATGATAGAAACAGAACTTCAATAGATATATAGGGGGAATTGAATTGCTCGAACAATTAGCGATTACACCAATTAAAGTAGACTTGCCTTTCCGATTGAATCACGTCAATTGTTTTATGGCGGAAGGGGAAAATGGCTGGACAATCATTGATGCGGGATTGAACAATGCATATACGGCCAAATTATGGGAAGAACAAATCGAGGGGAAAGAAATTACGGATTTATTCATCACGCATTATCATCCAGATCATTTTGGATATGCCGGATCATTGCAACAAAAGACGGGAGCGCAAGTTTCCATGTCGAAAATTGATGCGGATGCCGGCTTTAACGCATGGACGGACGAGTTTATCGGGACGTTGCTGGGCAACTATGAATTATCAGGGATCCCAGATGCGATTGGGCGGCAAATGATGGAAAATACGGATACCTTTAAATCGCTCATCATGCCGACGCCAAGAGTTGATCATTTCTTTGTCGAAGGCGAGAAAGTGCCGATCGGCCGTTATGAATATGAAGTGATCCTGACACCGGGACATTCGGAAGGGATGGTCTGCTTCTATAATGATGAAACAAAGGTGCTTCTGTCGGCGGATCACATATTGCCACGCATCACACCGAACATTTCGTATTGGTATCATGGAGACGATAATCCGTTGAAGTCTTACTTAACTTCGTTGAAAGATATGAAGAAACTGGATGCGCAATATGTCATCCCGTCGCACGGAAAACCTTTTTACGGGGCAAATAAACGAATCGATGAAATTATTGCCCATCATGATGAAAGGCTTGCGGAAACGAAGAAGGCCATCCAAGAGGAATCGACGGTGTATGAAGTTTTTAAACGGCTTTTCGAATGGGAATTAACGATCCATGAAACCCGCTTTGCGGTCGGGGAAACGTTGGCCCATCTTGAATATTTACGACATGCGGGTGAATGTCGACGTGAAAAGAAAGGAAATGAGTGGATTTATTTGCCAAAGTAAGACTTGAATAGCGATACTGGAATGCTGTGAATTTCTATGGAATGAGGGATTGAGCCGTGAAACCAATGATTGGCATTACGTCCGATGTCGAAAGAGAAAGCAAATATGTACTAAATGAGCAGTATGCCAAAGCTGTTATTCGTGCGGGCGGTTTACCCATCATCTTACCGTGCGGAATTGAAGCCGACGTTATCCGAATCGCTCGGGAGTTGGACGGTGTATTGTTGACGGGCGGCGGAGACATCGACCCGATGTTATTTGGGGAAGAGCCGCATCCGAGACTTGGTGAAATTTCTCCGGCACGTGACTCGCTTGAACTGGCGCTTATCCATGAAATGCTTGCGGTAGATAAGCCAATATTAGGCATTTGCCGAGGACTGCAAATTTTAAATATTGCCCTCGGGGGGAATATGTATCAAGATATATATGCGCAATCTGACAAAACACTTCTTCAACATAGCCAAAAATCACCTAGAAGCCATCGCTCCCATTTCGTGCAAGTGAAAAAAGGGACAATACTTTCTTCAATCGCGCAAGCTGAACGGATTAAAGTGAATTCGTATCACCATCAAGCGGTAAAGGATGTGTTGAAACCGCTTGTCGTTTCGGGTACAGCGAATGACGGCATGATCGAAGCGATTGAAAGTAAGGTCCATCGTTTTGTAATGGGGGTTCAGTGGCATCCAGAAGCGCTTGTTGAAAATGGGGATGCTGTCTCTTTGCGCTTATTCGAAAATTTTATCGGCAAGAGTCGTGACAGGAGGACAGAAATTGCATGTAATTGATTTGCACTGCGATGCGTTACTAAAGTTATATGAATCGCAAGGCCAGCTAAAGTTTACCGATGCGCCGGAATTGGATGTGAGTTACGCCACTTTGAAAAAAGGGGGTGTCAAAGTTCAAGCCTTTGCGATTTTTATCGAACCGGATATAAAATCGGATGAGAAATTTCAAGCTGCGTTAGATCAAATTCATTATTTTTATACAGATGTACTTGGCAACCATCCAAATATGAAGCTTATGAAAGAATGGCATAATTTGGATCATTTAAAAGAAGGAGAAATCGGAGCTTTGTTGACATTGGAAGGCGTAGATGCAATCGGGAACGACCTTCAAAAATTGACGATCCTTTACGAACTCGGCGTCCGTTCCATCGGTCTTACGTGGAATAACGCAAATTTGGCGGCGGATGGTGCCGGGGAAAAACGGGCAGCGGGCATTACCGAGTTCGGTCGAGAAATCATTCAATTTAATAACCGTCATAAAATTTTGTCGGACGTCTCCCATTTAAGTGAAAAAGCCTTTTGGGACGTGATAGCAGAAGCGGATTATCCAATTGCCAGTCATTCCAATGCCAAAGCTTTATGTAATCATGTACGCAACTTGACCGATGCCCAAGCGAAAGCGATGTTCGATAAAAATGGAATGGTTCATGTCGTTTATTATCCCGAGTTTGTGAAAGAAACAGGGGAAGCGACGCTTTCTGATCTGATCAAACATATCGATCATTTTTGTGCATTAGGCGGGGTGAAGCATGTCGGCCTCGGTTCCGATTTTGACGGCATTCCAACTAAAATACAAGGATTGGAAGACGCCTCGATGCATCCGAATTTGGTGAATGAATTATTGAAGCATTACAAGGAAGATGACGTGAAAGGTTTCGCTTATGAAAACTTCTTGAATCATCGGCCGTCGTAAACTGAAGATGCTAAAAACCCGAAGAGACGCCTCTTCGGGTTTTCCAGGTTCTATAATTTATGACGTTGGTGAAAGAAAATC
>CAOKMT010000017.1 GCA_948469885.1 uncultured Sporosarcina sp. | reverse complement strand
TCCATTTATGTTTCTTTTTCACTGACGGAGATCAGCTACTCGGAAACTTGTTTTTTAAGTTCCAGTGCATGAAGCACTTTCACTTTTTTGACGTTTTGCTGTTCAGTTTTCAAGGTTCATTTTTCGTTGTCATCGACTTCTCGGCGACAACTTCTCAATCATATCATGCCGACTCATTTGTTGTCAAGTACATTTTTCACTGTCTTTCAACATTTTTCGCGACATCTATAAGACTAAATCATTTCCAATAAGAAGTCAAGCTTCATTCTCATTCCGCTTCAAACTCTTAGAGGACTTCAATCATAACAATTGGCAAACAAAATGTCAAACACTAAGTTATTAACTCGTTATAATTTTCGTCCAAAACTTACTGGACTCTTAGAATACAACATGCCGGCGCATTCGTCAAGCGAAAAACACATTAATTCCATAAATACTTAATTACATTAATTTAAAGCTATTTTCTTCCTTATTATATATACGAGTCAATTACACTGGTGTATGATTCTGACCAAACCACTAAGCTTCCTCCTGAAAGGAATCAGATCATACTTGCATTGCGTAAGGCTGTCGTGAACTCCCCCTCTTTACTCCTCAAAATTCTAGGATACTCACGGGGGTTAAGTGATGGGATCATCTTTCATTATAAAAAAACGGCTTCCTAGTTCTTACTTTGGAAGGCCGTTTCGTTATTGAATCTATTTAATGAATATGAAATACAATACAAATATAATCCCTAACCCATACATAATTGGATGAATTTCTTTTCTTCGACCACTCAAAATCATCGTGATCGGATAGAAAATAAAGCCCATGGCAATTCCCGTAGCAATACTATACGAAAGAGGCATCGCAATAATTGTCAGGAATGCCGGAACTGCAATTTCGAACTGCTTCCATTCAATACTCCCCAATGTAGATACCATTAGAACCCCTACGATAATAAGCGCAGGCGCTGTTACATGAGAAGTGATCACCATCAGAAGTGGCGAGAAGAACAGTGCGAGTAGAAAAAGTAAACCAGTTACAACGGAAGCGAAACCAGTTCTTGCGCCCGCAGCGACTCCTGCCGATGATTCAACGAAAGAAGTCGTCGTCGATGTTCCGAAAATCGAACCAGTAACAGTTGCTAATGAATCCGACAATAAGGCTTTTCCAGCACGCGGTAATTTGCCGTTTTTCATAAGGCCTGCCTGATTCGCAACTGCAACAAGCGTTCCGGCTGTATCAAAGAAATCAACGAATAAAAACGTAATAACAATCACTAAGAACTGCGTCGTGAAAAGGGAGGCTGGATCACTGAAGATAGTATCGAACGCAACGCCAAAAGTAGGTCCCACGCTCGGAATTTGACCGACCACTTTCTCAGGAACTTCAATAAGCTTCGTCAACATCCCTACAATTGTCGTAGCAATCATACCGTAAAAGATTGCACCGTTTACTTTCTTGACCATCATCACCACAGTGATAAATAAACCAAAAATCGCTAGTAACGTCGGACCATTAGATAGATCACCGAGCGTGACAAGCGTTGCCTCATCACCCACGATGATATCGGCATTTTGAAAACCAAGGAATGTAATAAAAAGACCAATTCCCGCTCCTACTGCGTATTTAAGTTGTGCTGGAATTGCATTGATGATGATTTCCCTTAATCCTGTAAGAGATAAGATAATGAAAATAATTCCTGAAAACAAAACCCCCGTTAGAGCAGTCTGCCATGGAACTCCATAAGTTAGCACAACTGTATAAGCGAAAAACGCATTTAATCCCATACCAGGCGCGAGTCCAATTGGATACTTCGCGATCAGCCCCATAAACAATGAACCAACGGCTGCTGCCAGTGCCGTGGCAACGAAGACTGCCCCTTTATCCATTCGCATCGCTTCTGGCAAATCGGCGACAGAATCCAATGAAAGCATCAACGGATTCACAACAAGAATATATGCCATCGCTAGGAATGTCGTTACGCCCCCAATAAATTCCTGACGGTAACTAGTCCCCAGCTTATCAAACTCAAAATATCTCTTCATAAGAAACCTACCTTAAATTAAGTTTTTTAATTCTTTCTGCACCGATGTAACTGCAACCAAATTTCCGCTTCACACCACATTAAAGACATAGCTTCGAACTTCTGGCTACAAAATTGAAAAGAGCATACAACACAAGGTCGTATGCTCTGCCATTCATCTCCATAATAGATAGAAGGAACTTTCCTTCACGGGGATCGTAGTCAGAACATTTAAGGTGTCCTGGTAGAAACTCCCGGGCCATATTCCCGGATTTATACGACAATATTTTTTAGTTTTATTCCCACTCGATTGTGGAAGGTGGCTTACTCGTCACATCATACAAGACACGGTTAATGTTTTGCACTTCGGATGTGATACGAGCACTGATCTTTTCAAGTACATCCCATGGAATTTTTGCCCAATCCGAACTCGTTCCGTCAACCGACGTCACCGCTCGAATGCCTATCGCGTAATCGTACGTCCGTTTCCCGTCTGTTACGCCAACACTTTGAATGTCCGGTAAAACAGTGAAATATTGCCAGATATCCCGTTCTAAGCCAGCTTTTTGAATTTCTTCGCGTAAAATCGCATCCGATTCACGAACCATTTCTAATTTTTCTCTCGTGATTTCACCAAGCACACGAATACCTAAGCCTGGTCCCGGGAATGGTTGACGCCATACGATTTCATCCGGCAGACCAAGTTCAGTACCGAGTGCACGCACTTCATCTTTAAACAATGCACCGAGTGGTTCAATCAACTCAAAATCCATATCTTCAGGCAATCCACCTACATTATGGTGGGATTTAATCGTTTCGGCTGTCGCCGTTCCGCTTTCCAATATGTCCGTATACAGTGTTCCTTGCGCCAAAAATTCAATGCCGTCAAGTTTTGCTGCTTCGTCATCAAAGACATAAATAAACTCACTACCGATAATTTTTCTTTTTTGCTCGGGATCTGCAACCCCTTTTAACTTGTCCAAGAAACGATCTTGCGCATCAATCTTAATGAAATTCATATTGAATTTTCCACCGAATGTTTCGACGACACTTTCCGCTTCCCCTTTACGAAGCAGACCGTGATCGACGAACATGCACGTCAACTGATCTCCAATCGCCCGGTGAATCAATGCCGCCACGACCGAAGAATCTACACCGCCACTAAGCGCACAAAGCACTTTCTTTTCACCAACAGTCGATCGGATCTTCTCAACTTCAATTTCAACGAAGCCCGCCATCGACCAATCGCCACGTGCTTGACAAATTCCAAAGATGAAATGACGTAAGAAATCGCGTCCGGATTGGCTTGCAGTTACTTCTGGAAGATACTGGATTCCATATATCTTGCGCGAATCATCTCCGATAGCTGCAATTTCACAATCCTCTCCACTTGCAACAGTAGCAAAGCCTGACGGCAAAGAAGTGACACGATCGCCATAACTTAACCAAACTGTTTGTGTTTCAGGTTGTCCCGTAAACAATGTAGTGGAAGTATTCATCGTCAGCTGTGCTTCAGCATACGTACGCTTAGCATGACTCTCCGATACTCCACCAAATTGGTTGACGATCAACTGCATGCCATAACAAACACCGAGCACTGGAATGCCCGACGTCAAAATTTCCGGGTCAATGCCATATGCATTTGAATCATGCACTGATAGTGGACCACCAGACAAAATTATTCCGACAGCGTTCATACTTTTTATTTCTTCTGCTGTAATCGTATGCGGATGTAATTCACTGTAAACGCCGAACTCGCGTATTGTACGAGTGAGAAGCTGGTTGTTCAAGCTACCATAATCGATAATGACAATTTTTTCTTGTTCCGCTAGTAATGGACTGGTTGACATTTAATTCCACCTCTTTTTATTTATGCCGAGAAAACACTATCCTCAAGTCGACACTCGGCGTGATTCCGCCATGAACCTCAAGACATTTGGTAAAATGATTCTTTTGTCCATTTTACTGCTATAAGTGGAGGAAATCAATCAGTAGTCCCATTCATGAAATCTTCCCACATCTTCTGTAATCTTGCCCAATCATGGCCTGTTTTATTTCCACCGTACAATCCTTCTTCATAGACAGCGGTCAACTGCTTCATACGATCGCTACCAAAATGTCCGTCAACCCGGGCGGCGTAAGCATTCAACGTTTCGCCGCTCTCCCTTTCTAAGCCACTCCTGTCCAGTTGCTTTAAAAGAATCCGATAACGATTCGCGTACGTTTCCCAATCATCTATCTTGGAACGTGACATTGAAATAATTACTTTCGGCATCCACTTTTTACGAATTGCATATAAACCACCACTGACAAGTGCTAGTAATGCGAAGAGGATAAAGAGGATCATTTTATTTTCACGTATCGACTGTCCAACCGTCTCAAAGGCTTTCGTAACATTAAGGGTCCATGCTTCTTTCTTTTCGCCTTCTGCTTTCTTCTGTTCCAAACGGTCTCGTTCTTTTTTAGGCATCTCCGGAATTTCAGGGTCATCCGCTTTCATTTCCAAATCATAGTCAATATCAGCCGGTCCATTAAAACCGATTGTCGGCTCAAACGGCATCCAGCCGATGCCTGGCATGTACGCTTCGACCCATGAATGTGCTTCTTTATTGGTCACTTGATAGATTTGTTCGCCATCTGCATAGTTAACTGTGTCACCGGGGGCGAACCCTTTTGCCCAGCGAGCAGGGATGTCAAGCGTCCGAAGCATGACAACCATAGAAGTGGAAAAGTTATCACAGTAGCCCCTCTTTGTTTCAAATAGAAACTGGTCGACATAATCTTCATCTTCGCCTGGAACAGCAACATTCTGCTGGTCATAAGCGAAGCCATTGGAGGCAAAATACCGCTCAATCGCTTTCGCTTTATCGTAAACACTTTCACTGGAAGCAGTAATCGTCTCAGCAAGTTCGCCAATTCGGGTCGGCAATTCTTCCGGCAACTGTAAATATTCGTCAAAATTCTCCCCCGACAAATTATAAGATTCCATTCTTGTTGCACGGAGCGCTTGTAAACTATAACTATGGTCAACATATTCCAGTTCATAAAAATCGAGGAATGCTTCCTCTTCGCCAACTGTCGTCCTATATTGCCCCGATTCCGACAAATGAAGAATCGTCACGTTTTGATCGGTAATCGCCTTTGTCATTCCATAGGGATATACCAGAAAAGGGAATTTTTCCACCATTTTCAATTTCGCAGTGCCAACTGGTCCCCTTTCCACTCCTGGCTGGCTATCGCCTCCATCCATGACCATCCTAGGACGATAAAACTCATAAGGCGTATTCCCTACCGAAACTTGTTCCCATCCTTTAGTGGTGTACGTATTTTTAGTTTCTACTTTCCAGTACTGTTTCTTTTCGACGACCGCTTCAAAAACAAGTGTGTCGTCTTCCAGAAATGGCCCCCCCAATCGGGAATCATCAGGACCGTAACCGCTTTTGGCAACGCCTCTCTCGTCCCCCTCGTCCAGCGTCCCGCCGACGAAAGTTTTCAAATACGGAACGGGATCTGGCCAAACAGGGTCCTTTTCGGGAAGCAAGTTTGCGATCACACCACTTACCATAACAAGTAGAAATAAAGGGGCTGCCACAGACAGTAAGTCGCGTAAAGTAAATCGTGTTCCATCCTGCCCATAAATCCGCATAATCGTTAACAACCCTAGCAGCGATAAGCCCGTTAACATAATCGTAAAAATTGAACCATTTGCCGAATAAGGCGTGAACGTATCTAGCAATGTCACATACAGCACCGTCGTCATGTAAAAAAGAAAAATGCTTTTCTTCGTTTCAACCCAATGACGGATTAAATAGGTCGTCATCCAAAGCAGGATAAAAAACAAAACGGTACGGAACGGATCCGTTATGTTTTCCCAGTCTCCTTGGACGATCAACGTGAAGTTAGAAGCAAGATTTTGAAAAAGAATCGTTGCTGTTCGCAAGGTAAACCAAACGACATCCAAGTAAATATAATGGACAGCCCAAGCGATATATAACAGCTTTACCGGAATGGAAATGAACGGAGTCACACCGAATAGCGAAAATCCGAAAGCGATGATGACGAAGCCCAGCAGTAAATCCATATGTCCTGTATCCGTGAGTTCCATAACAGGTAAGAGCCATTCTCGAAGCAGAACGAACGCCAAGACATACATAAAAATAAGAAATCGCTTTTGCATCCTTTTCTTTTTCATAAACGTGTCACCTCTTCAAATGCGCTTCCAAACCGTTCCTGTGTCATGGCGTGAACGACAATTCCCCGCTTTCTCGCCTGCCGAATGTCCGCGAGAATCCGCGTCCGGGTCGCATGATCACTTGGCAGCACAGCGAAACAAATGATCGCACGGGGATTGTGGACACAAGAAGCAACAGATTCCAAAAATCGTTCGTCCGGACTCCCCGTAATGATAATAGGCGTTCCCGCTTGTCGAAAAACATTTCCATAACGTTTCGCTAACCAAAATGCTGCATCTTCTGTCGGCTGGACGTTCGCCAAATGAATAAACGCCTGTCGATACTGTTCTTCCGTCAAGATGTTCGGAAATGGTTGCCCTTCTCGGTCAGTTGACAATAGACCGATATTCCCGAACTGTTGAAACCCTTTTTTCAAAATCGAAGCCGTCAGTTCAACTTGCGCTTCAAACATATCAGAAGGACGACTATCCAAAAGAAGCGTCATTTCTTGTACTCTTCGATCCTCGAATTCTTTTGACATCAATTTTTGAGTTCTGGCGAAAGACTTCCAATGTACCCAAGTCATCCGATCCCCTGCTTGGTAATCCCTTAATCCGGTAGCGATTGTCGTATTTTTCATCCTGTTAAAAAGAGCAATCGCGCTTCCTCCGTCTTTATGTCCATTTACAGGAAGTAAATGGATATCCGTCGTTTTCGGATACACAAGGATCGTACTTTTCACCGGGATAAATTGTGATTTTCGCATCCAACCGAAAAAATCCACGACTTCCACTTCCACACCTTCGAATGTATGCTCCCCTCTAGGGAGTTGCTCAATTTCATATCGCCAGTCCAGCACTTTGCGAAAGCCGAAAATGAAAACACGTGTAGGACGCTGTTCTTTCAAAAAGGTTTTTTGGCCATCGCGCCACCTTTCAGAAACGATGGTATAGAGCAATGGAAAACGATATGGCCGCTTCAAAAGGAGCCGCACGCTGAGTTTTCCGCCTGTGTACGCATTCGACGTCTGCACGATTCGTTCCGCAGTAATATGCTGAAGCGGATAAAAGAACAATAATAGTGAATAACTGGCAAACGGCAAAACCATATAAAAAATTGTCCAACTCACTTGCCCACCTTGAAACATCGCATAGACAAATGCCAAGAGGAGAATGAGAAGGACAAAAACGAATCGACTTGAACTAACGATCAGTTTACGGATGTTATTCATGAAGTGGAACCTTATCCACCGGAACTTCTACTTTCAATAAAATGCTTTCAATGATTTCCTCCACGGTAATCCCTTCATAACTTGCTCCGGGGTGCAAAGTAATTCGATGACCGAACACAAAGGGCATGAGATATTGAACATCATCCGGTGTCACGTAAGATCTTCCTTTTAGTAACGCGTATGCTTGACACGCCCTCATCAGCGCAAGGGAACCACGTGGACTGACACCGAGATGGATAGACTGATGCATTCTCGTTTCATTTGCACAATTGACAATATATGCTTTCACAATATCATCGACAGCTACATCTTTCACCGCATCTTGCAACACGATCAATTCTTCTATCGAAATAACTGTCTCCAAATGATCCAGCGGCACTTCCTTCTCAGCTCGACGCAACACCTCAATTTCTTCCGATGCGGTCGGATATCCCATTTCCAACTTGAATAAAAAACGGTCGAGCTGTGCTTCTGGAAGTGGATATGTCCCTTCATATTCAATCGGGTTTTGTGTAGCCATGACGAAAAACGGTTGAGGGATCGGCATCGTTTCCCCATCAACTGTGATAGAAGACTCTTCCATTCCTTCAAGCAAGGCGGATTGTGTCTTAGGCGATGTGCGATTGATTTCGTCGGCAAGAACGATATTCCCCATAATCGGACCTGGTCTAAATTCAAACTCCATTTCTTCGGGATTATAAATCGAGACACCGAGAACGTCAGAGGGCAATAAATCAGGTGTGAATTGGATACGCTTAAAATCCGCACCGATCGATTTTGCCAATGCTTTGACCATCATCGTTTTTCCGACACCGGGCACATCTTCAAGCAATGTATGACCACCTGCAAGTAGTGCGGTCAAACTCAATTCCGCAATGTCACGCTTTCCGATCATGACACGATCAATATTATTTAAGATTCTTTCAATTTTTTCTTTAGCACTCATATCTTCCCCACCTTCATCGCTATCTATCTCTATTTATCTGACAATTGACTGAAGTATACTCATAATACAGGATACCTGTCCTACCTACAACCTAAGCAAATCAAGCAAAAAAAGGATTCCACAAATGGAATCCTTCGATTGTCGATACATTCAAAAACAAGCTAACATCCTCATTCTGCTACTTAGCCTTTCTTTCCGCGATCGAGCGTCGAATTTATTTCCAAAACTGATCAAAAATCGTGATCGGCATATGACGCTTATGTTGTGAACGAAGATAGAAACTTTCCAGTCTTTCCCTGGCGGCTTCCGGTATCTCTTTTCCTTCCAAATAATCATCGATCTGATCGTATGTGACTCCGAGCGCCACTTCGTCCGGGATGGCAGGTTTGTCTTCCTCAAGGTCAGCAGTCGGTACTTTCGTATAAAGATGTTCGGGGCAATCAAGCGCCGCCAGTAATTGCTTCCCTTGCCGTTTATTCAACCTAAAAATCGGCATAAGATCTGCCCCGCCATCGCCGAACTTCGTGTAAAATCCTGTCACTGATTCGGCTGCATGGTCACTTCCAAGAACGACACACCCATGCATGGCAGCCACGGAATATTGGACTTTCATCCGTTCACGCGCTTTTTGATTCCCTTTTTCGAAATCCGATAAGGTCACCCCTGTTGCCTCAAGTGCTTTTTCACTTGCATCTACCGCTTCTTTAATATTCACCGTGTAAATTTGTGACGGCTGAATGTAATCGAGTGCATCTTGACAATCCTCTTCGTCAAATTGTGTACCATATGGCAAACGAACCGCCACAAATAGATAACGATTCGTCCTACCTTCTTCATTCAACTCATCGACTGCAAGCTGGGCAAGTTTGCCGACGAGCGTAGAATCTTGTCCACCTGAGATGCCAAGCACGAATCCATTCAAAAATGAATGTTTTTTTGCATATTCTTTTAAAAAGTCGATCGATTTTCGAATTTCTTCCTCGGGATCGATCACCGGCTTCGCTTTCAACTCCTTGATGATTTGCTTTTGCAAGTCTGTCATCGGTCATCCCTCTCTTCCGTAAGCATATTCTTCGATCATCTCTTGGACTTCCTGGATGTTACGCATCTTATTATCCCAACACTTCTGACTCAGATCGACCGGATATTCCTCCGGGTTAAGCGAGCGTTTATATTCGTCCCATAGTAACTTCAAATTTTCTTTTGCATAGCGGCGCATTTGCTCAAGCGGCGGATTTTCATAAAGGACGTTTCCGTTTTCTACAACTTTCACGTGTAAATTTTTCGCTTCAAAGTTGGTGACAAACTTGGAAATGAACGTATGAACCGGATGGAACATTTTAATGCGTTTCTCAGAGGCAGGATCTTCATCATGCATCGTGATATAATCCCCTTCTGCTTTCCCATTTTCCCGGTCGATGATCCGGTACAGTTTTTTCTGTCCCGGTGTCGTCACCTTTTCCGCTGTCGATGATATTTTAATCGTATCCTCCATCACACCGTTTTCATTTTCAATCGCAACCACTTTGTACACGGCACCGAGCGCGGGTTGATCGTAGGCGGTGATCAATTTTGTGCCAATCCCCCAAATATCCACCTTTGCCCCTTGCGCCTTCAAGTTTAAAATCGTATATTCATCCAAGTCATTCGAAACGACGATTTTCGCCTCTTCAAAACCCGCTTCATCCAACATACGGCGTGCTTCTTTCGATAAGAAGGCAATGTCTCCGCTATCGAGCCGAATGCCGATAAAGTTGATGTCATCTCCTAACTCTTTTGCAACTTGAATAGCAGTCGGCACACCGATTTTCAAAGTATTATATGTATCTACAAGGAAAATGCAGTCTTTATGACGTTTTGCATAAGAGTGAAACGCTTCGTATTCGCTTTTATACGCTTGGATCATAGAGTGCGCGTGCGTACCCGCGACCGGAATATCGAACCTCTTCCCCGCCCGTACATTACTCGTCGCTTCGACGCCTCCGATCACAGTCGCCCTTGCGCCCCAAATCGCTGCATCCATTTCATGCGCCCGCCGTGTGCCAAATTCCATCACCACTTCGTCTTGCACGACTTGTTTAATACGACTCGCTTTCGTCGCAATGAGTGTTTGGTAATTGACGATATTTAAAAGAGCGGTCTCCAGAAGTTGCGCTTGAATTAAAGGCGCTTCAATACGAATGATCGGCTCATTGGCAAAAACCAATTCCCCTTCTTCCATTGAATAGACGTCGCCCGTAAATCGGAGTTCTTTCAAATAATCCAGAAAATCTTCTTCATAATGAAGTTCTTCTTTTAAATAAGCGATATCGGTCTCACTGAAACGAAAATCCTTCAAATAATCGAGAATTCTTTCCAGTCCCGCAAAAAGTGCGTACCCATTCCCGAACGGCAACCTTCTGAAAAACAATTCAAAAACAGCTTTCCGGTCATGGATCCCATCCGCCCAGTAAGATTCTGCCATATTAATTTGATATAGGTCCGTATGTAAAGCCAAACTATCGTCTGCAAATTTTGAACTCATATTCGTCTCCCTCTTCCACATACTCAGTCATCTTTATCTTTATTATATACCATTTCCTTTTGAACTGATCTTAAACGAATCGGATAACCTTTCATTTATTTTAAAATAGGATACTTGTTAATCGGCATAACGCCCAAATCATTTTTCCTTCTCTACACTCCAAGAAAATAAAGCGTCAGTGGAATGGTAAGTAAACTCATTAATGTCGTCAACAACGTCGTAAAAGACAATAGATCCGGCTCAACGTCAAATTGAACAGCGAGCATCGTTGTGTTCGCCGCGACAGGCATCGCGGCCAATAGAATGAACACCGACTTGATCACTTCATTGACAGGCATGAAACTGACGAGCACTATTGCAAGAAGGGGCGATGCGACCATGCGGATCAATGAGACCGTCCCAATATAACTCCATTGGAACTTTTGCCGTTTCACTTCCGCCAGTTGCATACCGAGTATGAGCATGACAGTCGGGATAGTTGCATCCCCGACTAAACTGATCCCCCCGAGAATGGTAGCGGGCAACTCCACATGGATAACTTGCAATAGGACGCCAAGCAAAGCCCCATACAAAACAGGCATTCTGAGAACACTTTTAAGCGCATCTTTCATCGAAGCGGATTCTTTCCCACCGAAAGAAGCGATGAAAATTCCGATTGTATTCATGAGAAAAGCATGAATGACCATAATAATAACTGCATAATCAAAAGCCACAGCCCCAAAAGCGAATAACACGACAGGTGCCCCATAATTTCCACTGTTCGGAAATACGGTACCGAGTAACATCGCGGAAATTCGAGATCGATCAGACCGACTCAGCTTTCCAATGAGAACGGTAATCGTGGACAATAGAACGACGAGCAACGTCGTAAACAAAAACATATAAAAATAATCCATATTTAACGGATTACTATAAAACGTATCGAACGCCAAAAAAGGAGTCATCAAGTAAAGCGCCATCGTCGAAATCGACTTAATGTCCAGCTTAAAAACTTTTTGTCCGATATACCCTGAGCCGAAAATAAGGAACGCCGGCAAAACAATCATCAATAATCCCATATCCAAACCCCTCTATTTCTTTGCACTCTCGCTCCCTATATTAACTATAAACGACTGGGATTTTTCCGTACATATGCGTCATTCTTGGGAGGCGCATGTCAAATATCAAATTCGTACTGTTATTCACCAAACATTTCTGTCCGCTGCCATTTGCCATATTTATAATAAAGAAAAGCGAGCACACTGCTCATGACAAAGCTTGCCCCGATCCCATATGCAATTCCTTTCTCTCCAAACATGTCGGCAAAAAGATAAGTAATAGGGTACCTAAGAATCCAAAATGAAATAACATTTAGGATCAACACTTGAAACATCGCGCCCGCCGCCCGGACCGCCCCATTCAAAATGAAATTGATACCGAGAAACGGATAGAGAAATGCGATAATCTTCAAATATTCCGAGCCAAATTGCACAGCTTCAGGCTCCTGTATAAAAAGTCGAATCCCATAACTCGCGAACAAAACGATCACCAAGGCAAATAACAACATAATAACTGAACTATAAATGAACCCGTAAAATGTAATTCGGTGTACCCGGTCCCATTTTCCCGCACCGATATTTTGTCCAGCCATACTATTGACAGCAGTCCCTAGTGCTTGTGCCGGCAACATGATTATACTATCCAGCCTTTGTGCCGCACCGTACCCCGCAACGACGGCTGGACCAAAAGAAGCGACAACACTCATAATCGCCATAACCCCAGCAGAAATGACACTCATCTGCAGACCAGCGGGAATGCCCAACCTTAAAATAGCAAGCACTTCCCTCCTCGCCGGTACATACGGTTTGGAAAACGGCACAAGCTTTCTGCGGACTGTATAAATTGCACCACTCGCAAATGCAACACCTTGGGAAAAGATTGTCGCGTATGCCGCTCCTTCGATCCCCCAACCGAACCCCGCAATGAAAATCGGGTCGAGAATCGCATTCAAAACGACGGCCGTCAACACAAAGTATAAAGGTGTTTTGGAGTCTCCGACTGAACGTAACACCGTACCGATAAAATTGTAGCCAAACAAAAATAAAATCCCGATAAAATTAATTTTTAAATAAGAAGCTGCCATCGGCAACATCGCTTCGGGCGTTCCAAGTAATCTCAAAATCCATTCCGACAAGAAAAAACCAGCGAGCCCAAGTGCGACCGACATAATTGACAACAACACAACGAACGCATTTAAATAACGGCGAAGCCCCGCCTCGCTCCCTCTTCCTTTTTGCTGAGACAAAATTGTAAGTGCCGCGTTGTTCAATCCGATAACGAAAGAAAGAACCGTGAATACAACCGTCCCAGACAGCGCAACTGCCCCAAGTGCATTCGCTCCAATCAAATTTCCGACCCACAAACTATCGATAAACTGATAGGAAATTTGCAATAAGTTTGTCAAAATGATCGGTGCTGAGAAGATGAGCAACTGTTTAAAAATATTACCTTCTGTAAAATCATATTGTTTCGCCATCTGCCCCCTCCTTCCTCACCCCAGCGCATCTATTAGCCAAACAATTTCAAACCGACAGCGCCCGCGATGACCAATGTCAAACAAGCGAGCCGTTTCCAACTAGCCGACTCTTTGAAAAACAAAATGCCTATCAAAACGGCACCCGCCGCTCCTAAACCGGTCCAAATCGCATAAGCGGTCCCCATCGGAATATCTCGCATCGCAAGCGCCAGAAAGATAAAGCCAAACGTGAAAGTCATGACAACGAGGGCTAACCTTCCGATCGACTTCTTTTGTATGTATAAATTGATGCTCATCACCCCAAAAATCTCTCCTAAACTGGCGATGACCAAATAGAACCAAGCCACTTCATCTCCTCCTTATCCGTTCGTTCCGCCGTGTTCCTCTTCCCCTGAAACGTCTGTCGTCATTTTAATGCCAACGACACCAGCGATGATCAATCCGATGAACACCGCTTTCAATGCAGAGAAATGGGCATCGAACACAAGAAAGTCAATGAGCACGATCGCCGCTGCCCCGCTCCCCGTAAACACCGCATACACTGTGCCGGCAGGAAGCTTCTCACACGCTTTAATAATGAAATAAAAGCTAAAAATAATGGCAATCGCCGTTCCAGCCCACTCCAAAAAAGTATCAGAGTAACGCAAGCCGATCACCCAAAAAACCTCTACAATTGCTGCAAAGAGAACATATAGCCAAGCCAAACAGAATTCTCCTTTCCCTGAAACTTTACGAGCAAATATCTTCATTATACCAGAACGAATCCTTTTTCAATCGGACATTGCCACACCCGCTATCATTTATCCAAGCTAAATTCTTGTATAACAGCATCCACATTCATCCAATCATCCACAATAAGATGCCGACTATATACCTCTATAAAATCATTCAATCCCTCTATATCATCAATCAATTCGAATGCATCTAGTATTCGAACTAAACGCAACGTGACTAGACACCCATTCGCGTTTTCATAGGACACCTCATGATAATGCCGACGTATTTTCATTTTTGCTTCATTTTCATTTGAAGCGTTCACCAACACAATCACTTCTTCAAAAATCTTTTCATCCGAATTGGCAAAACCCGAGTCAGGAATGTCTTCAATCCCTTCTATCAACAACTTCAATCCATACTGATTAACTTTCACTAATCTCCCATCCTTTCAGATTAATTGAAATTCCGAAAATACTTCTTGTATACTTTAAAGATCATAGCAAATGGGGTGGTTCTATATGGATGAAATTGTATCCTTCAAAAACGTATCCCTCCGTAGGGGAGGACAAGAAATTTTAAACGAAATCGATTGGGAAATAAAGGAGAATGAACATTGGGCAATACTTGGATTGAATGGCTCGGGGAAAACATCAATGCTCAATATCGTTACAGGGTATCATTTCCCCACTACTGGTGACGTGTCAGTACTCGGCAATGTTTTCGGCAAAACAAATCTACCTGAACTCCGTAAGGATATCGGTTTTGTCAGTAGCTCGTTGGATCGTTTTGCACAAATCGTCAATAACGAAACAGTCGAAAGAGTTATCGTCAGCGGCAAGTTCGCTTCATTCGGGTTGTATGAAACAGTAGTAGAAGAAGATTGGGAAAAGGCGGATGCGTTATTGACAAGTTTACGTTTACACTATTTGAAAGGTAAACGTTTCAACTTGTTATCGCAAGGCGAGCAGAGAAGGCTTCTGATCGCAAGGGCACTAATGAGCGACCCGAAAATTCTTATTTTGGATGAACCATGCTCGGGACTTGATATCCTTTCCCGCGAAGAAGTTCTCTCTTTGATGAAAGAAATCGCCCAAAATGAGTGCCATATCATTTACGTCACCCATCATATCGAAGAGCTCTCTGAAGAAATTACGCATGTCCTTTTACTCAACGATGGAAAAGTCGTCGCCGCAGGACCCAAAAAAGATGTCTTGAATGACAAACTGCTCACCAAAACCTTCGAAGTGCCCGTCAAAGTTATTTGGGAAGAAGAACGTCCTTCATTGGCCATCCAAAAGAAACAACAATTGACGAATTGAGTGGGAGGCAACGCTGTTTCGCTCTCAAAAAAGGAATGCTACCTATCTTCATTTTCAAAGATAGGTAGCATTTTTCTCTTACTTTTCATTCAAAAAACGTAAAGCGGCTTCACGGTAAATCGCAGTAGTCACCGCAAGGTCTTCCAGATCGATATATTCATTGATTTGATGAGGGATATCACGGTCTCCCCCGCCAATTGTGACGATCGGAATCCCGTGCATATGCAGGAATGTCCCATCCGTCGCGCCCGGTACACCGTTGTAAATCGGATCCTCGCCTGTGACCGACTCGACTGCATCATAAACCGCCTGTACGACAGGATCATCTTTCGGTGTATCTGTCGCCGGACGATTATCCAGCACAGTCAATTCAATCTGGCAATCCGGATCCTCTTCTTTCAACTTCTCGATAATCGCTTCAATTTTACGAAGCAACTCTTCATGATCTTGTGCGGGCACAGTTCGAATATCGAGTGTTGTCATGCTCTGATCCGGGATGACGTTAATTTGCGCATCACCTTTCACAGGCGCTTGAACAATTGTCGGCGTGATGGAAGGCCATTTCAAATAAGGGTCTTCCCCCAGTCTCGCCTGTTCTTCTTTTTCCAACTTCTCGAGTTCGACGATGAATCTTGCCAATCGCCAGTTCGGATTGATCCCGCTCCAAGAAATCGCCCCATGTGCCATTTTCCCGTACACATCGGCCCGTATACGCATTGCACCTCGCTGCGCAATGCATACATTATTCTCTTCAGGTTCACAAATGATGGCACCATCGACGCCGTCCGCCCATCCTTGCTCGATGAAATGCTTAATGCCGATCATCATGCCTTCTTCATCTACCGGGATACATAAAATAATTTTCCCTGTAAATGATTCTTTATCTTGTAAAATCGAATGGACTGCAGTGATCATGCAAGCTAAATTGCCTTTTGTATCATTCGTTCCCCGACCGTACATCCGTCCGTCGACAATTTTCGCCTCGAAAGGATCATACGTCCAAGCAGCCGGATCCCCTTCCGTCACGACGTCGGTATGTCCTTCAAACAGCAATGTCTTTCCCGGCTTCCCGGAATCGACAATACCGATGACATTCGGTCTGCCCGGTACGACTTCTTCCACATGCGTTTCGATGCCAAGGCTCCTCAAGTAGTTCGCGACATACGTTGCCACTTTCGTTTCGTTCCCATCCGGCACGCCTTCGCCTCTATACACACTTGGTATCCGCACAAGATCCGTCGTCAACTTAATGGCCGCTTCTCGGTCACGCATGTATACATCTGTTTTCATATTGGCATTCATCTACTCAACTCCCCCTCAATTTTCATTTCATAGTCAAAAGCCTCTCTCTTGATTAATAAACTTCCTGCAATGAAAGCGACAAACGAAAGAACAATTGGTACTGTCACTGTATGTACGCCAAACAATTCGCCATTCACCTGATTGTAGAAATGGATGCTGATATAACTGACAATCCCGACAATCATAGAGAGGATCGCTCCGTATTTATTACTATACTTCCAATATAAACCGAGTATCATCGGCCAAATAAATGCCGCTTCCAAACCGCCAAATGCAAATAGATTTAAAAAGATCAGTAGTTCTGGTGGGTTGAAGGCTAAAAAATAAACGATAATACCTAAAATTGCTGTGACAGCAAAGCTGACACGTTTAATATTTTGCACGGAGGCGTCCGGTTTTACGTAATTCAAATACACGTCTTTCACAACCGTGGAACTAACAAGAATGAGTAAAGAGTCCACCGTGGACATAATTGCAGCCATTGGGGCCGCTAACACAATACCCGCCAACCATGCCGGTAAAACTTCCATGGAAATGAGCGGAATGACTTTGTCACCAATCTCGATACCTGGCAGAATCGGTCGTGCAAATACACCGATCAAATGCATATTCAACATAATGATACCTGTCACGATTGTTCCAATGATCAATGCCCGATGCATCGATGTTGAATTTTTATAAGACATTGCACGGACCGCGATTTGCGGCAATCCAACAACTCCAACCCCGACCAAAATCCAAAAAGAGGATACATATGCTTTCGTTAATGAACCATCTTCACCAAAAGGCGTGACAAAATTCGGATTTTCTGCAACCAAATCCGCCATGATGTTCGGAATGCCCCCTCCTGCGATGATAACCGCAATCAGGAGTATCAGCGTTCCAATAACCATGACGCCCCCTTGTACTGCATCCGTTACTGCAACGGCTCTAAATCCTCCGACGATCACATAAACGACAACCGAGATCGCAAACACAAATAACGCCGTATTGTAACTCATTCCAGTTAATGATTCGACGAGACGTGCGCCACCAATCCACTGTGCAGCCATTGCTGAAAAGAGGAAGATAATAATACTTAAAGCGGAAAGGATGACAACAACCGGGCTATTGTAACGTGTTTTCAAAAAGTCGACTAAGGTGATTGAATTATATTTCCTAGCCAAAATAGCAAACTTTTTTCCAAGCACCATCAAAACGAAATACCCCGTCACAACTTGAGCCATCGCTAGTAAAATCCAACCAAACCCAACTGTATAAGCGGTTCCAGGTCCACCGAGGAAACTGGATGCACTTCCGTAGGTCGCCACCATCGTCATCGCTAAAACGAATCCGCCTAATTCACGACCCCCAAGGAAATATTCTTGTAAAAATCCCTTATCTGAACTGACTACTTTTCGGCTTGACCAATAGCCGATAATGAAAATGATCACGATCATAACAATGAGTGGAGTAATAACCGACCAATTCATCGTTGATCCCCCTCCTCATCAAATGGCACATCGACGAACCAAAATTTCACAATAACAATTGTTAAAATAGAAATGACGATAAATCCGAGCACACAGCTATAGAAAAACCAGGCAGGTAATCCAAAAACATAGGTATACTCTTCCACTGGTTTTGATCCAAGACCGTAGGCAAATCCATACCACCATATGAAATTAAACAGCGCGAGCCCTACACCAATCCACGCTTCTCGGTGCGCCACCTTAAAACGCCAATCTTGCGTTTTATTCAACGGCTTCATTTTCTCTTCTCCTTTCTATGATGTTATAAATGGAAGTAGATAATGAGAACACTACAATCCTATCAGCGTTCGACATTTATTTCAATAGTCTGCTTTGTTTTTCAAGTCTGCCAATTGAGAACTATTTTAATATCCAGAGACAGCCATCCTTGCGAAAAATGACACAGTCGATTGTACAACCATTATGACTGGCTACTGAAGATACACAAAACAGCCGACAAATACGGCGAAAATCTAGATTAAACGCTAAAAAACCGACAAAAAAAGGCGCCCTTCAGCCGTTGTTAACGACTTACAAGGCGACCCTTATGTAAGCGGGCAAACCCAGCTCACTTTTCACCGATTGTTTTGTTGAAATTGCACCATGAATTCACTTAAAGCCTGACATGCCTCTAAAGGAACAGCATTATACGTTGACGCGCGGCATCCGCCAACTGAACGGTGGCCATTTAATCCGACAAATCCTTGTTCTTTTGCTTCTTCCAAAAACTTCTGCTCCAATGTGTCGTCAGCAAGTCTGAATGTAATATTCATAAGAGAGCGGCTGTCCGGCGCTGCATGACCGACGTAAAAGCCTGCACTGTTGTCGATCGCATCATAGATCAATTTCGCCTTTTCCTCATTCCGCTTCTGGATTGCGGCCAATCCACCTAACTCTTCTATCCAACCGAGCACTTCACCAAGCATGTAAATCCCAAAAGTCGGAGGGGTATGGTATAGGGAATTGCTATTGGCATGTGTAGCGTACTTCAAGATCGCCGGCACTTGCTCATTCGCTTTCTCAAGCAGATCTTTTCGAATAATGACGACCGTGACCCCAGAAGGACCTAGGTTCTTCTGAGCACCTGCGTAGATCATCCCAAACTGGCTTACATCGATTGGCTTGGACATGATATCACTGGACATATCCGCAATTAACGGTACATCACCCGTATTCGGAAAATCCGTCCACTGCGTCCCATAAATCGTATTGTTTGAAGTGAGATGTACATATGCGTCATTCGTGTTAAACTCAAGCGTTTCAGCAGCCGGAATATTGCTGTACTTGCTTTCTTTTGTGCTTGCGACGTGATAAGGTTCGCCGAACAGCTTCGCTTCGGAAAATGCTTTTTCTGACCATGAGCCAGTCATCACATAGCCCGCCGTTTGACCGGCATTTAAAAAGTTCATCGGAATCATCGCAAACTGCTGACTCGCGCCGCCTTGTAAAAACAGCACCTCATAATTTTCAGGAATCGAAAATAGTTTTCTAAGGCGTGCAATCGCTCCATTATGTACTTCTTCATAAGCTTGACTGCGGTGGCTTAACTCCATAACCGACATACCTGTTCCACGAAAATTCAAAAGTTCTTGTTGCGCCTTTTCCAACACTGCTGTCGGCAGCGCTGAGGGGCCTGCGTTAAAATTATATACGACTTGTTTTTCTTCTCTCAAGCTGTTCACTCCTTATCATTAAAAACAGTTAGTTCCTTTACCTCAAAAACCTTGGAAATCCGCTCACCCCATAGGAGTCGCGTCCTTCACTCCATCCAACAGGAATACTTGCGCACACGAATGATTATTTAATGCTAAATCTAAAATGTTCGTGTTTCCTCACAAAAGGAGTTAATTAATCGGCTCTCACTTCTTAATTATAAACATTTGAAAATTTGCATTCAACCTAAAATTCATACCAAGATAGATTTCCTGGCGTCGCTGCTTACCTCTTTTCCATGTCAGCATACCACGGGTTCAAATGGATGAGGACTTCATCGACATCATGATGCTGCCGCATAATGTTATCTTTAATGTCACGGATGATGTCATGACCTTCTTGGATGGTCAATTCTCCTTCTACTGCAACCCTAATATCGACAAGCACATAATGCCCATGCTCTCTGGCTCGTAACCGATCGATCCGTTTTACTTCAGGTACTGCAAGGATTAATGTTGTAAATTCATCCAACCTTTGTTGGCTTACACTTTTCTCCATCAGCGTATCCATCGCTTCTTTCCCGATTTCATAGGCCAGTTTAAACACTAAAACGGTGACGATGATCCCCGCGATCGGATCGCCATAGGAGAGGATTTGGATATGATAGAAGTCCCCGACGAGTGCAAGACCGATTCCGACAACAGCAGCGAGCGATGCATAGACATCCGCCAGATGATCGTACGCTGTCGCAATAAGCCCTTTACTATTTGTCCGCTTTCCAATTCGAATGGTGTACACGTATAGAACTTGCTTCCATACCAGTGAAATAATCGCTGTACCAAAAGCAATGATACTCGCTTTTTCAGGCGCCTGAAAGAATGCCGAAACAGATTCGTATGCAATATAAATAGCCGCCACGCCCAAAATGATCGCCACAATAGCGGAACTGATCACCTCGGCTTTCCCATGTCCATACGGGTGATCATCGTCGGCCGGACGCTGAGAAATACGCATGGAAGTCAGCGCCGCTCCACTGGCCACAACATCCCCCGCATTATGGTAACCGTCAGCAAGAAGAACAGGACTATGAAAAATTGTCCCGACGACAATTTTCAAAATCGTCAACACAATATTACTAATTAAACTGATCCATGCAGCGATAATCGGTGCTTTCGACTGAACCACTTGCTTCATATACAAATCCCTCCAATATAATTCTTTCCCATGAGCAACAAAAACCCTTGACTGTTTCCAGCCAAGGGTTTCGGATTTTTACAATCTATTTTGGACAAACATAAAAGTCGAATCATTTCGATCACCTACAATGATTTTGGTGTAGTTAAATTTTAACATGTCTTTCCCAATGTAGCAAAGCAGAGGCTTTTTATCTTTGCTCAGCAGAAGCATAATTGGTACTATCGCTCTTTTTGACAATTTTAGCATGTACAACTAAGCGCCCCTTATTCGGATCTAATATATAATCACATGTAGATAGCGTGATGATTTGATCGTCTGCAGTGAGCTCGACATTCGTATGATATTTTGATTTCTCGTGAATTTCATTTAATAATGACTCAAACTCTTCATCAGTCGTGAAATCCGTTTGAATATAATCAAAGTCAGTCGTTGTATTATAAACTGCAAATACTTCTGCATCGTAACTTTCATATAATGTGTCAAATTTAACTATTTTATGACTGTCAAAAAAATCTTTATCCAAAAAGTTTTTCAAACTGTTGAACATTGAATTATCTTTCATGCGGTGGCCATAAATGATTGTATTTTGTGTATTCAACGAGGCATCATTACGATAATCCATAAAAATACTCCCCGCTATGCTGTATTCCTTTTTGTAATTACGATTCAAATAATAGTCATTATCATCCGATTGTAATATTGGATAGTCTAGCGGTGTCCCTTCAATAGATACCCAACCGACAATATCTTGGTTAATTTCTTGTAACTCTGTAAATTGCGGACGAATTATTTGCTGTTCACTCATGTCTTCTGTTGAAGCTACTTCTATTGGCACTTCTTCATCAAACTGATAATAAATTTGTTGAACGTCCGCTAACGCTTGACGGTTTTTATAATATTCCATGAATATACTATATAAGCCGTGTCCCGCATAAATGAAAACGGCTATACACCCCATCGTGAGCAAACGCGATAGATTTTTTTTCATACGGCTTCCCGACTTTTCCGAGTGCTTGTTTCCTGCCATATTCTCACCCCTAACGCTCATTTCTTTTCCTGCTTTTAGCTACTTTAAATGCCGACCGGCACAATATACAACCCAGTTTGTTCATCATTTTTTACGATTACATGAATCCCATAAATATCGTACAATAATTTTTTCGTAATGACTTCCTCAGGCTTTCCCTTCGCTACAATGTCCCCATCTTTCATGACAATAATCGTATCGCTATACTGGATGGCTTGGTTAATATCATGGAGTACCATAACAATCGATAACCCGTGTTTACGATTCAGTCTTTTAATGAGCGCTAATATTTCATATTGATAATAAATATCTAAATAAGTCGTCGGTTCATCCAAAAAAAGAAACTCAGTACTTTGCGCTAATGTCATCGCAATCCAAACTCGTTGCTTTTCCCCGCCGGACAATGTATCAATTGTTGCCTGACGCTTCCCTTGTAAGTTTGTACTTTTTAAAGCCCATTCAATCGCTTCTTCATCTTGGGTAGTCAGTGTGGAGAACATCTTTTTATAGGGCAGCCTTCCGTAACTTGTCAATCTTTCCACTGTCATATCGGCAGGTGCAACGTTTTGTTGGTGGACAACAGCTAATTTTCTCGCAAGCTCTTTCGGTTTGTATTTCACCATTTCTTTTCCATCCAACACAATTTTTCCCCGTTGCGGAAGATAGTTATTCGACATCACACCTAATAGCGTAGATTTCCCACAACCATTCGGTCCAATAATCGTTGTAATTTCTCCTTTTTTAATCTCCCCATTCACTCGGTCCAAGCGATTAATTTTGCGGTCATAAGAGAAAGTTATATCTTTAATATCCATAAATTCGATCACTCTTTCTAAGTAAATAAATGAGGAAAGGTCCTCCAATAACAGCGAGCAAAATGGACGCTGGAATTTCATTTGGCGCGATAATGACACGCCCCAACGTATCCGCTGTCAACGTCAACATAGCACCTGTAAGCGCCGAAAATGGAATGAGCAACTTATGGTCATTGCCGACTAGCAAACGACCGATATGTGGAATAAGCAAGCCGATAAAAGCGAACATGCCTGCAATCGCCGTTGCGATAGATGCGAGTAACACAGCTACAACAGATACGATGAATCGAATCCGATTAATATTGATGCCTAAATTTTTCGCTGTTTTGTCTTCGAGTCCTAAATAGTTACACCACGAATAGAGCAGAAATGCGAGGACGAGACCGATAGACCCGTACACGACCATTACTTCAACGTCATTCCAGTTTTTCATAAATAATGTCGAGGTCGTTACCGGATTGACAGATGTGACCGTATAACTCCCCCTAAAATTAAACACTTGGCTTAATCCTGTAAAGACAGCATTGATCGCTACGCCAACTAATATCATTCTTAACGGATTAAGTCCCGCCTTCCAAGAAAACGTGTACACTAAATAAAACGCAAAAGCACCGCCGATGAAAGAAAACAAAGGCATGTAGAAAAATAATGTAGGGAACAATGAGACCATTAAGATGGACACGAATCCCGCGCCGGAAGTTACTCCAATAATCCCCGGATCTGCCAATGGGTTTTTCATAACCGCTTGTAGTAAAACACCCGATACAGATAATGCTGCTCCAGCAAATAAGGCAATAACAAGTCGTGGTAATCTTAAATCTTTAATCACTTGTACTTGCTCATTGTTTCCGGTTATCAATCCTTGGATAAGTTCAACAAAAGAAACCTTTATACTCCCTGTATTCGCGGAATATATGATGATGAGTACAAGCAATACGATAACTGTACTAAAACTAATGATTTTTTTATTCATTTCAGACATCCTTTAACTGAAATCTCGTCTTCCAATAAAGCTTCACCATCCCCCCGGACGGGTCCGTTTCATTCATACAACATTTCAAGTAATTCATCTAATGCTTCCGCAGCTGCTAAATTGCCCGTCGTGCCGAAACGCGTTTCTTCCAAATCATATACGCGATCATTTTTCACTGCTTTGAAATGCTTCCAAATATCGTTTTCTTTAAACTCTTTGTCGAACATTTCAACGACTTCTTCAGGCATTCCATGAGCTGCTCGTAAAATAATATCCGGATTCGACTGTTGCAAGTATTCTGTATTGGAGGCTAAATATTCCACTTCTTCACCGCTAATTACATTTTTTCCGCCCGTTCTTCGGACGAGGTCGCCTATATACGAGTTTTCCGTTGCCACTAAATAGCTTCCCGGCACACCCATCAGTATAAGGACGGATGGGTGTTCTTTCCCTTCTACTGCCTTTTCAATTTCTGTAATTTTATCTTCAAATTCTTGAACTATCGCTTCTGCCAGTTCTTTTCGATCATATCTTTCTCCGATTTTCAAAATTTCGTTTTGCATATTTTCGAAAGACTCTAGTTTAACATAACTAGCTTGGATGCCCATATCATCAAAAAAAGATTCCAAATCATATCTTAACGTTGTGACAGACATCACTTCAGTCGGCTTTAGCGACATAATCATTTCCATATCAGGACTCATTGGATTTCCAACTTCTGTTGCATCGTCGTATCGTTTTGGTAAATCTTTATAACTTGTCGGGATGCCAACTAAGTCTATTTCAAGCGCGTCCATAATTTCCGTTACAGCGACTGTCGTTGCGACAATTCGATCGTCATTTTGCGCCTCTTCATTTTGTGATTTTTCATCTTCCACTTCATCATTGTTTAAACTTTCCGCGGATGCACAACCTGTCAGCATAAGAAGCAAACATACTAAGGCGACGTAAAGATAGTACGGTTTTTTCCTCACAAATAAATACTCCCTTCAACTAAACGATCCCATGATATGAAGTAAGTCTTGTTGTTCGTTAGCCGACAACAAGACCTACTTTTTATGCGCTATGAAGTTCCATCAACTTATGCAATTGAGCGTTTACGGAATTTCAATACTAGCAAGAACAATGATCCTACTAGCAGCAACGCTAATACTAGAACTTTTGCAGTATTTGTCGTATCTGCAGTTTTTGGATTGTCATCTTTCTGATTTCCTGATTTAACACCTTTTCCTTTAGCAGATTCTTTTTCTTTCGCATCTGCATCACGATTAAATGATAAATTATCATCATTTGTATCGTTTTTCTGCGTATTCGTATTGTTCACTGGTGTATTCGGTGAATCTGAGTCTGAGTCTGTTTCTGAATCCGTATCTGTTGTCTGCTCTGGTTCGGGATCCGTTTCTGGATTTCCTTCAAAATTCACGTCTGGATCTTCCTCCAAACTAGATACGAAAGACATACTTTCCGTATCAAAGGAGAAACGAATATTATACTTATTGTCGTAATCCAGACCAGGAATTCCAGTTACAATGACATGGATTTTAGCGTTTAAAATTTCATCAATATCCCTCACAGTAAACTTAACAATCCGTGTGTCTGTTGCTTTGTCTTCACTCAATACTGTTACATCCACAAAATTGCTGTCCGAGAAGGATCCCGGTTGGCCGTTTTGAACTTTAAAGTATTGCCACCATGAGCTGTTTTTCAATGTGACGATGACTTCGTATTCTCCGTCCTTCACAATTAGTTTGGCAGGAGTTTGTAAATAGTCGTTCGTCATCGAACGTTCATCGCTCGTATCTTTAAATATGGTAAATGGAAGATCATAGACACCGTTGGCATACTTATAATTTTCAGTCGGCACTTCCGGTTTCGGCTTTTCAATAACTTTCTCTTGAATGCTTTCTTCATCAAAAGATAAGCTTAACGCATGTGTAACCCGGTTAGTAGAGCCTGTCGCACTGACTTTAACTTCTTCTTGCACTTCAAATTGAACTTCCAGTTTTGGGAAGAATTTATCCACTTCAAAAGAAATAGTTCGAGTATCCGCCGATTTGTCAATTTCCATAACTTGAATCGGAAGATTTTTCCCGTCTCCTTTAACTGTAAATGAACTGATTGATTGTTGTTCTTTCAAAGTCAATGTCACATATTTTTTCCCATCTTTAACAGATACCGTAGTGGATGTTCCAAAATACTTCGTGATGATTTTCTTTTGTTCTTCAGTCATGTCATCGAAGTTAAAGTTGATTGTATATTCCCCTTGTTTCAGTTCAATCGGCTTTTGTACAGGTGGTACAACTTCTTCTTTGAACGGCGTCATGCGACTTGTATCAAACGAGAAGCGAATGTCATACTTATTGTCGTAACTGATCATCGGAACAATAACATGAATTTTCGCATTCAAAAATTCATCTAAATCTTGTACAGTAAACTTCACAACTTTTGTATCCGCATCTTTGTCTTCACTTATTACTTTTGCATCGACAAAGTTGCTGTCCGAGAAGGATCCCGGTTGTTTCGTTTGTGTTTTCAAATATTGCCACCAAGAACTATTGTTCAATGTGATGATGACTTCGTACTTGCCGTCTTTTGCAATGAGTTTTGCTGGTGTTTGCAAATAATCATTTGTCATGGAACTTTCATCGTTTGTTCCTTGCAAAATTTTAAATGGAAGATTGTATTCCCCATCTTCATATTTCTTCGGCTCTGGTACTGGTTTTGGTACTACCGGTGGCGGTAATGTTGGTTCTGGATTCGGTTTTGGTCCTGTTCCCGGGGACATACTACTAGTGTCAAACGAGAAGCGGATATCGTATTTGTTATCGTAATCGAATCCTGGAATGCCAGTCACAATGACATGGATTTTCGCATTTAAAATTTGGTCAATATCTTTCACTTTAAATTCAACAACGCTTGTATCATCCGCTTTATTTTTGCTGATCACTTTAACATCAGCAAAAGATCCTGATGCCGTTTCTGTTTTAAAATATTGCCACCATGAGCTATTGTTCAATGTTGTCCGAACTGTATATTCCCCGTTCTTCACAATGAGGAGTGCTGTCGGATCTAAATAACTATGCGCCACAGACGTTTCATTCTTGGAAGCTTGTAGCACTGTGAATGGTAAGTGATATTCACCATCTTTATATTTGCCAGGGTTCACCGGTTTTGGATTCTCTGGCTTTGGCGTTTCCGGCTTTGGATCTGTTGGTTTTGGATCTTCTTTAGGATCTTCTTCCTTAGGATCCTCCTCTTTTGGTTCTTCTGGTTCTTCTTCTTTTGGATTTGTACTTTCAATTGTGTCGAAGGACAATTCGAACTCGTAAGACTCAATGTTGTAGACAGGAGCTACTGCAGCGATCCTTACGCTTTCCGTTTCATTTTGTTCGGATTTTTCATTGGAGGACTCATTTTCTTTTGTTGATTCCTCTGATTTTGAATCGCTTTCAGTTGATAAATCTTCTTGTGTTGACTCTTCCTCTGTCGATGAACCTTCTTCTGATGTTAATTCGTCTTCTGTTGATGCGTTATCTTCTGATGTTGTGTCATCTTCCGTTGCTTGCTCATCTTTTGTTGCTGATTCTTCTTCCGTTACTGTTTCTTCTGTTACTGTTTCTTCTGTTGCTGATTCCTCTTCCGCCACTGGATTATCTTCTGTTGCTGATTCCTCTTCCGCCACTGGATTATCTTCTGTTGCTGATTCATTTTCTGATGGCGTTTCACCTTCTACCACTGGCTTTTCTTCTGTTGGGACTTCAACTTGAACACCCATTTTAACTTTTACATTAGAGGCCAATTGATCTACGTTAAAAGTGACAGCTCCAGATGCATCAATAGCTTGATCGACGTATTTTTCTCCATCCCAAACACCAAATGAAGCAATTGATTGTTTTTCTAATAAAGACAGTTTGACTTCTTTTTTACCGTCTTTGACGAATATAGAAGCCGATGATTCCTCACCAAGATACTTATTGATGACCGCCTTAGCTTCTTCGGATATTCCTTCACCGAATTTTAAGCCGGCCTTATATTCCCCGTCCTTCAGCTCTGCTTCTGGCTCTTCCGGTTGTTCAGGCTGTTTTGGTTCCTCTGGCTCTTCTGGTTCTGATGAATCTTCGTTTTCGCCAAACTTAAAGCGAATATCGTATTTATTGTCATAGTTGAATCCCGGAATTCCAGTAACAATAATATGAACCTTCGCATTTAAAATTTCATCAATATCTTGTACTTTAAATTGAACGACCTTTGTATCTGTTGCTTTATCTTCACGAATTGTTTCAACATCTACAAAATCTCCAGTTGCCGTTTCTGTTTTAAAATATTGCCACCAGGAACTATTTTTCAAAGTCGCTTGAACGATATATTCTCCATTTTCTTCCGTGACTTTCGCTGGTTTCTCCAAATAGCCATCCGCTACGGATACTTCATCTTTCTCAGCTTGCCACACGATGAATGGCAGATCATGTTCCTCAGCTGGTGCCTCTTCTGGCTCTTCAACGACGACTTCTTTGACACTCTCTTTATCAAAAGCAAGTCTCAAAGGTTGATCGCCTTTATGCAAGTTACCATTGCCCATGACAGCTTCGTATTGCACTTGAGCTTTCATGACAGTTGCAATATTGTCTAATTCGAAAGTAACAGCTCTTGTATTGTTCTCTTCATCAATCTCTTTTGTGCTCTCGTTAACTAATTCACCAGTGTGCTCTACTTGAAAACCTGTAACTGTTTTATGGTCTGTTAACGTTAACGTAAGATTCGTTTTACCATCTTTTACAGCCAATAAAGCTGTGCTGTCAAGGTATCTACCCATTCCCGAAGTTTCGTCTTTTGTCGCATGAAGCGCTTCAAGACCAATCGTGTAGTTGCCGTCTTGAAGTTCAATAATTTCTGATTCCGGTGTTGGTTCCGGTTCTGGTTCTGGAATTAAAGGAATATCGATTGCATCAAAGTTGAAACGGATATCGTATTTGTTATCGTAATCCAATCCTGGAATTCCAGTTACAATAATATGAACTTTTGCGTTTAATATTTCATTAATATCTTGAACTTTAAATTGAACAACGCTAGTATCTGTCTCTGGATTTTCACTGATTGTTTCAACATCCACAAAGTTTCCAGATGTCGTTTCTGTTTTGAAATATTGCCACCACGAACTATTTTTCAAGGTCGCTCGAACAATATATTCCCCGTCTTCAATCGAAAGCTTTGCTGGTTTCTCCAAATAGCCATCAGCTACGGATTTTTCATCCTTATCAGCTTGCCACACGATGAATGGGAGGTCATATTGTCCGGTCAATGCTTCTTCCGGCTCTTCAACGACAATTGCTTCAAGACTATTTTTATCGAAAACAAGTCTCAAAGGTTGGTCGCCATGATGAAATTTACCCCCACCCATCGGAGCGCTATATTGTACTTGAGCTTTCATCACAGTCGTAATATTATCTAATTCGAAAGTGACAGCTCTTGTATTTTTCTCTTCATCAGGCTTAGCTGAGACTTCTTCAACCAACTCTCCATTTTTCTCCACTTGTAAACCAGTGACTGTTTTATGGTCATTGATTGCTAGCGTCAGATTTACTTTACCGTCTTTTACGGTTAATAGAGCTGGATTGTCTAAGTATTTAGCCATTGCAGAGGCTTTATCTTCTTCCGCATGCAGCGCTTCGAATTCAATCGTATAGTCGCTGTCTTCAAAATCGATAATTTCTAGTTCTGGTTCCGGCTCTGGTTCTGGCGCTAAAGGAATATCACTCGCATCAAATCTGAAGCGGATATCGTATTTATTGTCGTAAACGAATCCTGGGATTCCGGTAACAATAATATGAACCTTTGCATTTAATATTTCATCTATGTCTTGCACTTTAAACTGAACAACACTTGTATCTGGCGACGTACCTGTGCCAATTTTTTTAACGTCATTAAAACCATCAGATGTTTCTGTTTTAAAATATTGCCACCATGAATCATTTTTCAAGGTCGCCTCGACGGTATACTCTCCATTCTCAACTATAAGTTTCGCTGGTTTTTCCAAATAACCATCTGCTACCGATACCTCGTCCTTATCGGCTTGCCACACTTCGAATGGTAAATCATACTCTCCATCTGCGTACTTCTGTGTATTATCAGCTGCTAAGGCCGTTTGAGGTTGTATGACTGGCAAAATTGTCATTAAAATTAACATAAATGCAAGGGCAACTTTTATAAATCTCTTCATCGCATTCTCTCCCCAATTCAATAACCTAATTAGAATTTAATAACTTTTCTCTTACCTAAAAGGACAAGTGCCGATACAATCAACAAAATTCCAAACATCATGATCGGTGTGTTATCACCCGTTTTAGGGTTATCTTCTTTTTTCCCGCCCTTGTCATTCGTTGATCCAGCAGCGCCCTTATTGTCATTGCTGTCTTTATCATTGGACGTAGCGGCTGCTGTTTGAATTTCCTTTTTATTCTCAATATCAAAGTCATAACGTACTGTGTATTGGTGGTCATATACTGGATCCATTGATTCTATAAGGACGTGCATTTTCATCGGTAATGGTTTTGAAAGATCATCTACTTTAAATTTCACGACGCGTGTATCTGCACTTTTATTCTCACTCACTACATTTACGTCTACAAAAGAACTACCCTGCGGCGCTTGAAGTTCTTTAATCCAATCACTATGGTTAACCGTATATTGAATATATTTCACGCCGTTTTCTACAATCAACGTAGCTGGTTTTTCAAAATAATCATTTGCCATAGACACCGAATCACTTTCGGCTTGTAAAATTTGATAATTGACAGAATACGTTCCATCTGCCACTTCGGCAAAAACCTTTCCTTGTGGCATTATAAAAATGGATAACATACAAATTAAAGTAAGTATTGCGGTTGAAAACATAAATTGTCTTTTCATTGCTTTTTCCTCCCTTTTTCCGTACAGATAAAACCTTATAAAACTTCTGCTTGCAGATGATACCGATAATCATTCTCAATGAATGATCAAAAAAAATAACTTAACGATATACGATGTAGCCGCTACACACTTTCAATTTCCTCACCCCCTTGATGATACGCCTCTCAAAGTTGATAATGATAACCATTCTCAATGACTTGGCAAAAAAAATAACACTCCATTTCTTTTTATAAGTCGTAAACTTTCTACTACAAACTATCTTCATACAATAAGGCACTACCTCCTTCGTGAACATAATGACTTCTAGTATGTATGTACTCACCTCCCAAAGTGATAATGATAACCATTCTCAATGAATGCTTAAAAAAAAACAACTATAAAATTAAGTTTTGTAATCATGTATCAATGATTCCATAAGAATCTGTAAATCTAGTAATCATTAAATTAAAAAGTTGCTTCAATACACGATGCCTTATTCACCAAAAATCTGATTCTATTAAGAAATAGCTCAAAACTTATGCTACTTTTATCACATATAAGTCTTTGGTCTGGCTCACCTCTCGTTCATATTAAAGCATACACAATATAAACGAAAAGTCAATTCTAATTATTCTTTATTTTTACCGTTGACAATGAGAATGATTTTCATTATCATTTTAGTTAATTGAGAATGTATTTCAATTAGATTAAGGGGGAGGAATTATTATGATCATTGTAACGAACACGAGCAAAATTACGAAAGACGAAGGCCATAAATTAATTAATAGATTCGACAAAGTAGGAAAAATAGAATCAATGGAAGGGTTTTTAGGGTTAGAAGTATTGTTCACAGAAAACATACCTGAGTACGATGAGGTGACAATTAGCACACGTTGGGATTCAAAAGAGGCCTTTGAAAAATGGACCAAAAGCGACGCTTTTAAAGAGGCACATTCTCATCAAGGCGGGAGACCCGAATATATTATAAGCAATAAAATATCTTTTTATGAAGTGAAAATTGTCCGGAATCCTGTCGTTGCGGTATAAGCGTCCCAATGAATTCAGAAGTTTCCTACTTCCATAAGGGAGCGCAATCCTATCGGGGCACGATTCATCATCAAATCCGCTGTTCATTTCGTGAATGAACAGCAGATTTGAAACGTGTTCCTTTAAGTGAAAAATTGTTCCCATAGGTTATTCATTATTCTCTTTTCCTTGTTTGTTGGAAAGATCCCTATATTTCTTTAGTTTTCTTGCTACTTTTCCAAATACGGTGTTTTCTTCGTATTCTCCTTTATCATCTATCTCGCCTACCGGATAACCTGTCAAAATTTCAATGCCTTCTTCCACCGTTTCTACGCCGTAAATATGAAAAGTCCCCGCTCTTACAGCATCAATCACTTCATCTTTCAACATTAAATTTTTAACGTTTCGTCGGGGAATTATGACCCCTTGTTCACCCGTTAATCCTTTTTGCTGACAAACTTGGAAAAAACCTTCAATCTTCTCATTGACGCCGCCGATCGGCTGAATTTCTCCTTTTTGATTGACAGAACCTGTAACGGCGATTCCTTGAGCAATCGGGAGTTCCGCTAAACTAGAAAGGAGTGCATACAATTCTGTACTGGAAGCACTATCTCCATCTACTCCACCATAAGATTGTTCGAAAGCGATATGGGCAGTCAATGCCAGCGGGTAATTTTGAGCAAACTTCTGACCTAAATAACCGCCCAAAATATAAACCCCTTTGTTATGGATATTCCCTCCCATTTTACTTTCTCTCTCGATGTTGATAATGCCATTCCGACCGATAAAAGTTGTCGCTGTAATTCTGGACGGTTTCCCAAAGTTGTATTGACCGAGATTATAAATGGCCAATCCATTCACTTGGCCAATCTTAGCCCCAGCTGTATCAATTAGAATAGACCCTTCTTGAATACTTTCCTGTAACTTCTCTTCAAATAGACTAGACCGATATTCTTTTTCTTCGATCGCCTTAACTACATGCTGTGACGTGACAAGATTATCACCCATTATATTGGCCCATGTATCCGCTTCGTAAATAATTTCCACTTGTTGATTGAAACGAGTCGATAATTTGTTTTGCTTACCGGCAAGTCTTGTACTATATTCCACCATTTTTGCAACAGCCGTCCGATCAAAATGCCGTAAATCATGCGCTTTACAATGTGTATGGATAAAGCTCGCCAACCTCGTCATATTTTCGGTATTATAGTCCATTTCCACATCGAAATCCGCTCTGATTTTGAACAATTTACTAAAATCCTCATCATGCTGGTAAAGTAATTGGTATATATCCATATTCCCGATAATCATCACTTTCACCTGTAAGGGGATTGGATCGGGATTGATTGAAGTCGTTGTCATCAATCCTGCATGCTCTCCGAGATTTTCAATTTGCAATTTTTTGTTCAGTAAAGCTCTCTTCAAGCCTTCCCACGCGAAATTCTTGGAAAATAAATCCTTTGCTTGAATGATCAAATAACCACCGTTCGCCTCATGAAGATAGCCTGGTTTTATCTTCGTGAAATCTGTACTCATCATGCCCATTCGGTTTTCGTACTCCACTTTCCCGATCAAATTATAATAAATCGGATTGTCCGCTATAACGACAGGAGCCCCCTTCGTTTCACTATGATCGACGAGCAAGTTAATCTCATACTTCATATAGAGGTCATCTCGTGCCTGCCCTTTCAATATATCGCCAAGTGGATGCGCTTCCTGGTCTTGTTCTTCATGCAAAAAGTCTTCGATATGATTGACGATGTCTTTTTCAACAGTATCAAAATAATGAAGGACTTCCTCACAATCGGTATACTGCTTTTTCAATTCTTCCATATGATAGCCGGTAGTGGTCAATGCAAGTTCATCGTCCAGCTTTTCCAATACTTCCTTCGTTTCTTTTTCATAAGTGCGTAATTGATGTGTCGCATCTACCATTTTCTCTTGCAGTAATTTAGATTTCCGATTGATCTCTTTTAATTCTTCGTCCGTCATGGCCTGATATTGCTCCTCACTGAGCGGCTCACCGTCCTTTACAGGAATCGTCACCATCCCCGAACCCGATTGCCGAATGACAAACCCATATTCAGCTGCAAGTTCGTTAATCTCCTCGGACGCTTTTTCACGTTTTTCTTGAAAACCACGTAAGATTGACGTTTTTTCTTTTTGGTAATTCTCTTCGTTGAATGCAAGTGGAATATCCGTCTTTAAGTCCCGAACCAATTGCTTCATATCATTTTGCAGACGCTTGCCTAATCCGACCGGCAATTGCAACACTTTCGGTTTATAACTATCTTCAAAGTTATGGACATAGCACCAGTCAAATAATTCGGCATCCTTTTTCGCAACTTCATGGACGATCGATTTTGTAAAAGTCGTTTTGCCTGTCCCCGCAATTCCAGAAACGTACAAATTATAACCTGATTTATCGACATTCAAGCCGAATTTCATGACGGTTCGACCACGCTCTTGCCCGACGATACTCGTCAATTTAGGAACTTGTTCTGTCGTTTCAAATTCGAACTTTGTCGCATCGACAGTCCTTTTTAAGACATCAGGAGATAAGGAGGCTTGCTTTTTTATCGGTTGCTTTGATCCTTTTTCGCTCATATAAATCACCCTCACTAGTAAGATTAAGTGATGAACAAATGTATGTATGAAATCATATCTGCAGTGCTACCCCGTTTTTCAACTCGGTCATCCTATACCCTAAAAAGAGTTCACGTATGCACCATTTACCCTATATGCAAAAAACCCTTTCCCCAATCCAATACGAATTGAAGAAAGGGTCACCTTATTAATTATTTTACAGTAGCGGCCTCTACTTTAATTTAGCTGACAGGCACATTTCTAAAATCATGAATTGTTTTTCCGCTAACAATATACTCGACATCTTGACAATTCACTTCAATCAACGTCGTCACATCCCGTGAGAGTGCTGCTTTGAACGACGATTCAAACGCCTCCTTTGTCTCTACACTTATCCCTGCGGCTCCCATGCCTTCCGCGATTTTGGCGAAGTTCACGTCTCCGATATCCGTGCCGATCACTTTGCCCGGATAATGCTTCTCTTGATGCATCCGAATTGTGCCGTATTTTGCGTTATTGAAGACAATGCAAATAATCGGTCGATCGCTTCTTACAGAAGTTTCAATCTCTTGGATGGTCATCATCAACCCACCATCCCCGCAAATCGCAATAACAGGACGATCCGGCACTGCATGTTTCGCACCGACCGCGGCGGGCAAGCCGTATCCCATCGCACCATTCGTCGGTGCGATGAGTGAATGGAAACTTGACAACGGTAAGCCTGTATTTAACCAAGAGGCAAAGTTGCCAGCATCCAACGTCAGCATGGCTTTTTTCGGCAATTGATCGACAAGGACATTCGCGATATCGCTATAAATGGATTCATCGGGACGGGTCTTCACCAAATCTTCAAATGATCGGCGGCACTTAGTTTGCCATTCTTCCCAATTCTTATCAATACTTAAATCCGAGAATGCCTTCAACGCATGATCCAAATCCGACACGATCATTAAATCGGGAATGAACGCCTTTCCCATTGAACTTGCCTCAATATCGACATGGATGAGTGTCTGATCCCACGATAATAATTTATAATCTTGCGCAGTCGCTTCGGACAGACGGGTCCCTAGCGCAATGACAAGATCTGCTTCCTGAATATGCTGGACGAGTGTTTTCGGTGCATTCAGTATGAGTTGACCGATGTATGCCTCATGATGATTGTCGATCATATCATGCCGTCTATATCCCGCCGCTACGGGTAGTTTGTATTTATCCAAAAAGTGAGCGAGTGCCTGTTTTGCCCCCGCGCGATGCACGCCGCCGCCCGCAATGACAATCGGCCTTTTCGCTTTGCTCAATAACTGCTCAAAGTCTTTCAACTCTCCCAAACTCGGCGTCGGTGCTGGTTTTTGCGTGGCAGGCCCGAATGTCATAAGCGCTTCATCCAAAAGCATGTCCTCTGGCAAAGAAACGATGACTGGACCAGGCCGCCCTGTTTGGGCAACGCGAAAAGCTCTTTGTACAAGCTCAGGAACTCTCTTTGCGTCATCAATTTCCACTGTCCACTTTGCAATCTCATTAAAATTACGATCGAAGTCCACTTCCTGGAATCCTTCCCTGTTTCGGAACTCGCGTTTTACTTGTCCTAGAAAAACAACCATCGGCGTCGAATCTTGAAATGCCGTATGAACCGCGATGGAAATATTGGCGCCCCCAACGCCTCTGGTCGCCATCGCCACGCCCACTTTCCCACTCACTTTTGCATACCCTTCAGCCATGAACCCTGCGCCGCTCTCATGGCGGGCAGATAATAATTGGATTTCATTTTGCGATGCCAATTCATCCAAAACAGCTAAAAAACTTTCTCCTGGAACATTAAAAACATGTTCGACCCCTTCGATTTTCATACATTCCACAACCGCTTTTCCTGCCGTCATCGTCTCTTGATACCGCATACAACCAACCCCCTCGTTAGTTTGCAAACAATTTAGAATTCAATAACCATTTTACCATAGAAACCTTCTAGAGATGGATAGAAAAGTAGATGCAGTAGACGATGACCCAAACAACGAACCAAATCATATAGGATGAACGAATCGAACAATGCTTCAACCATACATTCGCGACGAACGAAGCAATCGCGCTCGTCAAAAAGAAACGGATGAAACGCGCCGGCACGCTTGCCAGCAAGAAAGCCCAAAATCCGATGCCCGCCGATGGTGCCGTAATGGCAAACGTCTTATAAGGAATACCGCCAATCGGACCGATGATCATCGCAAACAGCCCTTGCTCTTGTAATTGACGTTCCACCTTATGCAACATCTCTTCACTAACAGCTGGAATCCTTACAACAAGGTCATATATAAGTTCGTAATGAAATGCCCCCATGAAATACATCAAACTTCCGCCCAAGAGCGCACCTACCAGTGCTATGACACTCGCGTAAAATCCTATTTTAAATCCTTTTAGCGCGATTGCTGTCAATATAACATCTGGAATAAGAAAAAAGAACGTCGCCTCGGAGAACCCCCATAAAAATGTCGCCAGCATTATTCCCAAGCCGTAAACCCGCCTTCATTCGCTAGCTCTTCCATCTGCGTTTCTACTGTCGTCATGAACGTTTTTTTATCGGAATGCCAAGCAAAAGATTCACCTACAAACACATCGCAGAAAAACGGAACAAACAGTGCCTCCCCTTTCGGCAAAGACTTCCCTAGACCATGCATGAAAACCGGATAGACAGGTACATCCGGACGCTCTCTCAATAAATAATAGATACCCGACTTCAATCGAGACACTTTTTCAGGCTCCCCCCGTGACCCTTCAGGAAATAAAATAACGATTTCATTTTGATCCAAAGCATCGTACACGCCTTGGAACAAACTCTCATCTCTTCTTTTCGGTCTTCTATTCAACGGAATAATATGCATGATATGTAAGGAAAACCAAGCAAGCCATTTGTTTTTCAAAAAATAATCTGCTGCTGCTACTGGACGGATGCCATGAATCTTCTTTCCTTTAAAAAGTGTCATAAGCACGAGTGTATCCAAATGGCTATTATGATTCGCGACGAGAATGGCAGGACCTTCCGTTGGTAAATTTTCAGGCCGCCTCACATTTAAACCGAGAATGATTAGAATGAAAGGCCGAATGATGATTGTAAAAAATAGACGCCTCACGATTTTCATATGTACCCTCCTTCCCCAACGAACTTGTTATCCAAAGTAAAAATAACGTACAAAATGAAGAAATAAAGGCGCCGTATACGTTAAACTATCGACACGATCCAAAATCCCCCCATGCCCTGGAATCGTCTGTCCCGAATCTTTAATGCCTAAATCTCTCTTTAATGAAGAGATATTAACATCGCCGATAAATCCGGCCAAACTAATGGCAAATCCAGAAAAAAGCGTACTCCATAAGGCAAATGGCGTTAAAAGAGGCGCAAGCAATAAAGCTAACCCCATCGTCGTAGCGATTCCACCTAGTAACCCTTCCCACGTCTTATTCGGGCTGACACGAGGAAGAACTTTATGTTTGCCCAACGTTTTCCCCCACATAAACTGGGCGACGTCATTACATTGCGTCAAAATGACAATATACAAAACAAGACCTGTTCCACTAGCCACATTCGCCCCTGTCGTCCCTGGCAAAACGAGTAAATAAGCTAAATGACTTAACCCGAAAACCATCAACATCAAACCCCAATGAACAGAACCCATCGTTCGTAAAAACCCTTTATTTTCCCCAATCAAAAGCATGCGTATTGGCAAAAATAAAAACATATAAACCGGGATGAAAATGATGAACATGCCGTACCAACCAATGTAAATCCAGTAAAATTGGATGGGAATCGCTAAATAAGCCCAAAACAAAATTTGACGATGCGCCCGGTGTGTCGGAATCAAGGACAAATACTCTTTCAACGCCAAAAAACATAAAAATGCTAAAAAGATTAAAGATATATTGTGATTGATCAAAATCGCAAAAGTAAAAACAGTCGCCATCATCCACCACGACTTGATCCTTAGATTAATTTCAGTGAAATCTTTTTCCGGTTTCGTTTTTGTCAAAATAAATGCAGTAAGGCTCGAAACGATCAATAATAGTAAAATGCCGATTAACACAATCATAATTTCTTGAGACAAAGCCGCGATCTTCATTTAAACAACCTCCTTCAATGCACGATTGACACGAACGCCAATATTGACGATGATCAGCATTAACGTCAACCCGAGGATAACCGTGATGATCCATCCAGTTAAAAATCCAATTACGGCACCCAGTGCCAATAACCCAAATATGAAGGCGCGGTCGCTTTTCCCCATCGGTCCATCATATCTTCGACTCGCACCGATCACACTGCCAAGAACACCTGTCATTTCACTAATAATTGAAACAATAACGATCGCAATGATGAGCGGTGCCGAAAAACCCGGTACGAAAGCGAACGGTAGAAACAATACAGCATCCGAAACGACATCCCCCAGTTCGTTCAATATATTACCAAGTGGCGTTTGCATATTATGCTCTTTCGCCAACATCCCGTCGATTGCATTCAATGCCATTCGGACAAACATGACGACAGGCACCCATAATAGAATGAAAGGATGATCGTAATACAGGGCAATAAGCCCACCCGTCACAAATGATAGGATCATTGCAGAAACGGTTACTTGGTTCGGCGTAATGCCGGTCTTCGCCAAACGATTGACGATTGGCCTCAATAAATTTTGAAATTGCGGCTTAATGTCATAAATGCTTGCCATTCCAAAATCCCCCCCTCATAACATCTTTAAATTGGCTAAATTATAGCACACGTCCATAGTGACTTCTTACATACTTATACGTTTTACAAGGAACTCATTCTTCGGACGTGCTGTTCTTCGTCACGAAAGGATAGAAGGTCATAGTTTTGACAGCCTGAAACGCAGGACTATCCTCACGGCATCCAATAGCGTCAGGTGATGAGCTCATTCTTTTTCAGAACGAAGCATATGAGCGAGAATGTAAGAGAAAGGGAGGATTACTAATGAAGCTCGGCATTTTAGATCAGATGGCACAACCTAAAAATGTGAACGCAGAGGAAATGGCAACAAAGACAATAAAATTGGCAAAAGCCGTGGAAAAACTAGGCTATGAACGGTACTGGTTTGCAGAACATCATGCAACGAAAGGACTTGCCTCAAGCGCTCCAGAAATTATGATGGCGGCAACCGCTGCAAATACACAAACATTGAAAGTAGGCAGCGGCGGGATATTATTGCCACAATACAGTGCTTATAAAGTTGCAACCCAACTTTTCCAATTACAAGCCCTGTTTCCAGGTAGAATTGAAGCGGGTGTCGGCAACTCGCCCGGCGGCAATGAAAAGATTCGTACTCTGTTAGCGAATGGATTGCCAAAACAAACGACAAACTATCCAGACAAATTAGCAGACTTATTATCGTTTCTCCGAAAAGAAGGCAAAGTACGTGCCGCCCCAAGGACGGAGCATGCACCTCATCTATTCTCATTAGGGTTGGGGGAAAATAGTGCAGCTTTGGCAGCACAGTTAGGGATTGGGTATGTATATGGTCATTTCATAAATCCGGAAAGAGGTGAAGCCGCCCATCAACAATATCGGAATCATTTCAAACCCGGACTTCTAAGTAAACCTTGTGCACGCTCAGCTATTTTTATCGTTTGCGGTAAAACCGATACGCACGCAGAGGAACTTGCCATCAGCCAAGATGTGTGGTTACTTCAAGTGGAAAAAGGGCTCGATAGTCGTGTGCCTAGTATCACCGAAGCGCAATCAATGAAGCTTCGGGATCATGAAATCGAACAAATACGTAACAACCGGAAACGAATGATTGTCGGTGGACCAGCAACCGTAAAGAAAGAGTTGCTTCAGTTATCGGAGCAGTACCAATGTGATGACTGGCTCATATTGACGAATATCCATGATTTTGAAGAGAAACGATTATCTTATGAACGGATTATAAATGTATTCAAGTAACCTAGCAATTCATGGTGTGGAAACCCCGATCACTTTTCCATTAAATTTTCACACCATCAGATTCACTTTGTTTCCCCTCTTTCTTTTTCATAACCCCTTCCATATATAAAGTGATCCGTATTCCGCGCCTTAAATGACAAACTTGTTATAAAATTTTACCAAAAAATACGCATTGTAACAGGAGCAGTCAGTTCGTTTAGACCTCCTACGAATACGTTAAAAAAGTAACGGAATACACTATTGATAGCGTTTTGATGATTTCCCCAAAATGGGGGATCATCATTCATTGTAATAAAATAGCCCCCTTTTTCTCTCTTTAACCAATTTTAAACCGGTGCCAATGGCGTATTTTTCCATTTATGACAAATACTCAAATTCCCACAAAAAATTGTGATTTGGTTGTGATATTCTTGTTATTTTATTTTGATATTGTAGGGACATGCAGTTAGGGCACCGAAAAAAGATTCGCTTGAATTTCATAATGAATCTACGACAGTTGACCCTTTCGTGCTTTGAAAAGGAGGTAGATGTACATAACGGATCACAATTACATTTAAAAGCTATTATTTTAGGAAACAACATTCATTTTTTAAAATCGAAGGGAGTTTGATCATAGTTGGTTAATGAAAAGGGAACAAATCCGAAAGAGAAAAACACAAATAAGAAGATTTTGCCGTTTGTCATGTCTACTTCAATGCTGACAGCCGCTTTGTTTGGTACAGGTGCTTCTGCATTGGCAGATGAAAAAAATGACGAACCGGTATTTAAAAATCACGGTGAAGAGGTTTCATTTTATGCAACAAATATTTCAGGCTCTCCTGAAAAAGGGAAAATGATGCGTGCAATCGCAAGCAAAAATTGGAAAAATGATGCAACAGAAGAAGATAAGACTGACATGGACCCAGACGATCCGGATAATGAAGATGGAACTGCGGATGATCCAATTGATGAAGATGAAAATACCGAAGATGCAGTAGATCAAGATGGAACTGCTGAAGAACCAGTAGATGAAGATGAAACGATTGAGGAACCAGTTGATGAAGATGAAACTGCTGAAGAGCCAGTAGATGAAGATGAGACTACTGAAGAACCAGTAGACGAAGATGAAACTGCTGAAGAGCCAGTAGATGAAGATGTGAATACTGACGAACCAGCGGACGAAGATGAAACTGCTGAAGAGCCAGTTGATGAAGAAGAGACTGCTGAAGAACCAGCGGACGAAGATGAAACGATTGAGGAACCAGTAGATGAAGATGAGACTACTGAAGAACCAGTAGACGAAGATGAAACTGCTG
>CAOKMT010000016.1 GCA_948469885.1 uncultured Sporosarcina sp. | reverse complement strand
CGTCCTAGAAAAGTGCCTTAATTTCTGCAAAGGGCGCAGAAATACGGCAAATCGAACCCTTCGCTGTTCGATTCGCAACGGTTGCAAGACCCACTGCGTGTGGGCCCTAAGCTCGATTCGAAATCTGGACGCAATCACGCCAAGGCTGGATTGATTTTTTAGAGGTGAGGGAAAGACGATGATTCGATTAACAGATGTGAATAAACATTTCGGCACGAATGAAATGAAAATTGCTGCAGTCGACAATGTTTCGCTTGAAATTGCCGAAGGAGAGATTTTCGGCATCATCGGTTACAGCGGAGCCGGTAAAAGCACATTGATCCGTTTGCTGAATGGACTGGAAATGCCGACATCGGGTGAAGTGAAAATAGGCGGTTCAGTTATTTCTTCAATAAGTGGAAAAGAACTGCGGTTGGCGAGACAAAAAGTGAGTATGATTTTCCAGCATTTCAACCTTCTTTGGTCGAGAACGGTAAAGGACAATATTTCTTTTCCGCTGGAGATCGCGGGTGTGCCGAAACAAGAACGTGAACGAAAAGCCTCTGAGCTTATTGAACTTGTCGGTTTAAGTGGTAGGGAAAATGCTTATCCATCGGAACTGTCAGGTGGACAAAAACAACGTGTCGGCATTGCACGGGCGCTTGCGAATGATCCAGAAGTGTTACTTTGCGACGAAGCGACATCTGCACTTGACCCTGAAACGACGGATGCCATTCTTGACTTGCTGACGGATATCAATAGCCGGCTCGGTTTGACGATTGTGTTAATCACGCATGAAATGAACGTCATCCGAAAAATATGTCACCGTGTTGCTGTGATGGAAGCTGGAAAAGTGGTAGAAATGGGCAATGTGTTAGATGTATTCCAATCGCCGCAAGAGCCGATCACGAAGCGGTTCGTGTCTCAAATCACGGAGTCGGTCGAAGCGAAACAAGCGATTGCTCATATTAAAGAAGAATTTCCTGAAGGCAAGCTAGTGAAGCTCGTCTTTGTTGGTGAAAGAACAGAACAGCCGGTATTGGCTAGTTTGATACGGAAATTTGAAGTTGACGTCAATATTGTGCAAGGGAATATTTCTCATACACAAGGGGGCGCGTATGGAACGCTTATCTTGCAATTGAATGGAGAGCCTGCCGTTTTGGAACAGGCCATTCGATTTTTGCATGATGAAGGGGTTCGAACTGAGGTGATTGAAAGTGATTGAGACATTATTCCCGAACGTGGATTGGCCGAAAATGTGGGATGCGACTTTGGAAACAATCTATATGACGGCTGTTTCAACGATATTGACTTTCATTATCGGACTTGCCTTAGGGCTTCTTCTATTTCTTTCGAGTCCCGGCCAGTTATGGGCCAATCAAGCTCTTCATACTGTTTCGAGTGCGGTCGTCAATATATTCCGTTCCATTCCGTTTATTATCTTAATCATTTTGCTCATCCCGTTTACGAAATTTTTGCTCGGAACGATTCGAGGACCGGAGGCGGCATTGCCTGCGCTCATTATTGGTGCAGCGCCATTTTACGGGCGAATGGTGTTAATTGCTTTGCAAGAAATTGACAAAGGGGTCATCGAAGCGGCTCGCTCCATGGGGGCGAAAACATCGACGATCGTCTTTAAAGTGTTATTACCCGAGTCGATGCCAGCTCTTGTCTCAGGAATTACGGTAACATCGATCGCGCTTGTTGGCTATACGGCAATGGCAGGCATCATCGGTGCGGGCGGTTTAGGAACATTGGCTTACTTAGAAGGTTTCCAACGAAGCCGAGAAGACGTAACATTGATAGCTACGATTCTCATTTTGATCATTGTTTTCATCATCCAGATTTTTGGAGATATAATTGTGAGAAAACTTGATAAAAGATAATAGAAATTGAGTTTTACTTGTGAAGGTCGTGCCTCGTTAGGATGCTTGGGATGCCAAGTACAGTTATTTAAACACCAAAAAGGAGAGTTGTTTATAATGAAGAAAATTTTACTAGGATTGCTATTGGCACTGGGCGTCATCGCGCTCGCTGCATGTGGAGCAGGTGGCGGAAAAGACAAGAATGCAAGTGGCGGTACAACAGATGGAACAACTGATACGAACGATGATACTGAAAACGTTAAATTGGTCGTCGGTGCTTCCAATACACCGCATGCGATCATATTGGAACAAGCACAACCATTGCTTAAGGAAAAAGGAATCGATCTTGAAATTGAGACGTACCAAGAGTATGTATTACCGAACCAAGATCTAGAGGCAAAAGAAATTGACGCAAACTATTTCCAACATATCCCCTACTTTGAAACGCAAAGTGCGGACCATGGCTATGATTTTGAAATTGCAGGCCGTATCCATATCGAGCCAATCGGTGTCTATTCAAAAAAGTATGACTCATTGGACGAACTACCGGAAGGCGCAACAATTCTTATTAGTAATTCGGTTGCAGACCACGGAAGAATTCTCGCGATGCTTGAGTCGACAGGACTCATTAAGCTAGACCCGGATGTCGACAAAACGAAAGCAGAAGTGAAAGATATTATCGAAAACCCGAAAAATATCGAATTCGATGCCAACTATGAAGCGTCATTTATGCCACAGTTGTACAACAATGATGAGGGAGACGCACTGCTCATCAACTCGAACTTTGCGATTGACGCAGGATTAAATCCGCTTGAAGATTCAATTGCGATCGAGGAAACGGATTCTCCATACGTGAATATCGTCGCTGTTCGTAAAGGCGATACGGATAACGAAGCGATTAAAGCGTTAGTTGAAGTACTCACATCAGAAGAAATTCAAACGTTTATGATGGAAGAATGGAACGGCTCAGTCGTGCCAGTTCAATAAATGTCAAACAAAAACGTCACCATAATAAGGTGGCGTTTTTTGTATGGAAAAGGATTCCTAAGCATTTTAAGGGGATTGAAAAGAAGTGGCAAACAAGTGTTAATATCGTTACAGTTATGGTATCTTGGTATAGTCAATTTAAGAAGTTAAGGAGTGCGCCATGAATTTTAGAATAGGTCTTTTAGGCAGAATCATCATTGCGATTGTCCTTGCGGTCGCCCTCGGGACTGTTGTGCCTGAATGGTTTGTCGGAACGTTTGCGACGTTTAACAGCTTGTTTGGAAGTTTCCTAACATTTGTCGTACCGCTAATCATTATCGCTTTTATCGCACCAGGTATTGCGAAGCTCGGGAAAGGTTCCGGGAAAATGCTTGGGATTGCAACACTCGTTGCCTACACGTCAACAGTATTTGCAGGTTTACTTGCTTTTTTTACAGCATCCTCTATTTTACCGAAATTACTTAAAGGCAAACAATTGGGAGGACTTGAAGATCCGTCAGGCGCGCTTGTAAGCGGTTTTTTTGAATTGGAAATGCCGCCACCGTTCGATATTATGACAGCGCTCCTTCTTGCATTTGTGTTCGGAATCGGGATGGCATCTATCGGAAGTCGGACGATGCTTTCATTTTTCGATGAATTTAATTTAATTATTGAACGGGTTATTAAGTTTATCATTATACCTTTATTACCCATTCATATTTTTGGAATGTTTTTGAATATGACTTATGGTGGACAAGTTGCAAAAGTGTTGTCTGTATTCGCGGTCGTGTTTGTCTTAATCCTTATTTTACATATCGTCATGTTGTTTATTCAGTACTCTGCAGCAGGTGCTTTCTCAAAAAAGAATCCGCTTAGGTTATTAAAAACAATGTTGCCTGCCTATTTCACCGCGCTCGGCACACAATCCTCAGCTGCGACAATTCCTGTTACGGTGCAACAAGCACGGAAAACAGGGGCAAGCGCACGGGTGACGGATTTTTCGGTTCCGTTATTTGCGACAATCCATCTGTCGGGAAGTACCATTACAATAGTAACATGCTCGATTGGCGTGATGATTTTGAACAGTTACACGATTTCAATGAGTGCTTTCCTGCCGTTTATCCTCATGCTTGGTGTTATGATGATCGCTGCACCGGGTGTCCCGGGCGGTGCCGTCATGACCGCACTCGGTTTGCTGGCGACAATGCTGCATTTCGATGAGGCGATGGTTACACTGATGATTGCGCTTTACATGGCACAAGATAGCTTTGGAACGGCGACAAATGTAACCGGGGACGGGGCACTTGCTGTCATCGTCGATACGTTTACTAAAGAAAAGTCAACCGCGTCCGGTGAAGATTCTCATTGATTTTTCTTTAATTGAGAAGGATGTTCGACCTGTTGTTTTGTCGTGATTAGAAGTCTTGAATTAAGGGTAGTCTGAATGAGCTAAGTGATTCTCAATCATTTGCAAGGCAATGGTTTATCGGGTAAGATTAGAATGATACTAAAATGAGAATGGATAAAAGAAGAATGGGTATCCGTTCATCTTTACTATATTGGAGGTATTGGAATGTCAACTTTAGAAATTAAAGGCCTTCACGTTGAGATTGAAGGCAAGGAAATATTGAAAGGCGTCGATTTGACGATCAATTCGAACGAAATCCATGCGATCATGGGGCCGAACGGAACTGGAAAATCGACACTCGCGCAAGCAATTATGGGACACCCAAGATATGAAGTGACTGCTGGTACAATCACACTTGACGGGGAAGACGTCCTTGAGATGGAAGTAGACGAGCGTGCGCGTGCAGGCCTGTTCCTTGCCATGCAATACCCAAGTGAAATTACAGGCGTGACGAATGCAGACTTTTTAAGAACTGCCATTAACGCTAAACGTGATGAAGGTGACGAAATTCCATTGATGGGCTTTATCCGCGAACTTGATGCGAATATGGAAACACTTGAAATGGATGAAGATATGGCAACGCGTTATTTGAACGAAGGATTCTCAGGCGGAGAGAAGAAGCGTAACGAGATCTTACAACTGAAAATGTTGAAGCCGAAATTCGCAGTTCTCGACGAGATCGACTCAGGGCTCGATATCGATGCATTAAGAATCGTTTCGAAAGGCATCAACGACATGCGCGGTGAAGCATTTGGTTGCTTGATCATCACGCACTACCAGCGCCTATTGGATTACATCACACCTGACCATGTACACGTCATGATCCAAGGAAAAGTTGTGAAATCCGGCAATGCGGAACTCGCGAAAGAACTCGAGGAAAAAGGATACGATTGGCTCCATGAAGAGCTAGGTATTGAACCAGAGACTGCGGAGCAAGAAGCATAAGAAAGGGGACGATACAAAATGACGGTTGAAACAAAATTGGCATTGACCGAACAGGATGTCCGTTCCTTTTCAAAGAAAATGGATGAAGCAGCGTGGATGTCGGATTTCCGTGCTGAGGCACTTGCGAAAGTGGAACAGATTCCTATGCCGAAACCAGATAAGACGCGTATTGACAGATGGAATTTCACAGAATTCCCTGTCCATGCAGTGGAAAGTGCAACATATGAGTCTCTAGAAGACTTGCCAGCACAGGCACATGAGCTCATTGATCCAGATAACCATGAAAACTTGTATATCCAACATAACAACACACCGGCATATCTTTCATTGTCCGAGGATTTGAAAGCAAAGGGTGTCATCTTGACGGATATCTTCACAGCGACGCGCGAACATAGCGATCTTGTGAAAAAATATTATATGACAGACGGCGTAAAAGTTGACGAACATAAGTTGACTGCACTGAATGCCGCGTTCATGAACGGCGGTGTTTTCGTCTATGTGCCGAAAAATGTCGTTGTGGAAGAACCGATTCAAGTTCTGTTTTTCCATGACAACGAGCAAGCTTCACTCTTCAACCATGTTATCATCGTTGCAGAGGCGAACAGCTCGCTAAGCTATATTGAAAACTATTTATCGACTGTGGAGGAAGCGAAAGGTCAAGCGAATATCGTTTCTGAAGTATTCACTGGCGACAATGCAGAAGTAACATATGGCGCAGTCGACGTTTTGCCGAAAGGTTTTACAACATTTGTCAGCCGCCGTGGAGTGACAGGGCGCGATAGTCGTCTTAACTGGGCGCTTGGTCTGATGAATGACTCCAATACAATTGCTGAAAACATTACGCATCTAATTGGCGATGGCTCTCATTCCGATATGAAAACAGTCGTTGTTGGACGTGGTGATCAGCGTGAAAATATTACAACTAAAATTATTAGTTTCGGTCAAAACACGAACGGCATGATTTTGAAACACGGTGTTGTTAAAGATTCAGCTACGACGATCTTTAACGGTATCGGTAAAATCGAAAACGGTGCAACGGGATCGAATGCGGAACAAGAATCACGCATGCTTATCTTGAGCGACCGTGCACGTGCAGATGCAAACCCTATCTTGCTCATCGAAGAAGATGAAGTTACCGCAGGTCATGCGGCTACGGTTGGGCAAGTAGACCCGCTTGAAATGTTCTATTTGATGAGCCGAGGAATTACAAAGAAAGAAGCAGAACGCCTCATTATTCACGGTTTCCTTGCACCGGTTGTTAGTCAATTGAAGCTTGAAGGTGTTAAGAAACAGTTGACGGAGGTTATCGAAAGGAAAGTGCGCTAATGCTTAATCAAGAGATCCGCAAACATTTTCCAATCATTGAACAAGAGATAAACGGGCATCCGCTCGTTTATCTTGATAGCGCGGCAACGTCTCAAAAGCCGCAACAAGTCATTGATGCGATACGCAATTATTATGAAAACGACAATTCCAACGTTCACCGAGGTGTTCACACACTCGGGAACAGAGCGACTGAAGGATATGAAGGCGCGCGTGATAAAGTGCGCGATTTCATAAATGCAAAGTCTAGAGAAGAGATCGTGTTCACACGTGGAACAACAACGGCTCTGAATCTAGTGGCCCAAAGTTATGGAAGTGCTAATGTAGGAGAAGGCGATGAAATCGTCATCACTTATATGGAACACCATTCGAACATCATTCCATGGCAGCAGCTGGCGAAAGCAAAAGGCGCTGTCTTAAAATATATCGATCTTGAAGAAGACGGTACACTGTCACTCGACAAGGTAAAAGAAACGATAACGGACCGGACAAAAATCGTTTCCGTCATGCACGTGTCCAACGTGCTCGGAACAATTAATCCGATCAAAGAAATTACAGAAATTGCCCATGCGCATGGCGCTGTCATGGTTGTCGACGGAGCGCAAGCTGCACCTCATATTAAAGTCGATGTCCAATCTTTGGATTGTGACTTCTATGCCTTTTCCGGACATAAAATGGGCGGTCCGACAGGGATTGGCGTGTTATACGGAAAAAAAGCGCTACTCAACAAGATGGAGCCAGTTGAATTCGGTGGAGAAATGATCGACTTTGTCGGTTTGCATGAATCGACTTGGAAAGAACTGCCGTGGAAATTTGAAGGTGGAACGCCGATTATCGCTGGAGCGATCGGGCTTGGCGCAGCAATCGACTTTCTCGAGGAAATCGGACTCGATCACATCGAACGTCATGAACATGATTTGGCAGCCTATGCGATGGAAAAAATGTCACAAGTAGAAGGACTGACGATTTATGGTCCGAAAAATGCAGAAGCACGTGCTGGTGTCGTAACATTCAATTTGAGTGACGTCCATCCGCATGATTTGGCGACAGTACTCGATATGCACGGCGTAGCTGTAAGAGCGGGGCATCATTGTGCACAACCGCTTATGAAATGGCTCGACGTATCAGCAACAGCAAGAGCAAGTTTCTATATATACAACACGAAGGAAGATGTAGATCGCCTTGTGGACGGACTCCAAGTTGCAAAGGAGTATTTCAATGAAGTCAACTAAAAACCTTGACCAATTATACCGCTCAGTTATTATGGATCACTATAAAACACCGAGAAACAAAGGCGTAATTGAAAAGAGCAGTGTGACTGTTGATATGAACAATCCGACCTGTGGAGATGTCATCCACTTGACGATGATCGTCGAAGATGACATTGTGCAAGATGCAAAGTTTGAAGGGGAAGGCTGTTCGATATCCATGGCATCTGCGTCGATGATGACGCAAATGATCAAAGGAAAGTCGGTAGAGGACGCCTTGAAACTTGCGCAAACGATCTCCGAGATTATGCTCGGGAATGAGTACGATAAATCCATCGATTTAGGGGATGTGGAGGCACTTTCAGGTGTCGCTAAATTCCCGGCACGTATCAAATGTGCCACACTCGCGTGGAAAGCGATGGAAAAAGGAGTCGGACCAGACTCCGAATAATATTGAACGGAGGAATAAAAATGGCTAAGAAAATGCCGGAGATTGGCGATTATAAGTATGGTTTCCATGACGAAGATGTTTCTGTTTTCCGTTCGGAACGTGGATTGACGCGTGAAATCGTAGAAGAAATCTCTTCTATGAAAAACGAACCACAATGGATGTTGGACTACCGCTTGAAATCTTTAGAGCTGTTTTATAGCATGCCGACACCACAATGGGGCGGCGACCTGAATTCACTGAACTTCGATGAAATTACGTACTATGTAAAAGCATCAGAAGCGACAGAGCGTTCATGGGATGAAGTTCCTGAAGAAATTAAACGTACATTCGACAAACTTGGGATTCCTGAGGCGGAACAAAAGTATTTGGCAGGTGTTTCAGCGCAGTACGAATCTGAAGTTGTTTATCATAACATGAAAGAAGATCTCACGGAATTGGGGATCATCTTTAAAGATACGGACTCGGCTCTCCAAGAAGACGAAGAAATTTTCAAGAAGTACTGGGGCACGGTGATTCCGAACTCTGACAACAAATTTGCCGCATTGAACTCTGCAGTTTGGTCAGGTGGATCATTCATTTACGTACCACCAGGTATCAAAGTGGAGTCACCGCTACAAGCGTATTTCCGTATCAACTCTGAAAATATGGGACAGTTTGAGCGGACGCTCATCATCGTTGACGAAGGTGCAAGCGTGCACTACGTTGAAGGATGTACAGCACCTGTCTTCACGACAAACTCACTTCACAGTGCAGTCGTTGAAATCATCGTTAAAGAAAATGCGTATTGCCGTTATACAACGATCCAAAACTGGGCGAATAACGTCTACAACCTTGTAACAAAACGTGCGGTTGTCGATGCGCACGGTACGATGGAATGGATTGATGGTAACATCGGTTCGAAATTGACGATGAAATACCCAGCCGTTCTTCTTCGCGGAGAAGGCGCAAGAGGTATGACATTATCCATCGCACTTTCCGGAAAAGGGCAACATCAAGATGCAGGTGCGAAAATGATGCACTTGGCACCAAATACGTCTTCGACAATCGTTTCGAAATCGATTTCCCAACAAGGTGGAATCGGAACGTACCGCGGCATGGTTCACTTCGGCCGTAACGCACATGGTGCAAAAGCGAATATCGAATGTGACGCATTGTTGATGGATGATATTTCAATCTCGGATACAATTCCATACAACGAGATCCTAAACGACAACATCTCACTTCAACATGAAGCGAGTGTTTCGAAAGTATCGGAAGAACAGCTCTTCTACTTAATGAGCCGTGGTGTTCCTGAGCTTGAAGCGATCGAAATGATCGTCATGGGCTTCATCGAGCCATTCACGAAAGAACTGCCGATGGAATATGCGGTAGAGATGAATAGATTAATCAAGTTCGAGATGGAAGGATCCATCGGATAATATAAGTAAGCGTAAAGAACCCGTCACATTAAAGTTGTGACGGGTTTTTCGTGACTTGATTAGTATCAAGTTATGCTATAATCAGGTTAATCAAAACAACTGGATTGGGGTGATTGCGTGGTAATGCCGGAAGATAAAAAATCCTATACCTATGCCGATTACCTTGCATGGGAACATGATGTGTGCGCCGAAGTGATCAATGGTGAAATCATTAGCATGTCACCTTCACCTACTCCGAAGCATCAAAATGTGGTGGATGAACTGACTGCTGAATTCAAAATGTTTCTTCGCGGAAAGACATGCACGGCATTTTCCGCTCCAATGGATGTCTGTCTGTTCGCAGATAAAGAAACGAAGGAAGAAAGTATAAAGGATTGGGTACAACCGGATTTGTTCGTCGTTTGCGATGAAACTAAAATCGGAGATAAAAATATTCACGGTGCCCCGGATCTAGTCATAGAAGTTCTTTCCCCCTCCACAGCAAGAAATGATCGTCTGATAAAATTCCAGAATTATGAAAAAGCGGGCGTGAAAGAATACTGGATAGTAGACCCCTACAATATGTCTGTTGAAATCTATACGTTGGAAGAAGCCTCTTTTAAACAAACAGCAATTTATGGAAAAGATGATTTGCTAACTGTAGGCATTTTCTCCGATTTGCAAATTGATTTGAAAAACATCTTTAAAGAATAAAAAAGATACTGACGCACTACGTAATTCAGAATTGTTCACAAGTTTTTTTAGTGTAGGCACAACTCGAAGCATGTGGCGTTTTTTCATATCGATAAAGATATCAATGCAAACTAGAACTTCGTAACAATTCGAGAGTGTGTGGCATGCAGGTATCTGGTTTTGATACCCGCGTTCTATATCCCAAAATACCGGCATAAAATGAATGGGTGCCGACTTTGATATGAAAAGCAAAGGGGATTAGAATATGTATGCCATTTATTTTTATGAAAATAAAACCTATGTCCTCAATCGGGCAAGCAGAAGCATCCCTAGCGTAGACGATCATGTGGTAATCAAAGGACGTAAAGCTAAAGTAGTAAGTGTACTACAAGTAAAAGAAAATGTTTATCATGTGTTTATAGAGTTTGAAAAAATTGTGGATAAAAGAAAAAATGTACCGCATGATTTTAGAATGAAAAGAAGAAGATGACGGAGTGAAGAGTGCTGGGTAGGAAGCGATTTTAGAATATTCGTCGTAGTTTCGGAGTTAGGTAGCGCAGGGATTTTTATTGTTAGATGGACTGTTCGCCAAGTCAGTAAATTGACTTGGTGAACAGTCTTTTTCGTATTGAAGAATATTACCAAAAAGATTTTATGATTTCCGTGACTTATCATTCGCCTTATGTGTCTAATCATGTAAAGGGGGGATCAAAATGTCGGCTGAATTATGGTTTGAAAAGTACGCTACATCCATTTATAAATATATTTTGCTCATTTTGAAGGACCCGCAACTGGCGGAAGATTTGACGCAGGAAACTTTTGTGAAGGCATTCATTCACGAGAAACAATTCAAAGGGGATTCAGAAGTGAAAACTTGGCTATATCGTATCGCTTATACGACAACGATGAATCATTTCCGAAAGAAACATCCGATTCCCGCACTATTTAATTTAGCATCTCCTGTGAAAAGTGTAGAAGTGACGTTGATTGAATATGAAGAGGTGAAAGAAGTATACGAAGCGATTACGAAGTTGAAAATGACCTACCAACAAGTGATTATTTTACGGAAAGTTCAACAGTTTTCCATAGAAGAAACATCTGCAATCCTTGGGTGGACCGAAGGAAAAGTGAAGATGCAGCTATTGCGGGCATTGAAATCATTAAGAAAAATACTTAGTGAGAAAGGAGTCGGGCATAATGGGCAAATCACTGAATGAAAAACTTCGACAGTTAAACGATGCCTCCAAATTGAGTGAAAAGTCGAAAGCTAAAATGAAAAACGCCATTTCAAGCGAGATTCAAATGCGACAAAAACGCAGAAGAAAATTTTCTCCAAAAGTGATCGGTATCATTGTCACAATGTTTGTCTTGGGACTGACCTATACATTGCTCAATGACAAAATCGATTTGACGTCTCCTGGAAATAGTGATTACACAAAAGAAATCGTCGATCATCATACACCGGAAAAATTACCGACAGTCGTTCCAGAAGAAGACTCCTTTACGATTGAATGGTTATCGGATTCAATGGATCGAGGAGAGCATGATTTAGAAACAAATGTTCATGGGAGATTGGTTGTTTTCCCGATACTTAATCCGATGGACCGGGGGGATATCCTTTATTATGAAATGGACGGTGAACGACAAATTGGACGCATTGTCGGTTTGCCAGGAGAAACAGTGGAGATCCGAAACGGGCAAGTATATATAGATGATAAAAAGTTGAACACGTTTTATGGCGTGGCAACAAATCGTGGAATGGAAAAAGAAGAGTACTTTGAAAAAATGGATGAAAGGAACATGAATAGACAATCGATGGAAGAATACTTCGATACGTCTTTGGCGCCTGTTTATGTTGAGGAAGATACATTGTTCGTGCTAGTCGATGCGTGGTGGAGAGGAAGTGATAGCCGAACCTACGGACCAATCCAGATTGAACATATCCAAGGCAAGGTTGTAGGGTATGAAGCGGATTCACGTGAAGTGGTTCAGGATGGCTTACCTAATAATATCCCCAGCTTCGTTCAAGAAATCGATATGCAAAAAATTGACTGGGAAAGAAAAGCAGTTCGCTTTGGTGATCGTGGAATTCTATTGGGAAATGAAAATAAATCGGGGATTATCGGCGCAGATGAGCCAAATTTAAATGCCACACGAAAATGGATGTGGCACCTTTGGGGAATTGAACAGGCCGATTTGACAGTAGTCGGTTACCATAGGGAAACGAAAACAGTCCATCAAATTATAACGGATGGCTGGACAAAAGAAGTTGCGGGTAAAGTGAATGGTGCAGATGCGCATGTGCCTTCTAATGTGCAAATACCGATGGCAGGAGAGTGGGCGATGTTGCTCTATACAGACGGAGAGTTGTTTGATATTTTAGTTTTGGATATTAATAAATGAAAATGGTAAAGGTACCTAGACATTACATGATACAGGGGGAATGTTTGCAGGTACCTTTTTTCAGACTAAAACTTTAGTTTTAAGATATTGTAATATTCAAAGTTCCTTCGGCTCATTTTTGATGAAAGTAACGATTTCCAAAATTTTCATCTCCTCCAACGCTATAATGATAGACAGATAGCTAGGTAGTATGATTGTGAGGGGATATGTATGAAGGTATTGGAAGTTGATTCGTTTCAAGACGGGATACAGCGAAATATTGTGATGATTCGTCGGCAACAAAATGAGATTGAATCCATTTTAGCAACTGTGAAAGGACTCGTTGCGCTGGAGGAGGCACTGAAAGGAGAAGGGGGAGATGCAATCCGTGCATTTTATGCGAATTGCCATTTGCCATTTCTTCACTTTCTATTGGCATTTCAGGAGCGTTTTACCCAAACCTTGTCTTCGATACAGGAAGCACTTCATTCGCTGGAGCCGGCTCCTTCTGGCTATATTGCAGAAAGTTATTTGGAGGGGGAAGTTGAAAAAGGATTACAACAAATAGCGGAACTGACCAAAAGTTTGACAAATGAAGCGAATCAGATCATGGCACAAGTTTCGGATATTGTTAATCTACCTAATTTGGACGATGTTGAGGTGCAAGCGGGTGTCCAGGAGAGTCCTTGGTGGGCTGGGAACCGGCACCCCAGATGGCTTTGCTCCATTTGCGACATATGCGTTTGATTTCTTCACAGAAGATATGATTACGATGGTTCATCCCGATTCTACGGCAGGAGAACGAGCTTTGGCGGCGGGTTTCACGTTTATTAAGCCTTTGAAGATAGCGGATACTGGGCATGATTTGGTGAAGGCTGGGAGTAAAGGGAAGGATAAGGTAAAGCATTTAGATGATGTACCTAGAACAAAAGAAATTGAAGTTAATTTTAAAAGAAATGTTAAACATGACTCCGAGGAGTTTACAAGACAATTAAAAGACCAAGAAAAAGGTATGAATGAATTAACGATCGACGAGTATCTGAAAAATAGAGAAAGATATATCGCTGAAGGTAGAGCGGATAGAAGGGCATGCTGCTCAACAAGCTGCTCGTGAAAAAGCTTTGAGTAAAAAAATAGAAGAATTATTTGAAAGTGGAATGTCTTGGGATGAAGCTGAGAAAAAAGCCGAAAGTTGGTTGAAAACAAAAGCAGCAGTCCATAATCCGGATCAAATAGCGGGTGGTCATCCATTGCATATTGGTGGTATGGGAGATAAAAGAATAAACTCTTCAATTGGAGCACAATGGAAATATAGAATTGATGTGGTAGATGAAAAAATAGAAGAAATGACCCGAAATATGACGCCGGAACAACTCAAAGATACGTATTTAAATGTAAAACTCACGCGCTAGAGGAGGATTATAAATTGAATATCTATAATGATTTTCAGCAAATTGGAAAAGTAGAAGAGGCTACAATAAATCAATATAAAGAACAACTTCCTAAAGAATTGATTAAAGCCTGGAGAACATATGGCTATGGAACGATCATGAATGGGTATTTAAAAGTAATCAACCCTGATGATTTTCGTGCGTTGATAAATGACACATATATAAGAAGCAAAGGAACTATTCCTATTTTTGCTACCGCTATGGGTGATATTATACTTTTTGAAAAAGATGCAAATAATGAGACCTATATAGTAATGGTTAACTATCGGAAGGGCAAAACCAAAATACTAGCTTCAAAATATTCGTTGTTTATTAGGTTCTTAGGGGAAGATGCATATAGACAGAGAGCATTAGATTGGTCACCTTATACAGAAGCAGTAGCTCAATATAGCTTACCCAAGTATAATGAATGTTTTGGTTATACACCATTATTGGGCCTAGGGGGAACGGAAAAAGTGGAGAACTTAAAAAAAGTTAAGTTAAAAGAACATATTCTCATTATTACTGAGTTTATGGGACCCGTTCAGTAATATTAGGAAGTATAAGACTAACTAGAATGTTACCTGGTGATATCTATGGTAGTAAGAAAAAAATGTTGAAATGTAACCTTGATTAGCAAAGCGCTGGTCAAGGTTTTTACAAATTAGTCAAATATGGGAGAGGTGATTTGAGGACGGCGTATATTAGCATTTTCAACGCTCCCGTCGAAATCCAAATCGGAACATGAAGTGAACGAAACAAGCAAGACAGAGGACGAAGAATTAGAGGCGTTATATGCAGCAATGGCCGAAGAATATGATGACAGTTATCGGATGAATGATGCACCAATTGATCTGGAGACAGGCGATTACTTGGTCACGTTTGAGGGGAGAAGGAGAGTCCTTGGAGGGCTGGGGACCGGCACTCCGGATGCATTTGCGACATAAGCGTTTGATTTCTTCACAGAAGATATGATTACGATGGTTCATCCCGATTCTACGGCAGGAGAACGAGCTTTGGCGGCGGGTTTCACGTTTATTAAGCCTTTGAAGATAGCGGATACTGGGCATGACTTGGTGAAGGCTGGAAAAAAGGGTATAGGTAAAGGAGAACAAGTTTTAGATAAGGTCAAGACATATGAACAAGCTAGGAATAAGGCGCTGGAATTAGTTGGAGATGTGGGGCCAAACTCTCAAGCGTATACAGGTACGCTTAAGTCAAGTGCCGGATATGGTCAAGTTGTTGGTAGACAGTCTGCTGATGGAAAGGTTAGATGGAGGTTAGACTATGACCCTGATAAGGGCCCGCATATAAATATAGAAGATTTTCGTAACGGTAAAGGGGCCAATGCCCGGAAAATCGCTATCCCGTTTGAAGGGGATGAAAGTACTTTTAAGTCTTTGTTAAAACATTTGAATAGATAAGGAGAAGTTTGATGAGTTTATTTGCTGAGTGTATTGAAGCCTTAGGTGAGGATGTACACGTATTTTCTGATGAAAAAGGAAAGGGAGTATTAGATGAATTTGAAAGTTTTTTTCCGTTTACAGATTGGGGACGTATTGAATGGAAGAAAGTTTCTAATCATGCTGAAGTGAATACAGTTGATGAGATTATCTCCTTTTTACGCCAAAATGTGGATGAAATCAGCAGTTTTGTTTATGTAATTTGGGACGAAGGGACATTACCGGTAATTCAATCTTCTTTAGATAAAGTATTTGAAGTTATTGATGACGTAACTGCTGTAAGTTTTGACACATGGATATTTTCACCAGTTTCAGGTTATGTGATTGAAGTATTTCATGATGGTGAAGTGAGAGTAGGGTCAAAGTAAATTGATTTAACACTTGGATGAGAATGAATAGTTCTCTTTCAGAGTTAATTTATAAGCCTTTTGATTATTTAAAGACATTTGGAGCAGGTAATTTCGGAGCACAAGAAATTTACGGAATAATTAATGCTGATTTTGAAAATTCATCAGTTCCTGACGCTATATGGTACACTTTAACAGAATGAAAGGAAATTAATCTACCTGATAATCTTTTAGTTATATATGATACTGGAAGTGACGAAATATTTTGTTTAGACTATAATCAACTCGATGATAATGGAGAAGCAAAAGTAGTATCTTTTGTGCCTGGAGTTGACTTAGAGAGTCAAACATACGAAATAATTGCTAACGACTTTGGTGATTTTTTATTAGACTTAGTTAAGCAGGAAGTATAGAATTTGAAAAAACTTGATTGGCTATATAATATGCTCCCTTTATAGTAGACAGAGAAATAATAAAAATTCTCAAACATTATTAAAGGGGGTATTTATTATGTTTAAAAGAATGCCCCAGCCTACACGTTTGATTTCTTCACAGAAGATACGATTACGATGGTTCATCCCGATTCGACGATAGTCGAACGAGCTTTGGCGGCGGGTTTCACGTTTATTAAGCCTTTGAAGATAGCTGATACTGGGCATGATTTGGTGAAGGCTGGGAGTAAGGGGAACGATAAAACTAGACCATCGTGGAGACAGTCTGAAATTGATGTGGGTAAAGAATATCCAGGGTATCGTGATCAAGTTTCATTTAAAGAGGGTAATGAAGTAAGTCATGGTACTAAAAATAGTTCAAGACCGGATTTTTATATAGACGGTCATAGTTTAGAAGTTAAGAACTATATAATGTAGGTGTGAATACTTTATTAGACATTTGAAAAGTATTAGAGCCCTTGATTGGCTTTATAGCCTTTCAAGGTTTTTTACGATTTAGAGTAGAGTAGTGGGAGGTGTCTGTGTGAGATGCAATTCGGAAACAATTCAGAATTGTACTTGGATTTTGTGTTACACAGGCACTCGCAACCCTGACAGGAAAGGACATTTTTGTATGCTGGCGAATAAGTCGTTATGGTCAAAAACAAGCCAAGAAGCAAGTCAACATGAACGGAGGCGAATACGATGAGCATGCATATAGAAGAAGCACGACGAATGGCGATTAGAATACCGGAGATTCGGAAAAAGGAATTGAGGTCAAAACTGACAGCTGCGGAGCAGCACGAATTGGATCAGATGTTGGCGATCAAGGCGGAAAGATACCCGGATAATAAAGAACAGCAGTACGCTGAAAACGTCAGATTGACAGCCATCAAAAATATTACGTTCAAAGATGTTACACGGAAAGAGTCGCTCTTCCAAAAGCTTTTTAAGCAGGAAAACTTGAAGGAATACAGAATTCAAATCCTAGACGAGGAAGAGGATGTCGCTGCATACACCTTTCATTTCACATTCGGCCTTGAAATCCGGCAATTGATGGAAGACGTAGGACTCGGGCTTGATTGGCCGAACATGTTGCCCGTGGATGACGCCATGACTTACACAGACCCGTTAGATAAGGAAGATAGGGGATGGTTTGAAGCTTTCCCAGACCCTGCTTGGTGTTTCTCCAAACTGCAAGAGACTCAGGAGCTTGAGGAAAAAGCCGCTATCCATGGGGAAAAGATGGTCCAAGTGATTCAATGGCTTAAGAACCATTGGAAAAACGGGTACCAGATCTATGCGGACATCGATCCAATCGAAGAAGATGAGTGGGATTGATGCTAGGGGTAAAAGAGTGCCTGTGTGAGATATAATTCAGAAACAACTCTGAATGGTGTTTGGATTTTGTGACACACAGGCACCGACAATACTAGGAATTCAAGGTCCTTAGAACTTGGCACCTTAATTATTTTTCGGGTTTTAATTTTATAAGAAGCGTAAGTAACTATTCTTCTTCATTTTCTAAAAAAGTAAAATCTCCATCAATAAGATCCTGTAAATATTCATCGAAGCTGTTTGCAATTACTTTATATTCATCAGGATCGTGCAAAAAGCGAATGATTTGACCACATGACCCTTCATCAGAAGGATTAAAGTCAATGTAGAGTCTTGATGACCCGCCATTATTCATACAATCTGAAAAATGAATATACGTTCCTGGGATAAGCCCCTCTGGATTTATTTTAGGATCAACGGCCTCCTCGTCATCTTGGTATTCTAAAAGATAGGAGACATCTTCTTCTTCTTTTGAACTTTCGAGCATCTGCTGTGTAGATAGTAAATAATATGGATAATTACCTTCTTCAACATCTGACCCTAAAATACAAACCGCAATTTCGCTTTCTCCATATTCTCGCCAATATGTACCATCAATATTTTCAAGTAGGCGAATTAATGATTCTGGACAATTTGGATATTCGGACCTTAGTCTATAAATATCCTCTTTTGTAGCTCCATACGCTTTTTTTAGTTCCTCAAGCTCATCTGTTGATATTGCCGCTCTCAAGCCGTTTAAAAATTTGTTTACTAAATCCAATATTTCGACCTCCCAATAATCAAATATTAAACTCATTTGGTAGGCATATTGCCTACCAATACAATAGATTAAGGAACATTTCGTGCAAAACTTTTTGCATCTATTCATTCTAGCAAATGTAAGAGGATAACCCCAATTTAATTATTTGAACGAAAAAGGGTATTCTAAAAGTTAGTACAATTAATTGAGAAGCCCCAAATAAAATCCTTTATAGTATGGTATCTTAATTTTTCGGGCAAAGATTTATTCTCAATAGAAGGTTGCAGGTTCTCCAAATCAAAGACCATAAAGTTAAGGTGATTATAATGAATATTTCTTTAGATATTTTCAAACACAATAAAATAAATTATGATTGGAAAACGCTATATGTAGGATTAAAGCTTAATGTAATAAAGTCTTGTGACATTACCAATTATGCAGTTCGAATTTTATCTAACTACTCTGAAATTTATAACCCCAACATTATCCAACTAGCCTGGGGTGACGATAATTTGGGTTTTGAAGGCTTGCTCGTCAACATTTTGGAAGAGTTGCATATCAATGACTTGGACCTAGACGCAGACATCTGGGAATTAGAAAAAAGAAAATGGAGATTTGGCGTTTTGGCTTATTTGGAAATGATGCATCAAGATGATCTTGAGCAACTACTGAATATGGTTGCTGAAGTGTATGCTGATTTTAATTATCCGAAAGATATGGATAGCTTTGCTTTATAAATTACTTACCTCTTCAAGACGGCTTTGATCCTTCCACATACTCGAAAGAAGAGAATATTGTTAGATTATGTGACTTATTCAATGACATTTTTAAACAAAGAACGCCGATATCTACAAAATGATATGACCTTTTAGGTTTTGACCTTACAGAATTTTAAACCATGAACAAGTAAGACGATAACGTAATGTACTATCTAAGCTGGATGACAAGACAGAATAGAATTAAAACCACCTTGATCGGCTAAAGCCTTTCAAGGTTTTTTGTTGAAAAAATGTGATAAGGATTAGGGTTTGAAATTGCGATAATACAAAAAGTAGTCATTTATCTGTACATAGTGTATATATTGTATATAATGTATATATGAAGTGTAGATGTCTATAAAATGAGAAGTGGAGGACGAAGATGCACATTTTGATTTCTAATAGTTCTAAAGAGACGATTTATAATCAAATCAAAAATCAAATAAAAGAAAAAGTATTAGCGGGTGCGTTGAAAGAGGGAGATGCGCTTCCCTCGATGCGCCAATTGGCAAAGGATTTACATATTAGTGTCATTACGACGAAACGCGCGTATGAAGAATTGGAGAAAGAAGGATTTATTTATTCAATCGTCGGCAAAGGCTCTTTTATCGCGGAGCAGAATGAAGATGTGATTAGAGAAAAGAAGTTGACGACAATCGAAGAAAAATTATTAGAAGTCATTGCCAACAGTAAAGAGGTTGGATTGACGTTGCCAGAGATTAAGGAATGGATGACGATTTTGTATGAGGAGAGATGAGGATGGAGAATGTCATTGAATTACAAAATGTTCAAAAATCATTTGAGGGGTTTCAGTTAAAGGATTTTTCCATGAGCGTTAAAAAGGGTTTTGTTACAGGGTTTATTGGTGGAAATGGTGTAGGGAAGTCAACGACGATTAAGTTGATTATGAATTTATTGCAACCGGATAGTGGAACGATTTCAATATTCGGTTTGAATTATAAGGACCATGAAAAAGAAATCAAACAGCGTATTGGCTTTGTCTTTGATGAAAATATTTTTTATGAACACTTAACTTTAAACGAAATGAAAGGAATTATAAAACCGTCCTATGCGAAGTGGGATGACGACTTATTCAATCATTATGTGCAGACATTTGAGTTGCCCTTAACTAAAAAGATCAAGTCGTTTTCAAAAGGAATGATGATGAAAGCTTCATTGACGATTGCTTTATCACATCATGCAGAATTAATCATTATGGATGAGCCCACGTCCGGATTAGACCCGATTTTTCGAAGAGAGTTATTAGATATCCTGCATGAGCTTATGCAGGACGGGGAAAAAACAATCTTTTTTTCTACGCATATTACAACTGATTTAGATCGCATTGCGGATTATATTACGTTTGTTCATAACGGTGAGCATATTTTCACAAAGGAATTTTACCGAATCGAGGAAAAATACGCCATTGTGAAAGGCGGCCTAGAGCTATTAGATGCGGATACAGAACAAGAATTTTTAGCGATTCGAAAATCAGCACATGGTTTTGTCGCATTAACAGATCAGAAGACACGTATCGAAGCGATTTTTGGAGATACGGTTTTGATGGAAAAGCCAACGCTTGAAGATATTATGTACTACACGAAGAAAGGAGCGGGGCAATATGTTTAATCTGATTCGTAAAGATCTTGTCTTACAGAAATCAACATTGCTCATCTTGTTGCCTGCTTTAGTTGTCTATTTGCTGATCAATACTTCATCGATCTGGGATGGTATTGTCTTTAGCATCGCCATCATCATGAATGCTTTTGCAATTGATGAAAAGACTTCAACTCATACGCTACTCAATTCTTTGCCTTATACACGGAAAGAGATTGTTGGTTCGAAATATATAGGTGCTTTTATTTTTACGGGGATAGTTGTTTTTACCATTTTTATTGGCAATTTAATCATCCATAAAGAAATAACCTTATGGAAGGACATCTTGTTAATGGTCAGTCTCGTATTGGTAGCGATCTCATTAATTTTCCCATTTTCGTATAAATTTAAAAGTCAATATTTGTTCATCGCTACGATTGTTTTATTTGTCGTTTATATGGTAGTTATTAATTTTTTCATACTGAACTTGAACGATAAAATTCGGGCGTTTGTCCAAATGTTATTAACGGTACAATCTATTCAGTTCTATTGGATTATGGCATTGTCGGTTATGACGCTTTATGCATGTTCATGGCTGTTGTCGATTCGTATTTACGAGAGAAAAGTTTTTTAAGGGGGAGAAGGATATGCCAAAAGCGACCGTTTTCGGAATCATTATCGGCATCGGAGTACTAATTATTTTAAAAGTGTTTCAAGATTCAATCCCGAGAAATAGCGATCCGTTGTCGAATACGCTCATTATTATTGGTTTCGTAGTTTTTGCTATTTTCTATGGTCTATCTCACCTTAGAAAAAATAGTAAATAGAATCCGTCATGCGACTTCCTATTTAGATGTAATTTATAACAATCCCAAATTAATAAGAAAGGAGCATTCAAGTGGACTCGTCAAAATTCAGGATTAGTCGGTTGCTTTTGTACTTTGTACTCGTATCATTATTTCTCTTTGTATCCGGAAATGTTGGACGATATTTGATAGAAACGCAAGGGATGGATCGGCAAATAGGTATGCTTTTACAAGGAGTGATTTTCACTGGGTTAACGCTTTTGGTACTTTATATCCTTAAAAAGAAAAATCCAGACGTCTTTAAAAATATTGCCCTGAAGGGTGTAAAATCACCAGCTAAGTTGATTGTGGGAATTGCGCTGCCTATTATTTTACTCGGATCCGGAATTTACACAGCTTATTTATTTGGTGGCATTGAAAATATCCGCTTGAACTTCACAACAGGTGTTATCATTGCTGTTTTCATTAATACGGTGACAGCATTCATGTATGAGGCATTTCCAGAAGAAGTCTTTATCCGTGGACTCATATTTGAAGAGTTGCACAAGAAATTTCGCTTTACCATCTCGTTGATTTTGCAACCGTTAATCTTCATCTGTGTGCCAATTATGGTGACGGGATTGGCGTTAGTATTCTTTGGTGAGCCATTTGTAATAACTGTAGATTATTTTATACTGCTCTTCACTTTTGGAATTGCCCTGCAGCTATATAGAGAGTATACAGGATCACTATGGATGAGCATGATCTTTCATGTTGTGTATCTTGAAGTGGCTAGATATATTTCCATGGGTGGCATCTACGACCCAAATGTTGCTCTTTTAGAGTTTGACGAGATATTTGGAGGATTCATGACGCTATACTTGTCATTTTTATTTATAGTGGTATTGAGTGTGATAGTGTTATCAGTTTTATTACTAATGGATAAAAGAAAAAAGTAGGTTTAAGGTGTCTGCGTACGACACGATTTATTGTTATCATAGGAAGTAGTCATAATTTGGTGCACCGATCGATTATTTGGTCACATTCGAAAGGCGGAAGGAAATTCCTTCGGGGACTAATATAGGCGATGAATAGGATAAGGTTGAGGAAGGCACTTCCAAGAAGTATTTGTAAAAAACTTGGAAGTGTCTTTTTAGTTATTAAATGAAACATAAAATTTGTCGAAAATGGAGGAATTTGATGACGGAAAACAGAATTATCAGTAAGTGAGTGAAGAAGGAAGTTAATTGGAACAAAGGATTCTCGCATCGCTCTTCAATAATTTGAAAACGATTTGAGAAAACTTCAGATGGAATGGAGGAGATGAATGTTGGGGGCGGCTTACCAGTTATTTTTGGTTTTATTGATCGTTGTGTTTGGGACGATATCAATCGGATTACAAGAAGAGCATGACAAAATAAAAAATCACTTTGCACAATTATGCGGTATCGGTATTGTAAGTTTGCTTGCAACATTTTGGCTGATGTAATGGTTAGGCATAGGATCCGGGGTGCAGCACAACTTGAATTCTACAAAAGACACTGGATTCCGTATCACACGAAGGCTTCTTTTTTCCCATTCATCCGATCAAAACATCCTGTATCATGTGAGTTAAATGGTTTGTCCATAAAGTTTTGACAACCTTAGAAGTTATGTGAGGATAGCGTAAATATACAGTTTGTAAAACAATAATATCCTTGTCACGTCATGATTTGTGACAAGGATATTTTATTTTTGGAAGATTTAACTACTCATCATTTTTCAAGAATTACCCGGTCTTATCGTTAGCTTCTCTTTTACGATTCCTGTTATATTTTTCTTAGTAAATATTAAAGTACAGCATCACGTCAGTATAGCGAGGATGGGTTATAGGGTTTGTTATTGGGAATAACTTAAATTATGCTGTGTCAACATGATAAGAAAGAAGAAATCACAAAGTTTATAATGAAGGGTTTTAGGAGTGGTTATGATGGCGCGTGTTTTATTTATAAATACTGGATCAGAGGGGCATGTCAATCCAACGATTGGTGTTGTGCAGGAGCTTATTTCTCGTGGAGAAGAGGTCGTCTACTTTACGATCGAAGCTTTTCGGGAGCGTATTGAAAGGACGGGGGCGACCGTCCGAACAATTGACAGTGAACAATTTATAAAAGCTTTTATTTCGGGTGGAAGAAATTATGTACTCGAAAGAATTAATGGCCTTCTGCATACGGCGGATGTCGTCATACCTTATGTTCTGGCGCAAATTGAGGGGGAACAATTCGATTACATTGTCCACGATTCCATGTTTGGATGCGGGCGTTTACTCGCACAACTCCTTAATCTACCTGCAATCAATTCTTGCACGACATTTGCGGAGACGGAAGCATCTTTTAATCGTATGTTGGAGCGGTCATCTAACAACATGCCGGTGGAAATATACGATGAATACCGAAGTTTGACAGCGCGGGTGAAGGAGAAGTACGGTGTGGAAATCGATTCTCCTTATGACGTTTTTTGTAATCCGGCACCACTCACAATTGTTTATACTACGAAGATGCTCCAACCTTTTGGAGAAGAGTTTGACTCGACTTACAAATTTGTCGGCCCCTCCATCTCTTCACGGTTAGCGCAAGAAAACTTCAACCTACCTGCACTCACGGGAAAAAGCATCATATACATTTCACTTGGAACGGTCATGAATCAAAACAAGGAATTCTATAAGCTTTGTATGGAGGCTTTTGGGGACTCGATTCATACCGTTGTCATGTCAATCGGTGAAAAGGTTCAACTTTCCGATCTGGGAGAAATACCTAAAAACTTCATTGTAAAAAATTATGTCTCGCAAACCGAGGTGCTAAAGCACGCGAAATTATTTATTACCCATGGTGGCATGAACAGTACGAATGAAGGACTTTACTATGGCGTTCCGCTTATCGTTATCCCGCTCAGCGCAGATCAACCGATCATTGCCCAGCAAGTTACGAGGATGGGGGCCGGTCTCACTTTACAAATGCACGACTTGACGGTCGATCAACTTCGTCTTGCGGCTGAACAAGTGTTGAACGAGACATCTTTTCATCATGCGGTCGTAAAAGTCAGGGATTCCTATCGAAAGTCGGGTGGATCTCAACGAGCTGTTGATGAGATTTTTGAATTTAAAAGTCAGCATAATTGCTAACTAATGGAATTCCAAACAATGGTAGTAACCAATTTGATGGGAAGGCTGGAGGAAAGAAAATGAGTACAAGCACTGAGCCGAAAAGAACGAATAGATTGAAAAAGGGAGCACGCGCATTAGCCGTTATGCTTGGGGCATTTATCACCGCCTATGGACTAGAAGCAATCTTAATTCCAAATAATGTATCGGACGGCGGCGTGACGGGGTTGAGTATTGTCGGTTCGCAATTATTCGGGCTGCCTTTAGGAATTCTTATTGCGGTTCTCAATATCCCGTTTGTCTACTTAGGCTATAAACAAATCGGGAAAAGTTTTGCGATTTATTCTGTGATTGGGATTGCCTCACTCGCGTATGGGACGAGTGTGATGCATCACATACCGACTATTATTGAAGGAGATACGTTATTAGTCACCGTTGTCGGAGGGATTATCATCGGTTTTGGGATGGGACTGGCACTGCGGAATGGTGGTGCGTTGGATGGCATTGATATGCTAGCCGTATTACTTGCCCGAAAATTACCTTTTGGAACGAGCGATCTTATCTTATTTTTAAACATGTTTGTATTTGTAGTTGTTGCTACCGTATTCGGACTTCAAGGCGCTTTCTTATCGGGGATCGCTTACTTTATTGCCTCCAAGGTGATTTATACGGTTGAAGAGGGGTTAAGTGGTTCCAAAACCTTTAAAATTATTACCAATCAACCGGAATTGATGGTTGAAACGATACGTGACCGCCTTGGACGGAGTGCCACTTATAATATGATCGAAGGCAGTTATTCGAGTGAAACATTTAAAGAAATCACTTGCATTATTAACCGTTTAGAGGATAGCAAAATAAAAGAAATCATTTATGAAATTGACCCAAATGCGTTTGTTGCAGTGTATGATGTGGCAGAAGTGAGGGGTGGGAACTTTAAGAAAAAAGATATTCATTGAGTTGGCATTGCAGTTGAAAAAGAGAGCAGTTAACAGGATCGCCCGACAAGTAATCGTACTACTTGTCGGGCGATCTTTTAAATTATGCCTAAGTATTGCAATCTATCCTTAAATTTGATTGCAAAGTTACTGAAAATTGTCGGTTGCATATGGTAGGATGAGAGTATTATCTTTTTAAGAAAGGAGCCTATCGATGATCCAGATCGGGTTGACGGGTTGGGGTGACCACCCTGACTTATATCATCCGTCTTCGAATGCGAGAGAAAAGCTATTGGATTACAGTTCTCATTTTCCGATTGTGGAATTGGATTCTACATTTTATGCGATCCAGCCGGAACGGAATATTGCGAAATGGATTGGGGAAACGCCTGATCATTTCCAGTTTGTGGTGAAAGCTTATCAAGGGATGACAGGGCATCATCGTGGGGAATTGCCTTTCGCTTCTATTGATGAGATGTATGATTTGTTCAGGCTATCGATCGAGCCGCTACAAAAAGCAGGGAAGCTTGCGATGATTCTTGTCCAGTTTCCACCGTGGTTCGATTGTAAAAAAGAAAATGTAGATACCATCCGGGCGATTTGTAAAAGGTTGGAAGGCTTTGATGTAGCCGTCGAATTCAGGCACCAGTCTTGGTATGAACCGCAGTTTTTAAAAGGAACATTGGATTTTCTACGCGAGATGAATATCATCCATACCGTTTGTGACGAACCACAAGCGGGCGTGGGAAGTGTGCCGCTCGTACCGGAGTCCACCCGGCGGGATAAAGCGCTCGTTCGTCTCCATGGGCGCAATGTCTACGGCTGGCGCAATTTGACTGGTGATAATGAGGCGTGGCGAAAAGTCCGTTATTTGTACGAATACAACAAAGCGGAATTGAAGGAAATCGAGACAGCAGTGAATAAGCTGAAAAGTGAAGCGGATGAAGTGTACGTTATTTTCAATAATAACTCGGGGAAACATGCTGCGCAAAATGCGAAGCAATTTCAGCAAATGTTTAATATTACGTACGAAAATTTAACGCCGAAACAGCTCGGCTTTTTCGAAGGGGAATGGTAATGGAATATGTAATATTGGCCCTCATAGGGCTTTCAGCGGGGATTGTAGGGGCGCTTGTCGGGCTCGGTGGGGGAATTATACTCGTGCCGGCAACATTATTTGTAGGGATTAACCTAGGGTGGATTGATGGCATCACCCCGCAAACGGTTGTGGGGCTCTCCGTCGTCATGATGATTTTCACGGGGCTCGGTTCGACGCTCACTTTCATGAAATCGAAAACGGTAGATTTCCGAAGTGGCCTGATCTTCTTTGCAGGGAGCATCCCAGGAACACTGTTAGGCGCATTTGTGAATAAGGGACTTGATCTCCCTTCATTCAATTTGTATTTCGGTATTTTACTTATTTTATTGTCCACACTTCTACTGGTCCGTGATTATTTGAAACCGGTCCGTTGGTTTGTGGATCGGGGAAAACCGCGCGTTTTCGTCGATAATAAAGGGGAAACCTATACGTATGGTTACCCTGTTTGGTTTGCATTGCTGCTGACGTTCACAGTCGGCTTTGCTTCGGGGCTATTCGGCATCGGTGGAGGTTCGATTATCGTGCCTGCCATGATTTTGCTGTTCTTGTTTCCACCACATGTGGCCGTTGGTACATCAATGTTCATGGTGTTTTTGTCGGCCATTGTCAACTCGGTAACGCATATTTCTCTAGGAAACGTGCCTTGGCTCTATACGATCCCAGTTGTACCAGCTGCTTATTTCGGTGCGAAATTAGGCGCGAAACTTAACCAGAAGATGAAGTCCGAAACACTTGTATTGGCATTGCGGATTATATTGTTGCTATTAGGTATTCGTTCGATCATTGACGGCATTTGGGGGTAAATCATGAAACAAGAGATAGAGACCATTCATATCTATCATACGAATGACATTCATAGCCATTTTGAAAACTGGCCTAAAATTAGCCGGCTCCTTAGGGACAGAAGGCAGTTGCATACGCGTGCAGGCGAAGCTGTCTTTATGTTTGATATTGGCGATCATGTCGACCGGTCTCATCCTTTCACAGAAGGTACTAAAGGAAAAGGAAATATTCAGCTTTTAAATGAAGCGGGATATGATGCCATAACGATCGGTAACAATGAAGGAATCACCATGTCAAAAGAGGCGCTATCTGCACTTTATACGGATGCGGAATTTGATGTCGTGCTTGGCAATCTGCAGGATGAAGAGGGGAAAATTCCACTTTGGGCAACTCCTTCGCTTATCTATGAAACGGCGAAGGGGACGAAGATAGGTGTCATTGGTGCCACGGCATTGTATACACAGTTTTACGAAAAGCTTGGGTGGATTATTTCACCACCACGTGAACAGTTGCGAGAGGCCGCTTCTCGTCTTGCCAGTGAGGTGGACCTTATTGTTTGCCTGTCACATATGGGACTCCCCGAAGATGAGCGGCTTGCTTTGGAGAGTCCGCATATTGACATTATTTTGGGGGCGCATACCCATCATCTATTGATGGAAGGAAAGGTTGTTGGCAATGCTCTTTTGGCCGCTACGGGGAAATACGGGGCGTATACAGGACATGTGACGATTCAATTTGACTTGTCACAAAAGCATATTGTCGAGAAGCAGGCCGACGTCTATCCTTCGGAAACTTTACCTGTTGTGCAGTCGGATATCGCGCAAGTGAACGAACTTATTGCGGCAGGAAATGAAGCGATGCAGGAACCAGTCTTCTACAATCCTGAACCGTTAAAGCAAAACTTGTTCGCGCCTAGTCCGTTATCTTCCTTTTTCGGCCGGGCGCTTATCGCCTATTCTGATGCGGACTGTGCCTTGTTCAATGCGGGTATTTTTCTAGGGAGCTTGGCGGAAGGTTGGGTGACGAAAGCTGATTTGCATTCATTGCTCCCGCATCCGATCAATCTCTGTGTCATCACATTGGACGGTGCGGAATTGCTTGACGTGTATGAGCTATCCCTCAATGAAGAGTGGCCTGAAATCAAAGTAAGGGGATTAGGGTTCCGCGGAGAATTGATGGGTGCGATGATTCACGAAAGGCTTTACAGAAATCGGCATGGCAAGCTATTCGCAGGAAATCGTGAAGTGATTGCTGGAGAGTCATATACTTTAGCAACACTCGATATGTTTACATTCGGTTTCTTTTTTCCATCGCTGCAACATGCGGACAAAGAGTATTATATGCCCGAATTGATCCGTGATATTGCAGGTAATTACGGCCAACGATACTTCGCGGAATGAACGGCTCCTCCCGAGCATAAGCTAGACGGGGAGGAGTCGTTTTGAAATTTCAAGGACAAATTAAACGGAAACGAAAAGGTCGAAAACGTAAATTGCTTCCTCTTTTATTTATTGCTATCTTGCTTGCCATTTTTTATTCGCTTTATCATATAAATAAAGAGCTTACACCGATCTATGCAGAATATGCGGAAGTCCAGACGCAAAAAATTGCATCGCATGTCATCAGTGAGGCAATCACTACGCGCATCACGAATGTGCTCGATGTGAATGATATTATCGAACATGTCCCTTCCGAAACATCGAATATGGTGACGACAAAATTTAATACGGAAATTATCAATAGAGTATTGGCGGACACCCGGACACTTGCCGAGAAGCATCTTGAACAGGCGCAGGAAGGAAATTTGAACATGTTGCCAATGTCGGAGAATATCGAATACGACCCGCTTAAAATGGAAGAACAAGGCGGAATTGTATTCTTTGTGCCGCTAGGGCAAGCGACAAACATACCACTCCTCGGAAATTTAGGGCCAAAAATCCCGATCCGCTTTCATGTCATCGGGGATGTTCTGGCAGACGTGGAAACGAAAATTGAAGACTTTGGGATTAACAACGCATATGTAGAAGTGAACGTCATTTTGACGGTGAACGTTCAAATTATCGTGCCATTTTCGACAAAAACGAGTATCGTCCAACAAACCATACCGGTGGCGATGGGTCTCGTTCAAAGCCCTGTTCCCAACATATATAGTAGCGGGCAAGGAGGTATGGCACCGCCATCGATCCAAGTGCCAATAAAGGATATTCAGGATTCTCCTTAAACTGACCCGATTTGACCTCAGAATGATTAATTGATATACTAGGCAAGTAAATAAATATTGATTGGGTAGAGGCTGCATTGTTTAAGAGTCACACATGCGAGATTGACAATGATGACCATGTGTAAAAGGAAGCATTGCCGAAGCTGAATGGGATTGTCAAGTCCATTTGGTTGGGGTTATTCCGAATAGGAATGACACTGTCATACGAAAAGCGACGTAAAATTATCCTACTATTTTTGTCGATTCAGTTCGATAAAAGAAGGACATGGAACGTATTTGATCGTATGGTGAGCTACAGCGTACTGTTTGATAAGTAAGATGATTTATCCGACTGACGAAACGTAGATAAAACCGGCTTCCTCTACACATGATAACGTGTAAAGGGCCGGTTTTTTTAATTCTCTAAAAGCCTTATCCTAGAATAGGAGGACTTGTAATAATGATTGGAACATGGGTATCGATTTTACCACCGCTTATTGCGATTGTGATGGTGTTGGCGACAAGAAAGGTGCTATTATCACTCGGGGCAGGCGTTGTCGCAGCCGCATTTATCGCAGCCTCATTCTCACCGGCGGACTCGTTGAAGAATTTGTGGAGCGCCATGATCATTTCCTTTTGGGAAGATGGTGCGTTGAATACGTATACGATTTACATTATGGTTTTTATATTACTTCTCGGCGTGTTAACTGCTTTTGTCAGTTTGTCGGGGGGCAGCAGAGCGTTTGCCGAATGGGCGGTGCGCCGTATTAAAACGAAGCGTGGCGCAAAGTTGCTTACTGTTTTTCTTGGGTTCGCCATTTTCGTGGATGATTATTTCAATTCGCTAGCAGTCGGTCAGATCGCTCGTCCGATTACAGATCAGTACCGGGTTTCGCGTGCTAAGCTTGCTTATTTCATCGACTCGACATCGGCACCGGTTTGTGTCGTTTCCCCTATTTCAAGTTGGGGTGCTTATTTGATCGGCCAGCTTGCGCTAATATTTGGCGGAGCGGCAGCAATCAGCTATTCGCCGTTATCGGCATTTATCATGATGGCACCAATGAATTTTTACGTTATTACGACTTTGGCAATGGTCTTTTTCCTAGCTTGGACAGATTATGATTTATTTGCGATGAAAAAGCATGAAAAATTAGCAGCTGAAACAGGTCAACTATATAGTCTCGGAAAAGAAATTCCAGGCCAATTAAAAGAAGAATTTCCCGTCCATTCCCATGGTCGTGTGCGGGATCTTGTTGCACCGATTGTGACGCTTGTGGCAACGACGCTTGCCATGATGGTAGCGACGGGCTATACGGAAAGTGTGTCGGCAGGTTTAGCGGTTAATGTGTGGACAATATTTGAAAACACGGACGTGCCCTTTGCCTTGATGACAGGCGGATTCGTAGGTGTCGTCGTGGCGATCGCCTTGTATGTAAAACAAATGAAACATAATGAGACGGCGAACGCCGGATGGATGGGACGCGCTTTTGTCAGTGGTTTAAAAACGATGATGCCAGCAGTGCTGATTCTTATCTTCGCGTGGGCGTTAACGCATTTGATTGCAGTGTTGGAGACGGGGGTCTTCCTTTCCAATGTGGTGACAAGTGCTAATATACCAGTTGCGTTTTTGCCGGTCATCATGTTTGTACTTGCTTGTCTGATGGCATTTGCAACAGGAACGTCTTGGGGATCATTCGGAATCTTGATCCCGATTGGCGCACAAATTATGATTGATGCCGCCCCTGAAATGATCTTGCCGGCACTTGCGGCAGTATTGGCGGGCGCAGTATTTGGAGACCATTGCTCTCCGATTTCCGACTCGACGATACTATCTTCAACTGGGGCAGGATGTAATCACATGGATCATGTAGTGACACAATTACCGTATGCGCTTATTAGTGCAGGCATTGCGGCGACTGGCTATTTGGTTTTAGGGTTTACCAGTTCCATTTGGTTTGGATTGGTCGCAGTCATTGTTTTGCTAGTTTTACTGTTTGCAATCTGGTCCTTGAGAATGAAAAAGGTAGAGACTCAAACAACTCCTTAAATTTTTAGAGATCCCGATCAGTCAGATGACTTATCGGGATTTTTTGATTTGCGTACGCATGACGCGTTCGATTTTGTCGTTTTTATCTATTAACCGAAAGAAGACTCATGCCACTAAAACTAGCTGTTTCCATCGCTTTCGCTTTTGGTTGTCAAAGTCGTGCAGTGCTCTATCTAGGGCATCTATAACTTTTTCGACTTCTCGAAAAAATACATAGCTATATTTATCCGCGCGTACTAGTTTGGCGGAAATAAGAAAAATACTTTGACTATAAACAGATAATTCGGTAAACTTTACTTACTATATTTGCGTGATTTCTTAAGGGGTATACGGAATTATTTGACGGAATATTCAGTTATGCATAATTGAAGGGAGGAAGAGAAATGGAACAACGTGCACAATGGGGAACACGAACAGGTTTTATCTTGGCGGCGGTCGGATCGGCAGTAGGACTTGGGAATATATGGAGGTTCCCCTATGTCGCTTATGAAAATGGCGGCGGTGCTTTTTTCATCCCGTATTTATTTGCCTTATTGACTGCTGGCATCCCTATTTTAATTATGGAATTTACGATCGGACAGAAATATCGCGGCTCCGCACCCCTTTCTTTTTTTAGAATGGAAGGTAGAAAGGCAGAGTGGCTTGGTTGGTGGGGAATTTTCGTATCATTTGTCATTTCGACTTACTATGCTGTCATTATTGCCTGGGCAATGAAATATACAGTATATTCCATTCGCCTTGCTTGGGGAGAGGATACAAAAAGCTTTTTGTTCGGCGATGTGTTGCAAGTGGTAGAGACACCTGGGCAAATTGGCGGATTTGTTCCAGGTGTCGTCCTTCCGTTGTTAGCTGTCTGGGTTGTGGCATTTATTATCCTATTCAGTGGTGTTAAACGCGGAATTGAGCTAGCGAACCGGATTTTCATCCCGACATTAGTCATCGTCTTTCTCATCGTCGTCTTGCGTGCTGTAACACTAGATGGCGCCTTGCTAGGACTTGACGCCTTTTTTAAGCCTGACTTATCCAAGCTATGGAATCCGACTGTTTGGGTAGCTGCTTATGGTCATATTTTCTTCAGTTTGTCGATTGCATTTGCCATTATGATTACTTATTCAAGTTATTTGCCGAAGAAGTCGGATATTACGAATAATGCTTTTATTACAGGATTTGCGAATTCGGGTTTTGAATTGTTGGCTGGGATCGGTGTGTTTGCGGCATTAGGTTTTATGGCGACGCAAGCAAACATGTCGGTAGCGGAAGTTGCAGATGCGGGTGTCGGATTGGCATTTGTCGTATTTCCTGCAATCATCAATCAAATGCCGGGGATGAACGGGGTGTTCGGCGCTTTATTCTTTTTATCACTTGTACTGGCCGGATTTACTTCTCTGATTTCGATTGCGGAGACATACATTGCAGGTGTTTCAGATAAGTTCAATATTTCGCGTAGTAAGTCTGTTGTTATTGGTGTCGGTTTGTCTGCACTTGTTTCCATGTTGTATGCGACACGGGGCGGCTTATATTTTTTGGATGCGGCCGACTACTTCATCAACCAGTTTGGTGTTGCGGCGATCGGTTTGATTGAAGTGTTTTTGATGGCCTGGGTATTCAGAAAGCTCGATCTGTTTCAAAAGCATGCCAACGCCATTTCGGACATCCGGATCGGAACATGGTGGAAAGTTTGTTTAAGATTTGTAACGCCGCTTGTGCTTGGTTATATGATGTTCGGATTGCTCAAAACGAATATATTGAAAACGCATGAAAAGAATAACGGCAATTACGAAGGGTATTCGGATCTATTCATTTGGACGAATGGGTGGTCCGTAGCAATTTTCGCACTCGTCATGGCGATCATTTTCACGCTGTTGAAATGGAAAAAGAACATAGTGGAAGTGAGCGATTACGATGAAAGTTGAGGAGGATGAAAATGAGCGGTGAGGCGATTTTCATGATGGTCTTGGGGATCCTTATAATTTGGGGTGGTCTGATGGCAAGCATTCTGCACGCAGTAGCCACTGCGAGAAGAAAATGAAAAGGAAAGCGTCCGGTCAATCGGACGTTTTTTGGTGGATTGGAGATAGGGTTCGATCGTTCCTAACTGTTGTTGGAATAGTATAAATGTGATACATTGTCAATAGTCAATAGACGCTGAAAGTGGGAAGATTCACTAAGTCTGAAAGAAATGGAGACGATTATTGTGTCATGTAGACCCCAACAAGGAAAGAAAGAAGAACATATCAGGAAGCCGGATTGGTTGAAAATCAAGTTGAATACGAATGACAACTATAGAGATCTCAAAAAGTTAATGCGGGAGAAAAATTTACATACAGTGTGTGAGGAAGCACGTTGTCCTAATATTCATGAGTGCTGGGGAGAGCGCCGGACGGCAACGTTCATGATTCTTGGGGCTGTCTGTACACGTGCTTGCCGTTTTTGCGCGGTGAATACAGGATTGCCAACTGAATTGGATCTAGCGGAACCAGAGCGCGTTGCGGATTCCGTTCAGTTGATGAACTTGAAACATGTCGTAGTGACAGCTGTCGCACGGGACGATCAGAAAGACGGCGGTTCTGGTGTGTTTGCTGAAACGATCCGTGCCATCCGTCGTAAAAATCCATTTACAACAATCGAGGTGCTCCCTTCTGATATGGGCGGCATATATGAAAACATCGAGCGTTTGATGGAGGCCAAACCCGATATTTTAAACCATAATATCGAAACGGTTCGTCGATTGACTCCGAGAGTTCGGGCACGCGCAACATATGATCGTTCACTTGAATTATTGAGTCGGGCAAAAGAGATGCACCCTGACATTCCAACGAAATCTTCACTCATGCTCGGTTTAGGAGAGACCCATGAAGAAATAGTGGAAACGATGGATGATCTTCGTGCCAACAACGTCGACATTATGACAATCGGACAGTACTTGCAACCGTCGAAAAAACATTTGAAAGTGCAGAAATATTATTCGCCGCAAGAGTTTGGCGAATTGAGAAAAATTGCGATGTCCAAAGGTTTTTCACATTGTGAAGCGGGACCGCTCGTCCGTTCAAGTTATCATGCGGATGAACAAGTGAACGCAGCAGCCAAAGAAAAGCAACGGCAAGGTGAAGAGCAGTTAAAAGCAACAGTACAGCGCTGAGTGGCGGTGATTGATAAATGATAACACTTGAAAATTGGGAATATGAACTTGTGACAGATTTCCGGAGCGGCTTTGACGAAGAGGCATTGCTCGCAAGGTATAGCGATATTTTATTGAAATATGATTATATACTCGGTGATTGGGGATATGGTCAGCTTCGTTTAAAAGGCTTTTTCGATGATCGCAACCATAAAGCTACGTATGAAACGAAAATAAGCGCATTACAAGACTATCTATACGAGTATTGTAATTTCGGTTGTGCCCATTTTGTATTGAAAAAGAAAGGGAAAGTGAAGCAGGCAAGTTCCACGATCCAATGATTGAAAATCGAAATCCGTGTCGAAGGTCAAAGTGATCAGCGGCACGGATTTTTTCATGACGCTAAAAGATTCTCGATGATTTTAAAAGAAGTAAAGAATTGAAGAGGTGTTAGACAAGCGGGTGGAAACATGAGTGGATCCAATCTTTCATACACTCCATCTACATCGTGTCGTTATTTGCGAATGAATCTGTATACATATGGTAGAATATAAAAGGAAAAACCAATGTCCAGGGAGGAGAAATGACGATGTATTTTATCGATCGAAATCAAATTGAGCTTACACTTACACATATGGAAAAGTTATTGACCTTATATCAAGAGGAGCAAGCGTGGAAAGAAGACCTAATACATTCGCTTGCCCTTGCCAGACTAACGCATGTCGTCATTGAATCGATCATCGATGTTGGCAATGTAATGATTGACGGATTCATTATGCGTGATCCTGGAAGTTATGAAGACATCATCGATATTATGGAAGACGAAAAAGTGATCACACCGGAGATGGCTGACCCTTTAAAGCGTGTCATTGAACTACGGACGATGATTGTACGGGAGTTCATTCAAGTGAATATAGGAACGATTGACGCGACTTTACATGAGTCAATGGAAGCGCTTCTACAATTTCCGGTGAAAGTCCGTCACTATCTTGAAAACGAACTTGGACCCGTTTCAGCATTTTTACCGGCAGATGAGAAATGATGAAAAGTTATAAAGCGTATTGTTTTGATTTGGATGGAACGGTTTATCGGGGGATTGAGCCGATTCAGGAGGCGGTATCATTAATCGCAAGCTTACAAGCGAATGGCATCCATCCTTATTTTATAACGAATAATTCATCGATGACACCGGTTCAAATCAAGGAAAAGCTCCGGTTATTCGGAGTGCATACAGACAGTGGGAAGATTATAACGTCAGCGATTGCGGCTGCTAAATATTGTGAAGAAATGCATGGTGGAGCGACGGTGATGATGATCGGAGAAGACGGACTTCGTGAAGCACTTCACGCAGAAGGGATCCGTCTTGCGGATACGGATCCCGATATTGTTGTCATGGGAATAGACCGGCATATCAATTATGAAAAGTTGTCGAATGCGTGTATCGCCATTCGGGCGGGCGCGCATTTTATTGCCACGAACAGCGATAAGGCGATCCCCACAGAGAGAGGGCTTGTGCCAGGGAATGGCTCTTTCGTGAAATTGGTGGAAAATGCGACGGGAAGAGCACCTATATTCGTAGGGAAGCCGAAATCGTATATGCTGGAGTTTATACAAAAAAGCGGCGGGTATAGCAAAGATGAGATGGTGATGATCGGGGACAACTATGATACTGATATTCTTTTCGGTCTCGATTTTGGAATTGATACAATACATGTTGAAGGCGGCGTGACGTCGAGAGAAGAAGTGCTCTTAAAAGAGAGGAAGCCGACACAACTTGTACAAACACTTAAAGACTTGAAAATATAAAAAGCTTTCCATGAAAGATGGAAAGCCATTTATAAGCAATTACGCTTCGACATAATTACTGCATGGTGTTAAAAGAGTGGATTATCTTCTATGAATTGATAAATGCGTTCCGTCAATTCCTCGGGGGTGTCAGCTTCAACTATTTCACCGTTCACCATGGCGTAAAGTGAATGTGCACAGATTGTGCAATAGCTTAAACAACCATATTCAAGGACGTCCAAGTTCGGATCGCGTTCTAATTGTTCCAAAGTTTTATGTGAACCGTTTGCAAGATTACTCATGCAAAATTCGACAATCGGATTCACGGAGATCACCTCACTATTAGGCATAGTACTCCTTTTTTAAAAAAACGTCAATTTGTATGTCTGCATAAGTCATATTGTGAAACTTGTCACAAACTGCTATACTCATTGTTGAGTAAACAACGGAAATTTAGCGATAAAGGAGAAAAAAATGAAAAAACTTGTGCTGTTAGGTGCTGGATACGGCAATATGCGTATTTTGTTGCGCCTTTTAACGAAAGAACTACCGGCAGATATTGAAATTACACTCGTTGACCGGACTCCTTTTCACAGCTTGAAAACGGAATTTTACGCGTTGGCAGCGGGAACTGTGTCGGATGCTGTCGTACGTGTTCCTTTACCGGTTCACGATCAACTTAAAATTGTCGAAGGCGAAGTCATTGAAATCGCACCTGAAGAAAAATGTGTGTATCTTGATGACGGTACACAAGTCTCATATGATAACCTCGTTATTGGTCTCGGTTGTCAAGATAATTATCATGATGTTCCAGGGGCAGCTGAATATACATACAGCATCCAGACGATCGGAAAATCGCGAACTACATACAAAAAGCTACTTGGACTCGGTGGAGGAGCTACGGTTGGGATCGTTGGCGCAGGATTGAGCGGCATTGAACTGGCGAGTGAGTTACGTGAGAGTAGACCCGATTTGAATATTAAGTTGTTCGATCGCAGTCCACGGATTTTACGGGATTTCCCAGAGCGTCTAAGTAATTATGTAAAAGGTTGGTTTGATGAACATAACGTAGATGTTGTTGCCAATTCCAACATTACGAAAGTCGGTGCTGATGTTCTGTATAATCATGAAGAAACGATTCCCGTAGATGCAGTGGTTTGGACAGCGGGTATCCGACCGGTCACTCCTGTGCAAAACATCGACACGGAAAAGGGCAGTTCCGGCCGACTCGCGTTAAATAGCTATCACCAGTTGCCGAAATACAATGATGTATATGTAGTGGGTGACTGTGCTGCGTTGCCGTATGCTCCAAGTGCTCAAGTTGCAGAGGAACAAGCGGAACAAATTGTGAAAATATTACGCCTCGTTTGGGAAGATAAACCGTTACCGGAAAGCATGCCGGAGATCAAGCTCAAAGGTTTCCTTGGCTCACTCGGTAAAAAGCAAGGGTTTGCTTATTTAGCGGATCGTACAGTAACCGGTCGCATCGCACGGTTATTGAAATCCGGTGTGCTTTGGATGTACAAATGGCATAATGGTTAAATCACTTTCTTAACAGTGATGTGATGCAGTTTTCATAGGGTGGATGGAGAAGAATTGTAGGAATATCACATTTCTATCACAACTTCTCTTGAAACCGCTCAAATGAAGAGATCGTCGTATCGTTTCTTAACTTTACGGCGATCTCTTTTTTTATTTATCTATCCAGTTCAGGGCAGGCTAATCCCAGCTAATATTGATCCCTAACAAATCCATCGGCTGTTCGACTTGAATTTTGTTCTCTCATTCAGGGATACTATTTTAACGGTGATCAAGCAATATATGCGGCGAATGTCTTAACGACTGGCTGTGAAAAAACGCTACAATTAAATTGTGTTATCTCGTTCAGGTCAGACATAACTTTAAAATACATATGAAGGAGGTAAAAATATAAACGAAAAACTGTCGGTTGAGATCATTTCAGATTATCGGGATATCATGACGGTCACTATTATGCTAAGAGGGAAATTAATAAGTATTGTAGCAGGTAAATCGGAAGCCGTGTTTGAAGAATTAACGAGACTGTTTGAGGGTGTCCGCGTACTTAATCGTTGATAATATGACCGTTTCTCTACTTTGATAAAACATATTATACAAGGAGTATTTAGTGATGGTGCGAAAGATTGAACTGTTGTAAGTATTGAAATCGAAGTTAGCTTCAATCGGTCAAGAATGTGAAACAATAATCACGCCCTCAAACGCGGACGAGGCGGTTTTAAGGGCATTGAGGAGTTCCTGGTTAATTAATCAAGTGCCATATGCTTTGTAACGAGTGTCCGCGTTTCAAGTAAGATGTATTAAGTGTGGGGAGCCAAGGACAAGGGCGTGCCAGTCACAGAATTTGATACCAGTATAGAATCAATTACATACGTGCTCCATTATTGCCGAAGCCTAGCTGATCGAGAGCGGAGAATAATGGTTTTAAGCGAATATGCCCTTCTCCGATCATGTCGCCGTTCAGCATGACGAGTGGATAAAAGTATTCGTCATTTCTCACTTGGGCTGCAATTTCTCGCTGACGCTTATCGTCGATCTCTTTATCGATATCAATATAGACCATTTCGTACCGTTCACCTGGATACTTTCTAGCGATTGCGGCTCGTAACCATTCATACGTATCCTTTGAAGAAGGCGCTTGAACGCAACTGGCACAAGTGGTATTCGCCCCGAAGATTTCAATGATAATGTTATTTTTCTTCATGAAAATAACTCCTTTCGTATTCAAAGATGGATTTTTTCCGCATTCCAGTTTATAATAATTATTATAAGGAAAGGAGACGAGATTTAATGACAGATACACAAATGACAGAATCAGTACAAGAAGTATTAAATAAATTACGCCCATTTCTTCTACGTGACGGAGGTGACTGTGAGCTTGTTGACATTGAAGACGGAATTGTGAAGCTTCGTCTACTTGGTGCTTGCGGTACGTGTCCGAGCTCGACGATTACATTGAAGGCGGGCATTGAGCGTGCGCTTCTGGAAGAAGTTCCAGGTGTCGTTGAAGTAGAACAAGTATTTTAAATTGCTTCAGCAATAGCTGTTGCTGAATGAAAGTAAAGTGGAATCGATTGTAAACAATGAAAAGGGCCGACGACAGGTCCTTTTTAATTTAGGGGAATTGTTTGTCATTAGTATAACGTAAGAAAAAGAAACTTTAAGCAATTTTGATTGCAGAACGGCTAAATGCACTGGTACAATGGAAGAAACGTATAGGGAAGGTGAACACGATTGGGTCAATTAGTTGAACTATCTGAAGCGGCGGCATTTCATGTAAAGAAAATGATGCAGCATAATGGAGAAGAAGGTTCGTACCTACGTGTCGCTGTCAACGGCGGTGGGTGTAGCGGACTCACATACGGTTTAGGGTTTGAAACGGAAAAGTCTGAGGAAGACCAGTTGCTTTCACAGCACGGTATTGAAATGATCGTTGCGACGGACGATATCGATATTCTGAAAGGTACGCAAATTGACTATAAAGAGTCTTTGATGGGCGGCGGATTTACGATAGAAAATCCGAATGCTATTCTCTCATGCGGATGCGGAACTTCATTCAGAACAGCTAAAAACGTCGGAACTCCAAAGGATTGCTAATGAGAAGACCCTCCTGAATTTGTAGGAGGGTCATTTTCTGCTTTACAATATATACCAAGTCAGTATTTTCAAAGATTTACTATTTTACATAGGGTGTTGAAAAACACTATCAAAAGGGCTAATATAAGAGGTAGTGTGAAAACTGAAAAAACCGGGCTGCATTTCATGAAGAAGCGATGTCTTCATCCTTCTTTGATGGAGTTATATTTGTGTGTTCCGGATAAAATAAAATTAAAGGTGGTTTCGATTTTCGTGAAAAGGCCAACAATATTGGTGTTAGGTGCAGGCTACGGCGGTTTGGCTACGGTCGTTAAATTGCAAAAATCACTTGGAACAGATGAGGCGGATATCGTTCTCATAAATAAAAATGAATACCATTACGAATCTACTTGGTTGCATGAAGCGGCGGCGGGAACTTTAACGCCTGAACAAGTGCGATATGATATTAAAAGGGTTATCAACGCAGAAAAAGTAGAGTTCATCCAAGCTAAAGTTGAAGCGATCGATGTAAATGAGAAAGTCGTGACATCAAGTGCCGGAACACATACATATGATTACTTAGTAATCTCTCTTGGCTTTGAAGGAGAGACTTTCGGTATCCCAGGTCTCGACAAACATGCACTTGCCATGGCGAACGTCAAAGCGGCACGTCAAATTCGCGATCATATCGACTACCAATTTGCGACTTGGTCGCTTGAAGAATCGAAAGATGATAGTCGTTTAACAATTGTTGTCGGCGGGGCTGGATTTACAGGCATCGAATTCCTCGGAGAGCTTGGAAATCGTGTTCCAGAACTTTGTAAAGAATATGATGTTCCATTTGAAAAAGTGCGTGTCGTTTGTGTAGAAGCGGCGCCGATGGTTCTTCCAGGATTTGATGAAGAGCTTGTTAAATATGCGGTTGGTCAACTTGAATCCAAAGGAATCGAGTTTTCAATTGGTACACCTCTTGTTGAAGCAACTGAAGAAGGCGTTAAAATTAAAACTGGTGAAGAAGAATTCGAATTCATCAAATCTCGTACAGTCGTATGGGCTGCGGGTGTCCGAGGTAACCGTCTCGTAGAGTCATCCGGTATCGAAAACATGCGTGCGCGTGTCAAAGTGGAAAAAGATCTACGAGCGCCAGGTTTTGACGATGTGTTTGTCGTTGGGGACTGTGCACTTATGATCAATGAAGAAATCAACCGTCCGTATCCGCCAACTGCACAAATCGCGATGCAGCAAGGTGACAAATGCGCGGAGAATATCGTTGCTCTTCTTAAAAACCAACCGACATCAACGTTCGTCCCTGATTTGAAAGGGAGCGTTTGTTCACTTGGCGGAGACGATGCAATCGGTGTTGTTTTTGATAAGAAATTGACAGGTACAAAAGCTTCATTCATGAAAAAAGTAGTGGATAATCGTTCATTATACATGATTGGCGGCATCGGCCTCGTTATGAAAAAAGGAAAGTTTGACTTCTTGTAATCAGATGCGGACTTGTAGCACCTACTCATCAATATGGGTAGGTGCTTTTAACTGTTCTGCGGAATACTAGACAACGGGTGCGCCCCTTATCCTATAAATGAGGAGTGCATACTTTCTGAAGAAAATTCGACAAATTTTCGAACGAGCCGCGTTCTGTTGAAAGCTCTTGTCTGTTCATGTAAAATGATGGGTGGAGAGCGGAGGTAATGACTTTGGGTGGAACAATTTCATTAGTACACGTAGTGTTATCCATACTGATTTTTATCGTGATCTTTTTCGGTATTGGATTTTTATTGAATATGTTATTGAGAATGACTTGGCTGATGGCAATCATCTACCCGGTTATTGTTATTCTGATCATTGACGAAGTGAAGATTTATGAGTATTTTACGAAACCGGCATACGCATTCCGAATGCTTGGTGAAAAAATAATGGCTCTTCATACAGTGGATATTGTCATCCTATCAAGTGGTCTTGTCGGTGCGATCATTTCAGGGTTTGTGATTAAAACATTACGCAAACAAGGCTATCAAATGTTTTGACGTGTTTAGTATAGAAAAGGTGTGTTTAAGCGGATTCGCTCAAACACACCTTTTTTCTGTAAAGATCAGACGATGAAAGAATAAATGATGACAGATATGAGAACTCCAGTTACAGCTCCTACAAAAACTTCACTCGGTTTATGTCCGAGCAATGTTTTTAATTCCTCGATTTTTTGCTGACCATCTTTTTGTTGCCATCCTTTTGCTTCCTGTACAAACGTTTGGAAATCTACACGCATTTGGTTAATGATGAGGGCTTGTTGCCCAGCTTGATACCGAATCCCGGTGGCATCGAACATGACAATGACTGCAAAAATTGCTGAAACCGCAAAAAGTGGTGAGTCGAGTCCCGCCTCATAAGCGATGGCAGTTGTCAAAGATGTAACAGCAGCTGAATGAGAACTGGGCATACTGCCCGTCGAGGTGATCAGTTTCCAGTCGAGTTTTCCATGCAGGAAAAAACTGATCGGGATTTTTATGAATTGCGCAAAGAAAATGCCGAACAGAGCCGCAAGGAGCGGAGTATTATGAAAAATGGCCATCCTGACGTCCACCCCTTCACTTAATCGAAATAATATTGTTAGTATACCACATCCCTCCAAGTTGAAAACGGATAAGAAGGATGTTTTAACTTGATTCAGCAGAAGTCCTCCACTTCCATAAGTGGCGGGATGAATGCT
>CAOKMT010000015.1 GCA_948469885.1 uncultured Sporosarcina sp. | reverse complement strand
GGCTACGTTATGCTTGGGCATCAAAGTCCGGTCATCATGTCCATTCTACTATTTGTTTCGGGCCTTTTTTTCTTTGCGATGCAACCAGTTGCCCATGCGCTCGCTTCCGATTTGACACCTGTTGAAAATCGGGGTTCCATGTTCGGTATGTTGAACTTGATTGCTGAAATTGGCGCGGTTCTTTCCCCTGTCGTTTCGGGCGTGCTTCGCGACAGCTCCGGCAATTGGGGCACACCGCTCCTACTAGACGGCGTGCTCATGGCAGCCGGTCTCGTCCTCGTACTCGCTGTCTCGAGTGAAAAAGTGAGGGATACTGCGCTTGCTCCAGTCAGGGCGGGAAGGTAAAAAGTCAGTGCTATTGAGATGTTCGATGCAAAACAAGTGAGACGCTTTTGCGGTGTCTTGCTTGTTTTTTTAGTTATGACAATAAAAGGTCTTGCTATATGAATGATGGATTAGGAATTGGGAATAAAAATTGCTCATTCGTAAAAAATGTGTCTTGATTTCTGGCTCCGAGAATATTGCCGGTTGTTCTGAAAATAAAAGAGGTATAACGACAAGAACCAAGTGCGTTGCGGTAACAACATGTCATTTTTTCAGGCAATGCCCATAATGATGCGTAAGCATTTATATGATTTTCATATAGGAATTTCAATACTTAGCAATTTTTGGTATACTAGAAATTAAATAACAGAACTATTCGAATTAATTGTCAATAAAAAGTATGTGTCGTTAAGGGGGATTTGTAGGATGGGGATGTTTGAGCAAAACAAAGAGGGAATTAAGCAAGATATATTGACGTTGTCTACAATGGTTGATAAGGCGGCGCCGGGGTATACAAGACGACCTTTTACGAAATGGTACGCGGAGAGTCGGGAATGGTTGAAAAAAGAAATGGAGAATTGTGGACTTGATGTGCATATTGACGCGGCGTCCAATTTGGTCGGAAGACGAGAAGGAACGAATCCTGATCTGTCTCCGATCATGATCGGTTCTCATACGGATTCCGTTGTGGGCGGTGGCCGATTTGATGGCGTCATCGGTGTTGTGGCGGGAATTGAAATCGTTCGTCAATTGAATGAACAAAATATTCAATTAGCACACCCTTTACTTGTTGTTGATTTTACGGCGGAAGAAGCGAGCGAGTTTGGCATTTCGACAATTGGCAGCAGAGGGATGGTTGGTGATTTGACGGAAGAGGATCTCGGTAGAAAAGACGCGGATGGTTGTACGTTAAGGGAAGCGCTCGAGTTTGCGGGGGGCAGGCCTGAAAAAATCGAGAGAGAAGCGTTGAAAGCCGGCGATTTGTCTTTGTATTTGGAATTGCATATTGAACAAGGACCTGTGTTGGAACAGAACGAGAAGGTATTAGGGGTCGTCACGGGGATTGTTGGGATTCAACGGTATGAAGTGATTGTGGAGGGGCAGGCGAATCATGCGGGAACCACGCCGATGAATATGCGGTATGATGCATTGACAGCAGCCGCGGCACTCGTTTTGAAATTGGAAGAAATTTCGAATCTGTCGTATGCAGAGCAAGTGGTAGGTACGGTTGGGCGGTTATCTGTGAAGCCGAATGGACCGAATATCGTCCCGGGGCGGGTTGTTTTTGAATTTGAAATTCGTTCACTCGATAAAGACGTGTTTGTGCAGATGATGGAACGGTTCGAAAAAGAAATGGAACGAATTCAACAGCAACGAGGTGTTTCCATTACGACGAATCAGTTATCCCACTCGGATCCAGTTGTTGTGGAGGAAGAAGTGCTGACAGGTATTGAAAAAAGTTGTCAGCCGCTTGGCGCAACAATGTTTTTGCCGAGTGGTGCCGGTCATGATGGGATGCAAATTGCAGAAGTGGCGCCTGTTGGCATGATCTTTGTTCCGAGTCAGGACGGTAAAAGTCATTGTCCTGAAGAATGGACTGATTACGGTCAAGTTGCAAAAGGAATCCAAGCGTTGGGGAACACGCTTTTACATTTTGATCAAGAATTGTCTTCAAAAAGGAGGACGGGACGTAGAAAGGAACCATCAGGTCTAAGTTGACTGATTACCAAATTAGGATAAAAAGCGAATCCTGAAATAATGGGATTCGCTTTTACCTATTCATGTTCGTTGCGATATAGCCCTTTTTTAAGTAGTTCCACTTCCAATGTATAGTCTTTTAAAGATTCCTCGAAAGATAAGTCCATTGCGAAATTTTGAATAAGATTTTGAAGTGTGATTGCCATCATAATTTTGATGACGTGAAATAAATCTTGCTCATTAGCCATATTCAAATTTTCGATATTGATCAGTCCTATAATTTCTAAATGACGGTCTTTTAATTTACCGATGTTCATATTTTTGGTAAACGTTTTTTCTACTTTGTAATTCATGTTTAAAAAGGCATTCCTAAAAAAAATACGGTTCTCTTCGTTTTGAAAATCCTTTAACATCGATTGAAACATGCCTAGAAAAGAGTCAAATAAATCGCCATTATACTCTCTGAGTAAGGAGGCAAATCGCTCGCCGTTTTGTTTAGCATACTCATCCAAGATAAAGAAGAATACATCCTCTTTATCCTCAAAATATTGATAAAAACTACCCCGTGGGATTCCCGCGTTTTTAATAATATTGGAAATGGATGCTTCATACAAAGGAACTCTTGAAAATTCTTTCTTTGCCGAGTGAATTAAATTTTCCTGTTTGTCTCTAGATAAATTAAAAAAGGTTTGTTTAGGCATTCACACATCCTCCAATTTAGTTACCCAAATGACATTATGTCGTAAATTAACCTAATCATAAATGACGATTTGTCATAGGTCAACAATAAGAGTGACACCTTGTCATATTATTTGTTGACAAGTGACACGATGTCATTTATTATTAATCCAAGCTATATTATGACAAGGTGTCACTTTTAGTTAGGAAAGAGGAGCTTACTATGAAGTTAGCGGAAGTCAAAGACACGAGGAAATTTGAAATGGAAAATCGGGAAATATGGAGACGCTTCTTATTACCCTATAAATTTGCGTTAGATGAATTGAAAACGAAAATCAATATTATGGCCGAGGAAGCAAAGTATTTGAATGACTACAATCCAATCGAACATATCCAAACGAGAATTAAAAATGTGGAAAGTATTAAGGCAAAACTAGAAAGAAAAAACATTGTATCTACCTTGCCGCATGCAAAGGAATCTATATTCGATATCGCTGGGATGAGGATCGTTTGCTCCTTTGTGACGGACATCTATGATATTTTTACTCAGCTGTCAAACCGAAAAGATATCAAAATTATCGAGGTAAAGGATTATATCAGATCACCAAAGCCGAACGGGTATCAAAGTTTGCATCTAATTATCAAAATCCCTGTAACCTTGTCCCACGGCATAGAAAACATTTATGCTGAAATACAGCTGCGGACGTTAGCGATGGACTTTTGGGCAAGTTTGGAACACAAAATATATTATAAGTATGACAAAAAAATTCCTAGTTATTTGGAAAAAGAACTGCTGACAGCAGCGCAAACTGCTAAATTAATGGATGAAAAAATGATGAGAATTCACGAAGAGGTCAAAAGGTTAAATTAATAAACTTTACAAGAACGTTTCAGCTAGTAGGAGGATCTTTATGGAAGTGAGCTACGTGAAAGCCAAACCTAAAATTGAATATCCCATTTTAAGAAAACGTTTATTGACGACTGAACAACTTGCTGAAAAACTCCAACAACAAGGGGTTAATGTGCAGTTATGTAAACGCATCCACATAGAAAGAGTTAAATCATTTTAAAGTTCATAGGATGCGTTCTCTGATAACTTCTTAATAGAGAAATATAAAGTACAGCCGTGGGGACCTTAAACAGTGATCTGTTTACCCTATAAAAAATTCAATGTTGGACTGTCAACCTCATCTTTTTAAAGGTGGGATTGACAGTCTTTTTCAATTTTAGAGTACTGGTAATTCATTCGTATATGCATCCTTAGGTAGAGCTTTTATGAAACAGGAAAAGGAGGCCTATACAGACATGGTATATGAAATTAAATGATGCATTGTGAAAATACCATTCAATGTCGACTCTTCGATATTATCTAAAAAGTTCTTGTTTTACATAAACGGATAGTATACAATAACACTAAACCGATTTACTAAACCGGTTTAGTAAATCGGTTTAGATAAGTTGAAGTATCAGAAATGGAGAGCTGACAGATGAAAGCGGTAACGATGGCGGATGTTGCTAAGAAAGCGAATGTCTCGAAAAGTACGGTATCTCAATATATCAACAATCGGTATCAATACATGAGCAGCGAGACGAAAGAAAGAATTGAACTGGCAATTAAAGAGTTGAATTATCGACCTAATTATATTGCCAGAAGTTTGACGCGGAAAAAGACGTCCACAATTGGTGTTGTCGTTGCGAATATTTTGCATACATTTTCTACACAAGTTATTCGAGCGATTGAAGATGCTTGTCATACCGCTAATGTGCACGTCATTGTCTGTAATGCAGATGATAACCCTAAAAAAGAGCGTAATTATATTGAAATGCTTAGGGCTAAACAAGTTGATGGACTTATTATTTTTCCAACAGGCGGGAATATAGATCTTTACAAAAAAATGGACAAAGAAGCTTATCCTTTAGTTTTTGTAGACCGAATTGTCGAGGAGACGAATGTAAGCACGATTCTTTTGGACAATATGAAAGCTTCGGAAATACTTGTCGATCATCTCGTGGCAAACGGGTATAAAAGGATCGCCTTTATCACCTCTTCGTTGGAACGCCGGATTACGCCCCGGGTTGAACGATTGGAGGGATATAAAAAAAGTCTTAGCAAGCATTCACTTCCTCTTAATGATTGCTATTATGCCGGTGTGAAAAAAGAGGAGATCGGAAACGAATTGGAAAAGATGTTCAGCCACTCTAATCCGCCGGACTCCCTTATTTGTGGGAATGATTTAGCGTTGTTAGAAGCTTTGAAATTTCTAAAGGAAAAAGAATTGCAAGTTCCAGCAGATGTCGCATTAGTAAGTATCGATGAGGTACCGTATTCAGAAATATTCGATCCAGCTTTAACGATTGCATCGCAGCCTGCGTTCGAGATAGGCAAACATGCGGCCGAATTATTGTTGGAGAAAGTTACGAACAAAGAGAAGAAAGCGAATAAGATTATACGTTATTCGCCTACGTTGATTGTGCGTAAATCTACATAGAAAGATAGGAGAGGAAGTAATGGACGTAATCACCATCGGAGATGCGCTTATTACGATGGATCCATTGACGAATGGTCCATTGCGCTTTGTGCATACTTTTGAGCGAAAAGTCGGAGGCGCTGAATTGAATGTCGCCATTGGTTGTTCGAGACTCGGACTCAAGACTGGATGGATTAGCCGACTGGGGAAAGATGAATTTGGACGTTACATTAGAAATTATGTAAGAGGAGAAGGGATCGATACAAGCCAAGTTGAGTTTGTCGAAGGTTTTTCAACTTCTGTTTACTTTAAGGAAATCTTTGATGCAGATCGGATCAATTCCTACTATTATCGGGACAATTCGCCGACAAACACATTAACAGCCGAAGCGATTAGTGAAGAGTATGTACGAAAAGCAAAAGTCATCCATATTAGTGGCGTGTTTCCAGCGATAAATGAGACAAACAAAGAGGTAATTCTCCAATTACTGAAATTAGCCAAAAAACATAATGTACTTGTTACATTCGACCCGAATATACGCTTGAAGTTATGGACGAAGGAACAAGCGAAAGAATGTTTGCTGTCCTTCATCCCTTACGTTGACGTGATTTTGACTGGGGAAGAGGAGGCAGAGTTATTATTTGGCACCTCCAATTTAACCGAATTGATTGCTGGCTTGAAGCCTTCGGGCGTCTCTCATATCGTGTTAAAAAAAGGAGAGAGAGGGGCAGTTGGATATAGAGCCGATGAAATGATTGAGTCTCCGGCGATTGTGTCAACAAAGGTTGTCGATACAATCGGTGCGGGTGATGGTTTCGCAGCCGGCTATATTTATAGTTTGGTTCAGCAGTGGTCGCTTGAAAAATCACTCCATTTTGCAAATGCTGTTGCCTCTTACGTCATCGGAGTTCCAGGAGATAATGAAGGCCTTCCTTATCAAGAAGACATGGAGGTATTACTAGGTGAAAGAGAATTGATTGATCGGTAATCAAAGTCGGATCCAAATACATAAAAGGAGCTAACTTATGCCTATAACTAGTGAACATATCATGAGTCGATTGAAAAATGCCGGCGTCATTGCTGTCATGCGGAATATGACACCGGAGCATGTGGTTAAGACTGTACAGGCCCTCCAAGATGGTGGAGTGACAGCGATTGAGATTACTGTGGAAAATGCGGGGGGACTGGACGCCATTAAAGTTGTCAAAGAACATTTTGGAGAATCCATCTTACTTGGAGCAGGAACAATAGTGGATGGACAAAAAGCGGAATTTGCGATTGACGCAGGTGTAGATTTCATCGTAACACCCATTGTTTCTGAAGAAGCAATCCGTGTTGCAAAAAGGCGGGGGTGTTTCATCGCATCAGGTGCTATGACACCGACCGAAATCCATGTGGCATATGAAGCCGGTGCAGATCTCGTCAAAGTGTTCCCGGCCGATTCGTTAGGACCGGATTATTTAAAAAATGTCAAAGGACCCCTCGGGCATATCCCACTCATGCCCACAGGCGGTATCAATTTAACTAACATGGCTGCTTATGTAAAGAACGGCGCGGTTTGTGTAGGTGTTGGCGGAGCGCTTTATCAATATGATAATCCATTAGAAATAAAAGATATGGCGAAGAAGTTCATGGATGCATATCATTCGGTATTTAAGAATGGAGAGGAATCAGTGTGATGAAAGCAGGGAAATACATAGCACCAAGAAAAGTGAAAATGGTTGAAACACCTAAACCGGTAGTCAAAGAAAACGAGGCATTGCTAAAAGTATCTTATGCTGGGATTTGCGGGACGGACATGATGATCTATTCCGGCCTACATCCCCGTGCAGAAGCACCTTTAATACTCGGGCATGAGTTTAGCGGTGTTGTGGAAGAAGTACAGAAAAATGCCTATGTGAAAAAAGGAGACCGCGTTGCTGTTGAGCCCATTCTTGTTTGCGGTACCTGTGCTGCTTGCCAAAGTGGAAATTCACATGTTTGTGCTCAACTGAAATATATCGGCATTGATGGGGATGGCGGATTTGCAGAGTATGTAACGGCCCCATTGGATCATTTACATAGAATGCCGGATACAGTTACGGACAAAGCGGCAGCCATGCTTGAGCCTCTTGCAGTCGCCATTCATACAGTGCGTCGCTCGACCTTGAAAGTTGGGGATACGGTAACGATTCTTGGCGCGGGGCCGATCGGTTTATTGATTGCATTGATTGCTGAAAGGGCTGGTGCAGGGAAAATATTCATCTCCGATGTCAGTCCGATGCGTTTGCAAGTTGCGAAGGAGTTAGGTTTCGAGGCAGTGGATGCAACGAAAGAAAATGTGGTTCAAACGGTGAAGGATTATACGAATAATGTCGGTGCAGATGTCGTATTCGAAGTGGCAGGAAATCAAATAACGGCTGATCAAATGATTGAATGCATTAAGTTTCAAGGTCAAGTTGTCGTCGTCAGTGTGTATAAGGAACCACCGACCCTTCAACTTGCAGCGATGCACTTCCGTGAAATCGGTTTGATCACAACGCGATGCTATCAATCTGGCGATTTTACAAAAGCGATTGAATTGCTTGGACAAAATAAAGTGAATGTGGATTTGCTTGTTTCGCATGTCTTGCCGTTAAGCAAGATTCAAAAAGGCTTCGATCTGATGGGAAATCCGAATGAATCATTAAAAATATTATTTGATCCTAGGAGTGACGAACATGATGAAAGCATTTGATTTATCGGGGAAGGTGGCTGCTGTTACGGGTGGAACCCGGGGTATCGGGCAGGCAATCGCTCTTGGACTTGCCGAAGCGGGTGCTGACATTGCACTTTTACAACGCTCGGACGATCAAACGACAAAAGAGAAAGTGTTAGCTCTTGGTGTACGCTGTGAAATTATTCCGTGTGATTTAAGTGATCCGGAAGAAGTGAAAGCGGCAATCCCATTGACGATTGAAAAATTGGGTACTGTCGATATTCTTGTCAATAATGGTGGGATTCAACGGCGATCGCCAGCGGTCGAGTTTTCCGAACAAGATTGGAACGACGTCTTGCAAGTGAATTTACATGCAGTTTGGACACTTTGCCAACAGGCTGGAAAACATATGGTCGAGCAAAAGAGTGGCAAGATCATAAATATCGCTTCGCTCGTTTCATTTCAAGGCGGTGTGTTTGTGCCTGCTTACACGGCTGCTAAAGGTGCAGTTGGCCAACTGACAAAAGCGCTTGCCAATGAATGGTCTTCCGTTGGTGTCAATGTGAATGCGATTGTACCGGGTTACATAGCAACTGAAATGAATACAGCATTAATTGAAGACCCAGTGAGAAGCCGTCAAATCATGGAAAGGATTCCGGCAGGGCGGTGGGGAGATCCGGAAGATTTTAAAGGAGCAGCGGTATTTCTCGCATCGAACGCTTCGGATTACATTCACGGCCATTTGCTGGCAATTGATGGCGGATGGCTAGGCCGATAAAAATAAGGGAGAATTGAGAGGGAATATATTTTGAGAAATTTACAGATTGAAGATGTGAAAGTCTTCCTGACAGCACCGGGTGGAATTGATTTAGTCGTTGTGAAAATAGAAACCAACCAGGAAGGGTTATATGGTCTAGGATGTGCGACGTTCACGCAACGGGTATACGCGGTGGAAGCAGCAATAGAAAACTATCTGAAACCATTTCTAATAGGGAAAGATCCGTCACGAATCGAAGATTTATGGCATAGTGCCCATGTAAGCGGTTACTGGCGAAGTGGGCCGATTATGAATAATGCACTATCAGGAATGGACATGGCGTTGTGGGATATTAAAGGAAAGCTCGCAAATATGCCTGTCTATGAATTACTAGGTGGAAAATGCCGCGATGCAGTTGCGGTTTATCGTCACGCAGATGGTGGGGATGAATTTGAGCTTGAGCAAAGTGTGCGGGCACTTGTAGAAGAAGGATATCAATTTGTTCGCTGTCAGATGGGCATGTATGGCGGAGCAGGCACAGAAGATACGCAACTTATTGGTGCAAAACTTTCCCATGCAAAAAACATACAACCAAAACATTCACCGGAAGAGGTACAACCAGGTGTCTACTTTGATCCGGAAGCGTATGTGAAAAGCATGGAAAATGTATTTAGGCATTTGCGTGAAACGATCGGATATAATATAGAATTCATCCATGATGTACATGAACGTGTGACACCGATTGATGCGATTCGATTGGCGAAAAAACTAGAGCCGTATCATTTATATTATCTCGAAGACCCATTTGCCCCAGAACATTTGGAATGGCTTAAGATGCTTCGACAGCAGGTGGCGATACCAGTTGCACAAGGTGAACTTTTCACGAATGTCAATGAGTGGAAGCCGCTCATCGTCAACCAGCAAATTGATTATATTCGCGCACATGTTAGTGCGATTGGAGGAATCACCCCTGCTAAGAAATTAGCGAATTTTGGAGAAAATTTTGGTATTCAAACAGCTTGGCATGGCCCGGGAGATATTTCGCCAGTCGGCGTTGCGGCTAATCTTCATTTAGACCTTTCAACACCAAACTTTGGTATTCAAGAATGGACACCTTTCAATGATGCATTGGAAGAAGTGTTCCCGGGTTGTCCTGAAGTACGGAATGGTTATGCGTATGTGAATGAACTTCCGGGATTAGGTATTGATTTCGATGAAGAAAAAGCAAAAGAGTATCCAATTCGCGGTGATATTCCCGAATGGACGTTGGCACGGAAGCCCGACGGAACATCGGCAAAACCATAAAGGGTATTAGGAAAGGGGAAGCGTGGAAAATGAAACGCATACTTCTAGGCGTGATGTTGCTAGGACTGATAAGTGTAGTGGTCGGCTGTTCTAATCAAGCGAAAGGGAATAGCCAAGTTCCATCATATACACTCAGAGTTGGCATCACTCAAAATGATGTAAATGCCGAGTATCTGGGACTCTTGAAGTTTAAAGAAGTTGTCGAGGAGCAGACGAATGGGGATGTCCTTGTCGAAACCTATCATAGTGGACAATTGGCAAGCGTGCCTGACTTGGTTGAGCAGGCATCAGTCGGTGCAAGTGTTGGGACAATCAGTGATGCTGCGATGCTTGGAGATATGGAACAAGTATTTTATATGCTTCAAGCTCCATACGTATTTAAAGATCAAATAGAAATTCAAAAACTTTTGGATTCTGAATTATTCGATGGTTGGGTCAATGATTTTTCCGAAAAGGGATTGCGCATTCTCTCTTTTAATTTTTTACTAGGAGAACGGAATATCGCAACGATTAAGCCGGTCCTTGAAAGTGACGATATCCATGGAAATGTCATCCGCACAAACGGATCGCAAATTGTCGACCAAAGTGTTGCCGCTATGGGAGCTTCCCCAAGTGGCATGCCGTGGACAGAAGCTTACGCGGGTCTTCAACAAGGGGTCATCGATGGAGTAGAAGCGCATAATCTGGCAATTTATGAATCAAGCTTATACGAAGTCATCAATCATATTGCAAAAACAAATCATTATTCTCTCGTTTCTGCACTCGTTGTCAGCGAAAAATGGTTCGATAAACTTCCGGAAACGTATCAAGATATCGTGCTTGATGCAGCCAATGAAGCAGGCATACTTGCTTCTGAACTGGCGGAAAAACAATCCATTGAATATGAGGAGCTGATGATTGAACAAGGTGTGGAATTCCATGAAATTGATACAGAGCCTTTTCGTGAGCTGACTAAAAATGTTTTTAGCCGTCTTGGTCTTGAAAAAACAAGAGAAGATGTATTGAGAATCCTAGAAGAGTAATGGGGAGGGAAATTATGTTATGCAAGTAATAGCTAAGCTAGAAGGGGTATTGACAAGAGCTCTTCTCTTGATCCTCGTCGGTCTTGTCTTCATGGAAGTTGTTCTACGGTCGATTGGATATCCGACGACATGGTCTGTCGGGATTGCTCAACTTTTATTCATTTGGCTTATTTTTATCGGAGCCAATCAAGCGCTTCGTAATGATAATCATGTTGGCGTGGATCTTATTACAGAAATGTTGCCAAAGAAAGTTCAGCAATATATAGAGTTTGTGATGTATTTAATCATCGCTTTATTTTTGCTAGGTATGATTGTATATGGCTCGATGATGGTTTATTTAAACACAGGTCGTATCATTAGTGGAACTTCAGTAGGTTATTATTTTATTACGTTATCGATGCCGGTTGGTGGTTTGTTAATGCTGATGACGACGATTCAGAAGCTTCAAGTGATGACGGTAGGCTTGAAAAGCAAGGAACGCACTCCTAAGGACATGAAGGTCATTGGACAAGAACTTAAAGTGGAATAAGCAATTTACCATTAACTGATTTAATGGTTATAAGGAAGGAGGGACAACGATGTTACTTGTCGTAATTACATTTTTCGTGTTGTTATTTTTGAATATGCCGGTTGCATTTGCGATTGCGATCTCGAGTTTGCTTTATTTCCTGACGGTTCCAGATTTGCCGAGTTTCCTCGCATTTCAGCAAATGGCGACTGGAACGCAGTCATTTCCATTGCTGGCAGTCCCGTTTTTTGTTTTGGCGGGGCATATTTTGAACGTATCAGGGATTACAAGCCGACTCGTCCATTTTTCCAATTTGTTGACAGGGCATCTTGTCGGGGGACTTGCCCATGTCTCGATCGTACTGAGTACAATGATGGGAGGGATTTCGGGTTCTGCAACAGCTGATGCAGCTATGCAAAGTCGAATTCTTACAAATGATATGATGAAACGTGGCTATTCAAAAGGGTATTCAGTCGGAGTGATTGGTGTCAGTTCCTTAATTACAGGAACATTACCTCCAAGCATCGGTTTGATTTTATATGGTTTTATCGGGGGCGTATCAATTAGTAAGCTATTTATTGCAGGAATTGTACCTGGAATTCTAATGGCGATTACTTTAATGATTGCGGCGTACGTTGTTGCCAAGAAAAATGGTTACGATCAAAATATAAATTATGAAAAGCCTTCTTTCAAAGAAGTAATAGAAGGGTTTAAAGGCAGTATATGGGCGTTGTTGTTTCCGGTTATTTTAATTGTCGGAATCCGTTTTGGGATATTCTCAGCTTCGGAAGGGGGAGCGGTAGCTGTTGTATATGCAATTATCGTAGGTACCCTCTTTCATAAGGAATTGACATGGAAGAAGTTAAAGAAGTCGTTACACGATGCGGTTGGAGATAATGCGATGATCATGCTTATCATTGCAGCGGCAGGTATTCTTGGCTATGTAATTGCATATGAAAACTTACCGCGAACCGCTTCTCAATTCGTAACAGGGATTACAGAAAATCCTACACTGCTCTTGTTTATCATCTTGACGTTTACTTTTGTCGTCGGATTATTCATGGAAGCAACAGCTGTCACATTGTTGATGACACCTATTTTCTTGCCGGTTATTATTCAGGCAGGGATTGATCCGGTTCACTTTGGTCTATTGATGATCATTTTGATCACGATGGGTGGAATGACCCCTCCGGTGGGTGTGACAATGTTTGCGGTATGCTCGATTACGAAAACTTCCGTTAAAGACTTCACGAAAGGTGCACTTCCGTTTTTGGGGGCAGTTATTCTTCTTATTATTGTACTTGCCCTGTTCCCACAAATTATTTTGTTTTTACCTGAAGTCCTTTTAGCTTCAGGATGAGTAGAGACTTGCGCAGAGTCGTTTCAATCAAAAAATAAAGCATAGATCCTTAATTGACATGACGTGGGGAAGGCGTCTTGTCGATTAAGGATTTTTCACTGTTGTATCCAAAGGGATGGAGAAGGTAAGAGAGGGGGGAATCAATTTTTTAGGAGTATATGATACACTTTGAAGAATCCATCCTTTGGAATTATATTGCAGGATAAGGGGTTTTTAAGATGAGTGAACATCGAACGGGAAAGTGGAGTACGAAAAAGAGACTGTTTTTGTCTTTCGTCATTTTAGGTGTGTTCGCCATCGGATTTCTAGCTTTATATTTTTATATGGAAGGCGAAGAAGCGAACAGACAACAAGAGAAGCAAGTACAGAATGAAAAGAATGCGGAACAGGAAGCGAGAGCACTTCTTGACCATTTCTATATGGATGAAGACCGAAGTGTGATGAATGAAAATGTTGCTTCCGACATTTACGATAAGTTCAATGAAACAACGGAGCGCATACAAGATGAAGAAGTGAGGCACGCATTGACACTGGAAGCGGGGTATGCGGTCGTTTTCATGCGAGCGCAAAATAAAGTGCGAAATACGCTCGTTGACGGTGTGCTTGTGGAAGAACTGTCCGACGAAGATATTGAATTGCTGGAAGACGCGGTGCTAATGGCAGAAGAAGAACTACCGAATTTTGCGGCGGTGATCGCACCGGATGTGGAAGAGATAAAAAAGCAACATGAAAAGCGGAAACATGCACAATAAAGATTGGCGGGAACATCTTAGAATCATTATTTTGGTTTTGAGGTGTTTTTGTATTTCAGTTTTGTAGCTTAGATCGGCGATAAGCAATGAATTTCCCGCTTGGCGTATGCATGCTCTCCAAAGATTATTCGTTTGAATCGTTAAAATTTGGTGACGATGGGTATACTTCTGTACAAATAGTTGATTGTCACAACAAACTTGAAAAATGGGGTGGCCTGTATGTTGGGTGTCGTCATTCTTTGTACAGCTGTCAGTATGATGTGCTTTGTGGTTAGTTTTCTCATCTGGAAAAAAGGGAAATTGATGCTTGTCGTTGGTTTTAATGAAGAGAAGTTTACAGGAAATCAAACGAAATTAGCGAAAGCTGCTGGATTATTGATGAGCGGGATGGGCATTTTAGTCCTTTTACTTCCATTTTCTTTACAATACTTAGGGGCTTTAACAGGTCCACTCTATGCGCTTACAATTGTATGCGGGACGCTCGTGTTGCTTAAAGGAGCGAACTAAGATTGAGAAGGAAGAGCTAGATGGATGAAGTCAATACTAAGTTGGAAAAGTTATACGAAGAACTACAAGATGAATGCGTGAAACAAACAGAGATGGAAGAAAATCAGAAATACCAGAAGAAATATAATGATGTATGAAAGTGATATCGGGTGCCAAGGGCAGTCGATATTTTTTTTGTTGAACGCTTCTTGCCGACAAGATTTGCCGTATGAGCTGGTCTACGCGAGAAAAAAGTATAACAATGTTGTATTGTCTCATACTACGTCCGGTGCCATGGTTTGACGGTGCTCAATAATTGGAAAGAGGAGAGCGTATACATGGGAATTATGGATGGAAATCCTAAAAATGAACCGATGCATTATGGTGAAGTGATTGGATTATGGGCTTTTGCTGGGGCGAATAAAGGGCTGATCAGTGCATATGAAGCTTTCGTGAACCATGCAGGTGATCGCGAACTGATCAAGCTTTTGGAAGACGCGGTCAGAATGATGAAATCGGAAAGCAAAGAGGTTGAGAAACTGTTGAAAGACAATGGCATTGCGCCGCCTCCATCTTTGCCCGAGCGTCCCAAAGCAACAGCCGAGGAAATTCCTGTCGGTGCTCGGTTCATGGATCCTGAAATTAGTGCGGCTATTTCGATCAACGTCGGGCAAGGTCTCGTTTCATGTAGTCAAGTGATGGGTCAATGTTTGCGTGAAGATATTGCCTTGATGTTTGGCCGATTTCACACGGAAAGAGCGATGTATGGCGCTAAGTTATTAAGATTAAATAAAGAAAAAGGTTGGGTCATCCCACCTCCTTTACAGTTGAATACACCTGAGAAAAGCTAAAGGAAAATCCGATCTACACAAAGAAAAGTGAAACTAAGCCTCCAACGACAAAAATATTTTAGTCGATGGGGGCTTTTCAAATTTATGGCATCGGTTTGAGAGAAAGGAAGTGCCGACACATGGTATGATATGGGGAAAGGTAAGGGAGGGGGAACCCTTTTCCTTCTATTAGAATAGGTTCTTTGAAAGGAGTTGTCTTCTGTTAACGAAAACGTTGAAAAAGATATAAAATTGTAGAAAAAGATACGTTAGTTAAGGTAGATTGGCGGTTGGAAATGCATTGGAACGGGTAAAGGTTGTTAATGAAGTAATACCTCGCATTAGCCAAAATAAAAGGGGATGCTTGTTTTGAAGAAAGCCTATAAAACTGAAGTGCTCCTTACCGCTGCCCAACAACAAAAAGCGAACCAAACAATTGGTGTTTGTCGATATGTTTATAACCTTTACCTCGAAACCGCACAAAATTACTACAAAGAAACGAAAAAACATTTGTCAGGCTATGATTTTTCGAAATGGCTGAACAATGTGCATACGAAACAAACGGATCGCTGGATTAAAGACGTGTCCAGTAAAGCCATTAAACAAGCCATTATGAACGGAGATCGCGCGTTTAAAAATTTCTTTAGGGGGTTAGCCAAATTTCCTCGTTTCAAAAAGAAAAGAAATGAAGATGTGAAAGCTTATTTTCCGAAAAACAATCCAACAGACCTCACAGTCGAACGTCATCGGATCAAAATCCCGACGTTTGGGTGGGTGCGTCTGAAAGAATTCGGTTATATTCCAACAGATGCAAAAGTCATCAGTTGTACGATGTCACAGAAGGCTGGTCGCTATTTTGTCTCTGTGTTATGCGAAGTTGTTAAAAGTAAAACAGTTTATAAAAGTGAAACTGACGGAATCGGCATAGACCTTGGTCTTAAAGAGTTTGCTGTTTGTAGTAACCACCTTGTTTTTGAAAATGTAAATAAGCAAGAACGGATTATTAAGCTAGAAAAGCGATTGAAACGAGAACAACGTAAATTAAGTAGAAGTTACGAACAAAATAAACAACGAAAGGAAGGTGAATTCTGCGCTAAAAACAGTCGAAAACAACTTAAAGTTGTGCAAAAATTGCACGCTAGACTCGCCAATATGCGTAAAGAATATATTCGATTTGTCGTAAGTAGGCTGATGAAAACCAAGCCAGCCTACATCGCCATTGAAGATTTAAACGTCAAAGGCATGATGAAAAACCGCCATTTAGCCCGCGCAATCGCTAGACAAAACTTCAGCCAATTCAGGGAGTTTCTGATCGCAAAGTGTTTGGAAATTGGAATTGAGGTTCGTCTTGTTGATCGATGGTTCCCTTCTTCTAAACGCTGTTCGAGCTGCGGAGAAGAAAATGTGTCTTTATCCCTTACGGACCGCATTTTCTCTTGTAGAAGCTGCGAGTTGGAAATGGACCGGGACTTCAATGCCAGTTTAAATTTGAAATATACAAACGAATACACGGTTGTGACTTCATAAAAGCCGTGGATGAATAGGGTGGGCTACATCCAAATTTACGCCTGTGGAGTGCTAAGCCAACCGTAGTAGCGGGCAAGTGGCGAGGCGGGGTACGAAGAAGCAGGAAAGTGTCTAGCGTAGAAGAACCTCTATGTTTTTCTATGTTTTTAGTAGCAGATTTACAACTTTGGATCGAAAAAAATCGCAGTTATTTAACTACTATTATCATAAGTTTGAGGCAAGAGACTTTGACGAAAAAGATTTTTATAGTTTTCTCGTATTGGTCGGAGAGGAAGCGCAAGAGATTGAGGCTGTTCAAGCGCTTGCGCATTTCATTGTCCACCGGGAAAATAGCATAGGCTATGTGGAAGAGTATCTTGATATGTGTAAGGAAATTATTACGAATCTCGAAAAAACAGAAAAACCGAGAAAGATTGAGCATTTATTTTCATTTAAAGAGATGCGGAACGGATTCAATGCATTATTTTTGAAGTTAGGGTATCGAAAATTGCCGGCTGATGTGATGAATGACTTCATGTTATGTCTCATATCTTTATTGCAAGATGTTAAATTGTTATCGGGCAGTGCGCGCCGGGAAGTTGGGCATTTAAGTTTCGCGGCATCGAGTAAAGAATTGTTTTTAATGGGAAATATGAAAACGTTGAGCAAAGGGCGCTATATCCCTGTAACGTTTCCGATCTTATCGGTTCAAAACATCTATGAGAAAATCACACCGCAAGATGACCAGGATACGCCTTATCTATTTAATGGAGAAATTATGGAAACGGTCAATATAGATGGAAAATTAATGATTACATTTCCGAATATATAACGGGTTGAAAACGATTTAGATCAGCCACCTTACTCACAAGGTGGCTTTTTTGTGGTTGATGATCTAGTTACCTGGTATAAAAGACTTATTTCAATTGTCTTAATTTGAGGAAGTATGTCTAAATTCGAAACTCTCATAGGCTTTGACCGTAACATAGATACATACATTTAGAAAAGGAGTGTGTTCATATGGAGACAATTGTTCAATTTTTATTGACACCGACTGGGATACTTGTGGCGGGAATTGTACTCGTCATTTTAATCCTCGTAGGGACGTATAACCGTTTCGTCTCTTTGCGAAACCGTGTGGAAGAGGCATTTCGAGCAATCGATGCGTACTTGGAACAACGTTTTGACCAATTGACGAAGTTGGCGGATGCCATTGCCTCGTATACGGATCATGAAAAAGATACGCATACGAGACTGGCGAAAATTCGTTCTGGTTACCGGGAGATGTCACCGGATGAAAAGGTTCAGGCGGCAAATGAAGTGGAAGGGCTTGAATCGAAGATGCGCGTCCAAATTGAAAGATATCCCGAGTTGAAAGCGACGGAAGTGTACAAAGATTTGACGAAAGCGATAAATGATATCGAGGAAAAACTATCCGCTAGTCGACGTAGCTATAATGCGAATGTCTACAAATTTAATACGAAATTACAACATTTCCCTACGAATATAATAGGACTGATTATGGGCTTCAAGAAAACGGAAATGTTCAAAGCGACGGAAGAGAAAAGACAGGATGTCGACCTTCGCGGAAGATTGCGGGGCGAATAAATGTTTCCCTCTTTTGAATCAATTTTACCATTATTGGAACCTGCTTTGGAAGAATCACAGAAAAACAGAAAACGAGCGCAAAAGAGAATGTTGCGTAATGGCATCATTGGTCTTATTTTATGGGGACTTTTATTTTTAAGTTTATTGTATAATCAATCGTCTTCGCTGACCGGGACGATGTTGGCCATTGCGTTTTTCGGTTCTTGTATACTGCTTGGTTTAAGTTTCAGAGGTGTGAATGAGTTCCGTCATAATTACTCCCGTAAACTTGTCGGTGGTATGGTGACAACGTTATTTAAAAATATCACACCGCCAGTCGACGAGCCAGATTATAAATATTATGCGCACTTTAGACCAGGTTATAACGTTAGCGGTTTGGATATCCGCCGGAGCCAACTTGTCGGAGATTTTACAGATTTAGAAGGAGAAGATTACACAAGCGGAAAAATTGGTTTAACGACATTCGAGTTTTCCGAAATCGACTTGCAGAGAGAAGAAACCTATACAGATAAAGATGGGAAAGAACATAAAAAAATAAAAAAAGTTTTTAAAGGGATTGTCTTTATTGCGGACTTTCATAAAGACTTTCAAGGAGAGACGTTTCTTGTTCGAAAAAAATTGTTAGGGAAAGATAAATGGCGTCTCCGTACACAAGGGGTTTTTACAATCGAGTTGGAAGATGATGATTTCAACAGCGCTTTCCAGGCGATGACGACGAATGATATCGAAGCTCGCTATATACTTTCTTCCAATTTAATGCGAAAAATTATGGAGTTCAATAACCGTGCGAAAGGCGGAGTCAAAATTTCTTTTATTGACTCGAAGATGTATTTGTTTACGGAAACGAATAAAAATCATTTTGAAGGAAAGTTCTTCGAAAATAATGATAAAAAAACGTTGAACCAAATTTATACGGATTTTATGTTGTACTTTGATATTGTGGAAGAGTTCAGGCTAAACAGGCGGATTTGGAGTAAAGAGTAGACGCTGTGAGAATCAAAGAGAAATAACCATCCATATAGAGAAAAACACCCTTTCCCAACCGTTTTGCAATCAAGCGGTTGAGAGAGGGTGTTATCTATTGGTGCGAACCGCCCCATGTTCAAGAAATAAAATGCGGTCGCCGAGCTTTTTCGCTTCATCCAAATCATGGGTTACGATGATGAATGGGATTTTCCAAATTTGGTGTAACCTAAGCAATTCTTTTTGACATTCCAAACGTGTTTCACGATCCAAAGCGGATAGGGGTTCATCCAACAACAAGAGGGAAGGTGCGGTCGCTAAGGCACGAGCAAGGGCGACTCTTTGCTTTTCGCCACCTGAAATTTGGTGAGGGTATTTGGGCAGTAAATGAGGGATGCCTAACACTTCCACCAATTGATTGATCAGCAGCGAAGCCTCTGCCTGCGCTTTCTTGTCCACACCATAAGCAATATTATGCGCAACAGTCATATGCGGAAAAAGGGCATAGTCTTGAAAAAGATAGCCGACATTTCTTTTTTGAGTCGGTAATGGTTTGTGTCCGTTTTGAAAAAAAGAACGTTCATTTAACAGGATGTGACCGGTATCGGGGTGTTCCAATCCAGCAATGATATTCAAGATTGTCGTTTTGCCAGCACCGGATGGCCCAAATAAGACGAGGATTTCATCTTCGACTTGGAAAGCGATATCTAATAAAAAATGCGGCAATTGTTTGTTGATATTTACGTCAAGCATGTCATCCACCTCTTAACCAACATCATTTTTGTACCTCCGCATATTACGTCGACTCCACCAGTTCAGCCACATGATTGTACTGAAACCGAGTGCGACAATGATGACGACCCAAAATGTCGCTTTTTCCATTTGTCCTGATTCCACCGCAAAATAGATCGCCATCGGAATCGTGTCGGTTTTACCTGGAATATAGCCTGCCAACATAAGCGTAGCCCCGAACTCGCCGAGCCCTCTTGCGAAAGAAAGGACGAGACCTGCAAGCAGACCAGGCCAAGCAAGTCGAAATGAGATCGTCCAGAATACGCGCCATTCCGAAGCGCCCATTGTCCGCGCCGCATTTTCCAACCGCGTGTCCAAGTTTTCGAATGCTGCCACTGCACTTTGGTACATGAGTGGAAAAGAGACGACGATCGATGCGATGACGGCGCCGATCCATGTAAAGACGATTTGAATGTCAAACCAATTCAGCAGCCAACTGCCGATCCATCCCTTTTTCCCGAAAAGGATAAGCAAACCAAAACCGACGACGGTCGGTGGCAAGACGAGCGGCAATAGGAAGAGGGACTCGATGACGCCTTTTCCAAAGAATGTTCTTCGTGCGAAGACATGCGCAAAGAAGACGCCAAGAACGAAAACAATGACGGTCGAGATGCCTGCCACTTTCAGTGATAATAATAATGGTGTGTAATCCGTTCCGTTCACAGGCATCCCCTTCTTTTATTTGAATCCATATTTTTGTAAAATTGTTTTCCCTTCATCGCCCGTTAGAAAAGTTAGAAACTGCTTCGCTTCCTCAACATGAAGAGACTCGGAAACGACAGCGCCCGGGTAGACGATTGGCTCGTGCCAGTCGGCGTCAGCTGTTGCGATCACTTTGACTTTAGGTGAAATTTGCGCATCACTCGCATAGACGACTCCGATTTCCGTATTGCCCATTTCCACATGGGTTAACACTTGCCGCACGTCCGAACCGAACACGAGGTTGTTTTGGAGCGATGTCCATAACCCAAGATGTTCGAGCATTTCTTTCGTATATCTTCCGACGGGCACACTTTCAGGTTCGCCAATCGAAAAATGTTCAACCGTTGCCGCATCGATTTCTTCGAAAGAAGTGAGACTTACGGGGTTCTCTTTGTTTGTAATGAGGACGAGTTCATTTTCAGTGAAATGTGACCGTGTCTCTTCAATGATCAAATTGTTGTCTTGCAATGTATTCATATCTTTTTCGCTTGCTGATAAAAATACATCGGCTGGTGCGCCTTGCGTAATCATTTGTGCCAACTTTCCTGAACTACCAAAATTGAATTTCAGGCTGACGTCGGGATGTTCGCTTTCAAATAAAGGCTTCATTTCATCTAAAGCATCCGTCAAACTGGCCGCTGCCGAAATCATCAGCTCCACTTCTTGAACTGGATCCGGCTGCTTTTCTGTCTCTGGGGATGATGGATTGTCATTTGAGCACCCAAGCGGAATGAGCATTACACATAATAAAATCAAGAATCGAAAAGTCCTTTTCATCGTTTCCCCTCCTTGAAACTCTATTATACATAGATTGCAAGAGACAGTCACATGAGTAATTGAAATCCAAATCTAATGATTCTGTTGTTATAACTGGATTGAAAAATGCCACGTTTTAACACCGTGTAGCCTTGTGTTAAAACGTGGCATGACTATTTTTTACGTTATTTTGCCAAGTCTTCAATGGAATTGACGTCTTCCATATAAGCCGGCACAACTAATCCTTGTCTGACACCGGTCATGTTAACGCCAAGATCTTCCAGCTGTCCTTCATATTGATCCACATAGATTTTGTGGGTGTTTGGCAACCATGGGGCAACGGAGGCATCTGCACCCCCATCTGCAAGAGCAGAGAATAAGGGTCCTGGTTCCACTGAAGTTAAAGTGACGTTATACCCCATATCTTCCAGAACGATTTTAATCATATTATGGCTGGCGATTTCGCTGTCCCACGGTGCATAGACGAGCGTGATCTCATCGCCATCGACAGTGTCAACGCCATCTGTCCATTCTGCCACTTTTTCCTGATTGTCATCCACCCAGTTTTGGGCGGCTTCCACCGGATCTACACCGTCTTCTATTTCAATCATAATCTCTCCCATGTCTTCCGGTTCCCAGTGAAAGCGTTCGAGAATGGTATAGGCTTCAGGTAAATCATCTTTTAAACCGACGCGTCCATACGTATGAATTTGCTCAGCATCTCCGTACAGCGATTTCGGATCATCTAAAAACTTCAAATCATACGTTAAAAATTTCCAATGCGGATTCCAACCTGTAACGATGATCGGTTCTTCTTTATCGTAAGCTCTTTTCAATGCTGCGGTCATGGCCGCACCATTCCCTGAAGTAAGTTTCCAATCGTCTAACCCATACTCGACCATTACTTCTTCAGTCGCTTGCATATGACCAGATCCTGGATCGATCCCGATAATTTCATAGTCAACTAAATCACCAACGGTTTTAGCTGAACCATCTTGTTCCGGATTTGCATTTGTTGAATCATCACTACAAGCTGCAAGCCCTAAAGTTAAAAGTGCAGCTGTTCCGAGCCCTGTTAATTTTTTGAACAATGTCATTAATACGTTTCCCCCTAAGTTATTTACCAATTACAGTTAAAAATGGATTTTAAATAATTTGACTCAATGAGAGTATGCGAGTCAGTAGAAGAGAAAAAATGTGCTTTTTAGCTTTGGATTTTAAATGAGGACTGATCTGTTTGTTCAGCTAATGATGATTGAAACTAGGGTTATTTAAACAACTTTCCACGTGTTCGACCGCTCCCATCTATCTCGTCTTTATTACTGAAAGTGACGAGTTATTGAAATATATCGACATATTCACCGTAACATAGATAGGGGATGAACTGGGCGCTTCATTGAAAACTCCGACTTTAGTATCACTGTAATAGGTCCTTTTGGTTGTATGTGATATTTCGTTGTAAGTATGAAAAACGATACGCCAACTGAGCGATTAAGTTTTTTAATATCGAATCAATGAAATTTCGATTTCACAATAAGTCGTAAATATTATATCGTTAAAACACAGAGTAATCTAACCATTCTGTGAAAAACTTGTAAGCGTTTCCGTGTGTATAATAAAGGAGAGAGATAGTGTGAATGAGCAAAAAGAAAGTGTATTCCGGTTAATTGAAGGGATGAAAGGAGAGTTGTTTGAACTAAGTGATTTCATTCACTCGCACCCTGAACTAGGTAATGAGGAGCATCAAGCAGTTCGGGCGATTACTGACATTCTACGTACGAACCATTTTGAAGTTGAAACAGGTTTAGCTGGTTTGGATACTGCTTTTAAAGCTACATATAAAAAGGGCGATGGAAACTTTAAAATTGGTTTAATTTGTGAGTACGATGCGTTAGCGGATTTAGGACATGGATGTGGCCATAATCTTCAGCCAGCGTCGGTAGTAGGGGCAGCACTTTCCTTAGCGAAAATAGTAGGGGATCAATCGGTCACAATAGAAGTTATCGGAACTCCTGCGGAAGAGACGACAAGTGGAAAAATCCCGATGACAAAAGCAGGATGTTTTGATCATTTAGATATTGCTCTTATGATGCATGCCGGAGATCGAACGACTGTGGATGGTCGATCTTTGGCAGTAGATAACTTCGAATTTGATTTCACAGGAAAAGAATCCCATGCGGCAGTCGCCCCTGAAAAAGGGATTAGTGCATTGGATGGTGTTCTCATGACATTCAATGGCATGGAATATTTAAGAGAGCATGTGCGCTCTGATGTAAGAATTCATGGAATTATTACAGATGGAGGTAGTGCGCCGAATATCGTGCCTGGAAAAGCGACGGCTAAATTTTCTTTCCGAGCGGCGGATCGTAAGTATTTAGATCAAGTAGTGGAAAGAGCTTTAAATGTAGTGAAAGGAGCAGCGCTTACAACAGGGACGTCTGTGAAAATAGAGAAAATAAAATCCTTAGAAAGTAAGTTGAATGTACAGACATTAAATGACGTGCTATTGAAAAATGCAGCTTTAGCCGGCGCGGATAATATTACGCCGCCTAGAGAAAGGACCGGCTCGACGGACTTTAGCATCGTCACTCATAGAGTCCCAGGAGCTTGCATTCGAGTGTCCTTTGTCCCGTTGGGCGTATCCAATCATACAAAAGATTGGGTGGTAGCTTCCAACAGCGAAGCAGGGAACAAGGCAATTATAGCAGCAGCGAAAACACTTGCGGCTACATGTTTGGATGTTATTCATTCAGAACCATTACAGTACCGTATAAAAGAAGAGTTTTTAACAGCAAAAGGCGAACAACTCAGCTTTGCCTAATGAACAATCTAATGAGGAGGGGAAAAAGTTGAATAAAAGAAATCTTTTTTATACTTTTATGTTATCAACGATCTTACTTATTTCCGCTTGTGCCACTACTTCAACAGGAAGTAATGAGGTCTCTGTTGGAAGTGAAAAAGTATTGAATATCTCTGTCGGTCCTGATTTGATGACTTGGGATATTCATGACCATATTACAACAACGACGGAAACCATTCATGTAAACGTTTTCGATTATTTACTTATGAGAGACAGTGAAGGGGATATTCAGCCTCATTTAGCAAAAGACTGGAAACAAGTGGATGATTTAACTTTTGAGTTTGAATTAAATGAAGGCGTTAAATTTCATAACGGTGACGATTTAACTTCAGATGATGTGAAATTCACCTTGGAAAGAGTAGCACAAGACAATAAATTAAGAAGTCATGGTGACTACAAAACAATTAAAGAAGTTAAGGTCATTGATGACTTGAATTTTCAAATTATTACGTCAGAACCTGATCCTATGCTATTAAGTAGGATATCACGCCAGGCATCCGGGATATTGCCAAAAGAGTATATTGAAGAAAATGGCTGGGATCACTTTAAAGAATCTCCCATCGGATCGGGACCTTATAAATTTGTAGAATGGAAGCGAGATAATCGGGTTGTATTAGAGAAAAATGACGATTATTTCAAAGACATTGAGCTTGATTGGGATCAAGTAGTCTTTAGAGCGATTCCAGAGGAGTCCACTAGAGTGGCAGAGCTTTTAACGGATAGTATCGATATTGTCGCGAATGTACCGCCAAATGATTGGGATCGGGTGAACGGATCGGAAAATAGTATGATCGTGAACGGACCTTCCAATAGAACATATATGATTTTCTTAAGGGCGCAAGAAGGATGGCCGACATCCGATGTTAGAGTCAGACAAGCATTTGACTACGCCATTGACGATAAAGCGCTTGTTGAAAGCACATTAAATGGTGGGGGAACACCGACTTTAACGAGAATTAATCCAGGGAATTTAGGTGTTGATGAAGCGCTATTTGGTGAATACAATTATGATGTTGAAAAAGCAAAGACTTTATTGGCCGAAGCCGGATTCGCGGATGGTTTGACGATAGAATTGGCAGGTCCAACAGGGCGTTACTTGAAAGATCGAGAAGTTTTACAATTGGTTGCTGGAATGCTTGAGGAAGTCGGCGTTACTACGAACATGAACCTTCAAAAATGGGGACCTTTTGTAGAGCTGCGCGAACAACAAAAGCATAAAGATGGCTATTTAATCGCTTTAGGCTCATCTTTTTTTGATGCCGGACAATCATTGGAGTATTACAAGACTGAACGAGCTGAAAGTATTAACGGTTATAGCAATCCTGAAGTGGATCAGTTACTTGAAGAGGCTGAACTTTCATTAGATCAAGAGCTTCGCATGAAAAACTATCAACAAGTACAGAAAATTGTCGCCGAGGAATTGCCAATCCTTCCGTTATTTCAAGTGGATCAGTTTTATGGGGTAAACAAAAAAGTTGAACTGACACCGCGACTGGATGAATTATTATATATTCCAGATATTAAGAGAAAATAAAAAAGGAGGTGGGATTGCCTCCTTTTTTATTTCAAGATACATTCAAGTTGAATGGAGAGGATAGTATGTTGAAATATTTTGCATTTAGGGTCATGCAAATTCCGTTGGTGCTCCTCATTATTTCATTTCTAATTTTCATATTAGTTTATATTGCTGGTGATCCAGTTGCGATGATGTTATCCGCCGACGCTTCACCCCAGGAAATACAACAGTTTAGGGAAGCATTAGGATTTGATCGACCCTTTCATGTTCAATTTGGACATTACATAATGAATGTGATAATCGGAGACTTCGGAGCATCTTACCAATATGGAGTTTCTGCCTTATCTTTAGTGCTCGATCGACTTCCGGCGACAATTGAGTTAGCGACAGCATCGATGATCATTGCAATTGCCATTGCGATTCCATTAGGGGTTATCTCTGCTGTAAGACCTAATACTTTAATCGATTCAATTGCCACTGGACTATCTGCTATCGGAAAGGCGGTTCCGAATTTTTGGTTAGGGATTATGTTGATTTTAATTTTTGCTGTCAACTTGAAAGTTATGCCTGTTTCGGGAACAGGAAGTTGGAAGCATATTGTTCTTCCAGCTATTACATTGGGGACAGCAATGTCGGCAGAAATCACGCGCCTTGTACGTTCGAATATGATCGAAATCTTACAGCAAGACTATATTAGAACAGCCAAGAGTAAAGGGCAAAAAAGTCTTGTCATCATCTTTAAGCATGCATTTAGAAATTCTCTCGTGCCAGTCATCACGATCACGTTGCTTCAGATGGCTTCGTTAGTAGGGGGATCATTTATCACTGAAATGATCTTTTCGTGGCCAGGTGTAGGACAACTTATCATTCAAGCTGTTTATGAGAAAGATTTGCCGATTATTCAAGCTGCGGTATTTGTCACCGCAATTATTATTTTATTAATGAATTTGCTTACAGATATTCTTTATCGTGTGTTGGATCCAAGGATAAAATATAACTAGGGAAGGATTGTATTCAATGGTGTCTAGAAATCAGTTAGAACTAACTCCCTATGAAGCAGATAGACAAGTTACAAAACGTCAAAAATCTGTTAAATACAAATTGCTCCTATCTAAACTATTAAAAAGTAAAACAGGACTGCTGGGATTACTCATTGTACTTGCGTTATTTTTTGTTGCGATTTTCGCGCCATTTATTTCTCCGTATAATCCAAACGAAATTAATACAGCGAAATTATTAACTCCTCCCGCTTGGAGTGCGGGAGGTAGCTTTGAACACATACTTGGAACGGATAATTTAGGAAGAGATATTTTGAGTCGGATTATATATGGATCACGTATTTCAATTATCGTCGGTATTATGTCTGTCATTGTTGCTGGGACGATAGGCGTCTTCTTTGGATTAGTCGCCGGTTATTTTGGGGGCATTATTGATAATCTTGTGATGCGTTTAGTAGATGCATTTCTAGCTGTACCGACAATTTTATTTTGTTTAGTATTTTTAACTGTTTTGAATCCGGGTTTGACTACACTCATTCTTGTTATAGGGGTTACAAGCTGGGTAATGTATGCAAGACTTGTTAGAGGAGAGACATTAAGTTTAAGGGAAAGGGAGTACGTTAAAGCGGCAAGAACGATGGGGGTATCCAATTTTAAAATTATTACGCGTCATATTCTGCCGAACGTGACATCTTCTATTATTGTCATTTCAACCTTAAGTATTGCCGGAACGATTATCACAGAGTCCTCATTAAGCTTTTTAGGTTTAGGAATTCAACCGCCGACTATTTCATGGGGAATTATGTTGAGTGAAGGTAGGGAGTATCTGGCTACGAGCTGGTGGTTGGCAACATTCCCGGGTATTGCGATTACAATGACTGTTCTAGGTATTATATTCTTAGGCGAATGGTTACGGGATGTGTTAGATCCAAAATCACAAGGGATGAAATCTTGAGGATTGGAGTGTTTTAAATGAATAATTTACTAGAAGTTAAAGATTTAAAAACATACTTTTATACTGATAATGGCGTTGTACCTTCAGTAGAAGGTGTCTCCTTTACTATGAATAAAGGAGAGACGACGGCACTTGTTGGGGAATCTGGGTGTGGGAAAAGTGTAACATCTTATTCCATCATGCAATTGGTAAATTTTCCTGGAAAGATTGTTGGTGGGGAAATCCAATTTGAAGGTAAGAATTTAGTGAAACTGAGTGAAAAAGAAATGCGTGCTATTCGGGGCAATGAAATTTCAATGATCTTTCAAGAACCTTTAACTTCATTGAATCCCACATTAAGAATTGGAACCCAACTTAACGAATCATTTATATTACACCAAAAAGTCTCCAAAAAAGAAGCGAGATTGGCGAGTATTGAAATGTTGAAGAAAGTGGGGATCCCCCGTGCGGAGAAAGTATATGAATCCTATCCACATGAACTAAGTGGAGGAATGAGACAGCGAGTTATGATTGGGATGGCGTTGTCTTGTAATCCCAAATTATTAATTGCAGATGAGCCTACAACAGCGCTTGACGTTACAATTCAAGCACAAATCTTGAGGCTGATGCGAGAGCTGAAAAGTGATTATGATACTTCGATTTTATTAATTACGCATGATCTTGGTGTCGTCGCTGAGTTGGCCGATAAAGTGATCGTAATGTATGCTGGGCAAGTCGTGGAAGAAGGAGATGTATTCTCTCTATTTTCCGATCCTAGACATCCATATACCCAAGGTTTAATTAACAGTACACCTAAAATAGAGAATAGCAAAGAAGAGTTGGTTTCCATCAAAGGCAATGTACCTTCGGCGAGCCAAAAGCCAGCCGGATGCTTTTTTCATCCTAGATGTCCAAAAGCAATGCAAATTTGTCGAACCCAAATGCCTGAACTTAAGGTAGAAGAGCATACAAATAATAAAGTTAGATGTTGGTTATATGAAAGTGAGCAGGGGGTGTAACAAATGTCAGAACAAGCGGTACTAGATAAAGAGATTTTGGTAATCAAAAATTTGAAAAAGCATTTTGAAATCGGCGGACAAACATTTAAAAGAGATAAAGAATATTTAAAAGCGGTAGATGGCATTCAATTAGAAGTACTAAAAGGCGAAACGTTAGGCATTGTTGGAGAATCAGGTTGTGGAAAATCAACCCTAGGGAACTTGATAGTCGGATTACTGAAGCCGACAGAGGGTGAAATTTATTTTGAAGGTACAGAAATTTCTAGGTTAAAAGAAAAACAATTGAAGAAATACCGTGTTCATTATCAAATGATATTTCAAGATCCCTTTTCATCGTTAAATCCGAGAATGCGATTATTTGATTTGATAGCAGAGCCGCTGATTACCCATCAAAAAATGAAGAAACAAGAGCTTCAACAAAAAGTCTACCAATTAATGACTGACGTAGGGTTAGATGTCTCTTACGCAGATCGATTTCCGCATGAGTTTAGTGGTGGACAAAGGCAGCGGATTGGTATTGCCAGGGCGCTTGCTTTACAACCCAAATTAATTATTTGCGATGAGCCTGTTTCCGCATTAGACGTTTCAATCCAAGCGCAAATTTTAAACTTGCTGAAGGAATTGCAGGAAAAATATGATTTGACTTATATTTTTATCGCACATGGATTACCGGCTGTTAAGTATATTAGTGATCGAATTGGCGTCATGTATTTAGGGAATGTCGTAGAATTAGCTTCAAAGGATGAATTGTTCGAGCGCCCACTACATCCTTACACAGGTGGCCTTTTATCATCGTTGCCTATCTCTCATCCTGATCAGAGACAAAAAGCGAGAGACCAAGTTGTCATAGAAGGGGATATGCCGAGCCCGGTTAATCCACCAGCTGGATGCAAATTCCACACGCGATGCCCATATGCACAAGAACTTTGCAAGCAAAAAGTTCCAGAATTTAAAGAAGTGTATCCATCGCACTTTGTTGCATGCCATTATCCGCTGAATTAATAAATGTTTTAGTGCTCCGTGATAAGTTTTAATTTCATATAGTTAATAAAGTTGCTCACTGTTGCCAATTCCAAAGACGATTCCCTGTAAAGTAACCATGTTTTTCGAGAAATGTTTTGATTGTTTTCATCTTTTAAGTCATACGTGTAAAAAGAGTCATCTGGGGTTAAACAAGATTTTGGCAAAATTGAATACCCTAAATTATTTTGGACCATTTCTTTACAAGTTTCGACTTTGTCTAGCTCCATAATGACAAGAGGCGCAGTCTTAAGATTATTTTGCCACCAGTTACTAACAAGCTGAGATAAGGGATTGGTAGGTTTTTGCGTTTTTCTTATTAAATTATTTGGCTGGTAGGAAATCATCGGTAAATACGGTAAATCGGATATTTCGAAAGGTCGTTTAGAAATAATAGTGATTGGATCCTCGTTCAATAACTTTTTTTCTCCAAACCAATTGTAATTCCCTGTGACAATGCCTATTTGGATTTCATTGTTCTTCAGTAAATGGACGACCTCCGAACTCCAGCCTGTATTGATTTTTACTTGGATTTTGTTATGAATTTCAAGGAATTTCTTTAGTAATGGTGGCAATTTATATAATGCAAAGTTACTTGAGACGCCTATTCGAATGGTACCGGTAGCGTCTTTTTTTAATACTTTAAGATGATCTTTCATTTTTCTTAATTCAATCAATTGATTTTTGGAAAAATCTAATAAGTATTGTCCTTCGGGGGTAAATGAAATTTTATTCCCCTCTCTATTAATAATTTTAATATCATAATCTTGTTCCAGTTGTTGAAGACGGTATGTCACAGTTGGTTGCGAAATAAAAAGGCGCTGAGCAGCTTTTGTTATATTTTGTTCTTCGGCGATGGTTGTCAACAGAATACAGTCTTGTTCTTTCATAGCCGCGACCTCCTTTATACCAGTCATGATGGTATTAATTTTTAAGTAATCATACCATATGGGAATCTATTTAAATAGTCTGTATATGAATCATCAACTTTTGGAATCCTTTCAAATTATTGTAAGGAAAGACAAAATAGTTTTGGAAAGGAACGTACCAAGTGGCTTCCAATTGACTGGTAGATTTTACGGGGAACGTCAACTTTATCGAAGCGCTCTTGCTTATGAGCGTGAAGGGATTGGAAAAGTGGGGAGGAAGAAATACGACGCAAGGTGAGTTTATTTTCATTGAACTCACCTTTTTTGTAAGATGCCATTCGCTTGAAAGCATTTCAGCGTTGTTTGTGCAACCAGTTGATTTAGAATAGACAAGAAACCAAAAGCTTGTATAATAAATGCACTGAATGCGCGATTGAAAAAAGAAGTGGGGGGATCATATGAGTAGGAAAATCCGCTTGGGGTTATTTGGTGCAGAAGATTCCATAGAAATTATGGAGTCTGTTATTTTACCGTTTCCCGAATTCAGCTGCGTGTCTATTTCTTATTGGCGTGACGAAGAAATTATCGATAAGTTAAATGAATATCGGGAAGATGTGGATATGTGGCTTTTTTCTGGTCAAATCCCTTACGGTTATGCAAAAAAATGGTTCGAGAGTGATCAGCCGATGTTTTACGTACCTTCGACCGGTTCCAGTTTGTATCGAGCATTATTGCATATTGCTTGTCAACGGAATATCCCGTTCGATCGTCTCAGTTTTGATACGTTTCATCCATCCGAGCTGAAACAAGTATTCACTGAGTCTGAAATCGATTTTCAACCGAAGTATTTAAAGCATTATGAAGAAGAGATTTCGACAGAGGAAGTTGTGCACTATCATTATCAATTATGGAAAGAAGGTAAGACACTGGCTGCGGTCACTTGTCTGAAAAATGCCCAGCATGCCTTATTACAGAAAGGGGTTCCTTCTTTTCGTGTTTTACCGGCCCATTCTGCTATTATTTCTACGTTAGCACTTATGAGGCAAACGTATGAAACATTACATTTCAAAGACTCGCAGATTGCGGTGCAAATGATTGAATTCGATTCATTTTCCCGTTTGTCGAAAGATACTTTTTTGACAGATGATCTGCATAAAATTGAAATTAAAATGACTGAAAAGCTCTTGGATTACACGAAGAAAGTGAACGGTTCCTTGAAATCTGCTGGTCCGGGGCGCTACATGATATTTACGACACGTGGCCTACTAAAGGAAATTACGAAAGATTTTACCGGCATCCCCGATCAAGATATTTTGCGGCTAGCTGGAGAGGATGCTGTCACATGTGGAATTGGTATTGGACAAACGGCGTATGAAGCGGAAAGCAATGCAGGTATTGCGTTATTACATGCTAGGGATTATCGCGCTGAATCCTGGATGGTCGTATTTGACGACAAAACAATTAGGGGACCATTGGGACAACCTATACAAATCCAATACGGTGCCGCTTCGGAACATCTGCAATCAATTAGTACGCAAACCTCCCTTAGCGTTGCTACGCTAAGTAAATTACAAGCCATATTAAGAAAAATAGGCGATAAAGAAATAAGCGCACATGATCTTGCACAGTACATGAACGTGACGCCTCGAAGTGCAAGGAGAATTTTAACGGTGCTGGAGGGGAATGGGTTAGCCGAAGTTGTCGCAGAAGAAACACTTCATCCAAGAGGTAGGCCTAGACGAATCTATCAAATTAAGTTGTAAAATTGGGTGCTGCGTTGAATGACTAAACTTCACGGTGTATGGCTACGATACCGAAAAAAGATTAATTGAGGACAAGATCATTTGTGGTCTTGTTTTTTTATTTGGAGACTAATATTTCACCTTTTTAGAAAATTAACACTAGACTTAACCGTCTTATTCATTTTATAATAAGGGACATGACCGTAAATAGTCCCAAAATTATTTTTACTGTGAAGTTTAGGAGGTTGGCAATTGAAAAATATTGAATTCGATCATCTTATTGAAGAGGTGAAGGAAGAGGTCATTCGTTGGAGAAGACATCTTCATGAAAATCCAGAACTGTCCTTCCAAGAGGTTAAAACGTCTCAGTATATCTATGAAACGCTTCAGTCCTTCGATAATTTAGAAGTTTCACGCCCTACCAAAACAAGTGTTATGGCGCGTCTTATTGGTACTCGACCGGGAAAGGTCCTTGCAATCCGTGCAGATATCGATGCATTGCCGATCCAAGAAGAGAATCGTGTTTCCTACGCATCTAAAAATCCAGGTGTCATGCATGCTTGTGGTCATGACGGTCATACAGCTATTTTGTTGGGAAGCGCTAAAATACTATCTTCTTTACAGCAGCGAATTGAAGGTGAAGTCCGTTTTCTCTTCCAACATGCGGAAGAACTAGCTCCTGGAGGTGCCCAAGAAATGGTGGGTGCAGGCGTTATGAAGGACGTTGATCTAGTCATCGGCACTCACTTATGGTCGCCTTTGGAAACAGGTAAAATCGGTTTGGCCGCAGGACCTGTAATGGCTTCACCAGATACATTTTCAATGACGATTACGGGTCAAGGGGGACATGCGGGTTTGCCACATCAAACAATCGATACGATTGCCACAAGTGCGCAAGTGGTTACGAATTTACAGCATATCGTATCCCGTACAGTAGATCCGTTGGAAAATGTTGTGCTTTCTATTACGAAATTCACAGGTGGGACAGCGTTGAATATCATTCCTGACACGGTTGAAATCGCTGGCACGGTTCGTCTTTTGAACGCTGAACTTCGTTCGGAGATTCAAGAAGCGATGGAAAGGGTCATCAAAGGAATAACCGAAGCCCATGGCGCCACATATCGGTTTACTTACGAAGCGGCTTCAGATCCTGTTGTGAACGAGCCGAAAGTGACAGAGGTCGTCGAAGATACGGTCTTTGAGCTTTTTGGAGAGGATGCGGTCGTACGGGTGAGGCCGAATATGGGGGGCGAGGATTTTTCGGCTTTTCTGAATGAAGCGCCAGGCACTTATTTCTTCACCGGATCGGGCAATCGTAAATTGGAGACGGATTATCCGCATCATCATCCACGTTTTAACATTGATGAAAGTGCTTTAGAAATTGGCATGAAAATGTTCGTTCGAGCGACATTTAAGTTGCTTGCTTAGAATTTGGATAGACGAAGGGAAGAATATAGATGAGTGCTCATACAAAGAAAAGTCAACACAAAGTGAAAAAAAAGTGGGAAATGCCTGATACTTATGTCATTCTTTTTCTTGTATTGTTATTAGCTGTTGTTGCCTCTTACGTCGTACCGGCGGGGTCCTTTGAAAGGGAAGCGGTAGATGGCGTCGAAAGAGTCGTAGCGGATACATATAGTCAAACGGAAAGTAATCCAGCCGGTTTCATGGATATCTTTCTTGCATTGCAAACAGGTATGGTGCAATCAGGTAGTTTGATTTTCCTTGTCCTTTTCGCAGGTGGTGCTTTTGAAGTGGTTGAACGGACAGGTGCCATTAAAGGCGGAATATTAAGAGCCGTCAATAAAACAAAAGGGAAAGAGTTTTTACTCATTGCGCTCATTTCCATTCTATTTGCACTTGGCGGTGCGATTGGGGCGGTTGCCAACTCTGTCATCCCCTTTGTCGCAATCGGGGTGATTATCGCGAGAGCGTTGAAATTGGATGCAATCATTGCGGTCGCAATCACATTCGGGGCGACTTTTGCCGGGTTCAACGTGGGCTTTCTGAATCCTTATTCATTGGGGATTGCCCAGTCGATAGCGGAGCTGCCATTGTTTTCGGGTATGTTGCTACGGGTGATTACGTTTATCATTATTGTAGGCGTCACGATTTATTATACTTGGAGATATGCGAAAAAGGTTTTGGCCGATCCATCGAAAAGTTTGGTCGGGATATTGGAACCGTCCAATGGGGATAAAGAAGAGTTGCATGCATCTTTTACAACTCGCCATAAGCTAATTTTAAGTTTTGTTGGTCTTGCGTTGGCATTCTTCGTATTTGCAACAATTCAATTCCAATGGAGTATCGACCATATGGCGGCGTTCTTCATTATCATTGGACTTGTTTCGGGTGTTATCGGAGGGATGAATTACAATAAGGTTGCAATCGTATTTTTGGAAGGATGCCAAAAACTTGTATATGGTGCCTTGATTATTGGAGTTGCACGGGCGATTCTGGTTATCATGGAAGACGCAATGATTTTGGATACGGCTGTGAACGCGTTGGCTGCACCGTTAAGTTCGATGCCACCTGTGCTGGCCGCGCTCGGTATGTTTGTTTCGAATGCTGTGCTGAATTTCATCGTGCCGTCTGGAAGCGGTCAAGCGATGATTGCGATGCCCATCTTAACGCCACTTGCGGATATGATCGGTATTACGCGTCAAGTTGCAGTACAAGCGTTCCAATTCGGTGACGGTTTCACAAATAGTATATTTCCAACGTCTGGTGTGTTGATGGCAAGTCTTGCAGTTGCGGGTGTACCGTGGATAAAATGGGTGAAGTGGATGCTTCCTTTATTTATCATATGGTGTATCATCGCGGTTATTATGCTTGTTGTCGCGGTTTCCATCGGATGGGGACCTTTTTAAATTAAAATTGCCAAAAGAACTGTCAAATAACGACAGTTCTTTTTATTTTGAAGTTTTCTGCATAAGTATGTCCATCTGTTGCAATCTAATGGGACGCAATGACTTGTGAGGAAAGGACGATTAAAAATGGATGTAGCGAAGGCAATTTCGGAAATTCATGTGTGGGAGATGACACTTCGGTCGGTTGTCACTTTTGTCACGCTTCTATTGTTGACACGAATCATGGGAAAAAAACAATTGAGTCAGCTCTCTTATTTTCATTACATTACAGGTATTACCATAGGGTCGATCGCGGGTGAAATTAGTGCACAGAGCGAAACGCATTTCATTAATGGTTTCATCGCTCTTATATGGTGGTTTGTTTTCACGATGATTATGAGTTATATTTTGCTGAAATGGAAAAAAGCCCGGAAAGTTCTTGACGATGAACCAACAATCATTATTAAAGAAGGGAAAATTCTAGAACGTTCATTGAAGTCTTTGCGCTTGCATATGGACGATGTCATGATGTTGTTAAGGGAACAATGCGTTTTTTCAATAAATGATGTTGATTGGGCAATTATGGAAAATAACGGACAACTAAGTATACTAAAGAAAACAAGCCAACTTGAAGCGACGCGGCAAGATGTCAAGGCATCCTCGGTTGAACCCCAATATTTTCCAACAGATATTATAGCAGATGGAAAGTTGGTTTATGAAAATTTACAAGAACTTGATTTAACGGAAGAGTGGGTGCTGAAAAAATTACGTAAGAAAAATATTCACGATGTGAAAGATGTTTTTTACGCCCAAATTCAAACGGACGGTTCACTGTTTATTGATGAACGGGAAAAACCATAACCCTCAAAAATTCAGCCTGATCGAATCGGGCTGAATTTTTTGTAATTAATCTCGCGCCTAAAGAGTGCCTCTCGGCGCCCAAAGTTTTCAAACTCGCGCCTAAAGAGTGTCTCTCCGCGCCCAAAGTTTTCAAACTCGCGCCTAAAGAGTGCCTCTCGGCGCCCAAAGTTTTCAAGCTCGCGCCTAAAGAGTGCCTCTCCGCGCCCAAAGTTTTCAAACTCGCGCCTAAAGAGTGCCTTCCCGCGCCCAAAGTGATCAGTTTCACGCCTATATCTTGCGCCGCGTTTGGATAAGCAACGGACTATTATGTTTTAGATTGAAGTCTTGGTGCAATACTTATATATATACGCTTGGCGAGGAGGGGCGAGATGCATCAGGCTAAAAAATCAAGATCGATTCGATTGTTGAATTTTATTGAAGAGAAAGGGAATCAGCTCCCTCATCCTGTTACGATTTTTATCATTTTTACACTGCTTGTCATTATATTATCTCATATTCTACATTTAATGGGCGTGCGTGTCAGTTTTGAAGGTGTAAATAATGAAACGGGACAAATGGAGATGCTCACCGTCGAAGCGGTCAGCTTACTAGTCCCCGAAGGAATCGCTTACATGTTTTCAAATGTTGTCACGAATTTTACATCGTTTGTCGCCTTGGGTCCGGTGCTTGTGGCCATGCTTGGTGTAGGAGTTGCAGAAAAAACCGGCTATATTAGTGCATTGATGACGAATTCGGTGACAAAAGCCCCGAAGAAATTCGTGACGCCGATCGTTGTCCTGATGGGTGTGTTATCGAATGTCGCGGCATCCGTCGGTTATGTCGTACTTGTTCCTTTAGGGGCTATTATCTTTTTAGGTTTTAATCGACACCCGCTCGCTGGATTGTCGGCTGCATTCGCAGGGGTAGCAGGTGGCTATTCCGCCAATCTGCTTTTGGGGACGAATGATCCGTTATTAAGCGGGATCACAACGGAAGCTGCACATATTTTGGATGCTCTTTATGTTGTCCATCCGACTGATAACTGGTTTTATATGTTTATATCGACTTTCCTCATCGTCATTGTCGGAACGTTTGTGACTGAGAAACTCATTGAACCGAAATTAGGGAAATACGTTCCGGATGAAGGAATCGAACCGCAACAAACGATTACCCCTCTTGAAAAGAAGGGACTTTTTTGGGCGAACATTTCCATCTTGATCACCATCATCGCCATCGCATTACTTGTACTTCCTGAAAATGGTGTGTTAAGAGGGGAAGGCGGAAGTATTATTGAATCGCCTTTCATGAGAAGTATCATTTTTTTCATGATGCTCATTTTTCTTGTGCCGGGTGTGGTATATGGCATGATAACGAAGGCGATTAGGAATGATAAAGACATTGCCGGTTTAATGTCGTCATCGTTGGAAACGATGGCCGGGTTTGTGGTGCTTATTTTCTTTGCGGCACAATTTGTGGCACTTTTCAATTATACCCATTTAGGGACGATTATTGCGGTAAAAGGTGCAGATTTTTTACAGGCGATTCACTTGTCAGGTGCACCATTACTTGTCGCATTGATTTTCATCACAGCGATTATCAATTTATTCATCGCGGCAGATTCAGCAAAATGGGCGATCATGGCGCCGGTATTCGTGCCGATGTTCATGCAAATGGGAATCGCGCCCGAAGTGACACAAGTGGCGTATCGAGTTGGGGACTCGGCGACGAATATTATTTCTCCTTTAATGCCGTTCTTTCCGCTCATCGTCGCTTTCGCCCAACGTTATGGGAAAAATAATGGGGTAGGCACCGTGATTTCACTTATGTTGCCATACTCCATTATCATTTTGATCAGTTGGACAATCTTTTTTGTCTTATGGTATCTGCTCGGTATTCCGGTTGGACCAGGCACGCGTTTGGATTATTAGGAAAGGGTGAAAAGAAATGAAAGTGAAGACGATTTGGACAGGGGGCCGCGCTTTTACAGCGGTTGGAGATTCAGGCTATGATATCAATATGGATGCGACTGAAGCTTATGGCGGACTTGGGAAAGGGGCGACCCCGACAGAAATGCTACTTGGAGCTGTCGCTGGCTGTATCGGAATTGATATTACGATGATTTTGAGACCTCATTTGGACAAGATCGACAAAATTGAAATCATGACGGAGGGCACGCGGAAAGAGGAACCTCCGAAAGGATTCGTAGCTGTTGAAGTCACTTTCATCATTGATGGGGAGATCGACAGCAAAAAGGTTTGGCGGGCGATCCGGCTTGGCAAAGAGAAGTATTGTTCTGTATCGGATTCATTGAAAGCGGATGTTCAGTTCAAATTGATTTTGAATGGAACAGAAGAGGGCGATGGTTTAAACTCAGCCGAATAAATGGCTGAGTTTTTCATTTGATTCAGCAAAAGTCCCCCTACTTTTGTAAGCGGGGGGATGCATCACGACTCAATCCACATCCATACAATACTCACGTATAAGTTTGGAAGCTTGGGTTTGGCTGATTTGTAAGTCTTGGGCAACTTTGCGGGAGCTTCGATGCTTTTCGTAAGAGTGGCGAATCATTTTTGCTTTCGTTTGTTCTACTGCCTCTTTCATCGTTGCCGGAAGCGCGTCTTCTCCTTTTTCAATTTGGTCGTACATTAACGGTGGCAAATCGCCTACGTCGATGACATCATCGCTTGTAATGACAAGGCGTTCGACTAGATTTTGCAATTGACGAATATTTCCTGGCCAATCATAGCGTGTAAACAAATCTATACATTCTTCTGAAATCACTTTATTCACATTATAAGCTTCATTGAATTTATAAAGAAATTTATAGGTTAGCGGGATAATATCTTCTTTCCGTTCTTTTAATGAAGGGAGTTTAAGATCAATGACATTTAAGCGATAAAATAGATCTTCTCGGAATTGGCGATTCTTGACCATTTCAATTAAATCCTGATTTGTTGCTGCAATAATGCGTATATCGACTTTCTTTTCAGTAGTACTTCCAATGGGAATGAAAGATTTATCTTGAATCACTTGTAATAATTTGGCTTGTAGTGGAAGTGATAATTCTCCAATTTCATCGAGAAATAATGTGCCGCCCTCTACTGATTCAATCAACCCGACTTTACCTTCTTTATTTGCACCCGTAAATGATCCAGCACTATACCCAAATAACTCTGACTCTATGAGGTGTGCTGGAATCGCTGCACAATTTAACGTTAAAAAAGGGTTTTCTTTACGATGACTCATGTTATGGACATGGCGTGCAAGAACACCTTTTCCAGTACCCGATTCACCTTGAATTAGAATTGTGGAATCTGTTTTGGCTACTTTAAATGCAAAGCGCCTAATTTCTTTCATTTTTTTATTATTGGTGACCATTCGAGTAGCAAAGTAATCTTCCTCTTCATCCTTTTTCAGTTTCTCATCCGGCGTAATCAATTTTTTATAGTTTTGTACCTCTCTTGCTGTTGTAACGATAAGTTTTACTTCCTTGTCCTCATTGAAAATAGGAATTGCAGAGGTGAGCAATTCTGCACCTAATACCGTTTTTTGTTTTACAAAGATTGGCGCTTTTTGATCAAGGATTGTGGGGAAAATAGAGGGAGTCCAATAGCCTTCATTAACGAGCTCTTCACTTCCTCGGCCAATGACATCTTCTTTTTTTAAGCCGTAATGCTTTTCACAAGCATTGTTTACAAAAATAATTTTTCTATTTTCATCTAACACAAAAATTTCATCTGATGAATAATCCAATATTGTAAGCAATGTTCCCATGTCCAAGTTTGAAAATTGATTTGGCTCCATGTGAAGACCCCTTTCGATTTGAGTTGTTTATAACTCAAGTAAGCTTATACACTAGTTCGATGTTCTGGTCGTTTGGAATCAGAGTACAAAGAATCTTCATTATTCAATACTTTAGAAGGTATTTTCATCTTATTTAGCAATACGGTTAAATAGTAGTCAGTATATTTTGTTCTAGTGTTCAAATTATTGCAATAATTTGAACTTAAAATCTATTATAGCTTCATTCAGATTTAGCGCAAGTGGGCAAGGGAGGTCTTGGGAATCGCATTCTAGTATTAAGTTGGCTAGGTTGTGAGTTTTATTGCACTCACTGAGTTAAATAAAACTCGTTTGTCGATACATAATTTGCGTTCGAATTTGAAAATGCTTGATTTAATAGGGTTGTGGAGGTTGGCATCGAAGTTGCATTGTATTCTTCCTAAGAAGACTTTAAATCATATAAAAATCGAAAGGGATGATCGAATGACAACGGCAAATAAAATCAATCACACGTTAGCGTATAAACACTATGTGGAAGATCAATATTTTCAAGAAGAGCAAGAAAAGATTTTTGCGAAACAATGGATATTCGTAGGCCATGCAAGCCAGGTGGCTAAAGTGGGAGACTTTTTTACATTTGAAATTGCCAATGAATCGATTATCATTAGCAAAGATAAAGAGGAAAAGATCAATGCTTTCTATAATGTTTGTCCACATCGCGGAACACGTGTTGAGAAAGGGAAGTCGGGTAATAAGAAAGTCTTCATTTGTTCCTATCATGGATGGACATTCAAATTGGATGGTTCAGTGAATCGTGCACCAAACTTTGATAAAGAGAGTTTAGGCAATCATAACTGTATGACGCACATTAACATCGAAGTTTTCCAATCCTTGATTTTTATCAACTTGGATCCGAATGCAACACCTTTCCAAGAAGAATATAAAGAGCTTGTCGATAGTCTTAAACAGTATACGTTCTTTGATTCTTTAAAAAGTTTGCGTGTGACGGAAAGAGTAATCGACGCAAACTGGAAAGCGGTAGTTGACAATTATTTGGAATGCGATCACTGTAAAATTGCACACCCGGCATTTGCCAAAACATTTGATATGGAGAACTATAATATTGATACGTTTGACCGATTCACATGCCAATATTCTGAAATGAAACAAGGCGATGCGACTGACCCTGCTTTCTTTTACTGGGTATGGCCGAACCTCATGATCAGCGTGTATCCTGGGGAAGAGGGAAATATTACGACGAGCCAAATACTCCCAATCGCTCCCAATAAATCACTTGCCATTTATAGCTACTTTTTCAGCACGGATGAAATTACACCAAAACAACAGGAACTGATTGAATTTGTCGATCAAGTCCGTTCAGAGGACTTTGAACTTGTTGAATTATTGCAAACAGGTTTCCATACACGAGCATTTGATAAAGGGATTTACTCACCAACAGAGCATGGCTTAAAAGAATTCCATAGACAATATCGCGAAACAATGGATTTGCCAGGGCAATAGGAATCTGCCATTTGCATCATAGTTGGGTACGCTCGTTAAAGTTGAATCATAGAGCGTACCTACCTGCATTCATAAAAGCTGTCGGTAGGGTCCATTCAGTTATGTAAGTGCTTTCATAAGTTTAAATTGACTCAGCAGAAGTCTCCTGCTTCTATAAAGTAGTGTGATGAATGCCAACCTGCATTTCAAAGCAGGGGGAGTCCAAACTCCCTGCTAATTGACGGAATACAGGTCAAGATCGTCCCGTCCTGCGCCAATGCCAATGCCAATGCCTGCGTGAGCGACATCCCGTTGGCCTCAGACTCGAAAAAATCTGGACGCAACCACGCCGAGGCGTGATAGATTATCTAGGGGGTATTCTAATGAAAAATGCGAAAGTGGATCGTTCGATATTTTTCGGTGCGCTTATAATTATCAGTATATTCACACTTCCGGTATTGATCAGTCCTGAAAAAGGGAATCAGTTTCTTAATTCTGTTTTAGGGTTAATTGGTGGGAAATTTGGTGCGCTTTATTTATTGGTTGGGTTTGCCATCTTTGCTACCCTTATTTTTTTGGCAGTTAGTAGGTATGGAAGAATTCGACTTGGAGATACGAAGCCTGAGTTTTCCACACTAAGTTGGATTGCATTGATCTTCACATCTACTGCGGGTTCCAGTTTGTTGTATTGGGGATTCATCGAATGGTCCTATTATTACACAGCTCCCCCGTTCGGTATTACGCCTGAGAGTGTAGAAGCAGGTGAATGGGCATCTACATATGGAATTTTCCATTGGGGCTTTATGGGCTTCTCAATCTATTGTTTACCAAGTATTGCACTTGCTTATGTCCTTTATGTACGAAAAGTACCTAGTCTTCGTTTAAGTTCAGCATGTCGCGGAGTGCTCGGCGATCGAGTGGACGGAAAATTGGGTAAAGCAATTGACGTTATGTTCATGTTCGGGATTGTAGGTGGAGTCGGGACTTCGCTTGGACTTGGAACACCGATGCTTTCTGCCGCTACATCTACTTTGTTGGGGGTGGAAAATTCATTATTTCTCGATATTTGTATTTTAATCGTTTGGACCCTCCTCTTTACTGCCAGCGTTTATTTTGGGCTGAAAAAAGGGCTTAAGATTTTAAGTGATGTCAACACTGTGATTTATGTCTTATTCGCGTTATTCTTTTTTATATTCGGTCCGACTGTATTTATTTTCAATAAATTCACAGATAGTATGGGATTATTATTACAAAATTTCTTACGTATGAGTTTATATACGGACTCGGTAGGCGGTTCTAGCTTCGCACAGGACTGGACGATTTTTTATTGGGCTTGGTGGTTTGCCCTTGCACCATTTATGGCAATGTTCACCGCACGTATATCAAAAGGGAGAACAATACGTTCTGTTGTTATTGCCATGTGTGTAGCCGGAACAATGGGGTGTGCTCTAGCATTCGCCGTCTTTGGAAACACAAGTATGTACTTCGAGTTAACTGGAATTGTTCCCGTTTTGGATATTGTACAGAATAGTGGCGCACCTGCTGCGATTGTTGCAATCATCTCAGCAATGCCTTTCGGCTCAACTGCGTTACTTGCGGTGTTTGTCGTATTAGCATTCATTTTCTTAGCAACAACGATTGATTCTGCTGCATATACACTTTCTTTCATGTCTTCACAAGCCGTAACAGAGGAGCAAGAACCTGCACGGTGGATTCGTGTATTCTGGGCGTTATTAATCGGTGGGGTTGCAGTGACCTTGATGTTCGGTGGAGGGTTGGGAGCATTACAAACATTATCTGTCATCACGGGGTTTCCAATCATGTTCATCTGTATTATTATCGCGATGTCGCTCTTTAAATGGCTCAGGGAAGACTACTCTCACCCTCAGACACAAACGCAGATGGAGACAACGCCTGCGGAAAACGTCCGCCTAGAGAGTAAATCAGGAGCAGCTTCGCAAGAACCACAGGTTGACATCCTACTTCGTAAACCAGAATAATACTAAAGTCTAAAAAGTCGAGTGTATCGTATACACTCGATCAGACTGGGACAAACTCGGAAATATTCGAGTTTGTCCCAGTCTTTTTCTATTCAGTAAAAAATGCAGTCTGTTATTTTCCGCTGGGAGCGGTTCGTGAGCCGCCTCTTGTCTATTGTCTGATACAGCTGAATAAGCGACTGAGCTTTTTTAGATATCTTTATCAACTCGGTGGTACGCAGAAATTTGAGTGACACGGACATTCCTCGTATGCAGTTCGTGATAAATGCCTCTACTATCTTGAAACGAGATATACTGATCGCGTTCACTTTGAATAAGTTTCTTCGCGTCTTCAAAAGAATCCAGATGGATAAATCTACGGATATAATGCTCTTCATCAAAAAAGTAAGTCACTTTAAATTCTTTCATTTGCTCAACCCTTTTTTTGAAAAGTCATTTTGAGTATTCCCATAATTACATTATATAGTAGCATGAATTTTGGTATAGTAAGAAGAAAAGGACGTGACGCGATGGTTGGCCGTAATGATCCTTGTCCGTGTGGAAGCGGAAAGAAGTATAAAAGTTGTTGTGCTTTGAAAAACGAGACATCCAATGGCGAGCTCGTCGATGAAGAATTAGAAAAAATTATTGTGAACTACTTCGAAAAGATAATTGAAGATCCTTTGCTTTTTGCCGAGTTGGAACGTTACAAGAGAGAATGGCTCCATAAACTCGCGGACAAAATGTCTGAAGAAGATATTGAACAATTTGTCGTTGAGTATTTTCTATTCATAGCAAGACGTGATTTGTGGAAAAGGTACCTTGTAAAAACGTTAAACGGCCTTATCCGATCTTCCACCCGTTCTGTGGTAGAAGTATGGCAAAATCCGTTTGTATTATTCGCCGAAGTGATCGATATCCGCGGGGGCTACTTACATGTTGAAGAAGTACTCGGGAACAACATATACTGTCTAAAATTAGAAGAAGATATGTGGGATGAAGAACATGAACTAGTTTTTGGGACTGTTTTACCCGACAATCGAAATCGCTCAAATGGAGTTCTTGTATTGGAAGGGTTAATGTTTATTCGTAACTCGAATGGTGTATTCCTTGAAAAAGTTAAACAAATGGCAGAAGAAAGTGGAGCAACGACGAGTTACGACTTTTTTAAAGTGCATATGGCTGATCTGTATAAAGCGATTGTGGATTTGGAAGTGGATAACTTTGAGGATTTTACCGAGCAAAATCTAACGAAACAGCAGCAAGAAGTGTTAGATGTGTTGGAAACCGAGTTAGCTATGCTTGAATTTCTTGTGGAAAGTGGAAATTTCATTCAGATGATCGCGCTTACGTATTTTATGAAAGAACGACCGATTTTTCGAAAGCCGGAAGTGATTGCGGCAGCGATATTTAAAATCGCTTACGATTGTGGCGCATTGGCTCCTTATCATTTTACGCAAGCCGAAATTGCGGACTTATTCGACGTGTCGACAAGTTCCATGATGAAGCATGCGGACAAGTTATATGAAATTGTCGATGAAATCGGTGAGATAAGATGAAGAGGCAAACGATCAGCCGGCATTTAGCTTAATCCATCGGCATTGAGTTACTGTGAAAAAGCAAGACAAGCATCATAAGACGGGGAGCTATCCATATCAATAATGGATGGCTCTTTTTTGCTTTAGATAGGCATAACAGACTTAAGAAAGGGAAGAAGATCAATATGCCTGTATTCGAAATAATTCAGTTTTACCAGTCTAGTATGTTACCATTTATTGGACTAGTTTAAATATTGAATAAAGGGAGTGTATGATTCATGACAAAAGAAATATTTGTAGCATATGGGGTAGACGTAGATGCAGTAGCAGGTTGGCTAGGGTCGTATGGTGGAGAAGATTCACCCGATGATATTTCAAGAGGGATGTTTGCGGGGGAAATCGGAACGGTTAGACTATTGGACTTGTTTAAGAAATACAACTTGAAAACATCTTGGTTTATTCCTGGTCATTCGATCGAAACATTTCCTGAACAAACGAAAATGATTGTCGATGCGGGACATGAGATCGGTGCACATGGTTATTCGCATGAAAACCCGATTGCAATGACGGAAAAACAAGAGACGGATGTTCTTTTGAAGTCGATGGAATTAATCGAAAAAGTATCGGGGAAAAAACCGACAGGCTATGTAGCCCCGTGGTGGGAATTCTCCAATATTACGAATGAATTGCTCTTGGAACATGGTTTTAAATATGATCATAGTTTGATGCATAATGACTTCCATCCTTACTATGTCCGTAAAGGGGATAGCTGGACAAAAATCGATTACTCGAAAAATGCGGAAGACTGGATGAAACCTTTAGTGCGTGGTGAAGAAACAGATCTGATCGAAATTCCGGCTAACTGGTATTTGGATGATTTACCACCGATGATGTTCATCAAAACATCACCAAATAGCCATGGGTTTGTTAATCCTCGTGACATCGAGCAAATGTGGATCGATCAATTTGACTGGGTGTATGAAAATAATGACTATGCTGTTTTCACGATGACAATCCATCCAGATGTGAGTGGGCGTCCTCAAGTCCTAAAAATGCATGAGCGGATGATTGAGTATATCAATAAGCATGAAGGTGTCAAGTGGGCGACATTCGATGAAATTGCGGACGATTTCGCGAAAAGGCACCCGAGAAAATAATCAATTTAGGTGGTTGTCCTTTTGATAAGGACAACTACTAATTTTTTAGAAAGGTGGAAGTGGACATGTGTATTTTATGTGGAGAGTTTGTCATGGACGTCCATTGGTCAGATTTTTCACCGAGCTATACCGGAGACAAAGACATGGAAGTGAAAGTCGGAAGCCATCAAAGAGATCGAAAAAGAAATAGGCTTGAAAAGGTCAGGTTGGTGAACGATATTTTCAAGCATTACCATTTGAAGCTCGAAGATTGGAATGGCAGCAAATATGTCTTAAGAAATGCAAAAGGGAAATCTGAAATTGTGAACGACTTGGGGGCTTTATGGCCAGCAGTTGAAAAATTATCAAATATGAAGCCGAATCCACTGAATCCCGAATTACTCAAGAATCTCCGAGAGACGAGTGAAGCGAATGTTTAGCCAAGAAAATAAATATCCGATTTTCGTTGTGACGGGATGCTTGGGGAGTGGAAAGACGACGATGCTTTCCAAAATCTTAAGTGAAGAAAAAATGCGGAATTCCGCAGTCCTTGTTAATGAGTTTGGCAGTGTCGGATTGGATCATCATTTGTTGAGAAATGTGGAGGAGAAAACAGTTCTCATGAGTGGTGGGTGTATATGCTGCTCGACACGTGAAGATTTGGAAGAGGAACTAACAAAGTTGTTGAACGAGGCAGATGCTTCGGAAAGCAAGAAGATGGATAGGGTCATTATTGAAACAACTGGGCTCGCAGATCCTGCCCCGATTGTGTTCACCGTTTTAAAAAATCCACTCTTAAAGCATCATTTTTATGTTGCGGGTGTCGTGACAGTCGTCGATGCCGTGAACGGATTACTTCAGCTTGAAAAACAGGAAGAATCCGTGAAGCAAATAACAGGTGCGGATAAAGTTGTATTATCGAAACTGGATCTTGCTTCGCGTGAACAAATCGATGGATTGAAACAGCGAATACTTGATATAAATCCTACTGTTGATCTGATTGTCTCTCCGTTTGAAAAGTTGGATGCTGTCCAAATCATTAATGAGGAAAGAAATGAGGGCCTGGCAGACTATAAACATTTGAATGAAACAAGCGTGATGGCCCAAGAAAATCCAATTCATTCCGTTTCATTGACATTTGACAAGGCCATAAATTGGTCTGCTTTCGGTTTATGGTTAAGTATGCTGCTTTATGCGAGAGGAGAAGATATTTTAAGGGTGAAAGGATTGATTGATGTGGGCCAGGAGGGTCCAGTTGTCTTGAATGGAGTCCAACATATTATCCATCCTCCTCAACATTTGTCGGAATGGCCTTCATCTGATACGAGATCTCATTTGATTTTCATTATGCGGAATGTTGAGAAGCAGGAGATCATCTATTCATTGGAGACCTTCCAGAATTTTATCGGGTCGGGTGCTTCCATGTTGGAGTATGCAAATCAACTTTGAGAAAGGGGAGTTCCTATTGAAATTACAAGGGAAAACAGCACTGATTACCGGTGCTGCAACAGGTATTGGACGTGCCATAGCGATCGCTTATGCGAAAGAAGGAGCCAATATTGTCCTCAACCATTTTAATACAAACGAAGAGGCTGAGGATTTGCGCCGTTTATTGGAGAAAGAGTATGACGTGAAAGCGGAAGTGGTTCAAGCTGATGTAAGTGATGAGGCGCAAGTGAAAAGCTTAGTAAAAGCCACTATTGAGAAGTTCGGAAAGATTGATATTCTCGTGAATTCTGCGGGAATATTGACGCAATATCCAATCGGAGAATTGAAAACCGAAGAGTGGGATCGAATGATCGCGATCAATTTGCGTGGTCCATTTCTATGTATAAAAGAAACACTTCCTTACATGATGGGGCAGAAGTCAGGCAGAATCATCAATATTGCTTCCCAGCTTGGGCAAATTGGAGGCGTGGAACTTGCACATTATTGTGCATCCAAAGCAGGTGTGATCGGGATGACAAAATCAATTGCTCGTGAAGTTGGGCAATATGGGATTACGGCGAATTGCATCGCACCCGGTCCTATTGAAACAACTATTATCCGTGATCTTGACAGTAAGTGGAAAGAGCAGAAAGCGAAAGAGTTGGCGATTCCACGGTTTGGGTTACCTGAAGAAGTGGCACCTGCTGCGGTACTACTTGCAAGTGATCCGGGTGGTAATCTTTTTACAGGACAAACGCTTGGACCGAATAGCGGAGATGTGATGCTTTAATGGTTACCAATTGGATATAAATGTCAAAAATGGATGGTATGAGTATACTTTTTTAAATATTTCCTGGGAAATTGTAGTGATAGATAATTTTTCACCTCATTAACAACCCAATAGCAATTAAAAATTTAAAGTATGCCGTCATATATCGACTTCTATTAACATTTGTGCGCGAATGGTGTCGGTATGTGGTATCACTCGCTTACATATAATTTTAGTTTATCTATTAGATTTTGGAAATTTGAAAGCAGTTAGCGTCTTAAACTTCTTAGAGAGCATTTATTTAAAGAATTTAACGATGATGAACTTGAAAGAAATTATCTTAGTGACGGTAAAATGAATCCAATGATTCTACTCATTAATGATCGGTGATATAAAACCATACGGAAAGGAACGGGAAGATGCATTTGAAAAAGAAGCCGTTAGAAGGCTTGAAAGTGTTGGAAATGGGGAGCTTAATCGCTGGGCCATTTGCAGGAAAGTTGTTTGCGGAGTTTGGCGCGGAAGTGATAAAGATTGAACCGCCAGGAAACGGGGACCCGCTTCGTAAATGGCGTAAGCTTCATAAAGGCACATCCTTATGGTGGTACATCCAATCGAGGAATAAAAAATCGGTTTCTGTCAACTTGAAATCGGAAGAAGGAAAAACAATCATCCACGATTTGGTGAAAGAAGTCGATATCATCGTTGAAAATTTTCGACCGGGTGTGATGGAGAAATGGGGGCTCGGGTATGAGGAATTGAAACGCATCAACCCGGGCATCATCATGGTACGAGTCTCGGGTTATGGACAAGATGGACCCTACCGGGATAAAGCGGGGTATGGCAGTATTGCAGAAGCGATGGGTGGCTTGCGTTATTTGACGGGTTATCCGGATCGCCCGACGACCCGGATCGGTATTAGTATCGGAGATTCGATCGCGGCGCTATATGCGGTGATCGGCGCTATGTTCGCCGTCTATCATCGGGATGTGAAAGGTACCGGAGAGGGGCAATATGTCGACGTTGCCTTGTATGAAGCTGTCTTCAGTTTGATGGAAAGCATGGTGCCTGAATACGATGTGTTCAATTATATAAGGGAAAGATCTGGCAGTACCTTGCCAGGAATCGCTCCGTCCAATACATACCGTTGCAAGCATGACAAATATATTGTAATCGGCGCGAATGGTGACGCGATTTTTAAACGGCTTATGTACACAATTGGAAAGCCAAATCTTGCGGAAGATCCGAAGTTTGTAACGAATGACGGACGTGTAGCGGAAGCTGAATATTTGGATGAAGTGATTGGACTTTGGACGAGTCAGCACGAGTTAAAAGATGCGCTTGCAATCCTGGATGAAGCGAGAGTGCCAGCGGGTCCAATATATAGTGTGAAAGATATCGTAGAAGATGAACATGTACAAAGTCGGAATCTCATCGAAACGGTATCGATTGGCGATTTAGGCGCGGTGAAAATACCAGGTATCGTACCGAAATTAAGCGAGACGCCAGGGAACACGGATTGGATCGGCCCACCGCTCGGTCATCATAATGAGCAAGTGTTAAAAGGTCTATTGCGTTACAGCGCCGAGAAAATTGCGGAACTGAAAGAGCGGGAAGTCATTTTTGAAGGACAGGAAAAGAACTGAAAAACGGCGAGACGATTAGGGGATGCCCATTTCGTTTCGCCGTTTTTCATCTATGTAATTGCGGCACTGCCGGGCAAACCCCGGTTGGAAGGCGTAGTATTCTTTGCCACTTTCCGCCGAAAGTGCCCCTGCGCGGGACAGAGATGTGCCGCCCCTCTGTGAATTAGTAGTATATGTGCTATATGCGAGAATTATACCCCAAGTTTTTTATTTGTTTAACTTGATTCAGCAGAAGTCCTCCACTTCTATAAGTGGCGGGATGAATGCTAAAATGCATTTAAAATCAGAGGGAGTTCAAACTC
>CAOKMT010000014.1 GCA_948469885.1 uncultured Sporosarcina sp. | reverse complement strand
CGTTGCTAGGCACTAAAGAAGTCATTACCCATAGGTAGTGGCTTTTTTTGTTTGTTGGGATCGGCGTTAATAGTACTGATCCCAATACCTGTTTCACCTATAGGTCGTTTTAAATAATTCCAGCTAAATTGGAGTTCATTTGGGATAAGTATTCCTAATTGTGTTTGGAGAAGCGTCCGCTCGACTCCTGCGGGAAAGCGAGCGGTAAGCTTCGGAAAACATAGGATGATTCTAGTTTCCGTGTCTATCGGGACGGCTTACCTTAACATTTGACTTAGAACCGAAATTACTATAATTACTCATCCAAAATAACAATAAAGATTGCTTTCCCACTTCCAGGATTGGAAGCTTGTATTTCTCCTGTTGAATACACCTCTACTTTTTGCCCTATCTTAATTTTATTTTTGATGAAAGAAGGAATCCACTTTGTTTCATAATAAACCCCGCCAATTTCACCAGGAGATTCTTGTTCGACCATTCCAACAGACCCCTCGTCTTGGACAAGCCATATTCTGTTTTCATTTTTGTCCGCAATGTAACCAACTTCGGAACTTAAAATTATTAAGCTAAGACTCGTTGAAATGAAGAAAAATAGTAAAAGACAAAGAATGAAAATGGGTAGCCTCTTTTTATATTTCAACGTAAGCAACTCCAATTCAGCATTCAAGTATGTAGCCATTTATTTTAAGCGATTGATCCAATCGACGCAACTAAACGATCATGCAAACATACAAAAGGGGAGGTTTTGCTTGTATGCTGAATTTCACACGCGGATATTCTATACTAGAACTATGAAAAGGACGTGACTAGAACGTGCAATATTCAAATCGGCCATTACTGCAAAAAATGATTGAATTCAAAAAAACAGACCATCTTTCGTTACACGTACCGGGTCATAAAGGGGGGCTCCTGTCCAGTTTACCGGTGGATTTACGCTCCGCTCTTGCTTATGATGTCACGGAACTTGAGGGGCTCGATGATCTTCATGAACCGACTGGTGTAATCTATGAGGCGGAGCAGAAGCTTGCTGCTTTATATGAAGCGGAACGAAGTTTCTTCCTTATTAATGGTTCGACGGTCGGCAATTTGGCGATGGTCTATGCGGTATGTCAAGAGGGCGATACGGTCATCGTACAGCGCAATGCACATAAATCGATCTTCCATGCGCTTGAGTTGACGGGTGCCCGCCCGGTGTTCATCACGCCCGACTGGGATCTGGAAACATGTACACCCGGACCGATTACCGCAGACCAAATAAATGAAGCAGTAAAAGCTTATCCGGAAACGAAAGCTATCATTTTGACGTATCCTACCTACTACGGGGAAACGGGAACAGAATTGGAAGAAGTGATCCGGATTTGTCATGCGAACGAAATTCCTGTGCTTGTTGATGAAGCACACGGCGCCCATTTTATCGTTGGCGCCCCTTTTCCACGTTCAGCATTACAGATGGGGGCGGATATCGTTGTTCATTCTGCTCATAAAACATTACCGGCGATGACGATGGCTTCTTTCTTACATATACGATCGAGTTTAGTTTCTCCCCAACGTGTCGACCGTTATTTACGGATGTTGCAGTCTAGCAGTCCGTCCTATCTGCTGATGGCATCTTTAGACGATGCCCGGGCGTATGCCGAGGAGTATGTGGAAGAAGATAAAGTCGCATTCATGGATAAGCGACAATCGTTGATAAAGGAACTCAAGAAAATTCCACATCTTCTTGTGATTGAAATGGATGACCCGTTGAAGCTCATCGTCCGAGTAGAAGGCGTTTCAGGTTTTGATGTACAGAAAGCGATGGATGCTGCTGGAATTTATGTAGAGCTGGCAGATCCATATCAAGTATTATTGGTTCTTCCTTTATTAAAGAAAGGACATCATTTTCCATTCGAAACAATTTCCGATCAATTGGCGGCGATTGTGGTACAACTGGATAAATCGGATGGAACAGCTAAAGCACCCCATTTATCGATGCCAAGTGAAGTGGTTTCTGTCCTTCATTATACCGCAAGTGAATTGGAGCAATTGCCGACGGAATGGCTGTCTTACGCACAGACCGTGGGCAAGGTGGCGGCAGCATCGGTTGTTCCGTATCCTCCCGGTATTCCCTTATTACTTGCTGGGGAAAGCGTGACAGAATGGCATATACAATCGCTTGAGACTTTGCTGGCGATGGGTGCCAATTTTCAAGGAGCCATCCGAATCACAAAAAAACAAATTTTAGTCGTAATGAATGAAGTGGAGGAATAACATGAAAATGAGAGGACAGTTCATTTCGTTTGAAGGACCTGAAGGAGCTGGCAAAACAACAGTCATTGCAGCATTGTCTAATCGATTGCAAGCGGAAGGAGAAGACGTTGTTCTAACCCGTGAACCTGGTGGTATCCGTATATCGGAAAAAATCCGTGAGGTCATTTTAGATAACCGTTTTACAGAAATGGATGCGAGAACGGAAGCACTTCTCTATGCAGCGGCGAGACGTCAACATCTCGTTGAAAAAATTATGCCGGCACTTGAGAGAGGGGCCATCGTTCTGTGTGACCGTTTTATCGATAGTTCGCTTGCTTATCAAGGATATGCCCGCGGTCTTGGAATTGAAGAAGTATTGACGATCAATCAATTTGCAATAGAAGAGACAATGCCAGATTTGACGATCTTTTTCGATATTGAACCGGAAACGGGCCTTTCGCGGATTGCCAGCAATGATGAACGTGAACAAAATCGACTGGATAAAGAAAATATCCGTTTCCATCGTGATGTTTACGAAGGATACAGGATGCTTATCGATCGTTATCCAAATCGCATTATCCAAACCGATGCGAGGCTTACCAAAGAAGTAGTGACGGAAAATGTTTGGAAAATCATTAGCTCCCGACTCATGTAAAACGTGAATTCATGGTATAATAAAAGGAAAGAGGGAAAAAAGGAGAGATGACCGTGAAATTGATAGTAGCCGTTGTACAGGATCAGGATAGTAACCGGTTGTCAGCAGCATTGACGAAAAGCGACTTTCGAGCAACGAAGTTAGCAAGTACGGGTGGCTTTCTAAGATCAGGCAATACGACTTTTCTTATAGGTACTGATGACAGTCTCGTTGAAAAAGCGCTCGATCTTATTAGAGAAAATTGTCGTTCACGCGATCAAATGGTGGCACCTGTGTCTCCGATGGGTGGAAATGCAGATTCCTATATTCCTTACCCGGTCGAAGTGGAAGTTGGCGGTGCAACTGTTTTTGTTCTTCCGATCGAACACTTCCATCATTTTTGAGTATGTTGGGGTGATGTACAATGAAAGTGAATAGTGACTTTCGAACGGGACTTGAAAAGCAGAGAAATGATCAATTGCAAAAGCCGCAAGGTGGCAATAAATTTGGAAAAATGGTTATAAAGCAAGGGGAAAAGCTTCATAATGAGCAAATTACGAGGCTTCTCGGTGATATAACAGCCGCGGGAGATCGGATGGCCCGGTCTCGTAATTTGCGTGACATGGCAAAGTTTAAAATGCTTGTCCGACGATTTTTAAAAGAAGCTGTTGAAACAGGTTTGGAATTAAAGCAATCGCATACATGGAACCAGTACGGCGAAGGCCGGCGCTTAAAAGTTGTTCAGACGATTGATGAAAAGCTTGTTGAATTGGCACAAGATTTATTGGATGAAGAGAAAAGTACCGTTGATATGCTCGAAAAAATAGGGGAAATCAAAGGTCTCCTCATTAATTTATATTGGTAATTCCGTGTTTTCCATTCTAAGAAAAGCACGGTTTTTTTGAAAGTTGGAGTTGATAAAAAATGCAATTCGGAGAGGTATCTGCGTTGATGGATGGACAAAAAGTTGTGATTGAAAGGCTGAGTGCGTCGTTCAGAAACAAACGGATTGGACATGCTTATATTTTTGATGGTGAACGTGGAACCGGTAAAGAAACGATTGCTTTATTTTACGCCAAACTACTCCTTTGCGAAAATACTGAAACTTCTGTACCATGTGAAATATGCCATTCGTGTCGACGTGTCACGTCCGGCAACCATCCGAACGTGACGATCATTCGACCGGATGGACAAAACATACGGAAAGAGCAGATGGACAACCTCATTGCGGAAATGACGAAAAAAGGGTATGAGCGGGGAAGGAAAATATATATCATCTCCCAAGCGGAACGGATGAATATCGCTGCGGCAAACGCGTTGCTTAAATACTTGGAGGAACCGGAAGGCGATGTGACAGCCATTTTATTGACCGATTCTTACGCCTCCATTTTGCCGACGATTCAATCCCGTTGTCAGCGTATCTCGTTTTTACCACCTTCACGGGAAGCGATGATTGCCAAACTTATGGATAGAGGCATCACGGCTTCTATGGCAGCAACTGTTACGATGGTAACAGCCAATGTGGAAGCAGCATTTCAGCTTGCGGAAGATGATGTGTTTGCCCAGATGCGAAAAACAGTGTTAAAATTGATGGAAGCATCAGATCGGCATGTACACGAGGCGCTTTTATTTATCCAATCGGAATGGTCCCGTATCTTTAAAGAAAGAGAAGAAACGGATCGTGGCCTTGACTTACTATTGTATGCTTACCGAGACATCGCAGCATCCAAAGCTGAACTTGAGTCAACGCGGGCATTTCCCGATGAAAAAGAATTTTTGGATGGATTGGCGATGAAAATTACGTACAGTCAATTATCTGCTATGATGGAAGCAGTGTTGCAAGCTAAAAGACGTTTGCACAGTAATATGAATCGTACGCTGCTGATGGAACAATTGGTGCTCAATTTGCAGGAGGGGTTACTTGTTGTATAAAGTAATAGGAGTCCGTTTTAAAAAAGCGGGTAAAATATATTATTTCAATCCACTTGATTATGACCTTGACGAAGAGGATTATGTCATCGTCGAAACAGCTCGAGGGGTTGAATACGGAAAAGTAGTAGTCCGAGAACGAGAAGTTGGCGAGAATGATGTTGTCTTGCCGCTAAAAAAGATTGTACGTCCTGCGAGAAGTGAAGACGTTGAGAAAGTCGAGGAAAATCATCTAGAAGCTCAAAAAGCTTTCGATATAGGTCTTGTCAAAATTGAAGAACACCAACTCGACATGAAACTTGTCGATGTTGAATATACATTCGATCGAAATAAAATCATTTTTTATTTCACTGCGGAAGGAAGAGTCGATTTCCGTAATCTGGTCAAAGATCTTGCCTCCATTTTCCGAACACGCATCGAACTTCGTCAAATCGGTGTACGGGATGAAGCGAAAATGCTAGGGGGGATTGGACCTTGTGGGCGCATGCTTTGTTGCTCGACTTTTCTTGGAGATTTTGAACCAGTTTCCATTAAAATGGCGAAAGATCAAAATTTATCCCTCAACCCATCAAAGATTTCCGGATTATGTGGACGGCTCATGTGTTGTTTGAAATATGAGAATGATGACTATGAGGAAGCGAAAAAGCTTATGCCTGATGTCGGGACACGAGTCGATACGCCTGAAGGACCTGGAAAGGTGGTTGGTCTGAATCTCCTTGAACGTTTACTCCAAGTAAGTTTAACCGAAGAAGACCATGTGCTGGAGTACACTTTGGAAGAGATTATGGAACCTGAAAAGAAGCTGGTCCATTCAATCAAGTGATGGGGAGTGGGGAAGTTGAAAGAAAGGAATTTTCTAGACAAAGTCATTGATTTTGAACAACAGCTCGAAGCGATGCATAAGCAATTTCGTGAATTGATGGGAGACGTCGCGAAAATGACGGAAGAGAACCATTCGCTTCAACTTGAAAACCATCATTTGCGGAAAAGGCTTGAGGAAATGGACGAACAAGTCAAAGAAACTTCTGAAAAGCAACAATACGAAAAGAAAGCACATACGGTAGATGTCGGGGAAGGCGTTGATAACTTGGCCCGTCTTTATAATGAAGGCTTCCATGTTTGTAACGTTCATTATGGAAGTACCCGTAAAGGGGAAGACTGCCTTTTCTGTCTGTCGTTTTTAAATAAACAAAATGTATGAAGTAAGCCGAACCTATGACAATATATAGGCGTCGGCTTTTTCTTTATGGAGGATGTAGGATTGTGGATTTATTGAAAGAGAATGAACGACTTGATTATTTATTAGCAGAGAATTTACGGATTATCCAAAGTCCGTCGGTATTTTCATTTTCATTGGATGCAGTTTTACTTTCACGTTTTGCTCATGTACCCGGTAAGGCCGGAAAAATTGTCGATCTTTGCGCGGGTAATGGTGCGATCCCGCTGTTTCTAAGCGGAAGGACGGGAGCCTCCATTACGGCTATTGAATTGCAAGAAAGATTGGCGTGTATGGCGAAACGAAGTGTCTCGTATAACAAATTGGAAGACCAAATAGAAGTTATTAACGATGATGTCATCGGCATTGCGGAAAAAATAGGCTATGACAAATACAATTTGGTTACGTGTAATCCGCCTTATTTTCCAGCACATGAGGCAAGCGATCGAAATTTAAGCGAACCGATTGCGATTGCAAGACATGAAATCAAGCTTACATTGGATCAAGCAATCGAGTCAGCAAGCCAACTTTTAAAACAAGGTGGGAAAGCGGCATTTGTCCATCGTCCAGGCAGATTATTGGATATCGTGACATCAATGCGTGCCCATCGAATTGAGCCGAAACGTATTCGCTTCGTCTATCCAAAGGAAGGAAAAGAAGCCAATACGCTTTTAATTGAAGGAACGAAAGATGGAAAGCCTGATTTGAAAATATTGCCACCCCTTTACGTTTACGATCATGCTGGCAACTACACAGAAGAAGTGAGGCGACTCTTATATGGAGAAGAAGATTGAACACTTCTTTTATGTGCTTGAATGTAGGGATGGTTCCTATTATGCCGGCTATACGAATGATTTGGCACGACGTGTGCGCGTACATAATGAGGGAAAAGGTGCAAAATATACACGCGCAAAACGGCCGGTCCATTGTATTTACTATGAAACATATGAAACAAAGCGAAAAGCGATGCAAGCAGAATATCAATTTAAACAGTTGAGCAGGCAAGAGAAAGAACGGTACATCAAAATGGAGGACAAATAACATGAGATCACAAAAAAGTGCTGAACGAGGCGGTGGACAATTATTTTTGGTCGGGACGCCTATCGGTAATCTTGAAGATATGACGTACCGCGCCATCCGAATATTAAAAGAAGCGGATCATATTGCAGCTGAAGATACACGGAATACCATTAAATTATGTAATCATTTTGATATCCACACACCGCTTATGAGTTACCATGAACATAATCTTGAACATGGCGGCGAAAAGATTTTAACATTGCTGGCGGAAGGGAAAACGATTGCGCTTGTCAGTGATGCGGGCATGCCTTGTATATCGGATCCAGGTGCGGATATTGCACAAAAAGCATTACGAGATGGATACGATGTCATCCCGATACCGGGTGCGAATGCTGCAATTAGTGCACTTGTTGCATCGGGCTTAAAATCGCAGCCTTTCTTATTTTATGGTTTTTTATCACGCCACAAAAAAACGCGGGATGCTGAAGTCAGTCTGTTGAAGAAGAGAGAAGAAACCATTGTCTTTTACGAAGCCCCCCATCGATTAAAAGAAACGATCCAAGCATTGCATAAACAAATCGATGGTGCCCGCCAAGTTGTACTGGCGAGGGAATTGACGAAACGGTTTGAAGAATTCTTACGCGGCACGCTTGAGGAAGCACTGGATTGGGTACAATCTAGTCATATGCGCGGTGAATTTTGTATTGTACTTGAAGGAAGTGACGGGACAGAAGCAGATGAGAAATTGGCGGAAGCATGGTGGAAAGACTTGTCTGTTGAACAACATGTCACCGAGTTGATGGAAAGGGAAGGTATCAGATCAAAAGCAGCGATAAAAGAAGTTGCGATTGAACGACATATGAGTCGCCGTGATGTGTATAGAATGTTTCACGTGAAAAAATAAAAAACCCGAAACGGTGAACCGTTCCGGAATGGTTAATCTTTTTGTAAATAATTTTGAAGTTGTTCAAGTAGTTGTGTTGCGCCTTCAGGGCTTAAAATCAAATTTCCGTCAAGAAGACTCAAATTGTCGTCTGAAACGTTACCCGTAATGGAGCATGTCATGTTCGGCATATACTTTTTTAAGACGATTTTATCTTCATCAACGTAAATTTCGAGCGCGTCTTTCTGGGCAATCCCGAGGGTTCGACGCAATTCGATAGGAATGACGACACGACCAAGCTCATCGACTTTCCTTACGATGCCGGTAGATTTCATGAATAGGACTCCTTTCGACTAAATGGATTTTTACAAATATTCAATGTTGTTTCATTTGTATGCCATTTATCATAGCAAGACTTCCAATTATCGTCAATCAATAAAACTTGCGCTAAAGCACGAGTTTTCAATGAAATTGCTATTATAAATGTAATAAATCACCCATAGTGTAACGGCACACCAGATAAGAACGTTGTGCCGGTCTAATATCTTCGATAGAATAGAGATTATATACTGAATATACAGGAGGAAATTTCGTGGCTGAACAGAAAAGTACTTATTATATTACAACCCCGATTTATTATCCGAGTGGAAAATTCCATATTGGTACGGCATATACGACTGTCGCTTCGGATGCGATGGCCCGCTATAAACGATTACGTGGTTATGATGTCCGGTTTTTGACAGGAATGGACGAACATGGTCAAAAAATACAAGAAGTTGCGGAAAAAGAAAACCTTCCACCGCAAAAGTATGTCGATGGGATTGCTAAGATTGCGAAAGATGTATGGAGTAAAATGGATATTTCATACGATGATTTCATTCGGACGACAGAAGAACGTCATACAAAAAATGTTGAAAAGATCTTCAAACATTTCCTTGATAATGGCGACATTTATAAGGGTGAGTATGAAGGTTGGCGTTGTACACCGTGTGAATCCTATTTTGCAGAATCTCAACTCGTCGATGGAAATTGTCCAGATTGCGGACGTCCTGTCCAAAGAGTAAAAGAAGAATCGTATTTCTTCAATATGAAGAAGTATGCGGATCGGCTGCTCCAATTTTACGAAGATAATCCGACGTTCATCGAACCCGAGTCACGTAAAAATGAAATGATCAATAACTTTATTAAACCGGGACTTGAAGATTTATCGGTTTCCCGCATGTCATTCGATTGGGGAATCAAGGTGCCAGGAGATCCGGAACATGTCATTTACGTTTGGGTCGACGCACTTACGAACTATATTACTGCACTCGGCTACGGTTCCGATGACGAGTCATTATTTAATAAGTATTGGCCTGCGGATGTGCATGTCGTTGGGAAAGACATCGTCCGTTTCCATACGATTTATTGGCCGATCTTTTTGATGGCGCTCGACCTTCCGTTACCGAAGAAAGTTTTTGCGCATGGTTTCATTATGATGAAAGATGGAAAAATGTCGAAATCGAAAGGAAACGTCGTTTATCCTGAAATGCTTGTCGAGCGATATGGCCTCGATGCGACACGTTACTTCCTGCTACGTGAATTACCGTTCGGACAAGACGGCGTGTTCTCGCCTGAATCATTTGTCGAACGAACGAATTATGATCTTGCGAATGACCTCGGAAATTTATTGAATCGTACGGTGTCCATGATCAATCAGTATTTTGACGGGGCAGTTCCGACAGACGGATTTGTCGCAACGGAATTTGATGAGTCAATGAAGGATTTCATTATGGAAACAGTAGGGAAATATGAAGCTTCTATGGAAGAAATGCAATTTAGTGCAGTGCTTGGCAACTTGTGGGCACTCGTTTCCCGAACGAATAAATATATAGATGAAACGACACCATGGGTTCTTGCAAAAAATGAAGAAGAACGTGGAAAGCTCGCTTCTGTCATGGCCAACTTGGTGAATGCATTACGCCATATAGCTGTCTTATTACAACCTTTCATGACCGAATCGCCGAAGAAAATTGTAAAACAACTTGGTCTTGAAGACACGACGCTCGCTTGGGAAACACTTGGCCAGTTCGATGTTGTCCCGGCAGGCACGAAAGTAGTCGGAAAAGGAGTTCCGATCTTCCCGAGATTAGACCCGGATGTCGAAATCGAGTATATAAGAAAGCAGATGGCCGTTTCTGCACCTAAAGAAGCGAAACCTGTCGAAAAGGTGGAAGCACCTTCCAGTGAGGAAATTACATTTGACGAGTTTACGAAAGTGGACTTGCGGGTTGCCACAGTTCTGGAATGCGAAAAGATTCCGAAGACGGACAAGCTACTCAAATTTCAACTCGACCTTGGGTACGAAAAGCGTCAAGTCGTATCAGGCATTGCCGAGTATTATACACCTGAATCGCTCATTGGTGAAAAAGTGATTGTTGTGGCTAATTTAAAGCCTGTCAAGTTACGCGGTGAATTATCTCAAGGGATGATTTTATCTGGAGAATCAGACGGCGTTTTGAAATTAGTGAAAGTTGACCCAGCATTGGAAAACGGGGCAACTGTGAAGTAAATGGAGAATTAAACCTCAATTTTGTAGGGAAAATGTTTAGGAAACCGACAGAAAGGCGACACTCCTGCGGGAATCGCGTTAGCTAAAGTTCTCGCAGAGGAAGCGAGGAGACAGAGGCAACGCCCGCGGAAAGGGAGCCGTTCTGTCGTTTTTCGTTCTAATTATGTTATTTTTCCGTTAAGAAATAAAGTCTTTATCTGCCGCAATTTACAGGATTTAATAAATATATGACTGTGAATTATTGAGTGCTCGTAATACAAATGTAATATTTTTGAGATGAAAGAAATATTTTGCTCGATTACAATGAAAACGGTGCGAGAGGAGAAATTGAAATGTATATAGATACACATGTTCATTTGAATGCAGACCAATACGAGGATGATGTTGAAGAAGTGATTGAACGTGCACGACAAGCGGGTGTCCTGAAAATGGTCGTCATCGGTTTTGACCGAAAAACGATAAAAAAAGCGATGGAACTTGCAGAGCGTCATGCGTTCATTTATGCGGTCATCGGTTGGCATCCTGTTGACGCAATCGATTGTACGGAAGAAGACTTGGCTTGGATCGAGTCGCTTGCGGCACATCCAAAAGTCGTCGGGATCGGTGAAACAGGTCTTGATTATCATTGGGATAAATCACCGAAAGACATTCAACAACAATTGTTTCGTAAACAAATTCAGCTCGCACACAAGTTGAATTTACCGATTATCATTCATAATCGTGAAGCAACTGCTGATGTAATTCGCATTTTGAAAGAAGAAAAGGCAGAAAAAACAGGGGGGATCATGCATTGTTTCGGCGGCAGTGTAGAAACGGCACAAGTTTGTATCGATATGAATTTTATGATTTCACTCGGAGGTCCTGTCACGTTTAAAAATGCAAAGACACCAAAAGAAGTTGCAAAAGAAATTTCACTGGAGCATCTTTTGATTGAAACCGATGCTCCGTATTTAGCGCCGCATCCTTATCGCGGAAAACGTAACGAACCCGCTTATGTCACGCTGGTAGCGGAAGAAATTGCAAAACTGAAAGGATTACCGGTGGAGAAAATCGCAGAAATGACGACAGAAAATGCGTTGAACATATTCAATATAAAGTAAATAAGCGGCCAAACTAAACTCCATCCTTTGCATATAAACACTTCCTAAGCTTACTAGAAACGAATTTCAATAGGTTGACACTAAGAATAGGAACCTATATAATCACACGAGTGATGAAGGAGGAGTTTTTTTCATGCTAAGTAGGACCATGAAAAGTCTGTTCTGTAAATCATTGAGGCGTAATCAAATCGCGATCATGAGCATAATCGCAATCTCATTTGTTAGCATTGTGACACTCGCGATTTACGAAGGTAATAAAACATCCGTCACCTTATCCGTGAACGGAGAAAAGCTTGAAGTCAGAACATATGCAAATACAGTTGGGCATCTTCTTTCCGAACAGGAAATCGAAGTGGCCGAACATGATTTAATATCACCCTCAGTGAATACACCTATCGAAGATGGTTTATCGGTTCGGTGGGAACAGTCAAAACAAATTGCCATACAAGTTGACGAAGAAGATCTAGCTGTCTGGACAACAAAGAAAACAGTAGGTGAAGTGTTGGAAGAAGCCGGCATTGAACTGACTGAACATGATGCAGTAAGTCCGGACGTACGTGCGCAACTTGGTGACAATGATAAAATCGCTGTTGAAAAAGCGTATGAATTTACGCTAGTTGACGGTGGAGAGAAGAAAAAATACTGGTCGACGGCAACAACAGTCGGCGACTTTTTAAAGAAAGAAAATATACAGTTGGATGAGCTTGACCGGCTTGAAGGGCAACAAGTGGAAGACGTAGTAGAACCAGATGCTGTCGTCCAAATTGTGCGGGTCGAAAAAGTGATCGATGTCGTGGAAGAAGACATGAATTATGCAGTGGAAACACGGAGTGACAACACTTTGCTGAAAGGGAAAGAAAAAGTCGTCCAAGAAGGCAAAAAAGGAAAAGTTTCCCGTGAGTATGCGATTGTCAAAGAAGATGGGAAAGAAATTTCCCGTACGACAAATCATGAAAAAGTCATTCAGGAACCAACGAAGAAAATTGTAGCTGTCGGTTCGAAAGTGTTGGTCGCAAGCGCGGCATCGAGTGGCGGTTCAGGTTCGGCTGAAGTGAGCGTATCTCGAAGTAATGCAGCGCCAGCAGGCGGGAAAGAATTTTATGTATCGGCTACGGCATATACAGCACATTGTAACGGTTGTTCGGGCATTACGAGTACAGGGATCAATTTACGTGCGAATCCGAACACGAAAGTAATTGCAGTCGATCCAAATGTCATTCCACTCGGCTCAAAAGTGTGGGTGGAAGGGTATGGTTATGCAATTGCAGGAGATACCGGAGGCGCTATTAAAGGCAATAAAATAGATCTTCATTTTCCGACAAAACAGGCTGCGTATAAATTTGGCAGACGACAAGTGAAAGTGAAAGTGATCAATTAACGAAAAGTCGTAGAACTGAAAAAGGTTCTACGGCTTTTTGCTGTGGAGAATGCTATGCGCTTTTTCATTGTACAAAGAAGATAGACAGCGTAGAATTATGGAAAGAACGAAATGGAAAGAGGATGTACGTGAATATAAAAGAAGTGATCGTTGTCGAAGGAAAGTCCGATACAGTCGCGGTAAAACGTGCAACAGGGGCTGATACGATTGAAACGAATGGTTCAGCGGTCGATGATAAGACGCTCATTCGAATTCGCCATGCGGAGGAAACGCGTGGTGTGATTGTATTTACAGATCCGGACTACCCAGGTAGACGTATCCGTGCCATCATCGAAGAGCAAATCCCGACTGTGAAACACGCTTTTCTTCCGAAAGAGAAGACAATCGCCAAAAACGGCCAAAGTCTTGGGATCGAACATGCGAAGGACGAGGATATCCGTGCAGCTATCAATGCCGTTTATACGCCTGAAGATCGTTCACCGGTTGAAATCCCGCTTGGCATGCTTTTGGAAGCGAAGTTGATCGGTCATCCCGAAGCGCGTAAAAGACGCGACAGACTAAGTGAGTTGCTTAGCATTGGCCAAGTGAATGGAAAAGGATTGAAAAAACGTCTTGAAATGTTCCGTATTGGACAAGATAAGCTGACGAAAGCTTTAAAAGTTCTGGACGAGGAGGAAAAAAATGAATAAAGAAATTGCGACTCCGGTCAGGACAAAAGAAATTTTAGAAAAACACGGTTTTTCATTTAAAAAGAGTCTAGGCCAAAATTTTTTAATTGATCCAAATGTACTAGGGAATATCGTATCTCACGCATCGCTTACGAAACGGACGGGCGTAATAGAAGTTGGTCCGGGAATCGGTGCATTAACAGAGCATTTAGCAAAAAGTGCTGGGAAAGTTGTCGCTTATGAAATCGATGGGCGTCTTTTACCGGTTCTGGAGGATACGCTGGCGCCATATGATAATGTAACGGTTGTCCATCAAGATATATTGGAAGTGGATCTCGAACAAGCGATGGCGGAACATTTTGCGGACTACGATCAAGTCGTTGTCGTCGCCAATTTACCTTACTATGTGACGACTCCTATCATCATGAAGTTTTTGTTGGAAAAAGTACCCGTTACCGGGATGATCATCATGATGCAAAAGGAAGTGGCGGATCGGATTACGGCATCGCCGGGTACGAAAGCATATGGTTCGTTGTCGATTGCCATCCAATATTATATGGATGCAGAAGTGGCAATGATTGTGCCAAGAACGGTTTTCATCCCGCAACCGAATGTGGAATCGGCTGTGCTTAAATTGACTCGTAAAGAAGAGCCGCCTGCTGAAGTGTTGGATGAGGATTTCCTTTTCAAAGTATCGAAAGGTTCATTTGCCCAGCGAAGAAAGACCATTTTGAATAATTTACAAACATCGTTGCCTGATGGGAAGGCTAAGAAAGAGACCATTTTAACGGCGTTTGAAGAAGTGGGAATCGATCCGGGCAGAAGAGGAGAAACATTGTCGGTGAAAGAATTCGCAGCACTCTCCAACGCATTATATAAAGATTTTTCTGGAAAATGAACGCTCGGCTTCTAGTTTTTATTAAAAATATTATTTTATTTAAAAAAGGTATTGACAAATACATCGACACATTGTTAAAATAAATCGTTTGCTTGACATTACACTTCACATATGTTATGATTGTATTTAGTGAGGTGTTAGCGAAATGCCAAAAACATTAGCGGACATTAAGAAGTTATTGGATTCTCATCTCGGGAAACGTTTGCACTTGAGAGTAAACGGTGGCCGGAGAAGAACGATTGAAAGAACTGGGGTTTTGAGTGAAACGTACCGTGCAGTATTCGTCGTTGAACTTGACCAAGAGGAAAATGCGTTTGAAAGAGTTTCGTACAGCTACGCAGACATTTTAACCGACGCGGTTGAAATTACAGTTCTTGACGATGCAGGTCAAACTGCGTTTGTCGTCAAATAATAACAGCACTCATGATTTGACTTAATTGATTTATATTACAGATTTCTCAGTGCCTATCGGGTGTCCGGCAACGGATTGTTCCCGATAGGTGTTTTTTCTTTGTTTTGGTTCATACTACGAATGTCAGCCGAAAAGGAGGAAAACCGAATGGCAAGAAGACGTAGTATAATGTCTGAGCACTTGAAGGAAGAGATTGCGAAAGAGCTTGGCTTTTACGATGTTGTTCAGCGAGAAGGTTGGGGAGGAATTAAGGCACGAGATGCTGGTAATATGGTGAAGCGTGCAATTGAAATGGCAGAGCGTGGTATTTCAGGAGGCAAAGGATCACCGTAAAATTCCTTAAATCCAAAAACGGCGGACAATGAACAGGGACTGTCTTGTAAGTCATCGTTTACGATGATAGAAGACAGTCTCTGTCTTTTTTAATTGTGAAACGGAGAAACGTGCAATCCGCTCACTGTATGGTAAAATAGGGGGACAAAGATATGCCTTACTGGAGGGAGCCGGAAATGCTGTATGAGAAGGCGCCAGCAAAAATCAATTTGACGCTCGATGTATTACATAAACGATCGGACGGCTTTCATGAAGTGGAAATGGTTATGACGACGGTCGACCTAGCGGATCGGGTTTGGCTTCGTCCTCTTGAAGACGACAAAATTATGATTAAGTCTTCAGAACACTTTGTGCCTAGTGATCAAAGAAACTTGGCGTATCAGGCGGCTGCACTTATGAAGCGGACGTTTAATATAGCCAAAGGTGTGGAAATAACGTTAGAGAAAAAAATCCCGGTGGCGGCCGGACTTGCGGGTGGAAGTTCTGACGCGGCGGCTACATTACGTGGGTTGAATCGGTTATGGAATTTAGGATTGAAAGCGGATCGATTGGCCGAGCTCGGTTCACAAATCGGATCGGATGTATCATTTTGTGTATATGGTGGAACTGCTCTCGCCACAGGGCGTGGAGAAATGATACAAGAGTTGCCCGGTCCACCTAACTGCTGGGTCATCCTTGCGAAGCCATCCATTGCCGTGTCCACCGCTACGATCTATGGAAATTTGAACTTATCCAAGATCGATCATCCTGACACGATGGAGATGTTACACGCGCTCGAATCGAGTGACTACGAACGGATGTGCAGGTCAATCGGGAATGTTTTAGAACCCGTGACGATGCGATTATACCCTGAAGTAAACGTCTTGAAAGGAAAAATGAAGCAGTTTGGGGCGGATGCGGTGCTGATGAGTGGAAGCGGACCAACTGTCTATGGACTCGTTGAGCATGAATCGAGACTACCCCGTATTTACAATGGACTAAAAGGGTTTTGCCAAGAAGTCTATGCGATTCGAATGATTGGCGAACGACATTCCTTTGATTGAAGACGTACAATTGTGTTAATATAAGAGTAAACATTCGTGTTTAGGAGTTGGAAGTATGAAATGGAAAAGAAGTGAACGACTCGTCGATATGACGCGTCACTTGCTGGACTGTCCCCACGAATTGATTCCGCTTACTTTCTTTTCCGAACGTTATCAATCAGCGAAATCTTCGATCAGCGAGGATTTGACAATCGTGAATGAAACATTTAAGGAAAAAGGAACAGGGAAGCTAATGACTGTGACAGGAGCGGCTGGTGGTGTGAAATTTATCCCGCAAATGGATGAACAAGCGATTCGGGAAACCATCTCCCTTTTGATGGAGGAACTCGGGCAATCGGATCGCCTTTTGCCAGGCGGCTATTTGTTTATGGCAGATCTTCTCGGGAATCCAAAGATTATGGATCGTGTCGGTAAAGTATTTGCTTCGGCGTTCGCGGAAACGGAAATTGACGCTATCATGACTGTGGCGACAAAAGGGATTCCGATCGCGCATGCCATTGCACGTCATATGAATGTTCCTGTTGTCATCGTGCGTCGAGACAGTAAAGTGACGGAAGGTTCGACTGTAACAATCAACTACGTTTCTGGTTCATCGCGTCGTATTCAGACGATGGTATTGTCAAAAAGAAGTATGCCGAGTGGACAGAAAGTACTACTTACGGATGATTTCATGAAAGCAGGCGGAACGATGGCCGGCATGAAAAATTTGCTTGAAGAATTTGATTGTGAGCTTGCAGGTATCGCAGTTCTCGTAGAAGCGGCACATCATACGGACGTGCTTGTCGAGGAATATCTTTCTCTCGTTAAACTTTGCGAAGTGAATGAGAAAGACCGTACAATAGAATTGAATGAAGGTAACTATTTTTTGAAAGGTGGAAATTGATATGAACTACGTAGCGACAGACAAAGCGCCCGAGGCATTCGGTCCTTATGCGCAAGCAGTAAATGTGAACGGTTTTATTTACACGTCGGGGCAAATTCCTGTAACGCCGGATGGATTGGTCGTCGAAGGGACCATTGAGGAACAAACGAATCAAGTGTTTGAAAACTTAAAAGCAGTGCTCGAAGCGGCGGGAACTTCTCTCAATCGTGTCGTTAAAGCAACAGTTTTTTTATCAGACATGGACAATTTCGTCGCAGTGAACGATGTATATGCCCAGCATTTCGGTACGCATACACCTGCGCGTTCTTGCGTGGAAGTAAGTCGTCTACCGAAAGACGTATCAATTGAAATCGAAGTTATCGCTCTATCAGGCGAATAAAGGAAACCCGTCCAGACGTCTACCTGGACGGGTTTTTATATTGGCAACAGACTTGCTCAATAAAATGATATCATTTTGACTTTATCTACCTTCTTTTTAAAAAAGTGAATGTTTTCAATCAAGTTATGCAATGCGATGGGTGACGTTGGCATTGTTTTTTTGTGTTTCAGAAGGGAGGATTCGTATTTTATTTATGATTATTAAACAATTAAGAAAATTAAAGAAGGAAAACGCTTACCTTTGTGGAATAGGTTCGTTAGGCATAGTAAATTGAAGGAGTGGTAGGAAGAATGGAAGTTACAGATGTAAGGTTAAGGAAAGTGGACACGGACGGCAGGATGAGAGCGATTGCGTCTGTCACGTTTGACGATGAATTCGTCGTTCACGATATTCGGGTCATCGATGGCAATGAAGGATTGTTCGTTGCGATGCCAAGCAAACGGACACCGGATGGAGAATTCCGAGACGTTGCACATCCAATTAATTCAAATACACGATCTAAAATACAAGATGCAGTACTGGCATCTTATCACTTGTCTTCAGAAGAAGAAGTGTTAGAAGGCACGGGTGTTTGATCGCTTCTTTACATCATTTGAAATAACTTCTTAGCTGCCTGTTTAATGAGTGGGCAGTTTTTTTATATACATTCACCTATAAAGCGAGGTATAGCCTATTGAAACTTGAACACTTAGTTCGTGAATTATCTAAATGGACGGAATTGTTTTAAATGATGCTATATCTTAAAATATTGTAATCAAATTGTCAAGTTGTATCCAGTTGAAAAAAAGGTCGTTTTCGGCTATAGTCAATAATGGTACAATTGAAAAAGGACTTTATTTGTATCTTTTAAATGTATTAGGATAGATCTGTATAGTCCTTATAAAAGAGGATCGATTTTTATCTTTTGGAAGATAAAATGGGGTTCCTCATTGACGGAGGCTAGCGAATGACGAATACATATGCCATCGTTCTTGCAGCAGGACAAGGCACCCGTATGAAGTCCGATTTATATAAAGTGCTTCATCCTGTATGTGGAAAGGCGATGGTTGCACACGTTATAGATAATATTGTAAGCATCGGCACGGATCGGGTCGTAACGATTGTCGGTCACGGTGCTGAGAAGGTCGAAGAAACGCTTGGTACAACGAGTGAATACGCGCTTCAAGATCAACAACTAGGAACGGCACATGCTGTATTACAGGCGGAAAGTTTGCTTGGCGATTTGGACGGTACGACGATTGTCGTTTGCGGGGATACGCCGCTCATTCGTGCCGAAACGATGCGTGCACTGATCACACATCATAATGATACAAACGCAAAAGCGACAATTTTGACTGCAATTGCAGAAGATCCGACGGGATATGGCCGCATCATCCGGGGAGAAGACGGGCAAGTTCTTCGGAATGTTGAACAAAAAGATGCAACGCAAGAAGAACAGCAAGTAACCGAAATTAATACTGGTACTTATTGCTTCAATAACCGTGCGCTTTTTGAGACATTGAAAAAAGTGAATAATGACAATGCGCAAGGTGAATATTATTTGCCTGACGTACTTGGCATCTTAAAAAGTGAAGGAGCACTCATCTCGGCGTATGTCACTGAAGACTTCAGTGAAACATTAGGGGTGAATGACCGGATCGTTTTGTCTGAAGCAGAACGAGTCATGCGGCTTCGCCTTGCGAAAAAGCATATGGAAAACGGCGTTACAATTATCAATCCTGAGCATACGTATATAAGTGTCGATGCGAAAATTGGCAGAGATACACTGTTACAGCCCGGGACAATCATTGAAGGAAAAACGGTCATTGGTGAAGGGTGTACAATTGGCCCAAATAGTCAGCTTGTAGACAGTGTTATTGGAGATGGGACGACTGTCCACTCCTCTGTCATTTTACAAAGCACAATTGGTCAGCATACAGATATTGGCCCTTTTGCGCACATTCGACCGGAATCCAATCTAGGAAACCATGTCAAAATCGGCAATTTTGTCGAGGTGAAGAAGTCATCGCTTGGGGAAGGGAGCAAAGCATCCCATCTCAGTTATATTGGTGACGCTGAAGTCGGCTCGAATGTCAATATCGGATGTGGTACGATTACAGTGAACTACGACGGACAAGAGAAGCATGTGACATCTATTCAGGACGATGCATTCGTTGGATGCAATTCCAACTTGATTGCACCTGTCACTGTCGGAAAAGGTTCCTATGTCGCGGCCGGTTCGACCATTTCGGATAATATACCGGAAGAGACACTTGCCATTGGACGTGCACGTCAAGTGAATAAAGAAGGTTACGTACGAAAAATGAAAATCAAAAACTCAACTAAACAGGGGGACCATGATGACTAATCATTATCCAAATGCCAAACTGAAGATATTCTCTTTGAACTCCAATGAACCGCTTGCACAGGAAGTGGCAGAAGAAATCGGACTCCCACTCGGTCAGTGTTCTGTTAAAAGATTCAGTGACGGAGAAGTCCAGATCAATATCGAAGAAAGTATCAGAGGCTGCGATGTATATGTCATCCAGTCAACGTCAGACCCTGTCAATGAAAATTTGATGGAATTACTCATTATGATCGATGCTTTGAAACGTGCATCCGCACGTACAATTAATGTGGTAATTCCTTATTATGGCTATGCACGTCAGGACCGTAAAGCGCGTTCACGTGAACCGATCACTGCTAAACTTGTTGCGAACTTGATGGAAACAGCGGGCGCAACCCGAGTGATCGCGATTGACCTGCATGCTCCGCAGATTCAAGGATTCTTTGATATCCCGATCGACCATCTCGTTGCGGAGCCAATCCTTACAGAGTACTTTAAACAAAAAGGGTTCGACCGTGATGAGCTTGTCATCGTATCTCCGGATCACGGCGGTGTGACGCGCGCACGTAAAATGGCAGACCGGATGAAAGCGCCGATTGCCATTATCGACAAACGCCGTCCAAAACCGAATGTTGCCGAAGTGATGAGCATCGTCGGAAGCGTTGAAGGAAAGACAGCGATCTTAATCGACGACATCATCGACACAGCAGGAACGATCACAGTCGCTGCCAATGCGTTGATTGAAAGTGGCGCAAGAGAAGTATATGCATGCTGTACACACCCTGTCCTATCAGGTCCTGCAATCGAGCGTATCGACAACTCGAAAATCAAAGAACTCGTCGTGACAAACACGATCGTTCTTCCTGAGGACAAGCAATCTCCGAAAGTAAAACAACTGTCGACTGCTAAATTATTGGCAGATGCAATCGTTCGCGTATTCGAGGAAAAGTCGGTAAGTACGCTGTTTGATTGACAATCGTTGATCATTAAGGTACCGTTAAAGAATAGTCTGAAAAAATTAAATTGATTCGGCATTAAATATTCTGAAAGGGTGACTAATAAATGAGTACGAATATTCAATCTGAAACAAGAGTAAATGAGAAGAAATCGACACTGACACAATTGAGAGCGAAGGGGTTTGTCCCAGCTGTCGTATATGGTTATAAAATGGAGGCGACTTCGATTTCCGTGAGCGAGAGTGAACTGTTAAAAACGCTACGTGTCACTGGACGAAACGGTGTTATGAACCTCCTATTGGACGGCAAAAAGATGAATGTTGTTTTGAACGATTATCAAACGGATCCACTAAAAGGTCATATCCTTCACGCGGACTTCTTGGCGATCGATATGGCGGAAGAACTGGAAGTTGACGTACAAGTAAACTTGGTCGGTGAGTCCATTGGTGAAAAGAGCGGTGGCGTTTTACAACAACCGAACTGGGAACTTCAAATTAAAGTGAAACCGTCAGATATTCCGGAATCATTCGATGTGGATATTTCAAAAATGGAAATTGGCGATACTCTCACAGTTGCTGAGATCCGTGAAAAATCTAAGTACGAAATTTTGAATGAAGATGACTATGCACTTGTCACAATTTCCGCTCCACGTTCTGAAGCAGAACTTGAAGCGCTTGACGAAGCTGCTGAAGATGTTAGCGCAGAGCCGGAAGTCATTGGTGAAAAGGAAGAGTAATATAGATAACGGCGCGCGGACTTCCGTGCGCCTCTTTTCTGTTTGCTCGGAGTATGTAGGCGTGGAAATTAAGCAAAGGAAGAGACGAACTGATGAGAATGATAATTGGACTCGGAAATCCCGGGAAGCAATATGAAAAGACGCGTCATAATGTAGGATTTCATGTGATCGATGAACTGGCCAATCGCCTAGGGGCACCATCCATGCAATCAAAATTTAACGGCATGTATACGACAATCCATCATTCGGCGGAAAAAGTGATGCTTGTGAAGCCGCTCACTTATATGAATTTATCTGGGGAATGTGTTCGTCCACTCATGGATTATTTCGATGTGGATGTTGACGATATTGTCGTTTTATATGATGATCTTGATTTCGCTCCAGGAGAAATCCGCCTCCGGCAACGGGGAAGTGCGGGTGGGCACAATGGAATGAAATCGCTTATCGCTCATCTGGGCACAGAGCATTTCAAACGGATCCGGTTGGGGATCGGCAGGCCAATCGGCGGCATGAAAGTTTCAGACTACGTGCTTGCTCCTTTCGGAAAAGATGAAAAGCCAATGATCGATGAAATGGTTCGAAAAAGTGCAAAGGCTTGTGAAGCATGGCTAGAACAACCTTTTCTTGAAGTGATGAATGATTTTAATGGCGCTTGAGGAATAATGGGTCGCTTTGTCGCTTATACTTTGAAGAAAAGGTAGGTGACATGAGTGGCCGTCCGTTATGCATGTCGACATTGTGAGACTGAAATTGGTTCTCTTCCATTCGAATCAGCCAAAGAGACGATCAATCTGTTGCAGAAGCTAGACGAAGCGGAAGAGGAAAGGTATTTAACTTTTGGAGAAGATGGTGAAGTGACTGTACGTTGTATTTGTGAGCAATGCGAGCAATCCCTCCGAAGGTTTCCAAATTACTACACGTTTAACAAGTGGCTTCAATAGGAGTTTGCTTTGGCGCTGAAAAGACAGCCAAAGCTTTTTCTGTTTTCGTTCTCCGATGGAAGCAACATATTGAAACGTTATGAAAATAGAAAGACGTTGGCATTGAACTTGTCAGAGGTCGATCGTAGCCCCATGACGAGACGAATTCCGACTTATATATATGTAAGTGAGTTAATTTCATAATTGTTCGTCAAATTAAAGTGTCGGGAACATTATGCTAATTTTTCACAAATAGAGGGTTCGAGTTTTGTTGATGGACATGAACTTTGTTCGGATTTGAATACTCATTAACCTAGTATGAAATTGATTCAAATGAAAAGTTGAAAGAAAGGTGAGTTATTTTGGAAGCGCTCATTCATTATTATTTACAAAAGGATGAAATACGTAAACTTGTAGAAGAGTTGGAGATTGGTGAAGATCGTCAACTGATCGCTGGTTTGTCGGGTGGTGCAAAACCGATTTTTTTCGAAGCGCTTCAGCAATCGATTGAAAAACCAGTCCTCATTATTTCGCCCAATTTACTACAAGCCCAACGTACGTATGAAGATCTTGTGAAAATACTTGGACAATCATTTGTCCATCTTTATCCAGCAGAGGAGCTTGTCGCTGCTGAATTTTCAATTTCCAGCTATGAATTGCGAGCACAGCGGATCGAAACGCTCGATCATATGGCCCGCATTGGAAAAGGCGTGTATATTACACCAATTGCCGGAATGAGAAAGTTTTTACCGACAAAGGATCGTTGGTTAGCCAATACACTTTTGACAAAAGTCGAAGAATCGATAGACATTGACAGTTGGTTGGAGCAGCTCGTCGCAATGGGGTACACGCGGCAATCAATGGTGACTACACCTGGTGAGTTTGCGTTACGCGGCGGAATACTGGACTTGTATCCGCTTCATATGGAAGACCCGGTTCGAATCGAGTTATTCGATACAGAAGTGGATTCAATTCGGACGTTTTCAGCAGAAGACCAACGTTCCACCGGGAAGCTGGAGTCGATCTCGATCCTTCCAGCCGTAGAATATGTATGGTCGAAAGAAGATATGAAGACGATTGCCGAAAAACTAGAAAGTGAACTCGGTGAAAGTTTGCAAAAGATGACCAATGAAGAGGCGAAAGAACGGCTGACACTCAATGTAACGGAAGATATTACGCTCATGAAATCGGGAGAAGTACCTGAAGACATCTTGAAATACGCTTCGTTTGCAGAGCAGTCGCCGACTTCTCTAGCTACTTTCTTCCCGCATAATGGAATTGTCGCTTTCGATGAGATTGGTCGAATTGCTGAAATTCTCGAATCATTGGAAGCGGAAGAAGAAGAATGGTTCGTGTCCTTGTTGGAAGAGGGGCAAATTGTCCATAATGCGAAACTTTCTTTCTCGTTCGATGAAATGCAAACAATGATCAAGCAGCGCAAACTGTATTTATCTTTATTTGTGCGTACGATCCAAGGCGTATCGGTAAGCAAAACGGTGACGATTTCATGTAAGCCAATGCAGCAATTCCATGGACAGATGCATTTTTTGAAAAATGAAATGGATCGTTGGCAAGAAGGAAACTTTAATGTTTTTCTTGTTGTCGATGGCCAAGAGCGGATGGAAAAAGTTCAATCGATCCTCCAAGATTATGGGATGGACGCCAATTTAGCGGGAGAACCATCGGAATCAGGCGGCGTTTTTCTCATGGATGGGGATTTGTCAGCTGGCTTTGAACTCCCGTTTCATCGGATTGTTGTCATTACAGACGCAGAATTATTCAAAGGAAAACCAAAACGGAAATCACGTCCACAGAAAATGTCCAATGCGGAGCGAATTAAAAGTTATTCGGAAATAAAACCCGGAGACTATGTCGTTCACGCGCATCACGGTATCGGAAAATATATTGGTATTGAAAACATGGCTCAAGGTAGTGTGGAAAAGGATTATTTAGAGATTCATTTCCGGGGAAATGATAAGTTATATGTTCCAACGGATAAGATTGATTTAATCCAAAAATATATCGCCTCTGGCGAAAAGGAACCAGCTTTGCATAAATTGGGTGGTTCGGCGTGGAAGCGGACGAAAAGCAAGGTGTCCGCAGCTGTTAAAGATATTGCTGATGATCTAATTAAGCTTTATGCAGAGCGGGAATCGCAAAAAGGCCATGCGTTTCCGAAAGATGATGATTTGCAAAGGTCTTTCGAGAATGCATTTCCATACGACGAGACAGAAGACCAACTCCGTTCGATTGTCGAAGTGAAACAAGATATGGAAAAAGAGAGACCGATGGACCGCTTGCTTTGTGGAGATGTCGGCTACGGGAAGACAGAAGTAGCAATCCGTGCCGCTTTCAAGGCAGTGGCAGACGGCAAACAGGTGGCGTTCCTTGTCCCGACAACGATTTTGGCGCAACAACATTACGAAACGATGAAAGAACGTTTCGCCAACTTTCCGGTGGAAGTCGATTTGTTGAATCGTTTTAGATCGAAAAAAGAGCAGACAGAAACATTGAAAGGTTTAAAGGCGGGAACAGTTGACGTCGTTGTCGGTACACATCGTCTGCTTTCCAAAGACGTCAAATACAATGACCTCGGCTTGCTTGTCGTCGATGAAGAACAACGCTTCGGTGTAACGCATAAAGAGCGGCTTAAACAGTTGAAGACGAATGTGGACGTCCTTACCTTAACGGCGACGCCAATTCCGCGTACGCTCCATATGTCGATGCTCGGAGTACGTGATCTGTCTGTCATCGAAACGCCACCCGCGAACCGTTTTCCTGTTCAGACCTACGTCATGGAACATAACTTTGCGCTTATCCGGGAAGCGATTGAACGGGAAATGGCACGAGGCGGGCAAGTGTTTTATCTATACAACCGCGTGGAAGATATGTCGAGAAAGGTGGAGGAAATTAATCAGCTTGTGCCGGATGCAAAAGTTGGATTCGCACATGGGCAAATGGGAGAAGCGACACTTGAATCGACGATTTTAAACTTCCTTGAAGGAGAATATGACGTCCTCGTTACGACGACGATTATCGAAACAGGCATTGATATCCCGAATGTCAACACGTTGATCATTCATGATGCAGATCGGATGGGATTATCCCAGTTGTATCAGCTTAGAGGACGTGTTGGACGTTCAAATCGCGTCGCTTATGGTTATTTTCTCTATGAACGCGATAAAATTTTAACGGAAGTGGCGGAAAACAGACTACAAGCGATTAAAGAATTTACCGAACTTGGATCGGGATTTAAAATAGCAATGCGTGATTTATCGATTCGTGGTGCAGGGAACTTGCTAGGCTCTCAACAACATGGCTTCATCGATTCCGTCGGGTTTGACTTGTATTCACAAATGTTACAAGAAGCAATTGAAGAAAAGCAGACCGGCGTGGAGAAAGCAGAGATTCAAGACGTTGAAATTTCCATCCCGATCAACGCTTATATTCCAGATGATTACATTCGAGACGGATTTCAAAAAATTCAAATGTATAAGCGAGTCAAAGCAATCGATAGTGAGGAAGATTACACGGAGCTTGTCGATGAAATGATCGACAGATTCGGCGATTTGCCATTGGAGGCAGATAATCTTCTTCGGATTGCACGGGTTAAAGTGTGGGGACGTATGGCAGGCGTCGAATCCATTAAAAAGCAAAAAACTCAAATCGAAATCCGGTTATCCGAGGAAGGTACAGCACAGACGGATGGTTCAAAACTGGTAGCAGAATCAATGAAGTTTGGCCGTGCTGTCGGCTTTTCGATGGATGGCACTCAGCTCATGTTAACGATTGATGAACGCCATACAGGGAAACAAACTGCATTCGATATTTTGGAAGAAATCATGGCATTACTTCCAGCTTCTGCAAAGGAAACTGCTCCATCCAATTCCGTCTAAAGGAATTGTTGCATATTTTGTCCAAATATGATGCATACTAAGACCGCAATGAAGTCGATTTTTAACTTTGTGGAAAGTGAGGCATCATGTATGAAAGCAACGGGAATCGTCCGCAGAATCGACGATCTTGGAAGAGTCGTTATTCCGAAAGAAATCCGGAGGACACTCCGCATTCGAGAAGGAGATCCACTTGAGATTTTTACCGCTCGTGAAGGGGAGGTTATTTTAAAAAAATATTCCCCGATATCCGAACTTGGGCAGTTCGCGCAAGAGTATGCAGAAACATTGTATGAAACACTGGGAACACCGGCACTCATTAGCGACCGGGATGAAATGATCGCAGTGGCAGGTTTGTCGAAAAAGGAATATATGAATCGGCAGTTAGCTCCCGACATAGAAGATATGATTTCCAATCGGAAAATCGTAACGGAAAAGCTTGAAAAGACAGTGGAATGGGTGCCGGGACAAGTGGAGCAAGTGAAGTCGTATTGTGTAGCACCTATTATTGCAAACGGTGACTTAATCGGCGCAGTCTATTTATTGTCAAAAGTGCATTTCATCGGCGAACCCGAGCAAAAAACAGTCGAAACCGCTGCCCACTTCTTGGCGAAACAAATGGAACAGTAATAAAGAAAAGCGAAAGCGACCGTACAGACGCGACAAGCCTAAAGCGTATCTAGGTAGCTGGAGTCTAAACAAAAAACAGACACATGAACTCGTAAAAAAGTTCATGTGTCTGTTTTTGTCTTCGGCAGAAGACTTCCGCCTCTCTAAGGCCGCGAGTTAAATGCAGTTACGGGTAATCAAACGTTTGCTGAACGAAAGAAACCGTGCCATATAGTAGGGGAGGGCAATGCGTCCATCGCGTCCAGTGGCAACGGTTGCAGGAAGACATCATGCGAAACTCAAATTGGAAAAAATCCAGATGTAATTACGCCGCGGCGTAATGGATATTTCATCGGAAGATTGCAAAGGCTGTGGCTCTTTTTGCGATAATGGTATACTAGGAACATCAGAACAGCCCTCACCTTACTTCTTTGAAGCGGCAGAAAGGGCTCCTGTCACAACCTCGTCTCTTCAGTTTTCAAAGAGCGTGTTTGTTGAAATAGCGTTCAGATCATTAGATAAGTGCTTTTGGCTGTTGCCAACCGAAATTCAACTTACTTACTGTTGGGCTTGGCCCAGCACACACTTGGAGTAAGAGATGAATTTTGGAGTGCTCTGATAAAGAAAGAGGTCTATACATGTCTTCGTCGGATTGGAATATGAAAACATTCATGAAAGGTGCGTCGATCCTGACGATTTCAGCGATTGTCGTTAAAATACTTGGCGCAGTTTATCGTGTGCCTTATCAAAATATGGTGGGCGATAAAGGCTTTTATATATATCAACAAGTGTATCCGTTCATTGGCATTTTCATCATTTGGACATTTTACGGATTTGCCGTCGCCGTTTCGAAGCTATTGGCAAGTAGTAGGGGTCGCGGAGAAGCGAAAGCGATGATGCGTGTGGCGCTGACCTATTTAGTTGTCTTGTCGGCATCATTTTTTGTCATTTTGATGGTCTTTGCCCCTTTCTTTGCCCGGTCGATGGGAGATCCAGCACTCGTTTCGCTTCTGCGGGCCGGTGCTTATATCGTATTGCTCATGCCTGCGCTCGCGGTGCTGAAAGGTGCTTTTCAATCGGAAGGTCGTATGGTGCCGGTTGCCGTGTCGGGCGTCGGTGAACAAGCTTTCCGCGTCATCGTTATTCTTGTCGGGACGTGGCTTGTAATGCGGTCTGGTGCATCGCTTTATAGAGCTGGTGAGGTGGCAATGTGGGGGGCCGTCGTCGGGGAAGCTGCCGGCGTTGTCATCTTGGCATTTTATTTTCGTAATCTATTTAAAGGACCATTGGAAAAAGTGGACAGATGGCGTGTCGTGAAAGAGTTGACGGTTGTCAGCTTAAGTGTCAGTGCGAGTTCGCTTATTTTGTTGATGTTTCAGTTGGTGGATTCGTTTACCGTTTACAATATACTGCGCACGGAGGGTTTCATGGAAGAGGCGGCAATGGCGTTGAAAGGCGTCTATGACCGCGGACAGCCACTCGTTCAAATGGGGATTTTAATCGCGTCTACATTGGCACTGGCGATCGTGCCGCTCATCGCTCATCATGCGAAGGAGAAAAATGGTGAAGGTGCCATACCGTTCATCCGCTTAACTTTCCGAACGGCTTTTCTGTTCGGTTGGGCGGCTGCCGCGGGATTGGCGCTCGTCTTGCCCTATGTAAATGAAATGTTATTTGAAACGCGGGCCGGTTCTCTTGCATTAATTCTTTTTGTTATACAAATCTTTTGGTTATCGCTTATCTTAACGTTGACAGCGATTCTTCAAGGGGCGGGGAAAATAAAAATTCCTACGCTTTTACTCGTTGTGGGGCTGGCTGTGAAAATTGTCGCCAACCTAATCCTTGTCCCGATTTATGATATTACGGGGGCCTCCATTGCGGGAAATATCGGTTTTATCGTCATTGCGGCAGGCCTCTTTTTTTATTTCAAGACAGTCTGGCCGATGCGTCTTGCCCCTCGCCGCTTTTATGGGTGGGTGGTAGTGGCAACCGTTTGTATGATCGTTACGGTTGTTCCGTGGATGCTTGTCGCGGATGGCTTGGTATTTGAGGCACTGACGACGAGGATTAGCTCGACGTTGACTGCGCTTACGTCAGTTGTTATTGGCGCTGTCGTGTTCTTATTCGTGGCGATGAAATCACGTATTATGGCAGAAAAAGAGTGGTATTTGTTACCGTTTGGCAAACGGTTCGCTTCATTACAACTATTTCTAACTAAAAATACAACAAGAAGGTGAAAGATGTGCATCCTATAACAGTTATTGGTCTTGGAGCAAGTGATCTTGACCAAATGGCACTCGGTACATATCGAACATTAAAAGAAGCTGCGTTCATTATTGCGCGGACGGACCAACATCCCGTCATTAAAACATTGAGAGCGGAAGGCTTGGTAATTGAAAGCTTCGATAATTTATATGAGAAAAATGATTCCTTTCAACAAGTTTATGAAGAAATTGTCCAAGCACTTATTGAAATGCGCACAGAAAAACCGGTGACATATGTCGTACCTGGTCATCCACTCGTTGCAGAAAAGACAGTTCAGCTACTGATTGAGAAAGAACAGGACGGCGTGATTCAGCTCGACATCGTAGGTGGAAACAGCTTTCTTGATCCAATGTTTGCGGCGTTACGCATCGATCCGATTGAAGGGTTCCAATTACTGGACGGGACGGATTTAAAGCGGGATGACGTCAGTATGATGCAACATGTGCTCATTGGACAAGTATATGACGCGTTTATCGCATCTGAAGTGAAATTGACGCTGATGGAGAAGTATGCGCATGATCATCCGGTAACAATTGTGACGGCAGCCGGTTCCCGTGAGGAGAAGCTACGCACGGTTCCGTTGTATGAACTTGATCGTGTGACGGAGATCGACAATTTGACGACGGTTTACGTTCCGCCTGTTACAAGACGTGCTGATCGCTTGAAAGAATGGTCTACGTTCAGAGAGATTATTACAGTGCTGCGTTCCCCGTCGGGTTGTCCTTGGGACCGTGAGCAGACGCATGACTCTTTAAAAAAGTATTTGATCGAAGAAGCGCATGAATTGCTTGAAGCGATTGGTCGGGAAGATGATGAAGCAATTATCGAAGAGCTAGGGGACGTTTTACTACAAGTATTTCTCCATGCGCAAATTGGAGAAGACGAAGGGTACTTCAGTCTGGAAGATGTTTTGGAAGTTGTCGGCTCAAAAATGATTCGGCGCCATCCGCATGTTTTTGGAGATCGCGCAGTGAATAACTCCGAAGAAGTTGTACAAAATTGGCAGGCGATCAAAGAAGCGGAAAAGTCTAAGACTGGTTCTTTGTTAGACGGTCAATTGCGCCCTTCTTCTTCATTGCTCACTTCTTACAATTATCAAAAAGAAGCCGCAAAAGTAGGATTTGATTGGCCGAATATCGACGGGGCACTTGAGAAGTTCTCTGAGGAGTGGGAGGAGTTCAGAGTGGAAGTCGCGGATGGAACGAAAGAAGCCCAGTTGGATGAGTTGGGGGATGTCCTGTTCACGGTTGTGAATATTGCTCGGTTTTTAAAGCTTTCACCTGAAGAGGCGATGATTCATGCAAATGCAAAATTCAAGTCAAGGTTTTCATTCATAGAAGAAGGTGTCCGAAAAGGACGCGGATGCTTTGCGGATTATACGCTCGATGAATTGGAAGATTTATGGCAGAGTGCAAAAAAGAATGGAAAGGAAGAGGAGAAATGAGAATCGATAAATTTTTAAAAGTTTCCCGTCTTATTAAACGCAGAACGTTAGCCAAGCAAGTCGCTGACCAAGGACGGGTTGACATTAACGGGAAAGTTGCCAAAGCTTCTTCAGTCGTTCAAGAAGGCGATGAAGTGGCCATCCGGTTCGGACAGAAAGTTGTCACAGTCAAGGTTGAACAACTTAAAAATACGACGAAGAAAGATGAAGCGACTTCGATGTATACATTGGTGAAAGAAGAAGCGGTGGAGTAAGTTTAGAATGATAGCGTTTGGACGAACGACCGATAACTTCAAGTATGGGAGCAATAATAAGAGGGGCAACTATTTTTAACGGTAGGAGTCGAAGTTGCAAATCAACATGGCGGAGGAAACTCTGTCATGTTTTTTATTCTCCGGCATAAGATGGTGATGAACGTACAAGCAAAGGAGGAAGCATATGCAAATTCAAACGGACAGTCCGACGTACGCCATCCCATCGGGTGATCATGTTGTCACGATGCGGAACCGAAAACGGATGGATCTCACATCAGTAAAAGCAATCGACCGTTTTGATCAGGAAGAATTTCTCGTTCGTACCTCGCAAGGTGTGCTGCAAATAAGGGGAGAGGAATTACGCATCGTTCATCTTGACGTAGATAAAGGACTTCTCACGTTGGAAGGAACGGTCAGTCTTCTTCAATATGATGAGGAAGATACTGGATCGCGCAATTTCCTTCATAAATTGTTTGGATGAGTTTATCTGTCCAGTTTCTGAGCCTTCTTGCCATGATTGGGACAGGCATAGTAGCGGCTGCCTTTATCGATATGATTGGAACAGGAACTGCGCATGCTGGAAAAAAGTCGATAGTCAGAAGGCATGCGGCTTCGCTTGAAGTGATTGGTTGGATTCTTGCCGGATGCGGGACGTTTTACGTATTATACACCGTGCGTGACGGTGCATGGCGTATATACGACCCGTTTGCGCAGCTAAGCGGCCTTTTTTTATATGCAAGTTTCTTTCATAAGCCATTTCGGTTTCTCGGAAAAGCGATCTTGGTGCTCTTTTTAAAACCGTTGTGGTTTGTCATCCATGCGATTGTCTCGTTAGTTTTGTTCATCTGTCGTTGCGTCTGGAAGGTGTTATCACTTCTCGTTACACCCTTTGTTAAAATATTCCGTAAATTATACAGCAATCTCTTTAAAAGTAGGGAGAAATGATATATAATTTAAGGAATCGCATATGAGGGTATGTGTAGAGAGGAAGTGAAGGACATGGAACAGAAGCGCGTAAGGAAATCTCCGGCAAGAGTCGCATCAATAGAAAATGATTATGTTCGTTCTCTTCAACAGAAGCAGGAGCGAAGACAAGCTCGAAAAAAACGTCTCTATCGTAGACTAACCGTTTTTGCTGTTTTTGCCGTCCTTATCCTCGGTATTCTCACTCATACATTTTTGGGTCAAAAAAAGGTATTGGCATCGAAGCTGCAAGAAAAAGAAGCATTGCTTGCCGAGCTCGATGCGGTGGAAGCCGAGCAAGACAGACTGGTCAAGCAACTTGTAAAACTGGATGACGATGAGTATATCGCAAAGCTTGCACGGCAACGATACTTCGTATCAGAAAAAAATGAAATCATTTTCTCGATTCCTAAAGAAGATGAGTTGAATGAAAAGAAATCGAGCGAAAAAGAGTAGTCTTATTGACACTCTTTTTTTGTTCGCTATAATAGAAGTAAGAATCTTGCATTTAGTCAGGACTCGCGAATATGGTGGAAGGTCTCTTTTGGGACCGCTTAAATCTTAAGGAGGAGCATTTTTTTTATGTCAATTGAAGTAGGTAGCAAGCTGCAAGGTAAGGTAACAGGGATCACAAACTTCGGGGCATTTGTTGAGCTACCGAACGGTTCGACAGGCCTGGTTCATATTAGTGAAGTCGCGGACAGTTATGTTAAAGATATTAACGAACATCTTAAAGTCGGCGATACAGTTGAAGTAAAAGTGATGAATGTTGGGTCGGATGGCAAGATTGGATTGTCGATCAGAAGAGCAAAGCCTGAATCGGAACGTCCACAACGGCCCCAACGTTCTCGTCAAGGAGGCGGACGTCCAGGAAGTGGACGCCCAAGCCAACCTCGCCCAGAAAATTTTGAGCAGAAGATGGCACGCTTTATGAAAGACAGTGAAGAACGTCTTTCTACTTTGAAGAGAGCGACAGAATCGAAACGCGGTGGTCGCGGTTCGAGAAGAGGGTAACTTGCTAGCTGTTTCAATGTAAGAAAAATGTATTCTATATAGAAGTGATGGACAACGTAGATTCCCGTGTCCATCACTTTTTTGCATTTCTATACGGGATAAACAAAGCGTAAAAGGAATGACAATCTTTTCGACAGTCTCCGTTTCCTCGCAGTGCGAGAGGATTTGCTCATTGTGACGAAGCATGAACAATGTGACGAAGCATGAACAATGATTTTCCGTGCTTCGACAAAAGCGTATAAAATGGTACGAAAAACACAAAAACGTCTTGGAGAAAAATTCTCCAAGACGTTTTTGTGTTTTGTTATATGATGACCCCTACGGGATTCGAACCCGTGTTACCGCCGTGAAAGGGCGGTGTCTTAACCGCTTGACCAAGGGGCCGCTATATAAAATTAAGAATGGCGGCGGAGGGAGTCGAACCCCCGACCTTACGGGTATGAACCGGACGCTCTAGCCAGCTGAGCTACGCCGCCTCGTTGAACACAACATGATTTATAATACATGCATATACAAGAGATGTCAATACATTTTAGCAAAAGAAAAACAGTTCGGAAATAGTCGAAATATTTTATTCGATTCCTGTCACGAATAGACAAATTATTGTCACCCTTCTATGTATACTCAATCATACGTTGACATAGGAGGTATGGAAAATGAAATTATCTGGCGACATGGAACGACCGATTATCCAGCCGATTCGTCTGTACGTGGAGAACCTCAGAAAGAAAAAAATGCAAATTGTCATGGGAATCCTCTTTTTGTTCGGTTCATTTTTCTTATCACAAGCCGTGCTATTCGATGCGGCAGTTCCTTTTTTCCTTCCTGTTTGGGCATTGGCCCGGGCACGTTTTAGAAATCATTCAATCTGGGTATTTATTGGAGGAATGGTTGGAAGCGCTTTTTTAGGGGTTGGACAAGCAATAATTCATCTTTTGCAACTTGGTATTTTTAACGTCTTTATTCGGCATCCATTGGCACGCAAGTTTGTTCATCTCACCGTCGCAAGTTGTATTTTGATCGTGCAGGTGGGGTGGCAACTACTTATGCATATGGGACAATTGCCGTTAGAAGTTCAATTGTTTATCGGTTTTGAAGTCATCCTTGCTTTATTTATGACGTTTTTCCTTTTTGTTGCATTTCCAGCGGCTGATCGTCTCTTCTTCGGCCAATGGACTGCGGAGAGGCTTGGTGCAGCTTGTATCATTGGTGCGATGGCCCTTACGGGAATAAAAGGTATGATGATCGGCTACGTCTCCGTTTCTACCCTAGTGATTCATTTTGCGATCCTCTTAGCGGCGGCTGCTGGAGGCCTTTCTTTTTCGACGACCATTGCGATGATCATTGCGACAATCATCGGAATTTCGGAGCTGTCTTTTACAGGAATGATGGCTGTTTACGGTATGACCGGATTTCTTGCTGGCGCTTTGTACCGATTCGGAAAGCTTGGCATCGCGGCAGGTGGGCTTTCTGTATCTTTCTTCTTTTTTATGTACGATTTAACTTTACCGCTTGATATGACTCATTTTGCGTCGATCGGGATAGCGACAGTTCTTTTTTTTCTTGTGCCGACAAAGAAGATCGAGCCCTTTCGGAAAATCTTTTTCCCGGAGAATAGAGAGTATGTAAAAAAACGGCAAGAATGGTTGACGAATCGATTGGATGAACAATTAAGTGATTTTCAACAATTTACCGAGTTTATGTCCTCGATTGTTGGCGGGCGAAGCATGGAAAAAGACCAGCAGAAGGACTCCGCCGTAGGTTCGACACCGTCCGTTTGCCAGTCATGCTTTCGGTATTCAAAGTGTTGGGAAAGTGAAGACAGTGACATGAACCACTTGATCAATGAATGGGAAGCGACGTATTCAACGACAAAAAAAACAGCGCGTCATCGCGTTGAAGAAAAGATGAAATATAAATGTATCCGTTTTACCGGACTTATTAGTGAAGTCGAAGAATACGCAACGAGTCGGTTGTTGAGCGGGCAACTTCAGCATGGTCGTAAAATGCTTGCACTCCAGTTGCGGGATATGAGCACACATCTTGATAAAGTGATGAGAGATATTAAAGATGATCTGTCCGTTTACAAATCTGCGGAAGAAGAGTTGGCAAGACATCTTGAAGAGCAAGGCATCGAATATTTTCAAATCGATGTTTTATCGGAACAACGTGGCGGACGTCAAATCGTTTGTTGCATACCTGAAAAACGTTCCGACTTTGAAACCGATACGACGATGGCGGAAAGGTGTATATTGCCGATTCTAGAAGTGTTATATGATGAACCTTTCGAAATTGTGAAATCTATCGTGGAACAAGATCCGTTCCCACACGTACAAATCACATTCGGCTCATCGATTCGTTTTTCGTTCGATTATGGTTTGACGGCAACACCCGGTCAAGACTCATTTCATCCGGGAGACGCCTACGAAGTCTTTCCGATCCATGAAGGTTTGACAGCTGTGCTCTTGTCGGATGGAATGGGGCAAGACTTAAATGCATATCGTGAAAGTCGGAAGGTGATTCGGTTGATGAGAGAATGTTTGAACCGGAAAGTGGCTCCGGAAACCGCAATGCATACACTTCATTACATGATGTCTTTGAATGGATTAGATGATATGTACGCAACGCTTGATTTGGCGCTTGTGGATTTGCAGGAAGGGCGTCTTTGGTCATGGAAAGCGGGCTCGATGAGTACGTATATTAAACGCGGAGACGAATTCTTGAGATTGGACAGTAAATCTGTTCCGGTCGGTTTTCTGCCTTCTTTTTCGATCGAAGCCAAAAGTGAGGAGTTAAAAGCAGGGGATATTTTAGTCATGATGACGGATGGCATGTTCAATGGGGATATTGATTTGGAGACACAAGAGAAAACTTTGTACGGTACACTTGATAAATACGGTCACCTCGATTGCGAGACGATTGCAGACCGTATTATGAATGAAATGGAGCGTCGTTTTCAAGCGGTCGACGACGATCGGACGGTGCTCGTCATGAAAATGGATCACGTTCTATCCAAATGGTCGAGTTTTACACCGTATTCGCAAGCAAATAGCGGGAAAAAAGTGGTAAGCTAGTGGAAAAGGAAGTCGATAAGATCATGCATAAGATGATTCAGGATGTCTACCGGTTCATCGAGGAACAATCACTTTTACGATTGCATGCCCGCGTACTCGTTGCATGTTCAGGAGGCGTGGATTCAGTGGCATTGCTCCATTTTTTAGCGGCCAATCAAAAAAGATTGAAAATCGAAGTCGGGGCAGCTCATGTCGATCATATGTTAAGGGGCAATGAATCTGCTGTGGATGGGGAGTTTGTTGGTGAACTCTGTGAAACATTAGGCATCCCTTTTTTCGCGGGGCGAGTGCCTGTACCTGAAATTATGCATAAAACGGGCGGCAATGTACAAGCTGTTTGTCGGGAAGGAAGGTATGCATTCTTTTCGGATGTGATGAAAAAAGGCCATTATGATGTGCTGGCAACGGCACATCATGCGGAAGATCAATTAGAAACTGTTTTAATGCAAGTGACGAAAGGCAATACGCCGTCGGGGATTCCGATTAAACGGGAAATCGACGGCGGCATGCTCATTCGTCCATTCCTCTCTGTTCGGAAAGATACGCTTCGCGGATACATGAAAGCGAACGACTTACGTTTCCGGGAAGATCCGAGTAACGCAAGCGATGCTTATATGCGCAATCGTTTTCGCCAACAGATCGTGCCGCATATATTAGAGGAAAATGCAGCCGCCGCGGAAAAAGCGGTCATCCTCGGAGAGAGACTTCAAGAAGACGAAACCTTTCTAAAGGCGTTGGCACAAGAACGGTTGGAAGAGATTATCCAATTCACGGACGAAGGTCTCCCGTCCGTCGATCGGCAGTTATTCAGCAACGTGCCAACTGCTTTACAAAGACGGATGATTCCACTACTATTAGGTTATCTTTATGATGAGGAAAAAATAGCCGTTTATTATAAAACTGCACTCATCGGACAGTTATTACATCATCTCAGTTCCAAAGAAGGAAATGTCTCGATCGATCTACCACTCGGCTATCGATTTGTCAGAGCGTATGATCAATTATCGTTCGTGCACGAGAACGGACAGCGATTAACCGACTCACAGAAAACGCTATCCAAAGGGAAGAAAATCGAGTGGAATGATCGCTCATGGCTCTATTGGACGACAGTGGGAGACGTTGACAAAAAACTGCTCATGATGGCAAAAGATGTCATGTATTTTAACTTGCCAGATGAGTGCCTGCCCTTATCCGTTAGACAGTGGGGGAAAGGCGATCGAATTATGTTGTCTGGAATGGCCCATTCGAAGCGCTTGTCAAGATTGTTTATCGATGAAAAGGTGAGCAAAACAGAGCGGAACCGTTTACCGGTCGTCGTGACAGCGCAAGGTGAAGTGTGTGCAGTACCGGGATTGCGGTACAGCATTCGATTCACGCGAAATCGGACAGTCGATGACAAATACATATTCATACTGGGACAGAACTAAATCGTATATTTAAAAGGAGGAATCTTGATGCTCGCCCAAGATATTGAAGAAGTACTAATTTCGGAAGAAGAAATTCAAAAGAAGATTGAAGAACTCGGGGCTACCTTGACAGAAGAGTACAAAGACAAATTCCCACTAGCCATTGGCGTTCTTAAAGGTGCGATGCCTTTCATGAGCGATCTTATGAAGCGGATTGACGCGTACATTGAGCTCGATTTCATGGATGTCTCCAGCTACGGGAATGCAACTGTTTCTTCAGGTGAAGTGAAAATTGTAAAAGATTTGAACACGAGTGTGGAAGGCCGCGATGTCCTGATTATTGAAGATATTATTGACAGCGGAAAAACGCTCAGTTATCTCGTCGACTTAATGAAATACAGAAAAGCGAACTCTATTAAAATTGTCACACTTCTCGACAAACCGACAGGCAGAAAAGTGAATTTGAAAGCCGATCATATTGGTTTTAATGTTCCGGATGCATTCGTTGTCGGATACGGACTCGATTATATGGAGAAGTATAGAAACCTACCATACATCGGCGTATTGAAAAAAGAAATTTATTCTTTTTGATCAAAGTTGACACATGTGATGAAAAATCATTTTCTTTGTAGGTTCAAACGTACTTGTGGTAAGATTTACAATAGTTTTCTGTTTAATGTAAATGAGGAGGCTTTGGGATGAATCGTATACTTCGATACTTTCTATTATACGGACTAATTTTCCTAGCAATCATGGGAATATTTGGTTCACTGAACAATACAAATCCAAAAACGAAGCCGATCACGTATGACGAGTTTAGAGTTGCGCTGGAAGAAGGAAAAGTTATAGAGGCAACTATTCAGCCTGATCAGCTCGTTTATGAAGTGAGAGGTGAAATGCAAGGATACGAGGAAGGCGAGACTTTTGTCACGAATATTCCACAGTCCAACGAAGCGCTGTTGAATTATATTGACGAAGTCGCGATGACGACCGACACAAAAATAGAGTTTCTGAAAGCGCCTGAAACGAGCGCATGGGTGTCGTTCTTTACAGGACTCGTTCCTTTCATCATCATCTTTATTTTGTTCTTCTTCCTGCTCAACCAAGCGCAGGGTGGAGGCGGCGGCCGCGTGATGAATTTCGGAAAAAGTAAAGCGAAGCTTCATTCGGATGATAAAGAAAAAGTGAGCTTCAATGATGTTGCCGGAGCGGACGAAGAAAAAGCGGAACTCGTGGAAGTCGTTGATTTTCTAAAAGATCCGCGTAAATTTATCGAAGTTGGCGCGCGCATTCCACAAGGGATTCTTCTTGTCGGACCTCCTGGTACAGGGAAGACATTACTTGCTCGTGCGGTTGCAGGCGAAGCCGGAGTACCGTTCTTCTCTATCTCAGGTTCTGATTTCGTAGAAATGTTCGTAGGGGTCGGGGCCTCCCGAGTACGCGACCTTTTCGAAAATGCGAAAAAGAATGCTCCATGTATTATATTCATTGATGAGATTGACGCTGTTGGACGTCAACGTGGTGCCGGTCTAGGTGGCGGACATGATGAGCGTGAACAGACGTTGAACCAACTTCTCGTAGAAATGGATGGGTTTGGCGAAAACGAAGGAATCATCATTGTTGCAGCAACGAACCGTCCAGATATTTTGGACCCTGCACTCTTGCGTCCAGGTCGTTTTGACCGTCAAATTACGGTTGGTCGTCCGGATGTTAAAGGAAGGGAAGCTGTCCTAAAAGTCCATGCGCGCAATAAGCCGCTAGACGATACTGTCAATTTGAAAGCACTCGCACAACGTACACCTGGTTTCTCGGGTGCCGATTTGGAAAACTTATTGAACGAAGCGGCACTCGTAGCAGCGAGACGAGGAAAAGTGAAAATTGACATGGCGGATATCGATGAGGCGACAGACCGTGTCATTGCGGGACCAGCGAAAACGAGTCGAGTCATTTCGGATAAAGAACGGAATATCGTAGCCTTCCACGAAGCGGGTCACGTCGTTATTGGACTGACGCTTGACGAAGCAGATATCGTTCATAAAGTGACGATTGTGCCAAGGGGGCAGGCGGGCGGATATGCGGTCATGTTACCGAAAGAAGATCGCTACTTCATGACGAAGCCTGAACTCCTTGATAAGATTTCTGGTCTTCTAGGTGGACGTGTTGCTGAGGAGATCGCGCTCGGAGAAGTATCTACCGGGGCACATAATGACTTCCAACGCGCTACGGGAATTGCACGGTCGATGGTAACGGAATACGGGATGAGTGATAAACTCGGACCTCTGCAATTCGGTCAGTCTGGAGGCGAAGTCTTCCTCGGACGTGACTTCAGTTCTGAACAGAACTATTCCGAGTCAATCGCTTACGAAATCGATCAGGAAATGCAACGTATTATTAAAGAACAGTACGAACGAACGAAACAAATTTTGACGGAAAAACGAGATCTTCTCAATTTGATCGCAACGACGTTACTAGAAGTCGAAACATTAGACGCAGAGCAGATCAATCATTTGAAAGACCATGGCACATTGCCTGACCGTCCTTATGATAACAACGGGAACGATGTAAAAGAGATCGACGACAAGGACATCGCTGAAAACAAAGAGGACAAAGACGCCCTTGATTCAATTGGTGCACCGTCGGATCCATCGATTGGCGATTTGCCGCAAGAATCTGAGCGGGAAATGCCCCCAAGGTCGATAGATGAAAAACGTAGAGATTAATTTGTTTATGTAAGAGCCGACTGCTTCTTTTGAAGCAGTCGGCTCTTTTCTATTTCTTCATGTGTGGTATGATATGTGAAAAATGTTGAAGTTAGCGAGGGACTTAGAATGATCTTAGTGATGGATACGGGTAATACGAATATCGTCCTTGGCGTCTATGATAACGACGAATTAAAGTATCATTGGCGTATGGAAACATATAGACAGAAAACCGAAGATGAATATGCAATGCAAGTGAAAGCGCTATTTGGATATGTCGGTCTGACGTTTGAAGAAATCAACGGTATCATCATTTCTTCGGTCGTCCCCCCGGTCATGTTTCCGCTTGAGCAAATGTGTAGAAAGTATTTCGGTCAACAGCCGTTGATTGTCGGTCCCGGGATTAAAACGGGATTGAATATTAAGTACGAAAATCCGCGCGAAGTTGGTGCGGATCGAATTGTCAATGCGGTGGCGGCAATTGAGTACTACGGTAGTCCGCTCGTTATTGTTGATTTTGGCACAGCGACGACTTATTGTTATATCAATGAAGAAGGTAATTACATGGGTGGAGCGATTGCGCCGGGTATCGGCATTTCGTTGGAAGCGTTATTTGATCGTGCCTCTAAACTGCCACGCATTGAACTTGCTCGCCCTGAATACATTGTTGGAAAAAATACGATATCGGCGATGCAAGCGGGCGTTGTATATGGCTATGTTGGTCAAGTGGAAGGAATTGTTGCGCGCATGAAAGCGCAAAGTAAAAAAGAACCAACAATCATCGCAACGGGGGGGCTTGCAGATCTCATTGCGAGTGAATCGACGGCTATCGATGTCGTTGATAATTTCTTGACGTTAAAAGGACTTTATTTGATTTATAAACGAAACATGTAAAAATCTTTGTTAAAATTTGAACAACAGTTAAAGGAGTAGAAAGTGAATGAATGATTATTTGGTAAAAGCGCTTGCTTTTGATGGCACAATTCGAGCCTATGCAGTCCGTTCAACAGAAACGATTGGGGAAGTGCAAAGGCGCCATCACATTTGGCCGACAACAACTGCGGCACTAGGTCGAACGATGACAGCGGGCGTTATGATGGGCGCCATGTTGAAAGGTGACGATAAGCTGACGATTAAAGTCGAGGGCAAAGGTCCTGCTGGCCCGATGATTGTTGACTCGAATGCGCATGGTGAGGTGCGAGGCTACGTGGCGAACCCGCAAACGCATTTTGATTTAAATGCGGAAGGAAAGCTCGATGTCAAACGGGCAGTTGGAACAGAAGGGATGTTAACGGTTGTAAAGGACTTAGGCCTGCGTGAATTTTTCACAGGACAAGTGCCACTCGTCTCCGGCGAAATTGGCGACGATTTCACGGAGTACTTTGTTGTCTCGGAACAAGTGCCTTCCGCAGTTGGGCTCGGTGTTCTTGTCAATCCGGACAATACAGTAAAAGCAGCCGGCGGATTTATCATACAAGTGATGCCAGGGGCGACAGAAGAAACGATTGCGGCATTGGAGAAGCGGGTTTCCACTGTTGAACCGATCTCCAAACTGATCGATCGTGGTTTAACGCCTGAAGAAATTTTAAATGAAGTGCTCGGAGCGGAAAATGTTGAAGTTCTTGATCGTATGGACGTTTCTTTCTCATGCAATTGTTCAAGGGAGCGGTTTGGTAATGCCATTATCGGGCTCGGTGAAAAAGAAATTCAAGAGATGATCGACGAGGAAGGACAAGCAGAGGCGAATTGTCACTTCTGTTTGGAATCGTACGTATATTCGAAAGAAGACTTGGAAGGTTTCCTGCATGAAATACGGTCGCAGTCGTAATACGCATGAAAATACCCCACGCAAGCGGAGACTGAAGACAAAACCGTTACTCGTCTTGATCGGTATCCTTTTTGTATGTAATTTGCTTTGGTTCATTGCGTGGTTAATTCCCGACAAGTCGAAGCCCGTCAAGGATGAAGAAGTGGCATCCGTCGATGGTGAGCCGATTATGCGGGAGGAATGGATGACTGCGATGGAAAAAGCAGTCGGCCGCGAAACACTTCTTCGTCTTGTGAACGAAAAAGTGATGGAGACAGCTGCTAAAAAACACGATATCGACGTGTCTGATAAGGAGATCGATCTCGAACTTGCCCTTATCCACTCGGTCGATAACCAGTCTTATGTTGGATTGGATGCCGAAAATGAGAGGCAAAAAATTCGATCCATGCTTATTCTTGAGAAAGTGTTAACAAAAGATGTCGTCGTTGACGATCAAGCGATCCAAAAAAATTACGATCAAAATGCTTCGTTGTATAATATCGCTACGGCATACAGGACAGCGATGATTGTCGTTTCATCAAAAGAAGAAGCGGAGCAAGCGCTTCTGGAGTTGAAGGAAGGGTCGAATTTCAATGTTTTGGCAAAAGAGCGGTCTATCGATCCTGCTTCCGCAAATCTTGACGGTGATCTTGGATATATCAATGACAAAACGGAGAATATTGACAAATCGATTGCTCAAGCCGCTTCCAAATTGAAAGAAGAGGAAACGAGTGATGTCATCGCGCTTGATGATGGAACGTTTGCGGTGATCCGTGTCAGTCATATTATGAAAGGTCGCTCCTTCACATTTGCCGAAGTGAAAGATCATATTAGGCGGGAACTTGCCCTTGAGCAATTGCCGGAGTCGATCACACCTGAAGCATTTTGGAAAGAATTTGATGCCCAATGGTTTTATGGAGATTGATTGAAAGAACCGTCTTGAAGCCGAGAATTTTCGGTTACGAGACGGCTTTTCTTTATTGCAAGATGCTCTCTGAATTCGTGTGTCCGATTTTTTGTAGGTGTTTAAAGATTCAGTCATTGACAATGCGCACATATAGATAGTATGATTAATGCAATAAAGCATATTAAAATAGTAGGGATTAGGAGAGGATTACATGACGGTTATTGGAAATACGATTGCAGACTTAGTTGGAAAAACACCACTTGTTAAATTGAATAGATTGACGGGCCCAGAAGATGCAGAAGTGTATTTGAAGTTGGAATACTTCAATCCGGGTTCAAGTGTTAAAGACCGGATTGCCCTCGCGATGATTGAAGCTGCTGAAAAAGCTGGTCATTTAAAAGAAGGCAGTACGATTATTGAACCGACGAGTGGAAATACGGGAATTGGTCTCGCGATGATTGCGGCGGCAAAAGGCTACAAAGCTGTACTTGTCATGCCGGACACGATGAGTTCAGAGCGCCGTAACTTGTTGCGTGCATACGGTGCGGATCTTGTCTTGACACCAGGGGCAGATGGCATGAAAGGTGCGATTGCGAAAGCAGAAGAACTTGCGACGGAAAATGGCTGGTTTATGCCGCAACAGTTCGACAACGAAGCGAATCCGGAAATTCACCGCTTGACGACAGGCCCTGAAATAGCAGATGCGTTGGATCGGGTCGATGCATTTATTTCTGGTATTGGAACGGGCGGGACGATTACCGGTGTAGGAACAGTGTTGAAAGAACGTTTTCCTGAGGTGAAAATTATTGCTGTTGAACCAACGGATTCACCTGTCTTATCAGGTGGAAAGCCGGGACCTCATAAAATTCAAGGCATTGGGGCAGGATTCGTTCCGAAAGTTCTAGATACAGACATTTACGATGAAATTATACAAGTTTCAAATGAGGAGTCCTATGAAACGGCAAGACGTACAGCACGTGAAGAAGGAATTCTAGGTGGGGTTTCGTCAGGTGCAGCAATTTTTGCAGCACTACAAGTGGCTAAACAACTTGGAAAAGGAAAGAAAGTCGTCGCCATTCTTCCTTCGAACGGTGAACGGTACTTAAGTACACCGCTTTACCAATTTGATGAAAAGTAAAGATAAAAAGAAGGGGTATTCGCTGCCCCTTCTTTTTTATTTTGCCCATATATAGCATCGCTGTTGTTTATGGAACTATGCTTTTTCTTTATAGGTGGCGTAAACCGCCTTCTACACGTTAAAATAGAACTATTGAAGATGACCAGGAGGATTTTATATATGCAAGAGCAACTACCGGAGTTCGCAACTAGGTCGATGACAAAGGATCAATTTTTTCACGCGTATAAACAACTTGCGCTAAGACACGCCGAGCATCTGCTCCTTGAAAGTGGCCGAGATGGCAACTTATCCATGGCAGGCGTTAACCCTCTCGCGAAACTGCAAGCACGCGAAGGGGATCACTTACATATCACATGGCGTGACGGTACTGAAGAAGTAAGGGAAGGGGATCCGCTTGAATTATTGACTGATTTCGTTCGTGCTTATAAAGTGGAGGCTATTCCGGAATTACCTGCGTTTCAAGGTGGTGTTGCGGGATTTATCAGTTATGACTACGTTAGGCGCTTTGAAGTCTTGCCGGATTTAGCGGTAGATGATCTCAGAACACCCGACTTGTTCTTTTATTTATTTGATGAATGGGCCGTCTATGACATTGCCGAAGAAAAGGCGTATTTTATCGTGCTTCCGGAAAGTGATGTGGAACCGACCGATATGGCGTTGAAATGGATGGCAGCCGCTTCGGATGGAATGATGGTTGCGCAAGATTTTACGGTGCGGCCTGCTGATGATCGTCCGGTCGCCGATCATCTCGACGTATCGGTGACAGGTCCGCAGTTTGAAAAAATGGTGCGTGATGTACAGCGCTATATTGCGCGGGATGAAGTCACTCAAGTGAACTTAACTGTACGGCAGTCTAAACTCTTGAAAGCGAATCCTTTGACGATGTACGAAGCACTTCGTTCATTCAATCCATCTCCTTATATGGCATCCATCGGTTCGTCAAAGTTCGCGGTTGTTTCGGGCTCGCCTGAGTTATTGGTGAAAAAGCGAGGCAATGAGCTGAATACCCGCCCGATTGGCGGTACAAGACCTAGAGGGACCAATGAACGGGAAGATGAGATGTACAAGATCGATTTATTGTCAAATAAAAAAGAAACGCGCGAGCATAAGATACTCGTTGACCTGGAGCGAGAAGACTTTGAACGTGTTTGTGCGCCGGAATCGGTGGAAACGAATGAATTCATGGTGGTGGAAAAGTATTCTCATGTCATGCATCTCGTTTCCAACGTCCGTGGAACGGTAGCTGAAGGGATTTCCAACGGAGAGATTGTGAAAAGTGTTTTCCCTGGCGGTACGATTACAGGTGCGCCGAAACTTCGAACGATGGAAATAATTGAAGAGCTTGAACCGGTGCGAAGGGGAGTATATACAGGATCGATCGGTTGGTTTGGCTTCAATGGTGATTTTGAATTGAATGTCGTCATCCGGACGGCTTTTATCCAAGACGATATCGCTTATATCCAAGCGGGTGCCGGTATTGTTGCAGAATCGATGCCGGAAGAGGAATATATCGAATCATTGAATAAAGCGAAGGCGCTATGGCAGGCGAAAGCGATGGCGGAAAATGAGCAACAGTAATTCGACAAGGGGCGTTGGAAAATGTTTTGTTGGATGAATGGTGAAATTGTACGAACGGAGGATTTGAGAATTTCCCCGTTCGATCACGGTTTTTTATATGGCGCAGGTTTTTTTGAAACGTTTCGGACGTACGGTGGACAAGTACTTTTATTTGAAAAGCATATGGAGCGCTTACAGCGGGCCCTTACTGAATATCGGATTGCGATGCCGTATGGAATGGGGGACATCAAGGGTGCTGTTAACGAATTGAATGAGCTTGCGGGCGGTGCGGACGGATATTTCAGGTTGAACGTATCTGCGGGTGTACATGATATCGGACTTGCCCCTTCAACATATCCCGCGCCGAACGTCATTTTGTTCAGGAAAGACTTACAACCAGCTGTACGGGGGACTGAGAAGAAAGCGGTTTGGCTTGATACACCACGTAATCGTCCCGAAAGTGCCATCCGCCATAAATCACATAACTTTCTTAATAACGTGCGCGGACGACTTGAATTGCCGTCGCTAAAAGAAGTGGAAGGGTTATTTGTGACGGAGGAAGGGTCTGTTGCTGAAGGCGTTACGTCCAATCTGTTTTGGGTGAAGGGTGGCAAACTTTTCACACCTGCCGTCGAAACGGGCATTTTACCAGGAACGACGCGGGCATATGTGATTTCTTTGGCGGAAAAAGCGGGTATTCCCGTGAAGGAAGGGCACTACACGAAAGAAGATGTGGAAAACGCAGAAGAATTATTCGTCACAAACGCAATTCAAGAGATTGTTCCGCTGTCGTCTCTCGAAGGACAGCCATTCCCGGGAGCTGCGGGGATGTATTATAAAAAAATGCATGATCTTTACGAACAAGCGATTACAAAATTGAAAGAAGGAAAAGATTGATGGACTTGGCATATGCACAACCTGTTTACCGATTCGGTGAAACGGAAATAGATTTTCGGAACGAAACCGTCATCATGGGCATTTTAAACGTAACACCGGACTCATTTTCAGACGGCGGAAAATATGGTCGAGTGGACGCGGCGCTGAAACATGCGGAAGCGATGTTAAAAGACGGGGCTAAAATCATTGACGTCGGTGGGGAATCGACAAGGCCGGGACATGTACAAATATCGAATGATGAAGAGATTGAACGAGTCGCACCCGTTATTGAAGCACTGGCAAAAGAGTTAGGTTGTACAATATCGATCGATACATATAAAGCAGGTGTCGCCGAAGCGGCTGTAAAGGCGGGGGCGCATATTATAAATGATATTTGGGGTGCGAAGTATGAACCGCAGATCGCCAAAGTGGCGGCAGACTTCAACGTTCCGATCATTTTGATGCATAACCGGCAACAAGCTGTCTATGAAGAGCCATTGATGGTCGAAGTGTTTGCCGATTTGGAGGAAAGTGTTTCGATTGCTATGAAGGCGGGTGTCACAAAAGATAACATTTGGCTCGATCCGGGTATCGGTTTTGCAAAAGATACAGCGCAAAATATCGTTGTTATGCAAGGCCTACAAGAGATATCTAACATGGGATACCCTGTATTACTCGGGACTTCGCGCAAGTCGCTTATCGGCAATGTTCTTGAATTGCCGGTGGATGAACGACTCGAAGGGACAAGCGCGACAGTTTGTTATGGGATTGAAAGAGGTTGCCATATTATGCGTGTTCATGATGTGAAAGCAATTGCACGCTTGGTGAAAATGATGGATGTGTTAACAGGGAAGTCGATATACGGAAAGTAGGGATAGCATGGATAGCATGGATTATATTCATTTGAATGACATGGAGTTTTACGGATATCACGGCGCATTACCGGAAGAAACGAAGCTTGGCCAACGATTCAGGGCAACAGTCTCTCTTGCAGTGGACTTATCGATCGCCGGAAAAACGGATGATTTGAGTGATACGGTAAATTACGCTGAAGTGTACAGTACATGTCGGGAAATCGTCGAAGGTGAGCCGTTGAAGCTTATTGAAACAGTTGCTGAGAAAATGACGGAAGCTATTTTGTCGAAGTTCAAGGATAAAGTAAGGGGTACCCGTGTCATACTGATTAAACCGGATCCTCCGATTCCAGGCCATTACGCTTCGGTTTCAGTTGATATAACAAGGGGGCGCTTTGCATGAACGTAGCGTATCTTTCTATTGGATCGAATATTGGCGATAGGCTAAGCTATTTGAAAGAAGCTGTACGTATACTTAACGCCGATGATGACATTTCGGTTTCAGCTGTCTCGTCCATTTATGAAACTGCACCAGTCGGTTTTACAGAGCAAGCGGATTTTTTAAATATAGTGTGCCGCATTGAAACGAAATTGGATGCCTCCTCCTTACTTGCCGTGTGTCAGGACATCGAGAAGGAATTGGGGCGCGTTCGGGAAGTGAGATGGGGGCCTCGGACGGTGGACCTTGACATCTTACTCTATAATAACGAAAATATTGAGATGAAGAACTTGACGATTCCACATCCGCGTATGCAGGAGAGGGCGTTTGTTCTTATTCCGCTTCTAGAAATAGCACCTATGGTCATCCATCCGGTGTCGAAGAAGCCATTTTCGGAAGAGGCTGCTGTTCATGACGATGGCGTGTCCCTTTGGAAGAAGGTTGGAGTCGAACAATTTATCTGAAGAGTTGATGGAAAATGAGCAGGCGACATTTGGAGCAAGTGTGTATGAACGAGAAGAGCCGCCGTGCGTCATGGTGGCTCTTTTGGCTTAGTACAGCAATGTTTGTTGTAACGTAAACGCAGGGTTGGCTACAGAAGTCCTCGGTTTTTATAAGTCATGGATTAGTGTACAATGTAAATATGTGAAAAATATAACGAACTTAAATGTGATGAAGGAGTGTAATTGATGTCCCATCTTGACGAAATGAATGACCAACTTTTGGTGAGGCGCCAAAAGATGCAAGATATAAGAGAAAGCGGACTTGATCCATTCGGTTCCAAATTTGAGCGGACGCATCTTTCTGCGGATATACGGGAGCAATACGAAGAATTCACTAAAGAAGAACTTGAAGAAGCTTCATATAAGGTGAAAATTGCCGGGCGGGTTATGACGAAGCGAGGGAAAGGAAAAGCAGGATTTGCCCATATTCAAGACTTCGGTGGCCAAATTCAAATCTACGTAAGACAAGATGCAATCGGAGAAGAAGCTTACGAGCTGTATAAAACGGTGGACCTTGGGGATATTATTGGGATTTCCGGTACGGTATTCAAGACCAATGTCGGTGAACTTTCCATTAAGGTCGAAGAGTTCACGTTTCTCACAAAGGCTTTACGTCCTTTGCCAGAGAAGTTTCACGGGTTGCAAGATATCGAACAACGCTACCGTCAAAGATATTTAGATTTGATTGCGACGGAAGGTAGCAAAGAAACTTTCGTTTTACGTAGTCGTATCATTCAATCGATGCGCCGTTATTTAGACAACCAAGGATTCCTTGAAGTGGAAACGCCGATGCTGCACTCAATTGCCGGCGGGGCATCTGCACGTCCTTTCATTACACATCACAATGCATTGGATATGACATTGTACATCCGGATTGCAATTGAACTGCATTTGAAAAGACTAATTGTCGGTGGGCTTGAGAAAGTATATGAAATCGGTCGCGTATTCCGTAATGAGGGAGTATCGACGCGTCACAACCCTGAATTTACAATGATCGAGTTATATGAAGCGTATGCAGATTATGAAGATATCATGGAACTCACTGAAAATATGGTTGCCCATATTGCGCAAGACGTGCTTGGCACAACACAAGTGACGTATGGCGAAGATGTAATTGATTTAGCCCCAGGTTGGAGACGTCTGCATATGGCGGATGCTGTAAAAGAATATACGGGGGTTGACTTCTGGAAAGAGATGACAAAGGAAGAAGCGCATGCACTTGCAAAAGAACACGGCGTTGAAGTGGCTGAGATGATGGAAGTTGGACATGTGTTAAACGAATTCTTCGAGCAAAAAGTGGAAGAAGAGCTTGTACAACCGACATTCATCTATGGACATCCGGTGGAAATTTCACCTCTCGCGAAAAAGAATCCGGAAGACGAGCGATTCACGGATCGGTTTGAACTGTTTATCGTACGCCGCGAACATGCAAACGCATTTACGGAACTTAATGATCCGATTGATCAACGCGAACGTTTCGAAGCACAGCTTGTGGAAAAAGAGCAAGGCAATGATGAAGCGCATGATATGGACGAAGACTTCATTGAAGCGTTGGAATATGGAATGCCTCCAACGGGTGGGCTCGGAATTGGAATTGACCGACTTGTGATGCTGTTAACAAATGCGCCATCCATTCGTGATATTCTTTTATTCCCGCAAATGCGTTCAAAAGACTGATTTAGAATGCTCATTTGCAACTTGAACATGCAGAAGAGATTTAAACATACTGCCGAGTCAAGTTAATCTCTCTGAAGTTTAGAATCAATTACGCTTTAACTTAATTGATTGGATCACCACACAAGACCCGCTAGTAAGCGACTTGTGTGGTGTTTTCTATTATAAGTACCGAAAGATTTAACATTTTTATAAAATAGGGGTTGCGTTAGGAGATAGAAGGTGCTATATTTATAAGCGTCGCCAAAACAACGGCAAACAACTGAAAAAAGAATTTTAAAAAGTTGTTGACAAACAAAAAGCAACTTGATATGATATAAGAGTTGCTGTCGAGAGATGGCGAAACGAAAAG
>CAOKMT010000013.1 GCA_948469885.1 uncultured Sporosarcina sp. | reverse complement strand
CCCTACAAGCCCGGGGGAGTTGTACAGACAGAAAGTGACGACAGGTGAACGAGAAGCGATCACTTCACTTAATGCAAATTACTTGGAAGAAGTAGCGCTCGTCGAACCGGAAGCGATCCATTATGAAGTGGCAGACGGATGGGATGTGCACGGATGGCTCATGAAACCGACGGGATTTGACGAAAAGAAAAAATACCCGCTTATCATGAACATTCACGGTGGACCACATGCGATGTATGCCAATACTTTTTTCCATGAGATGCAGTTATTGGCAGCCCAAGGTTATGGTGTTTTATATGTCAATCCTCGCGGCAGTCATGGTTATAGTCAGCAATTTGTTGATGCGGTTCGCGGAGATTATGGGAACGGGGATTATGAAGACATTATGGCAGGGCTTCAATCCGTCATTGCAGAAAACGGTTGGATTGACGAAGACCGTCTCGGTGTGACAGGAGGAAGCTATGGCGGATTCATGACGAACTGGATTGTTGGACATACGGACCTGTTTAAAGCGGCGGTGACACAAAGATCCATTGCAAACTGGGTTAGTTTTTATGGTGTTTCCGATATCGGTTACTATTTCAGTGAATGGCAACACGGAGCTAGTATGGAAGACGTAGAAAAGTTATGGGCGATTTCCCCGTTGAAGTATGCCGAAAATATTGAGACACCGCTTTTGATTCTCCACGGAGAAAATGACTTTCGCTGTCCGATTGAACAAGCGGAACAGCTTTATATGACATTGAAAAGTATGGGCAAACAAACGGAATTCGTCCGTTTTCCGGAAGCGGATCACAATTTATCGCGGACTGGTTTGCCGAATTTACGGATTGCGCGGTTAGTTGAAATGATGGGTTGGTTTGAAAAGTATTTGTAAAAATGGAAAAAGAAGTCGCTCTGGCATATGGAGCGGCTTTCCGTTTTTTATGTGCAGATTGAGATTTTTAACAATGCAAAGGGGATAGGACTAATTATCTATTTTGAGATTTGTCGGAAGTTTGTTAAGAATCACAATGGATAATTAACCGTAAATAGACTAACATTAAACTATTATGAATTTTGAGCAATGGGAGTGACCGAAATGGAAGACGTGGCAGAATTTCGACTAGAAAAAGATTTTATCGGAGAGAAGTACGTACCAATAGACGCATATTATGGCATTCAAACATTGCGGGCGGTTGAAAACTTCCCCATTACTGGATACCAAGTGAATAGACATCTGATTGAGGCATTTGCCATTGTGAAGAAATCCGCTGCGCAAGCGAACTTGGCGGTTGGACAACTTGATGAAAAAGTGGCAAACGCCATTGTGAAAGCTACTGATGAAATACTTGATGGACGATTTCACGAGCAATTTCTCGTCGATCCGATTCAAGGCGGTGCCGGAACGTCGATGAATATGAATGCGAATGAAGTGATCGCGAATCGGGCGTTAGAGTTGATCGGAGAGCCGAAAGGCAGTTATGACATTATTAGTCCGAACACGCATGTCAATATGGCACAATCTACGAATGATTCATTCCCGACGGCAATCCATATCGCGACTTTACGGAAGATGAAGAAATTACTTGCCGCGATGGACGTGCTCCACGAGACGTTTAAAAAGAAAGCAGTGGAATTTCAACCATTTCTCAAAATGGGGCGCACCCATTTACAAGATGCTGTTCCCATCCGACTAGGCCAGGAATTTGAAGCATATGGGCGAGTGCTAAAACGAGATATCGATCGGATCGGCGCTTCAAGAGAGCATTTGTATGAAGTGAATATGGGTGCGACTGCAGTTGGCACCGGCTTGAATGCCGAACCGCTATATATCGAACAAGTTGCTAGTTATTTGGCCACCAATAGCGGACTCGATTTGAAGACGGCGGACAACCTCGTCGATGCGACGCAAAACACGGATGCATATGTGCAAGTATCCTCCGCACTACGAGGCTGTATGGTTAACATGTCCAAAATCGCGAATGACTTGCGCATGATGGCGTCGGGACCACGCGCAGGACTTGCGGAAATTACGTTGCCTGCCCGTCAGCCGGGATCGTCGATTATGCCGGGGAAAGTGAATCCCGTCATGGCCGAAGTGATGAATCAAGTCGCGTTCCAAGTGATTGGTAACGATACGACGATTTGTTTGGCATCCGAAGCAGGCCAGTTCGAATTGAACGTGATGGAACCTGTTCTCGTCTTCAATTTACTGCAGTCGATGGAAATGATGACAAACGTCTTTACAGTTTTCGGGGAATATTGTTTGGACGGCATTCAAGCGAATGCGGAAAATATGGAAGCGTATGTCAATAACAGTATTGGCATCATCACGGCGATCAATCCGCACGTCGGCTATGAAACCGCGAGTGCGATTGCAGGAGAAGCACTGGAAACGGGTAAACCAATCCGCACCATCTGTATGGAAAAAGGCATTTTGACGAAAGAAGAGCTCGATCTTATTTTGGATCCGTACGAAATGACGAATCCCGGCATTTCCGGCAAAGACTTATTAGCATTGAAAGCATTCTCACGCAATTAAAATGAAAACTGTCCCGGCATATGATCGCTAGGACAGTTTTTTTGTAGTTAAAAGTCTTGAATCGTGGATAACTTCGTGAATTTGCGTCATCCTCACCCAAAGTGTGCGGATAAAAAAATCCATTCCGCGAAAAGCGAAATGGATATTTGCATCGGTTACAAAGTGCGTAGAAAAGAAGATGGAGCTTTCGATTCAAATTGCATCTCTTCACCTGTCGTCGGGTGCTGGAAAGCGAGTGCATGAGCGTGGAGCCCAAGTCGGCCAATCGGATTTTGACGCGATCCATATTTTTTGTCTCCGACGATGGGATTGCCGATATCTTGCATATGAACGCGAATTTGGTTTTTGCGGCCTGTTTCCAAAGCGACCTTCAATAAGGAGTAGCGGCGATTCGATTCGAGCACTTCATAATGAGTCACTGCTTTTTGACCGTCGTTCGGTTGACGGCTCGAATAAACGATGAACGCTTTGTTTTCTTTCAACCAGGATGTGATGGTCCCGCCTTGTTTGACGAACCCTTCCACGAGCGCGATATACGTCCGTTCACGCACCGATTCATGCCATGAATTTTGCAATGCTTGTTGAACATTTTTGCTTTTTGCGAACATCATGATGCCTGAAGTATCGCGGTCCAGGCGATGGACGACAAAAATCCGGTTTTGTGGATGTATATTTCGCACGTAATCGGACAGCTGCCGGTAAGCGGTCAATTGACGTTCCCGATCGGAGGCAATCGATAAAAGTCCCGCTTCTTTTTCGATGACAATCACATCATCATCTTCATGCAAAATTTGAATGCCTTTAAATTTTACGTCGTCCGTAGCGACTCTCGTCCGAATTTGTACACGGTCTTCCGGTTGTAACTTATCATCAAATTGGGTTGTCGCTTTGCCATTCACAAAAACTTGTCCTCGCTTTAAAATACCTTTCACAGAATTCAGACTACGGTCCGGTAAAATCGTATATAAAAATTCCAGTAACTGTGTCTCTTCTTTCACAAACCATTCATTTGCATTTGCTTTTTTGTTCATCCTTAACATCCTCTTTTATTTGTTTCCATAAAACATACCACGGAATCCGGCATGAGGCTATTGAAAGCGACATTGGATGACAACTTCGATTCCCATTCCGCCCGATTTTAGGTAGAATGGAGGCAGGAGTTGAAGAAAATGAAAACCGTAATTGTGACAGACAGTACGGCATATTTGCCAAAATATATAAGAGAAGAATTGAATATCCAAATGGTTCCACTGACCGTAACAATTGATGGCGAAGTGTATGAAGAAGAAATCGATATCGGGACGACAGAATTTTACGATAAGGTACGAGGAGAAGGGCCGTTGCCAAAAACCTCCCAGCCCTCAGTCGGTCGATTTGTCGACTTATTCGAAACTTTAAAAGAAGAATACGACACAGTTATCTCCATTCATCTGTCGAGTGGTATAAGCGGAACATTCGCAGGAGCGGTGCAAGCGGGTGAGATGGTGGATGGTTTGGATGTGCGTGTGTATGATTCGGAGCTTGCTTGCTATGTGCAAGGCTTTTATGTATTGAGAGCGGCTAAATTGGCAAATGAAGGGATGGCGCCGGATGACATCATCGCGGAGCTTGACGAAATGAAGAAAACGATGCGCGCTTATTTCATGGTGGATAATTTAGCTCATTTGCAACGCGGTGGCAGGTTATCGGCTGCCGGAGCGCTCATCGGCGGACTACTTCAAGTGAAGCCGCTCCTTCATTTTAAAGAGAAAGTGATCGTTCCTTTCGAAAAAATTAGAACGCGGAAAAAAGCGCTGAACCGTATCGCGGACATGCTGGCGGAAGATGCAGAGAAAATGTCGCTCCAAGCGTCCATCATTCACGGGAATCGTTTGGAAGAAGCTGAAAAATGGCGTGCCGAATTGTCTGCACGGTTGCCGAATGTCCAATTTACAATTAGCCATTTCGGTCCCGTGATCGGAACGCATCTCGGTGAAGGTGCGATGGGGCTTGGTTGGGTGAAACGACAATAAGACAAAAGGGGTGTTGCAAGTGGCATATACATTCAATACGGAAGTGAAAAACTTTCTTTCGGGACGTATTTGGTTGCGCGCACACACCCCTTTTCCAGCCGAAACGATCGATGCATATATCGCATCAGGCGACATTCAAATAATCCCGGGAATTAAAAGCGAAAAAACGACATGGTCTCAAATGAAGCATATTTGCAACCGTTGTCAAAACGACGAACCGTCAAGGTTTACCACATTCGATTGTGCTAAGTGTGAAGGTCCATGCACGTATTGCAGGAAATGTCTTAAGATGGGACGTGTTTCCACATGTACGGAACTGATTATATGGGCGGGCGAACAAACCGTCTATCCGACGATCCATTCATTCGCTTGGAACGGAATACTTACAACACACCAACAAAAGGCGTCTGAAGAGCTGATGAGAAGTACAGAATTGCAAAGGTCTCATCTGATTTATGCAGTTTGTGGTGCTGGCAAAACAGAGATTTTGTTTCAACCGATTTACCAACTGCTCACTGAAGGGAAGCGTGTCTGCATTGCGGCTCCGCGCGTAGATGTCATACTTGAACTCGAACCGCGGTTACGTGAGGCGTTCCCCTCGACATTAATAGAAGCGCTCTACGGCGGTGCGAAACCGGGAATCGGTCCGGCACAGCTCATACTTGCGACGACCCATCAATTGTACCGTTTTCAAGAGGCGTTCGACGTCGTTTTCGTCGACGAGGCCGACGCATTTCCATATACCGCAGACGAAACACTCGAACATGCTGTGAAAAAAGCGGTGAAGAAGAGTGCACCCATTCATTTTGTGACAGCGACACCGTCCAAACAGCTCATTGCCGGCAGGAAAAGAAATGCCTCCATTTCCACGATCCAACGTCGGTACCATGGTCATCCGCTTCCCGTCCCGCGTTACGAAACACTTTGGCATTACACGAGGCATATAAAAAAAGGAAGCTTGCCTAAAAAGCTTTTAACATGGACGGCGCAACGGTTGCAAAAACAAGAACCTTTTCTCATCTTTTTCCATAATATTGCTTTGATGGAATTGGCGGAGCCGTTATTTCAAAAACTTGATGCGGGGGTAAAAGCAATCCATGCTGCACATCCGGAACGGAAAGAAATCGTCCGTTCGCTCCGCAACAAACAGTTGCCGGGTCTTCTGACGACAACGATTTTGGAACGTGGGATTACGATTCCGAACGTTCAAGTCGCTGTTATCGGCGCTGAGCAAAAAATCTTTGACAAGGGTGCGCTCATTCAAATCGGTGGCCGCGTCGGTCGATCGTCCGACCATCCCGATGGCGACTTTGTTTTATTTCACCATGGGATTACGTATGCGATGGATGATGCCAAAACGGAGATTATCCGATTGAATGAAGGAGGCGTATCATGGTGAAGGAATGTCTCCTTTGTGAACAAACCTTGGATGCTACCCCATCATGGCAATCATTGCTTGGATTGGATCAGCAAGCATTCATTTGCGGCGACTGTTCAAATTCGTTCAAACGTGCCGATATAGATATAAAGGAAGAAGGAACGACGATTGATCGTACTACGTCGCTCTATAAATACAATGCCGCGATGAAAGAGTTTTTACATCAATTCAAGTTTTTGCAAGACGTTGCACTCGCGGAAGTATTTGCCGACGACTTGCGGCGTGTTTTAAAAAAGGATGCGATCATTGTCCCGATTCCGATGCACCCCGCAAAAAAAGTGGCAAGGACTTTTGCGCAAGTGGAAGCACTGTTGAAAAGTGCAAACGTCCCTTATATGGACGTCCTTGAAAAGACCGACATGGTATCAATGGGCGAAAAAACGAAAGCAGAACGTCTCGCCATGCCGTCGTTATTTAAAGTAAAAACCAATGTGACCATAAAACCGACAACCTATATTGTGGTAGATGATATTTATACGACAGGCACGACCCTTCGCCACGCAGCGACCGCGTTAAAAGAAGCGGGAGCGACACGTGTGGAAGCAGTGACGCTCATCCGTGCCTAGTCGACTGAACAAACCGATTGGAGATGACGAAAATGGGGGAACTCCGAAACTGCCCGACGTGTGGTGGTTTTTTCAACTATACGGGCATACGTGAAGTATGCGGAAAGTGTACACAACAAGAAGAGCAAATGTATGAGGAAGTGTACCGATTTTTAAGAAGACGCGAAAACCGAGCGGCGACAATCGAACGGATTGTAGAGGAAACGGGCGTCACAGAAACATTGCTTCATAAATGGGTACGAAGAGGGCGGCTCCAGCCGGCATTGTTTCCGAATCTTGGCTATCCTTGTGATAACTGCGGCGCTTTGACGACGAAGGGAAAGCTATGCGAAGCATGTGCTGCGCAACTACAAAATGAACTGAAACAATTTGAGGCGGCAGAGGAATTCAGGGACGCTCTTCAACAAAGTGAAAAGGGTGCCTATCATGTGGGCAGGAACGAAGAGACACTTTAACTAGATTCAACAGAAGTCCCGCCACTTTTATAAAGTGGCGGAATGAATGCCAAAATATTTTTAAAATCACGTTAGGCTAACTTCCTTACTTGATCTGGACGCAATCATGCCGAGCTGTGATTGATAAATTTCGTCCGAAAGACCCTAAACGTTCACAATTAGATGCCGAAATAAGAGACAAGAAGCAAAAAGGAAAGGAGCGACAGTGAAATGAAAATCAATAATATTAACCTACCTGCGGTCAACCCGTATAAGGCGAATGAATTGAAGATCGAAAAAACGTCCAATAAGGCACCGATCCAAACCGATAAGCTCGAAATCTCTTCCGAAGCGAAACAACTTTCGGAAATCCAGTCTTACGCTGTGGAACGAAACGAACGGATCGAACAACTTAAAGCGCAGATTGACGCGGGGACGTATAAAGTAGACCCCGAAAAATTAGCTGTCGACCTGATCGATTACTACAACAAATAAAATTGAAGAAAGTAGATGACTTCATGTCTTTAACGAAAATCTTGACGTCACTCGATAACTTGGAAAAACTTCATAACAGCTTATTGCAACTCGCGTGCGACAAGACGATACTCATTAAAGAAGGGGACATAGAAGCGCTCGACCAATTATTAAAAGACGAGCAAGCCCATCTGGCAGCGATTTCGCAAATGGATACGCAAAGGGAAAACGCCGTTGCGGCTTATTTGATGGAACAAGGAAAATCCGTAACGGCCAATCCGACTGTCGTGGACGTCATCGCAGTTGCCCCTGACATGGAAAAGAGGAGCGTAGAGGAGGCGAGAGACCGTCTCCTGCATGTGATTCATGACTTGAAATGGCAAAATGACTTGAACCAAAAGCTGACATACCAATCTCTTCAGTTCGTGAATCTATCGCTGGACATGGTCAGACCTGAATCACAATCCATCACTTATTCAAAACAAGAAATCAGCGGCAACCGCGTATCGAAACCTTCCACGACTTTCGATACGAACGCTTAGGAGGAATAATATTATGTGCTCCACATTTATGGGACTTGAAACGAGCAAACGCGGCTTGTTCACACAACAAGCTGCGCTTTACACAACAGGACATAATTTAAGTAACGCCAATACGCTCGGCTATTCGCGCCAACGTGTCAACATGCAAGCGACCGCTGGCTTTCCAGGCACCGGTCTCCATGCCGGCACAATGCCAGGATTCCTCGGAACAGGCGTCGAAGCGGGTTCAATTCAACGGATTCGCGATTCATTTATCGATCAACAATATAGACAAGAGTCGAACAAACTCGGTTATTGGGAATCAAGATCCCAAGCGATTGCTCAAATGGAAGACATATTAACCGAACCGTCCGAGCACGGATTAGCGCAATCATTGACCGACTTTTGGCAATCACTCCAAGACCTTGCCAACAACCCGGAAAACGGCGGTGCTCGTGCGGTTGTTGTTCAAAGAGGAATGGCGGTCGCGGATTCATTCAATTACATGCACAAATCACTAACGGATATTCAAACAAATCTAGGAACAGAAATTGACGTCGCGACGGTCGATATTAATTCAATCCTCGAACAGATTGCCAATTTGAACCAGCAAATTGCGGAAGTCGAGCCGAATGGCTATTTACCAAATGACTTGTATGATGCACGAGATCTGCTTCTGGATGAATTGTCTACGTATATTCCGATTGAAATTAGCTATGAAAAATCAGGTGGACAGGCATTGGCAGTTGCAGAAGGCGCCGTAACGGTGTCATTAAAAACGAACGGTAATTCAGTGCAACTTGTCAAAGGCACAGACGTTCAAGAAGTTTCTGTCAAACTAGCAGGTGCGAACGGTAATCCTCCAGAACCGGTAATAGGTTTTACGATTGGCAATGAAGAAATATCAGTGAAGGATATGCCTGATGTCGGTAAGTTGAAATCGCTTGTCAATTCATACGGATATGCCGAAAGTGACGGTGCAGATGTCAAAGGCTTGTATCCGGAAATGTTAGATAAGCTGAATAAAATGGCATCGGCTTTCGCGAATGCCATGAATCAAGTCCATACAAGTGGAACCGATATAAACGGGAATAAAGGCGGAAATTTCTTTGACGCAGTTGGCGGTGGTGAATTTACCGCGGCGAATATGGCTGTGTCAGAAGAACTTAAGAAAGATCCGAATTTACTTGCGGCTTCAGACGGAGATGAAGCGGAAGAAGGAAACGGAAAGAACGCAAAAAACTTGGGCGATGTGCTGTTCAAACCTTTGGATGACTTGGATAAATCAACAATCCAAACGTACTTCCAAGGTCTCATCGGACAACTCGGTGTCGACGGCGAACAAGCGAATCGGCTTCAGTTCAACACTGCCACATTGCTAGGTGCAGTTGAACACCGACGTGCTTCCGTTAGTGCCGTATCACTTGATGAAGAAATGACGAATATGATTCAGTTCCAACACGCATATAATGCATCCGCACGCATGATCACAGTCGTCGATGAGACGCTTGACAAAATCATCAACGGTATGGGCCGCGTCGGAATGTAAGAGGGGGTTCAGTAAATGAGAGTAACACAATCCATGTTATCGAATAATATGCTCCGAAATCTTTCAGCGAGCTATAATAAAATGGGTAAATTGCAAGATCAACTTGTGACAGGGAAAAAGGTGAACCGTCCGTCTGACGACCCGGTCGTGGCAATGAAAGGAATCGGTTACAGAACGACAGTGAATAAAATTGCACAGTTCCAACGTAACCTCGGAGAAGTGAACAACTGGATCGACAGTTCGGACGATGCGCTCGATCACGTAGGTCAAGTGATGCACCGGGCGAAAGAACTTGCCACGAATATGGCGAACGGGACGCTGACGCCGGAAGACCGTAAGAAAATTCAAAGTGAAATCGATCAACTACGCGAACAGATTCAAGACTTGGCAAATACGAAAGTCGGCGATAAATATATTTTCAGTGGCACAAAAACAGACAAGCCTTTATTTAAAGACGGTGTTATGCAAGCGGATGACGCATTCGGAAAAGCGGTTGAAATCGAAGTATTCGATGGCGTCATGTTGCAGGTGAATACGGATACAGTAGACATGTTCAAAGAGATTGATGAGATGTTTGGGCAAATGAAAGAAGCAGTAGAAGATGAAAACACAACCCAATTTGACCAATTCATCGGCCAAATCGATGCCAATATGGACAAGGTGTTGACGACACGTGCAGATATCGGGGCGCGTCAAAACCGAGTAGAAATGATGGAAAATCGATTATCTTCCCAAGAAGTGGCGGCGACGAAACAGATGAGTGACAACGAAGATATCGACTATGAAGAAGTGATCACGGAAATGCTTACCCAAGAAGCGGTCCACCGGGCTGCACTTGCTGTCGGTGCACGCATCATCCAACCATCACTTGTGGATTTCTTAAGATAAATAATGTAAGGCGTTTGGCTGTATTGTCCAAACGCTTTTTTTAGAAGGTGACAAATATGAACATTCCACAACTCGAAATCCAAACAACCCGCGGTATACTGGGCTTGCAAATCACAAAGCCAACCCAAGAAATTGAACAACCTCGTGCTATTTTGTCACAACAGCAACCAGCAGCCATTTTGGAAATGTCGACAACGAAATCCAAATTATCAATTGATACCACCGAAAATCGTGCAGATCTTGATTTGAAAAGTGTTTTTAAAAGAACAGAGGAATATGCACAACTTGGGAAACAAGGGGTGTTGGAAGGAATTGCAAGGCGTGCGCAAGAAGGGCAACAGTTAGTCCAAATTGAAAACGGCGGCAACCCAATCGTTGACATTGCCAAACATACGGCGACACCACCCCCGGCTTCACTCGGCATCCGTTTCGTTGGAGACCGGACAAAGCTCCAAATGTCTTTCCAACCGGGCTCACTTGACATCCAAGTCACTCCGCAAAAACCAGTCAACGATGTCACCATCCAACGTCCGATCCATCATTATACTCAAGGCAAAGTGACGGGTAATATGGAACAATGGCCATCGATTCAGATTGATGTGAAGGGGTAGTTAAATAAATCTCCTCCATTTCATTGCGTTGAAAACGAAATAGATACAGGATTGAATAGGTAGAAACTTAAATCCAAAAAGAAACTGAGGAAAAGTGTTTGAGGGAGCGGCTTAAGAATGATTTATGCAATTGTCTTATTTATATTTGCTGGACTTGCCGAAATAGGTGGCGGTTATCTTATCTGGCTATGGTTAAGGGAAGGTAAACCGTTTTATTGGGGAGTTTTTGGAGGGATCGCTTTAGCTTTTTACGGAGTTCTGGCTACCTTCCAATCATTTCCATCATTTGGGAGGGTTTACGCGGCTTATGGAGGGGTATTTATCGTTCTTTCTGTCTTATGGGGATGGGGCGTTGATAAAAAAGCCCCTGATCTCTATGATTGGATAGGTGCAGGGATATGCATCGTTGGTGTTTCAGTGATGTTATTTGCACCACGTCAATAAACGAAAGGCATTATACATAGCTTTTTTAGAGCAGAGATACTTTTAAAGAAAAAATGTGAAATAACCGTCTTGGGCCTTGGAAGGAGACGGTTATTTCTTTTTTTTTGATTAAGCCACCGCTAAATTAGGTTAACGATTGGAGAGATTCACCATCTTTTGTGCAATTTCTTCCGTAATCGACAAAAATCGTTTGGAAACCGATGACATGTAGCGATTGCGAAGGGTGATGATACTTAGCTTCGTTTGAAGCGTAGGGGACGCCAAATGTCGCAGAACAGGTAAATCCGGTGAGTTAAATTGCCTGTAACAGCTAGGGACGAAACAAATACCGGAACCTTTCATGACCATTAAGAGTGTCGGTAAAGTTTCGGTTCCCCAGTAAACGATATTGGGCGTGAACCCGCTATTGTGGCATGCCTCAATCACGTCATCTGCAATCCCTTGTCCTTGGGAAGTCGTTGGTAAAAGAAAGCGCTCGTTTCTCAGGTCGTCTATTTCAATGGAATCCTTTTCGCAGAGAGGATGATTTGGTGGCAGTGCTAGAAGCAAAGGTTCGGTAAGTAATGTAGACGTATGGATGTCTTCCGCTCTCACTGACGTTCGGACAATTCCAATATCAATTGAAAGACTTCGCAATTCCTCTAGAATATAAGAGGAATTTCCTTCGCTTACATGTGTGACAATATGAGGGGTTTCATCGTGAATTCGTTTGATAACGGTTGGTAAGATAAACAGATTCGCAGAAGTAATGCATCCTATTTTGACAGTTCCTCTAATTCCCTCATGATATTCACCCAATTGCTTTTCCGTATTATCAGCAATATCGAGTAACTCTTTTCCTTGTTTATACAAAAATTCTCCACTCGGCGTTAACTCCAAATTCCTTCCAGATCGATGAAATAAAGTGACATCCAATTCCTCTTCAAACTTTCTTATTAAAATGCTTAAAGGGGGTTGAGTCATTTGCAAGGCAGCAGCAGCTTTTGTAATGCTTCCTTCTTCCACCACTTTCATAAAACAATGTAATCGATGCAAATTCATATGAAAGTCCCTCTCTTTCCATATATAAAAGATATGGTAAACATACAAAAGATATATTTTACATTATACATTGACGAAGTTACAATTGGTATACAATATCGAATATTCCGAAATGTTTAGTCGGTAAGCTAGTATTCACACGTTTTTTTGCAGATCCGACCATGAATGGAGTAGGCGCTATTCAAGCAATGTATCGACATTTAAAAGATTGTATTACTTAAAAGTAAAGAAGGTAAAAGTTTACAACTCGCGAAGAATGATTAAGCAATGACTAATTTACACGCTTCTAGCGATGATGGTCTGGTAATTGTTGGTTAAGTGACATTGCGATTATAAAAAGTAAATGGGGGGCTTATCAATGACAACGAAAAATACGACTCAACATTCAAAAACTGTGGAACTGGCAGAATTGGACAAAAAGCATTTCTTGCATCCTGCTACAAATCCGAAAGCTTTCGTAAATGATGGACCGGCGATTATCTTTGCAGAAGGTCAAGGGATTACAGTTACAAATACGGATGGTGAAAAGTATATTGATGGAATGTCGATGCTTTGGAATGTCAACATCGGACACGGCAATCAAGAGCTTGCCGAAGCAGGGAATAGCCAGTTAGCTACACTTGCCTATACATCCCAATTTAAAGGGTTTTCAAATGAACCTGCCATCCGACTTGCAGAAAAGCTGGCGTCATTAGCCCCCGGCGACTTAAATAGCGTATTTTATACTTCAGGCGGGTCCGAATCAAACGACACAGCAATAAAGCTTGCCCGCTTTTACTGGGAATTGAAAAAGCAACCGGCAAAAAGAAAGTTCATCGCGCTGAATAATGCCTACCACGGCGTTACCGTAGCGGCGCAAACAGCAACAGGAATTCCGGCATTTCATAGTTTTGCGGGTTCCAATATCGATGGAGTAATTCGTGCAACGGCCTTTCTGACAGAAAGCGAATTGGGTGATAAAAAAGCGCCAAATTACGAAGATTCAATAAGAGCAGCGATTGAAAGAGAAGGTGCCGATACAATTGCGGGCATTATTGTGGAGCCTGTACAAGGGGCAGGTGGTGTGAACATTCCACCAGAAGGTTATTTGAGAGCGGTGCGTAACCTATGTGATGAGTTTAATATTTTATTTCTTGCGGACGAAGTCATTACCGGTTTTGGTCGTACCGGAAAGTTTTTCGGAGTAGATAATTGGGATATCGTTCCGGATATGATGTCCATCGCGAAAGGATTGACGAGTGGTTACACCCAACTTGGTGGCGTCATGTTGAATGATGAAATAAAAGCAACAATTGATAGCTTCGATGCTGTCGTACCGCATGGTTTCACATATAGCGGACATCCGACGGCATGTGCAGTTGCATTAAAAAACATTGAAATCATGGAACGTGATCGTCTTGTTGAAAATACAAAAAATATGGAACTTGAATTGAAAAAAGGCTTGAAGTTCTTGGAAGAAAAGCATCCTATCGTTACGAATTGTCGCGCAATCGGTCTTTTAGCTGCATTTGAACTTTATGAAGATCCGGCGAAAGGGAAACAATTCGATCCTTCTGTATTCCCGGCAAACGCAGTTGTGGACGCATGCTTTGAACGTCAATTGATATTAAGAGCAGTCGGGGCACATAACCAAATCGTCGCGATTGCACCCCCATTGATCATTAATAAAGAAGAAATCGACAAAATGATTGGTATTATAGACGAAGCGATCACTGCGTTTAGAGAAACTTTGAAGTAATTGAAAAAAGGACATGCGGAATGGGGAAAATGGTTTTGGTAACAGGTAAATTTTAACTTATTCTATTCAGTAGACTTATCTACTTGAATGACACCCGGAACTTTTCATGATGTGTTAGCAGGATGATAAGTCTACTCTAATGATCGATAGATTCTTGACAATCGAAAGGGAGTTATGAAGTATGACACAAATAAACCTAAAAGATAACGTTCAAGAAATAGTTGTACGTAAAATTGTACAAGAGGATCTCGAGAAGGTCGCTGCGCTGTCAGCAAGATGTTTTGGACCAGATATGTCATTGAAACACGAGCACTTTGAGAGTCAGCTGGCATTATTTCCCGAGGGGCAAATATGCCTTGAATATAACGGGGAAATTGTCGGAACCGCTTTAAGTTTAATCGTGAATTTCGAAGACTATGGAGATAAGCATACCTATTATGAAATTTGTGATTTGGGGTTTATTCGCAATCATAATCCTAAAGGTCGCAACCTTTATGGGATAGAGGTTGGCGTGAATGAACAATTCAGAGGGATGCAGTTAGGTCGCCGCCTATATGAGGGACGAAAAAGAATTTGTCAAGAACTGAACTTGGAAAATATTTTGATCGGTGGTCGGATGCCTTTCTATTATAAATATGCCAAGCAAATGACAGCTGAAGACTATGCACAAGAAGTGATAAAAGGGAAAATCTATGATCCCGTTTTAACATTCCAACTGAAAAATGGCTTTACACTTAATAAGGTAATTGCGAATTATTTACCTGGGGATGAAGAGTCGTTGGAATATGCCACGCTTATGGAATGGAAGAATGAAGAGTATACGCCATAAACCATGTTTGTGAGGAAATAAAAGGAATGCACTTGTAAATGAAAGCGTTTCCACGTCTGAGTGCATTCTGACGCTTAAGTGGAAGGAGCGCGAGAGAATGGTTTTTGCAGATAAAGTCATTTCGAGCGAGGCGGTATTCACAGGCTTGGAAAGCGAACCTAAGCCAGCTTCCCTTGCAATTAAAGGCAATAAAATGATAGCCATCGGTACGAAAGAAGATATCCGGTCGTTCATCGGTCCGGAAACGGAGGTATACGATTTCGGCAATCAGTTAATTATGTCGGGATTTCACGATGCACATCTTCATCTGATGTTTGGCAGTTTGTTCACACATGCCAGCGTCGACTTATCGAAAGTTCGTTCAGCGGAAGAAGCCGCTACACTCGTCCAGCAGTTTGCGGATGAAAAGCAAGAAGACGAGTGGATCTTCGGATATGGTTGGGACCAAACGAATTGGGGTGTCAAAGAATTTCCAAATCGTTTTCATTTGGATGAAGTGATTCCCGATCGGCCGACGATTCTATTTCATGCGGAAGGTCATTATACGTGGGTCAATACGAAGGCGTTGGAAGTTGCTGGCATTACAAGGCAAACAGCCGATCCTGCGTACGGCATGATCGAGAAAGATGAAGAAGGACAAATTACAGGAATCTTGATTGAGACAGCAACGAATCTGGTGGCGGATATCGCGCTTGCGATGCCCGAAGAAAAGCAACGCGAACTTTTCGAAGCCTTTTTACAACAAGCGGCACGATTAGGGGTTACTTCGGTCAATGATTTGTATGCGAGTAGTTTCGATCGTTTGAAAAATTGGAATCTGTATAAAACGTTTGATGAAACAGGACAATTAACAACACGTATACACCTTTATCCAGCACTGAATGGAGAGATCGAACAAGCTAAAGCGATGCGCGATACATTCACATCGGAAAAGTTGAAGTTTACAGGTCTTAAACAATTTATCGATGGTGTTGTGACAGGTCATACAGCGTATATGCTTGATCCTTATTTGGATCGACCTGAGACACAAGGGAGTCCGGCTTTTCCGGAAGAGACGATAAGGGATTGGGTGTTGGCTGCCGATAAGGAAGGATTTCAAATCCGCTTCCATTCGATTGGAGACGGAGCAGTGCGACTCGGTTTAAATCTTTTCGAGAAAGCACAGAAAATCAATGGCAAGAGAGATGCTCGCCATGCGCTCGAACATATCGAAGTAATACATCCAACAGACATTCCACGTTTTAAAGAGATTGGTGTCATTCCGTCTATCCAGCCGTCGCATTTGGCGCTTATGCCCATAGAAAGCCATACGCTACGCGTGCAAAAGGAGAAAGAACCGTATGTGTATCTTTGTAAAACCTTACAGGATGCTGCCGGGCAAATCGCATTCGGCACCGATTATCCGATTACAACATTGGCCCCGCTAAAAGAGATTTATTATGCCGTCACGAGAAAGGATTTCACCAATGAAGAGGTGTGGAATAAAAAAGAGCAGCTGACATTGGCGGACGCATTAAAGGCTTATACAAAAGGCGCAGCTTATAGTTCTTTCAGAGAGAAAGAGTTGGGGACGTTGGAAGAAGGGAAACTCGCAGACCTGATTGTATTGGATCAAAACCCGTTCGATATTCCCGTGGCTCAAATACCTGCTATCCAAGTAGCATTAACAATCATGGATGGAGACGTTGTTTTCGATCGAAGCGATCAATATGTAAATATGTAATGACAGGTTCTTACGGAATATATTTATTCAGGGGGCTTGTTCATTTATTGTTTACGGAATATTCCACCTACTAATAACGAGATATAAATTTATTCATCCTTTGGACACTATACGTGATGGAGTGAAATGAATGAAAGATAACGTTCAATTATCGAGGTCACTTTCACTAACCGCAGTCGTTGTCTATGGAATGGCTTTTATGGCAATGACGACAGTATTCAGTACGTACGGAATCGCTTCGCAATTATCTCATGGCATGGTAGCCGGCTCGTATGTTCTTGCATTGGTTGTCATGTTGTTCACGGCTCATAGCTACGGGCAAATGGCGAGAGCTTACCCCGTTACAGGGTCGGCATACACATACGCACAGAAAGCGATCAATCCTCAAGTCGGTTTCTTGGTAGGATGGGCGATTTTAATGGATTACCTTCTTATCCCGATGGTGAACTTTTTACTATTTGGAATTTTCTTCTCTGCCGCCATCCCGGAGGTTCCACCGTACGTTTGGATACTGTTCTTAATCGTCCTCGTTACTTTTGTGAATATAAAAGGTGTCAAGCTCGGTGCGAATGTCAATATGATTGTGATTAGTTTGTCATTGCTATTCCTTGTTGTTTTCTGTGTGTTATCGATCAAATCGATCGTACAAGGTACAGGAACGGGAATGTTGCTAAATTTGGAGCCGTTCTTCAGCGCCGATGAATCATTCAAATATGTCGTTGCTGGTGCTGCATTGTTATGTTTCTCTTTCTTAGGTTTCGATTCGGTATCGACTTTTTCCGAAGAAGTGAAAAATCCGGAGAAGAATATACCACGGGCAATATTTATCGTCACAATCCTCGGAGGGCTATGCTTCATCGTGGTGTCTTATCTCGCCCATAATGTTTGGCCAAACTACATGAGTTTCACGAATTCGGATGCGGCTGCGAATGAAATCATCTTATTGATTGGTGGGAATGCGTTGCAAGCGGTATTTTTAGCCATCGCCGCATTGGTTAAATTCGGTTCTGCTGCCGCCTCACAAGCAAGTGCTGCACGTGTTTTGTATGCGATGGGAAGAGATGGGCAATTGCCTAAAGCTTTTTTCGGGAAGTTGGATGAAAAGACAAAAATACCAGTGAATAATATTATACTCATCGGCTTCCTATCCTTATCCGCTTTGTTTTTAAGCTTAACCTTTGTTGCGTCTTTCATTAATTTTGGTGCACTTCTAGCTTTTACAGCTGTCAACATATCAGTGATCGCGTTGTATTTCGTGAAAAGAAAAGAGCGTTCGTTTAAAGGGATTATCATTTACTTAATCATTCCCCTTATTGGAGCGTCACTTACAGCTTGGTTGCTTTTCAACCTCGACGCGCAATCTAAAATATTGGGAAGCATTTGGTTTGGGTTTGGGGTTATTTATTGGTTTGTGATGAAGAAAAGTTTGAAAAAGCAAGCTTTCTCTTTAAATATCGATGAACCTGTATAACAGACGAAAAGTGCTTGCGTCGGAAATTTATTGGAAAGGGCGTAGAAAATAGAGCGTGAGATTTGAGGGGGATGGATGGTGGAGAAAACCACACTGAAACGATCTCTTGGCGTTTGGGCAATTGTTGCACTAGGACTTGGCTATATGACACCGACAGTCGTCTTCGATACATTCGGAATCGTGTCGAAGCTGACGAATGGGCTTGTTCCGACAGCGTACCTTGTGGCACTCGTTGTCATGGTGTTGACGGCGATTAGTTACGGGAAAATGGTGAAGGCATTTCCGCAGGCTGGTTCAGCTTATACGTATGCGAGGGAAACGATGGGGCCTCATTTGGGCTTCCTAGTCGGGTGGGCCTCGTTGTTGGACTATTTACTGTTGCCGCTAGTCAATGCGTTGATCATCAGGATCTATATGGAGTCTCTTTTTCCTACTGTTCCGGTCTGGATATGGGTACTTTCTTACGTTGCACTCGTGACAGTCATCAATATGTACAGTATGCAATCGACTTCAAGTGTCAACATGATACTCGTCGTTTTCACACTTGTGCTCATCGGGACATTCTTAATTCTTGCTACGTTCCAGTTCGCGAATGGGATGGGGGAAGGGACGCTCCTCACCATCAATCCGTTGACGAATGGCAATGTCGAGCTGTCGGCCATTTTGACCGGAGCGACTGTCGTTGCATTCTCGTTCATCGGTTTTGACGCGATTACGATGTATACAGAAGAAGCAAAGGATGCGTCAACTGTGCCAAGGGCAATTTTGTTGACTGTGATGATCGGCGGGTTGATCTTCTTTATCGCCTCCTATTTTACGCAAGCGTTATTTCCAGATTTGTCCAGGTTTAACACATTGGACGACACATTGCCTGAAATCGGCCTTTACGTCGGTGGCCAAGTGTTTCAATTGATCTTCCTGGCAGGTGCATTTGGAGCGACGTTCGCTTCAGGGCTGGCATCCCATGCAAGTGTATCGCGTTTGCTGTTTGTTATGGGACGGAATGGCGTGCTCCCGAAAAAAACGTTCGGTAAGTTACATCCTAAATTCAGGACGCCCGTCTTTACGATTGTATTCACTGGCATCGTATCGTTGTTCGCAGTGGGACCGGATTTGGAGTTGATTGCTTCTGTCATTAATTTCGGCGCATTGATTGCTTTCACATTCGTGAACTTATCGGTCATTGTCCACTTCTATATCCGGCAAAAAAAAAGGTCGGGCAGAGAAACATTCAAATACCTGATTATGCCGACACTCGGCGCTTTAAGCACAGGACTTCTCTGGTCGCACTTACATGCGGATGCTTTCATCGGCGGAATCGTCTGGGTTGTTATCGGCATCATCTACATGCTGTTCATCACGAATTTCTTCAGGAAAGAGCTTGGTAGTATGGATGAGATTGGAGAAGACGACTCGATAGAAGCAGAAGTTTTCAAAGAGAAGGAACTTGTTGTGGGGAATGCGATTGAAGGTGTCGAGTTGGATCAAAAGATGATTAGGAACTAGTTTTATTCGTGAAGTAATGATAAGCAAATAAAGACAATCAAAGGAGGAAGCGATGCGTAGGTTATTATTCACTCTCTTATTCTCTGTATTCCTCGTTGGATGTACGAGTGGAACAGCAGGGCAGATTGACACAGGCGAAGAAAATACACTGAATGTCGCTTATATGGCGCAACCTCCCAGTCTCGACCCGCATCTGACGGTGGCCGTTGCGACGAGTGAAATTGGGAGAAATACATTTGAAACGCTTTTATCGTTCAATGAACAAAACGAAGTCGCTCCGCTACTTGCCGAATCATTTGAATCGAGCGATGACGAAAAGAGTATCACGTTCCACTTGAGAAAAGGCGTGAAATTCCACAATGGCAAAGAAATGACCGCCGATGACGTGGTCGCTTCCATGGAGCGGTGGAAGCTGTTAAACGGCAAAGCCCAAATCTATTTCGCTGATTCCAAGTTTGTGAAGGAAGATGATTACACAGTCATCTTGAAAATGGATAAGCCATTAACGATCGCGAAATATATATTGGCGATGAACGTCAATTTCGCTGCGATCATGCCGGAAGAAGTTATTGAAAATGCAGGAGAATTAGGCGTGACAGAATATATCGGGACAGGTCCGTTTAAATTTGTCGACTGGAAACAAGACCAATATATCCAATTTGAAAAAAATGAAGACTATCAATCAACCTCTGCGGAAATCGATGGGTTGGTCGGGAAAAAAGAGCCTTTGGTCGATCGTTTGAAGATCCATATGGTTCCGGATACATCTACACGGACAGCGGGTGTCCAAACCGGGGAATATGACATCGCATTAAATATCCCGACTGATAATTATGAGCAGATTTCAAAAGACCCGAATTTGGAAGCGGTTATTTTCCCGGATGGATTTACGACGGCCGTTTTCAACAACCGTGAAGGCGTATTTGTCGATAAAAAGCGTCGCCAAGCCGTGAATTTAGCGGTGAAAAAAGAGGACGTCTTAGTGACGGCTTATACGAGAGAAGAATTCTATATGTTGGAGCATGGGATCGTAGGGAAAGATTATGTCGCGTGGCATAACGATCAAGGAAAAGATGTATATGAAAACCATGATCCCGACGCTGCAAAAGAATTGTTGAAAGAGACAGGGTATAACGGGGAGACGGTCCGGATTTTGACGACGCGCGATTATGATGACCAGTATCAGGCCGCAATTGTCGTACAGCAACAGCTAGAAGAGATTGGCATGGAAGTGGAGCTGCTCGTCTATGACTGGCCAACGTTAATGGAAGTCAGGGAAGACCCGTCAACTTATGACATTATGATCATGGCTTATAACCCGGTCACTGACCCGACCCAACTGAACTTTTTGGATTCAAGGACGAATTATACAGGCTGGACGAACGATCCTAATATGGATGCGCTAATTGATGATTTGCTAGTCGCCGAAAACGACGAAGCCGCAAAAGAAGTGTTTTCACAAATGCAAGCGGAGTTCTGGGACTATTTACCAGCCGTGAAATTTGGCGATTATAGCGGGATTGCCGTGACACATGGGGATGTAACAGGTTTCGATCATATACACGGGGCGGTTCTATGGAATGTAGCTAAATGAAAAGCATGTAACTACACGAGGAGAGATCAGATTGAAAGAGAAAATTCGACAGTATATCGATGACAACAAAGAAGAATTATTCAAGACGATTCAGGAAGTGGTCCGCATTAAAAGTGTTGTTGGTAATGAACAAGAAATGCAAGCTTATATGAAGAAGAAATATGAAGAGCTTAACTTGACCGTCCATGAGGTTGAGCCGGACTATGACAAGCTTTCTTCCCACGAAGCTTTCATAGATTCAGGCATTCCGTTCAAAGGCCGGAAAAATATTATCGGCATCCATAAAGGAGAAAGGGACGGCAAATCTTTGACGATCAATGGCCATGTGGATGTCGTCTCCCCGGAACCTTCGGCAAACTGGACAATGGATCCGTGGGGTGGAGAAATCATCGGAAACAAGCTGTACGGCCGAGGGTCAGCCGACATGAAAGCGGGTCTCATATCGAATTGGTTTGCACTGAAAACGTTGATCGATTTGAATTATCCGATTGCGGGAGACATCCAACTCCATTCGGTCATCGAAGAAGAAGCGGGTGGCGGCGGAGGCACTTTAGCCTGTTTGGAAGAAGGTTTTCTGACAGACGGATACATTGCAACCGAGCCGCATAACTTGAATATGACGGTCTCCCACGCTGGCATACTGTATTTTCGTGTGCAAGTGAAAGGGAGGACAGCTCATGCCGGCTTGGCGCATGAAGGCGTGAATGCCATTTCAAAAATGATGAAAGTTTTTAGCGAGTTAGACAAACTAAACGAATGGCGTGCAAAGAATGTGAAGTTCGAGCTATATGAAAAAGGGTCGGGACAGGCTGTCCATTTGAACTTAGGTGTCATGAAAGCCGGTGATTGGGTGTCGACCGTTCCGGGGAAAGCGACACTGGAAGGGCGAATCGGATTCATTCCAGGGGAAACCCGTCAAAGCATTAAACAACTCATCCACGACACGATTATGAAAGCGGTCGAAGGGGATGAATGGATGAAGGAACACCCGCCCGTTCTCGAATGGTTCGGCTGGGCGACAGACCCGTGGTATCAAGACCCTGTAGATCCTTTCGTCAAACTGTTCCAAGAAACCGCGGAAGATGTGATGGAGCGTCAAGTGAATATTATCGGACGTGCATCAGGAAACGATGCACGGTTCACGCAATATTACGATAAAAAAGGGATTTGCTTCGGGCCGATGGGTGAAAACATGCATGGACCGGATGAATGTGTGCATCTGGATAGCGTCGTGGAAGTGACGAATGTACTGGCGAACTATATGATCCATTGGAGTGAGAGCACTTCTATTCTTGAGGGAAAAAGCGCAAGGCCTATAAAACAAAAAGCTTAGGGGGAATGAAGTATGAGAATCGGTATTCCTAAAGAGATCAAAAACAATGAAAATCGTGTGGCGATGACGCCAAGCGGGGTTGTCACGTTAACAGCAGCAGGTCATGAAGTGATCATCGAAACAGAAGCTGGGTTGAAATCAGGTTTTTCAGATCTTGATTACTCTCGTGCCGGGGCGACTGTGACAGACAATGTGAAAGATGTTTGGCAAGTTGATATGGTGATGAAAGTGAAGGAGCCGATCAAAGAAGAGTACGACCATTTCCACGAAGGACTTATACTTTTCACTTATTTACATTTGGCGGCGGAACCGGAATTGGCGGCGGCTTTAGTGAAGAAGAAAGTGATCTCCATCGCTTATGAAACCGTCCAACTTCGTGACAACAGTTTGCCATTGTTGACACCAATGAGTGTAGTGGCGGGGCGGATGTCCACACAGATCGGCGCAAGGTTCCTCGAGCAGACCCAAGGAGGAAGAGGTGTCCTGCTCGGAGGCGTCCCGGGCGTTTCACGCGGAAAAGTGACCGTCATTGGCGGCGGGATGGCCGGGACTAATGCTGCCCGTATCGCGATCGGAATGGGAGCCCAAGTGACCGTCATCGATTTGAATATGGCACGGCTTGCCGAGTTGGAAGAACTGTTTGGAAATGATGTTCAAACACTTGCTTCGAATCAATTCAACATTGCCGAGTCGGTAAAGGATTCCGATCTTGTCATAGGTGCTGTACTGATTCCAGGCGCCAAAGCGCCGAAACTCGTTTCCGAAGAAATGGTCAAATCGATGAAGCCAGGTGCTGTCCTTGTCGACATCGCGATCGATCAAGGCGGCATTTTTGAGACATCTGACCGCATCACAACCCATGATGCGCCGATATATGAAAAGCACGGCGTTGTTCACTACGCCGTCGCTAACATGCCAGGTGCAGTACCGAACACTTCAACGATGGCGTTGACAAATGTCACAGTTCCATACGCCCTGCAAATTGCCAACAAAGGTTATGAGCAAGCCTGTCTGGACAATGAAGCACTCGCGAAAGGTCTGAATACATTGGATGGGCATGTTACGTATAAAGCGATCGCGGATGATTTGGGGTATGAGTATGTTTCTGCGAAGGAACTTATGAGGCGTCTGCCTGAATTGCAGCGGGCGGAATAAAAGAAGTATCGTGGTATCTGGCATCCACAAACATATGGTTCCTTATAATTGACATATAATAAAAAAGACTGGGTGTTACAACACCCAGTCAATCCAATTGTACGCCACAAGAAGAGCGGCAAGCCCGAGTCAAGTGGCTAATGCAACAAACTGTTGAAATAACCGTCAGGACCCTGGTCAAGGTTGACGGTTATTTCTCTTTGTATTCAAAGACAATACGTTTAATTGCTTCTAAATCTACTTTTGTCAGTATTTCATCAGGCATTATTACTATCTTTACATACCTTTCCATGTCAGCAGTAAAATCCGGCAATCTTTCGATGAGTTTATATATACCTTGTCTATCACTACCCATCATCCAAAACTTCTTTCCATGATATAGCTTGTCTATTATACCAAGTATAATAGTCCCGCTAATACGACTAGACGGCTTTATATGCCTAAATTCCCTACTAAAGAAAAGTATGGAGTGACAAAGGTAACGCTTCTCGCTAATATGAATGTAGGGGAACGAAGCAGCGTGAAGCAACGAAATGTTCCGAAGTTTAACAGGGAGATGACAGGATGCAGAAGATTAAAAGAAAAAGTGGTTTGCGGAAAAAATTGATTATTTTTGTCACAGTGCTGGCGATGGTCACTTATACGACAAGTGCTTTCTTTATTTATATCATCCAGCCAAATTTCTTTCCTGATATCGCGCCTTTCTGGTTTACGATCATCACATTCGGTTTGGGAATTTTTTGGTCTGGTGTGCTAGCGGGACTGTTCAGTACAGTTTTAACGAAACCTTTACAGCAACTTGAAGAAGTGGCGATCGAAGTTGCCGATGGGAATATTGGGGTGGACATTCAATTGCCCCGCTCGTCAGATGAAATCCGTTCAGTCGCAGAAGCATTTCAACAAATGATTTATAATTTAAGGGAAATTGTTGAGCAGATTGAAACAAACTTTGAAAAAACAGCGACGACGACAGAAAAGTTATCGGCTGGTACGCGTTCGGCTACTGAACAAGCGGATGTTGTCGCTTCGACGATTATGGAAATTTCCTCCGGAGCCCAGGAGTCGGCAATCGCGATTCAAGAAACGGCAGAGGCGGTGGAAGATATTCGTCTACTTGCGGTGGAAGTGAATAAAAGAGCTGGACAATCTTCAGACCGCTCCAATGAAATGCTGGACGAGCTTAGCACGACGATCGAAGTTTTCACAACACTCGTGTCAGGCATTCGTGCAATGTCAGATAAAAGCGAGGCGTTACTCGGAACGATCCGTCAACTCGATCACAATGCGAATGAAATCGGGGAAATTGTTCAGCTTGTCGGCAATATCGCGAAACAGACAAATCTACTCGCGCTGAATGCTTCGATTGAAGCCGCAAGAGCTGGGGAACATGGCGCCGGATTTGCTGTCGTCGCTGAAGAAGTGCGTGTCCTTGCTGACGAAAGTGCAACGGCTGTACAAGGAATCGCGCAACTCGTCTCAACGATACAGACAGATGTCTCAAAAGTGGTAGAAGAAATTGAAGAGCAAGTGAAGATTGCCGCCAACGAGGCGGACCGTGCGACGGAAACGAGCGCCAACGTCGAAACAATGACAGAAAAAGTGAATGGCATGGCAGCATCCGTCGTGGAAATCACCGAATTTGTTGAACATCAACTTGAAAATATCGAAACGACTGCTCGCCAATCCCAAGAAGTGGCTGCCATCGCAGAACAAACATCAGCCGGCGCCCAAGAAGTGCGCGCCTCCACAGAAGAACAAGTGCATGCCATTGAACAGGCAGATGAAATGGCGGAACAGCTGCAAGAACAATCGAGGGAATTATACGAGGTTATTAATAAGTTCGTAAGGTCTTAACGAACACGGGATGCAAGGCATCGTGTATCGGTGCCAGGTCATCCCGTATTGATTTCCATTCCAGACAGGCGATGAGCCGGCTTGCCTATCCATCCCCATCATTCAAAATCCCACTCTATGATCTAACCTCTCGATTCAAATCGAATAAACGGTGTTCTTTTGTTATGCCTAAAACCATGCTATTCTAACAACAAAGAACATAAAAGGAGTGACCTACATGAACATCCAAACCAAATTCCACGGCGAACTGAAAATCCAACCCGACCAACAATGGCACTTTCCAAAAGGAATGCCCGGATTCGAAGGCGAAAAACAATTTGCACTCCTGCCGATTGAAGGGAACAACGTCTTCCAAGTGCTCCAATCAACAACAACATCCAACGTTGCTTTCATCGTCGGCAATCCATACACACTCATTGACAACTACACATTCAATCTCGACGAGCCGACAGTCGACTTGCTGGAAATCGAACAAGCGGAAGACATTTTCGTCTTAAGCGTCCTTTCATTAAAAGACCCATTCGACTCATCGACCATCAACTTACAAGCACCGCTCATATTTCAAACGAAAAACAAAAAAGCGAAACAAATGATTCTAAGCGACAACACCTTTTCCATGCGCCACCCGATCGGCAAACAAGTCACAGCAACAGAAGGGAAGGCGTAAACGATGCTCGTACTTTCTCGTAAATCAGGTGAAACAATCAAAATCGGTGACGATATTGAGATTCGCATCTTGGAAGTGAAAGGTGACACTGTCCGCATAGGCATAGAGGCGCCTAAGTCGGTTGATATTTTGAGAGGTGAACTTGTCCTTTCCATTTCAGAATCAAACACAGAAGCAACAACGCTCGATGCTGATGTGTTTTCGAAGCTGTTAAAGAAGAACTGAACATTAGGAATCCAGCTTTCTATAAGGGTGCCTGGCATCTCATCTCCGTGCCAGGTCATCCCGTCTAAATCGGAATGCACACGTACCCACTACTTACTCCACCCAGCTCTCAAAGCACAAATAAGAAGAGATCCTCAAAAAAATCTCCATCCAATTACGACTCGCCACACTTCCTTCACAAATCCTAAAAGAAAAACTAAAAACTTTTAAAAGAATACTAAACTCCTGAATGACTTGTCCGATATTAGTATTGTAAGCGGCACATAAGCGTTCGGCCGGCGCTTAGCCTGCAAGCAAAAAAACGGGTTCACAAGGACGTGAACCGAACAAACACTCAAGGAGGAAACAAATTATGATTATCAATCACAACATTGCGGCGTTAAACACACACCGTCAACTAGGTGCGAACAACAACGCAGCTTCAGCAAACTTAGAAAAATTATCTTCAGGACTTCAAATTAACCGTGCAGGAGACGACGCGGCAGGACTAGCAATCTCTGAGAAAATGCGTGGTCAAATCCGTGGATTAGATATGGCTTCTAAAAACGCTCAAGACGGAATATCTCTTATTCAAACTGCTGAAGGTGCATTGAATGAAACACACGATATTCTTCAGCGTATGCGTGAACTAGCAGTTCAATCTTCAAACGATACGAACACAGATACAGATCGAGCGGAACTTCAAAAAGAAGCAAACCAATTAGCAGAAGAACTAACTCGTATTGCTGATAATACAGAATTCAATACACAAAACTTACTTAATGGTGATTTCAAAGCGACATTCCATATTGGTGCTAATGAAAATCAAAACCTTAAAATTGATATTAATGCAATGGGCGCTAATGCATTGGGTGTTGAAGGGAAGTTAGAAGCAGGTACTGCAACTATTAAAGTTGGAGATCAAGAATTTGCAGATACAAATGTTCTTAAGAACGGTGACTCAGTTGTAGCAGTTGAAGTGGATGGCGAATACTATTCAATTGGTGATTTAGTAGTCGCAAAAGAAGGTTCGTTTGAGGCAGCTGGTTCGGCAGTAGAATTTGAGCAGTCTGGCGGAAACTATTCTGAAGAGGCGGACGGGCAAGTTCAAATTGGTGGACAAACTTTCACAGGCAAAGTACTAACAGACGACGATGATGATGATAAGGTTGTAGCAGTTGAAATCGAGGGCACTTTCTATGCATTAGATGACGTTTCATTTAATGCGGAAGAAGGTGAGAGTACCCTTCAAGTTAAACCAGAGGTGGAACCACTCAAATTGGAAGCTGATCAAGCATTCGGAAGTATCGATATTTCAACACAAGAAGCTGCCGACGCAGCAATTACTAAATTCCAAACAGCGATTGATACGGTTTCAGCAGAGCGTTCTAAACTAGGTGCTGTTCAAAACCGTTTAGAGCATACAATCAACAACTTAGGTGCATCTTCTGAAAACCTAACAGCTGCGGAATCACGTATCAGAGATGTTGATATGGCGAAAGAGATGATGGAGTTCACAAAGAACAACATCTTAACTCAAGCAGCACAAGCAATGCTTGCACAAGCCAACCAACAACCACAAGGAGTCCTACAACTTCTTCGTTAATAGTAATAGCAAGAACACGGTCCGAGCAATCGACCGTGTTTTTTTTATACAGTAAAATAGTATTCGGATCGCGGCTAATTGACTGATTGTCAAACCAGTAATAATGCTCATTTGAATGTTGCGAATTGTAACCGATATAAAGAGTAAGCATAAGCATTGTAGCAACCGACAAGGGGGCCAAAAGATGGAGCGTGATGAACAAACGGAAAAGAGGATTCTTGTTGAACAGCTGGAATGGACAAGGGAACAAGCTCGGCTGTTAGATGAGATGGATGTGAAGTTGCATGAAATGAGAAAAATCGCAGAATACGCTAAAGAACATGAGCTTTCACCAATGGAGATTGAGCGGATGAATGGTGAACTGAATAAGTTGATTGACGAATATAATGCATTGGAAAGATTGTACAATCCTATTCTTCAGTAAATATTTGCTGTTTTGTTGTGTTTACGCTTTAGAAAAATTATTCTATCTAAATCTTTCGCGGACGTATGTGTCAGTATGAAATGAACGGACGGAAGAAAGCTTCAAGTTATGTAAATTTCGCGCCTACATTAACAGGGACAAGCTTGGCATTTTCTTATGTAATAGAAAGTAACATAATTTGTGAATTAGAGTACAAAGCGATAATGTATAAAGTGAGAAGTTATTTGATTAAATTTGGTGCGAACCGGAAGTGCACATGAAAAACTAGGGAGGTTCGCACCAGGAAAAATGATTTATGAGGAGTAAAGATTGGTCTTTATTGAAGAATGTAGGAGTAATTCTAGTTGAAAAAGTAAATTGTTATTAAATATTATTTGCTTACTCTTGTATTTTGGTATCTTTTCGCAGTCGCACTCTACATGAGTGCGTGGATTGAAATATAAAAATCATTCCACTCTGTAAATGATCGATTGTCGCACTTTACATGAGTGCGTAGATTGAAATTTGTAATGAAAGCACCAGGAATATTAACCAGAAAGTCGCACTTCTTATGAGTGCGTGGATTGAAATATTATGAAACGCCCGCCGCGGCTTTAGCAGATACCGCGTCGCACTCCTTATGAGTGCGTGGATTGAAATACTGCTAGAGTGAAGCGACAGACAGCGACGCCCGTCGCACTCTTTATGAATGCGTGGATTGAAATGGCGGTATGATGGAAGGCTTAAAAGGTACTTGGGCCGGGGCACTTGCTGTAAGTCGCATTCTATATGAGTGACAGAATAAAACGCGCCATTTCGTTCAAAAGCTGAATGAAATGGCGCGTTTTTTTAGTTGGGTGTATTTTGTAAGTTTGTAAGGTCAGCCATTATCCTTATTCGAAACGGTCAATGATTTCGTTTAAGGAGTGGGAGACTTTTTGCAGGTCTACACTCATCGTCTCCAGTGATTCGATTACTTTGACTTGTTCTTCGGTGGAGTTTACGACCTCTGTCGTTTGAGTAGCGGCGCTGCTTGAAAATGCTTTACTATGTTCCAAAGAAGCAAGAATTTCTTCCGATCCTGCCGACATCTCCTCTGTGACAGCCGATGTTTCTTGAATTTCGTCATTGACGGAACGAACCGATTTTACGACTTCCTCCAGCATTTCTCCAATCCCTTGTACGGCTACTGTGCCTTCGGTTACGATTGAAGAAGTGACGAGCATTTCATCCTTAAGACCTGTTGTAATTTGCTTGAACCGCTCGATGAGTGTGCGTATTTCTTCGGCAGATTGTTTGGATTGTTCCGCCAAATGTCTAACTTCATCTGCTACGACAGCAAATCCCTTTCCTGATTCACCTGCGCGTGCGGCTTCGATAGCGGCATTCAACGCAAGTAGGTTTGTTTGTTCTGCAATGTTTGTCATGACGTTTGTAATGTCTTGGATTTGGATGGATTGATTGTTAAGTTCTTCGACTCGATTCTCCGTTTGCAGAACCATTTGTTGAACTTCCATAATCTTTTCGACGACTTGTAGGGCGTCTGTGTGGCCTTTTTCGACAAACCGAGTGACATCATTGGAGGTGTTGGCCATTGTATTCCCGGAATCTGCAATTCGTTGAATGCCCATCGCCATCTCTTCCATGGCAAGTACAGATTCTTCTCCACTTTGTAAAGAAAGGGCGCTTCCTTCCGCCAGTTCGGTCATTTTTGTGTGAATTGAATTATTTGCTTTCATCGTTTTTTCAATTGTTTTAAATAGTTCATCGGATGAATGTAACACTTTATTGGATTGTGCACCCATATTGTTCATGATTGTGCTTAGTTGCTCATGGGTAGCAATAAATGAATGCGTAAGGTCAGAAATTTCATTTTCCGAACGGAATGTAATGCTGTTTACTTTTTCAGCAGCCACAGTCCATTGTCCTTTCGCAAAGTCCTCAAAAGCTTCGCTTACGATGCCAAGAGGTGCCAGCGCTTTCCTTGTGTAAATATAAAATAACGCCGTGCAAATAAAAATGACAAGTAAAAAGATACCGCCGATGATGGGAAGGCTTTTTTTCAACAGATCATATTGTATTTCCGCCACACCTTCAGCAGGAACATCAATGGCAAGAACGCCTACGACATTATCATTGCTATCCTTTATGGGAGAAAAAGCTGATAAGTATCTTCCGTGATTTGGATCGTTAATCATTTTTGAATGTATGGAATCACCATCAAGGGCAGGCCTTATATCTTCTATGGATACGCCAGATGTTTCTTGCCCGATCGTGGCTTCACCCTCCATTCCTTTTGGATACCCATCAATCATGATTTCGACGGAATCCGCATTTGTGTTTAATGTGTAGATGTAAACGCCAGTGCTCTCAAACATACTGATAAGTTGATTGCGTAATTCCCAATATGTATCACTTTCTACTCGTTCTTCTAGGAATTGTTTATATTTGTCTCCATCAATTTGACTGGCTTGATAGTTGACAGAAGTTTTTGCTTGTACCCCGACTGTATCTTGTATCGTTTTATAGGAACTGAAAACAAAGATACCAGATACTGCTATGAATATGGAAAGCATGATTGAAATCAGGATGATAGCCATTCGTGTGCTTAATGATCTACGTTTCATTGTTAACCTCTTTTCTGACAATCCTTTTTGTAGTACATAGGAGAAGCGGAATTTATTTGGACTCTTCTAATGAAGCAGAGCAACATTTAACTGCAACGCATGCGCCGAGGTTCTCGGGTAAAGTGGAAAATTTCCCGCCTGGCAATGGTTCAGGCGGGAAAAGTTCGTTACACTTTAAACCGATCCACCGCATCCGTCAGTTCTTCGCTCAGTTCCGTCAATGTTTCGGCTGCGTCGGTAACTGATTGGATGGCGCGGAGTTGTTCGTCTGTGGAGGCGCTCACTTCTTCGCATGCTGCCGCTGTTTCTTGAGAAGTGGCTGCCATCGTTTGAATCGTTGCGGCAACTTCATTTTTCAATGAATCGACAGACATGATTTCTGCTGAAACGGCGTCAATTGAGCTGCGCATTTCTGTCATCAATGTTGAGATTTCATTGAACGTCATTTCAGTTTCGGATACGACCGCCCCTTGTGTGCGGAAGTTTTGTCTTGTGTTTTCCAGTTGTTCGGAAACGAGTCGTGTTTCTTCTTGGAGTTCTTGGACAGTCGTGCGGACTTCTTCTGTTGATCTTGCGGATTGTTCGGCGAGTTTGCGTACCTCTTCTGCGACGACCGCAAAGCCTTTACCGTGTTCTCCAGCACGTGCCGCTTCGATGCTTGCGTTCAATGCAAGTAAGTTCGTTTGTGCGGAGATCTCAGTGATTGTGTCCATCACGATCCCGATGTCGCTTACTTTTTCTTCCAATAATCCAATTTCTTTAGTCATCGCTTGTAATGTCTGTGCGGAGTCATTGAACGTTGACTGCAGTTCATTCATTTGGGCTTGGCCGTTCGCATTCATTTCGCCGGCTTTCGTGGCGATTTCGGTCATCGTTTCGGCTTTTTCAGTCATGTCCTGGATCTGATGGCCGAGTTTGTCGGCATGTTCCGTTACCGTTACTGCATCTTCCGCCGATCTTGCGGCACCGTGTGCGATTTCATTGACCGCATGTGCGACTTCAGCGCTCGAGGCACTCGTTTCTTCGGCGACGGCACTCAAGCTTTCGGAACTGCCTCTGACGTTTTGCGCGGAATTGTCGACGACGCCGATAATGTTGTTCATGTTTTCGATCATCGTATTGAAATTCGTTGATAATTGCCCGATTTCATCATTCGCTTGAATATCCGAGCGGACGGTCAAATCGCCATTGGAAACATCGTTCATTAAGGTGTTCAATTTTCCAATAGGGTTGATCATCCGGCTGATGCCTACATAAAGGATGCCGACAAAGAGCAACAATATAATAGCGGCAATGACAATCATCGAATTCCGTAAATCTTTGGCAGTCTCAATAATTTCTTTTTCATCGTACACGGCACCGACTTTCCAACCGAGTTCAGGAATGGTTGAAAATACATTGATCCTATTAGTTCCTTCATGTGTATAATGAACGGCTCCGTCAAGCTTATTGTCTTGGTACATCTCTGCAACGTATGGGAATTCCATTAAGCTTTCCCCGCGTAACGTAGGGTGCACGATACCGGTTCCTGCATCGTCAAGGATAATGGGATAGCCACCATAACCAAGTTCCGTATTTGACAGATGATCCGTCAATGCGGTTAGCTCAATATCGAAAGCAATGACGCCGTCAAATTCGCCGTTCGCATAGACAACTTTGGAAGCGGTGATGATGTATTCGCCGTTCGCGGCATTAATATAAGGACTTGTCCACGCGACCACATCAGGATTTTCCAACGCATTTTGGTACCATGGACGCGTTGTCGGGTCGTAATCATCCCCGTATTCCGTATAAGGCATGTTGACATGACGGTCGGGGTGAGAATAATAGACCGTCAACGCCTGGTCATATAGATTGAGATTTTTGGAAAGCTCAGCATTTAAGGCGTCAAGACGCGCATTATTTTCATCCAAGGCACCTGTTAATGAAAAGTCCAAAACCGGGGCCGCGGTGGATAATTGGAGTAATCCTTTCTCAAATTGTTCGAAGAAGTAACTGATTGACTGTGTCATCTCGTTAACGAGCAAAGCACTTTGATCCAACAGGTTTTCTTCTGTTTTCTGTTTCACTTGTATGCTACTTAGCGCAGTCAATGCAGCTATGCCAATTAGAAATAAAATTGCGACAGTAAGTAATATTTTTGTTCTGATCGACCTAAACATAAAGCACCTCTTCTATCATAATAAGTCTCGTTCTATCTATACTTCGGCCTAGAAAAGATGAAATGAAGGATAGGGATAATAGACGTAAAATTACTAATAATCGTTATAGAATGTGTATAGGCAATACACTGATTACCAATGCTTTTCGAACTACAAAAAGGCTTCAATCGATCCGTTTTTTATGGTAAAATGAAGATATCCCCATTTACGAACTAATTGATCCCCATACTTGTGAAACGAAACGTACGATGAATATTTACAATGGAGGGATGAGTAGATGAACGAAAAAATATTACAACAGATTTTGTCGGAAGTGACAGGAATCAAAGGTGAACTCGCGGACGTTAAAACCGACATGGCTGATATGAAAACGGAGCTATCTAGTGTCAAAACCGATGTGGCCAGTATGAAAACGGAGCTTTCGGTTCTTAAAACGGACGTCGGGACTCTTCAAACTGACCTGACAAGTGTCAAAGCACAGTTGGATGAAAATACAAAATTGACACGTGCTATTTTGGATAGGCAAGAAGAAACGGATGCCAGATTGGAAAGTGTAGCGATGGATGTCCATAAAATGCAAGGAGATATTACCTCTTTGAAGGAAGATGTGTCGGAAATCAAAAGTGGTTTGGAGTTCACATTCCAAAAAACGGCCAAAAATGAAATGGATATTTTTAAAATTAGAAGAGATTTAATTTAAATACAGTTTTTGAGCAATGTCGAGCCATGTGTCAACATTGATAAAATTAAACCGAGTCCCTGTCCACCTATGGATAGGGATTTTTTTGTGAACAATTAACAATCTTCCATTTTTGCCGATAATAATGAAAAGGAATAGATTGGAGGAGGGGATGGGGTGCTGGGAAATTGGAATGCGATGGGGCTGAACATTTTGCGCAATATGAATATGCACAATAATCAAGTGATGCTTTCGATGGAACGTCTTTCTTCAGGATTACGCATTAACCGTGCGGCGGATGATCCTGCCGGCTTGGCCATTTCCGAAAGGATGCGTGCGCAAATTCGTGGGTTGCAAGTGGCCCAGCGGAATATACAGGACAGCATGTCTTTATTCCAAACGGCTGAGGGGGCGTTGCAGGAAACCCATGCGATGTTGCAACGGTTGCGTGAATTGAGTGTTCAAGCGGCGAGTGATACAGTGACTGATGTAGATCGTGCGTTGCTTGATATTGAATTTCAACAACTGAAAGAAGAGATTGAACGGAATTCGAAGGATACGAATTTTAATACACTTCCTCTATTGGATGGTTCCCGATCTTCATTTAAGACACAAGCTGGACCAAATGCAGGCCAGTCGATCGAGTTTTCGATCGGCGATATGGGGGTAGGGGCTTTAGGATTGGAAGACGCATCCCTCCTTACTCGGGAGCAGGCGGACGAGTCGATTGGGCTGTTGGATGAGGCGATCGGAAAAGTTTCCTCGGAACGTTCTCGTATGGGGGCTTACGTGAATCGACTTGAACATGCTTACAATAATGCGGCGGTTATGGAAGAGAACTTGACGGCTGCCGAGTCCCGTATTCGGGATACTGATATTGCCAAAGAAATGATGGCCCTGACGAAAGCGAATATTTTACTGCAAGCGAGCCAGCATATACTCGCGTTGCATATGCAACAAGCGCAATCCGTTTTGCAATTATTAAAGCAATGATGGAAACGCGCTTTTCTTTGTTATTGTCAATTTTTTCCGTGAGTTCTGAGTAGAGATGACCGGCCGCTTATCGATATGTTATACTATACGTTTGATAGTAATAAACACATACAATTTTGATGGAAAAATGGTGGCGTATATATGTCGAGTGAGGAAATGAAAAAAGGAAGTCTCTTTGCGTTTTTGCCTTTATTTATTTTTGTCTTTCTTTTTATCGGTTCAGGTGTTTTGACGAAAGATTTTTCGAGGATGCCGTTGAATGTTGCGATTTTGATGAACCGGCAAAAGGCGTTTAGTCAAAAGGTTGAAGTTTTTACTAAAAGTGCAGGGCATCCGAACATTATTTTAATGGCGGTCATTTTTATTTTGGCTGGAGCTTTTGCGGGTGTTGCAAAAGGCATGGGCGCTGTTGAGTCGACTGTAAATTTAGGGTTATCTTTACTACCTGCGAATTTGTTGATAGTTGGCTTGTTCGTGATCGGTTGTTTCATCTCTGTTTCGATGGGAACTTCGATGGGGACCATTGTGGCACTTGCGCCAATCGGTGTCGGTATTGCGAGTGAGACAGGGGTCCCGGTCGCACTTGCGATGGCAACGGTTGTCGGAGGCGCGATGTTCGGGGATAATTTGTCGATGATTTCAGATACAACGATTGCAGCGGTTCGAACGCAAGGTACGAAAATGAAAGATAAATTTAAAGTGAATTTTTGGATTGTACTCCCAGGGGCACTCTTGACGATGTTTATTCTCGGGGTACTGACGCAGGGAACTGAAGGGGCGCTTGTTGGAGAATATTCGTATGAGTTAATGAAAATACTCCCGTATATTGCCGTTTTGGTTGCAGCCTTGTCGGGCGCACATGTGTTGGTTGTATTAGTAGGCGGCACGATTTTTGCGGGCGTGATTGGACTGATTGATGGGTCTTATCATTTAAGTAGTTTATTGCAAGTGGCGGCTGAAGGCATTATGACGATGGAAGACTTGGCGATTGTGTCTATTTTAATCGGTGGGATTGTTGGCATCATTCAGCATAATGGTGGGATCGACTATTTACTTCGGGCGATTACACGTAAAGTGAAAACAAAAAAAGGAGCCGAGTTCGGCATTGCCGGTTTAGTAAGTGCCGCAGATATTGCGACGGCGAATAATACGATAGCGATTATTATTACAGGCCCGCTCGTCAAACAAATTGCGGACGAGTATGAAATCGATCCGAGAAAGTCGGCAAGCTTATTGGATACGTTTTCGAGCTGTTGGCAAGGGGTTTTGCCTTATGGTGCTCAATTACTTGCTGCGGCAGGACTTGCAGCGATTTCGCCGTTGAGTATTATGATGTATTCGTTTTATCCGGTGTTGATGGGGATTTGTTGTGTTGTTGCGATTTTGATCGGTTATCCAAAATTGAAGAAAAATGTTTCAGGCTAAGAACATGCTATATGTTCTTAGCTTTTTTTGGTTCATGTCAAAATAAATGAGTTTATTTCTGAGTGTCTACAAATGAAGACAGTGTCCACGCAAAAAGACAAGAAGTGTCCATTTAATTCTTTGCATCCATGCCGGCGCATTCTATGAAAGTGTAGTGGAATCACAAGATTAGAAGTTTTTCTTAGTGAAAAATAAGTTGGCACATAACTTGCAATTGTATTGAGTAGAGTGGCTGGATTGTAGATGGATCGGGAGAAGTCACCAATTTTACAAGGAGAAAAATGGAGGGGAATTGAATGGGGAATTTAAATGGTAAAGTGGCAATCGTGACAGGAGCAGGTCGTGGCATTGGACGGGAAATTGCACTTTTAATGGCGAAAGAAGGCGCGAAAGTCGTCGTCAATGATTTAGGAGGAGGACCTGACGGGGCAGGTAACGATATTCAAGTTGCTGACCAGGTCGTCCAAGAAATCAAAGCGGCAGGCGGCGAAGCGATTGCGAATTATGACTCGGTCTCCGAATTGGAAAACGCGGAAAAAATGGTGCAACAGGCGTTGGATGGATTCGGTAGATTAGATATAGTTGTCAACAATGCGGGGATTTTACGGGACCGAATGATTTTCAAAATGTCCGAGGAAGAATGGGATTCGGTCATCGCTGTTCACTTAAAAGGGAGTTTCAATATGACCCGTGCGGCGGCTCCGTACTTCAAAGAAGAAAAAAGAGGTAGGTTCATCAACTTCACATCTACTTCAGGGTTGATTGGGAATATCGGACAAGGAAACTACGCTGCGGCCAAACTAGGCATTTTCGGTTTAACAAATTCAACAGCGTTAGATATGGCGCGTTACAATGTGACAGCGAATGCCATCGCACCTTTCGCTTGGAGTCGATTGATCGGGACGATTCCAACAGAGACGGATGATCAGAAGGAAAGAGTCGGGAAGATCCAACAAATGACGCCTGCATTGATTGCGCCAATTGTTGCTTATTTGGCGACTGACGATGCGTCCGATGTAAGTGGTCAGATTTTCGGTGTGAGAGGAGACGAGATCATCCTGTTCTCCCAACCGCGCCCGGTGCGTTCCGCATATAATTCGGAAGGTTGGGATGTGGAGAGCCTCAGCCAGATGAAAGAGTCGTTCAAATCTGATTTCACACCATTGGAAGTATCCGCAGACGTTTTCCCGTATGATCCGCTCATTGGGAAAGTCAAAGTCGAAATGAAATAAGCGATAACGACGAGGGTGTCAATGTTTGGCGCCTTTAAAATAGGGAGAGGTGACTGGATTTGTCCAATGTAAAAGAATTGATCGGCTTGGAATACGAGCCGTATAGCTTTGAGATAGAAAAAGGGAAGATCAAAGAGCTCGCTGCTGCCATCGGGGATGACAATCCGATTTATCAAAGTAAAGAGGCGGCACAGGAGGCGGGCTTTGATGATGTCCCGATCCCACTTACATTTTTGCAAGTCGTCGATACGTGGGGCGGTTACAGTTTCGATGAAAAGATGAAAATCCTGAAACTGAACCCTGTGAAGATTTTACACGGAGAACAGGAGTACGAGCATCTGCTCGATATTTATCCGGGCGATGTATTAACGGTCAACAGTAAAGTGATCGATGTGAAAGTGAAAAAAGGCGCTTCGGGCGGCATGGATCTTATTAAGACCGAAAACCGTTACAAAAACCAACGGGGCGAATTGGCAGCGATTTCAAGAAATACGACAGTGCACCGTCATTGAGGAAGGAGAGAGGGCAAATGTTCTATGAAGATTTGAATGTAGGAGATTCATTTCCGGTTTTGAAGAAAGAACCGATTACACGTGTTCAACTCGTCAAGTACGCTGGCGCATCGGGTGATTTCAATCCGCTTCATACGGTCGAAGAAGTAGGAGAGCAAGCCGGGACAGGCCTCATCGCCCATGGCATGCTTATCATGGGAATGGTGTCGCAAGGGGTGACGACTTGGATCCCTCGGAAAAATGTGAGCAAACTGAAAGTCCGTTTCCAGAAGATGACGAAGCCCGGAGAAGCGATCGAAATCGTTGGTAAAGTGTTGGAGAAGCATGATGATAATAAGATCGTCGGGGAAGTCGTCGCGTTGAATGATAAAGGGGAAGTAAAAGTGGCAGGTACTTTTGAAGCGAAACTTCCTTCTAAAGTTGAGCAGAACTTAGTGGGCAATCAACGGTAGATCCAAGAAGGGGATGTAGAAGTCATGGTTGGTATGGTGGCATCTCATAAAACAGGTCAATCTTATTTAAAAGAAGAGCATTTATTGTTTCGGGATTCCTTAAGGAAGTTTCTTGAAAAGGAAGCGGTTCCTCATTTTGATGAGTGGGAAAAAGAAGGGATCATCCCGCGTGCATTTTGGAAAAAGGTAGGAGACAACGGTTTTCTATGCCCTTGGGTAGAAGAGCAGTATGGCGGACTGGATGCGGATTTCATCTTTTCTATCATTCAAACCGAGGAATTCGGCCGGGTCGGAGCCGGATTGTCGGGGATCCCCTTACACAGTAACATCATCGTTCCTTATATCGCGGCATATGGAACGGATGCGCAGAAAGAGAAATATTTGCCGGGATGTGTAAGCGGAGATATTATCACGGCTGTGGCGATGACGGAGCCGAAAGTCGGTTCCGATTTGGCAAGTATTGGGACAACCGCTGTAAAAGACGGTGACCACTATGTCATCAATGGACAAAAGACGTTCATCTCGAACGGCATCCATTCGGATCTGATTATCGTTGCTTGTAAAACGGACCCGACTGCGTCGCCTGCCCATAGAGGGATCAGCCTCATTCTTGTCGAGCAGAATACGCCGGGCTTTTCACGTGGTCGCAAACTTGAAAAAGTCGGCATGCGCAGCCAAGACACGGCAGAGCTCTTTTTTGAAGACGTTCGTGTCCCGGTTAACAATCTGCTTGGAGAAGAAGGCAAAGGCTTTTATTATTTGATGAACAAGTTGCAACAAGAGCGGATCATTAGTGTACTGCGGGCGCAAGTGATGGCAGAGAAAATGCTCGATTTGACATTGCAGTATGTGAAAGAGCGGAAAGCGTTTGGACAACCGATCGGCAGTTTTCAGAACACGCAATTCAAACTGGCGGAAATGGCGACGGAAGTCCAACTGGGGCGGACGTTTATCGACGACTTGATCGTCAAACATATGAATGGGGAAGAAGTTGTCACCGCCGTCTCAATGGCGAAATGGTGGATTTCCGACATGGCGCGTAAAATTGCACCGGAATGTATGCAACTTCACGGCGGCTATGGTTTCATGGAGGAATATGAAATCGCTCGCTGTTATCGCGACATCGCGGCTAATCCGATTTTCGCAGGTTCCAATGAAATTATGAAAGTCATCATTGCCAAAAATCTTGGTTTATAAGAAGAGATAAAGTCGTAGGTTACTTGTCTTAGTCGTTAAAGGTTGTCGGAAAAAATATTTCGACAACCTTTTTTGTACCAAAAATGAGCTGGAAACCAGGGGGCAAAATCATGAAAAGAATGAAGTCGGCGGTATTCCTCCTTGCATGTGTCTTGCTTATGTTGGCTGCCTGCAATGAAGACAATGCAGATAGTCAAAACGATGTGCAAGCAAGTGAGACGGGTGAAACGATTACGTTGAAATTTGCCACTGCCCAATCCGAAACTCATTCACTCACTGCCGAAGTGTTTAAACCGTTTATGGAAAAAGTGACAGAGTTAACTGACGGGCAAGTTCAGTTTGAATTTTATCCTGCGGAACAATTAGGGAAATTTGCTGATTTAATGGATTTAACGCGTGATGGAGTTGCTGATATCAGTTTTTTTATTTCTACCTATTATCCAAGTCAAATGCCGATTACAAGTGCGCTCATTGGCATACCGGGATTGTATTCTACCTCGCATGAAGGAACGATGGCCTACCATGAACTAAGTAAACAAGATCCGGTGCTAGAGACCGATTTCTTAAGGAATGGCGTCCGACCATTATTCAGTTATGATGCACCGCCGGGGGAGCTATGGACAACGGGCAAGGAAATAAAAGTCCCAGAGGATTTAAAAGGGATGAAAGTGAGAGTTACTGGAGAAGTGTTGAATCGAGCGACAGTTGCTCTCGACGCATCACCTATCAATATATCGTTGTCGGAGTTGTACGAAGGATTTGATAGAGGTGTTTTTAACGTGCTCAATTTAAACCCGCAATCAACGAAAGATCACGGATTGGGGGAAATCATTAAGTTTGGAACTGTCGGGATTGATTTTGGCGGATCAGGTACAGGACTAATTATTAATGAAAAAGTATTCCTAGGGTTGCCGGAAAATGTACAAGAAATCCTTGTTCAAGTGGGTGATGAACTTACAGAAAGCAATGCAATCAGAACGGATGAATATGTACAGAATATTATTGAAGACTTTAAAGACCAAGGAATACAAATGTATGAATTGTCAGAGGAAGAAAAAGCTCAATGGCAGAAGTTTTATAGTGAGGTTGAAGCAAAATGGGTCAAAGAGCAAAGCAATCCGGATATTGAAAAAACATTAGATGACTTTAAAGAAGCAATTAAAAATTATAACTAAGATTTCGTATAGACATGTAGAAGGGGGATGTGAAAAATGAAGAGAAATACCATAATGGCATTCCTGTTTTTTTGCGTGTTATTCGCGTTAACGGCGTGTAATGGCAATAGTACAGATGGTCAAAATCATGCACAAGCCGGTTCGTCGGATGAACCGATCACGTTGAAGTTTGCGGTATCCCAAGCGGAGAGCCATAGTTTATATGAAGGGGCATTTGTTCCGTTCATGGAAAAAGTGACCGAAATGACGGATGGCCAGGTCGAGTTTGAATTTTATCCTTCTGAGCAACTTGGCAAAGCTGCAGATTTGTATCAATTGACGAGTGACGGTGTAACGGATCTTAGTTTTTTCATTGCGAGTTATGATCCGAGTAGCTTGCCGATTACGAGCGGCCTAGTAAGTTTGCCGGGATTGTATGACACAGCATACGAAGGCACCTCTGCTTTGCAAGCGTTGGTTCAACAAGATCTTGTGTTGGAAACTGATTTTTTAAATAACGGAGTGCGTCCGGTATTCAGCTATGCGCTACCTCCTTATGAACTTTGGACAAGAGGCAAAGAAATTAAAGCTCCGAAAGATTTGAAGGGCGAGAAAGTGAGAGTGACTGGTGAAATATTGAATAAGCTTGTGGCGAAGTTTGGCGCAACACCTATCAATATGACCGCTGCGGAAACTTATGAAGGGTTTGAAAGAGGAGTGTTCGGCGCCGTAGCACTCGGAGCCGGATCGTTAAAAGATTACAGTTTGGAAGAACTAGCAGGATTCGGAACAGCTGGTGTTTCATTTGGCGGCCTCTCTTCCAATATCTTAATCAATGAAAAGACGTATCAAAGTTTACCAGAACATGTCCAGAAAGCATTGATGGAAGTCGGAGCTGACATGTCTATCGCTTATGCCCAACACTTTGATGAAGTTACACAGAATGTCATGAAAAAATTCGTGGAAGATGGCGGGGAAGTGCATGAACTGTCTGCTGCTGAAAAAGCGGAATGGCAAGAGGTGTATGACGAATTTGAGCAAGAATGGCTACAAGCGCAAAACAATGAAGATTTAAAAGATGTTTTGGAGACTTATCGAAGTGCTATCGAAAAGGTGGAGTGAGGCAAGTTGAAATGACATGGAGGTGGAAAGATGGGGAAAGCCATTTTAAAGGTATTTCTGTTCGTTGCTCTTTTATTAACCATTGTTGCATGTAGCGATGCAGAGGCAGAAAGAAAGGACACGGTACAAGGGGACGAGGTCAGTGAGAAAATCATATTGAAATTTGCGGTATCCCAACCTGAAACGCATACGATCACAACGGGAACTTTTAAACCTTTCATGGAAAAGGTGACAGCGTTGACCGATGGACAAGTTGAATTTGAGTTTTATCCGGCGGAGCAATTGGGGAAAGTTGCGGATTTGTTGGAGTTGACGACAACAGGTGTAACGGATATCGGCTTTTATATCGGCCCGTATTATTCAAGTCAAATGCCAATCACTGCTGCCATTATGGATATCCCTGGATTGCATTCCACCTCCTATGAAGGTTCAATGGTTCTTCACGAATTAAGCAAAAAAAGTCCAATGTTGGAATCGGATTTTCTAAGTAATAACGTGAGACCGTTATTCAGCTATGCCGCCACCTCATCGGAAATTTGGACAGCAGGAAAAGTAATCAAAGTTCCTGAAAATCTTAAGGGGTCGAAAGTAAGAGTGTCCGGAGAGTTAGCTAATAAAGCAATGCCAACGATTGGCGCATCCCCGATCAATATTACATTATCGGAGTTGTATGAAGGATTGGAAAGAGGCGTTTTTGATTCACTTGTTTTGAATCCTGGTTCAACGAAAGATTACGGATTGGGTGAATTGATCAAATTCGGAACATCTGGTGTCGACTTTGGTGGAGGTGCCACTGGTTTAATTATTAATGAAAAGGTCTTTCAAGGACTACCGGAAAATGTGCAAGAAGTACTTGTCCAAGTTGGGGATGAGTATACGGAGAAGAATGCAAGGATGATGGACGAATACAGCCAAAATGCTATCCAAGAGTTTAAGGAGAATGGGGCTGAAATCTATGCGTTGTCTGAAGAGGAACGGGCACAGTGGCAAAAATTTTATAATGAAGTGGAAGAAAGTTATTTAAAAGAAAAAAATAATCATGAGCTAGAAAAAACGTTGGAGGCATTCCGGGAAGAAGTGAAAAAATACAACTGATCGTGTACATCATTTTTGAGTGACGATTCGTCATTTAAGGGAAAGAGGTGTTTCAGAACTTGGATATCGGGAGTGTGCATGCGGGGTTAAAAGTACACGCGAAAAATCGGCCGAATGATGTGGCGGTCGTGTACGGGGAACAGTCGTTGACGTTTCAGGAACTTTATGGGCGGGTCAATAAGTTAGCGAATTCTTTGCTTGAAATAGGTGTTCGAAAAGGTGACCCTATTGCCTTGTATATGCGTAACCGGATTGAAATGATGGAAGCGCTCTACGCGATTTCCACAGTTGGCGCAGTGTCGATTCCGATCAATTATATGGTTGAAGGGGAGAACTTGGCAACTTTACTTAATCAATCGGATGCTAAATATATATTCGTCGAAAGCGAGCAACTGGAAAAATTCGAGTGTATCCGCGGACGGCTGAACACGATTGTCGAGCGATCGACAATTTTGATCGGTTCAGAAAGCGAGAAAGCGTATGTTCAGTATGAATCCCTTATGAATAAAGGCGCCATGGAAGATCCGGGCGTGGCCGTATGCTCAAGCGATTTATTTGCAATCCTTTTTTCTTCGGGGACGACATCTGAACCAAAGGGCATTATGATCACCCATGAAAAGAATGTATACCGCATATTGCGGTCGGCGATTGATTGGAAGACCGGGGCAAGGGATGTCATGTTAATTACTGTGCCGATATACCATGCGGTCGGATTTGGACTCGTCTTCAGACCGGCTATCCTTGGAGTGAAAGTGGTCATCACACGTGAGTTTGATCCTGAAGCGACTTTGCAGACGATTGAATGCCAACAAGTGTCGCAAGCCTTTTTCGTCCCGTCTCAATATATCGCTTTGTTACAAGTGCCTGCATTCAGCAATTATGATTTACGTTCTTTGCAATTATTGGTCAGCGCGGGCTCCCCACTTGCCAAAGAAGTGAAAAAGACGATTGTGGATAAATTCGGTTGTGGGTTATTGGAGTTTTTCGGTTCTTCAGAAACAGGTGCTTATATTATTCAGCAGCCGAAAGATGTGATTAAGAAAACGGCGAGCGTCGGTCAACAAGTCGGCTACATGGAAGTGCGTTTGCTCGACGACAATGAAAAAGATGTCAGCATTGGTGAAGAAGGGGAATTCGCAGTCCGCGGTCCTTTGTTATTTTGCGGTTACTACAAACAAGCCGATGAAACAGAGAAAGCGTTTCTGCCTGGCGGCTGGTTCAAAACAGGGGATATGGGAAAAGTGGATGAAGATGGATTTTATTATTTACTTGACCGAAAAAAAGACATGATCATTAGCGGCGGTGTCAATGTGTATCCCCGCGATATTGAACAAGTACTCTATACGCATCCCGACGTTCTGGAAGTGGCCGTCATCGGCATGCCGGACGAAAAATGGGGGGAAGCCGCCAAGGCGTATGTCGTTTTACGGGAGAGTAGAAAACAATCCGAAGAGGCGCTCATCACTTTTGCGAATAGTCATCTAGCGAATTACCAAAAAGTAAAAGAGTTGGTGTTTTTAGATACACTCCCACGGAATCCATCCGGTAAGATTTTGAAGCGGCAATTAAGAAAAGAAGTCAATGTAATGCAGTAAAGATCAAAACAGGAAAAGGCGGGATAGACAATGGAAGCAAGTGTTATCGTGGAAAAAAGTGAAGGGGTCGCGACGATTATTTTTAACGAACCTGAAACCCGTAATGCGATGAGCGGACCGCTGAAAGAAGGGTTGATGGCCGCATTGACGGATTGTGAAGAAGACGCCGACGTAAAAGTGGTCATATTGAAAGGGAACGGAAAAGGATTCTGCGCAGGTGGCAATATTAAGACGATGGGGGCGGGGATCCCCGCTGTGAAAATGAAGCAACGGATGAACGGGGCGGCGAAGCTTATCCAGCAAATTCATTCTATGCCTAAGCCGGTTATTTCGGCGGTTCACGGCTATGCTTTCGGTGCTGGTTTCAGTATTGCGCTCGCTTCGGATATGATCATTGCCGCGGAAGGAACAAAGTTTGGGTTGGCATTCAAAAACCTAGGGGCGATCCCGGACTGTGGTGCGCATTATTTCTTATCGAAAGTGCTCGGCCCATGGAAAGCGAAGGAATTGATTTGGCGGGGCGCCGTGATTACAGCGGAAGAAGGTGAGCGGTATGGATTCATCAATCATGTGGTTGCGCCGGAAGAGGTATTTGAAAATGCCAAAGTATTGGCTTCCGAATTGGCGAGTGGACCGGTGCAAGCTCTCAGCTATACGAAATCGATCATTGACGGCGGTTTCAACAAAAGTCTTGAAGATATATTAGAATTGGAAGGTTTCGGGCAAGCCATTTTATTTCAGACGCAAGATCATCAAGAAGGTGTTCAAGCATTTAAGGAAAAAAGAACGCCCCAATTTGTGGGAGAATGAAGTATTAGGCAAAGGACCGCCCATCTTTTTGGGCGGTTCCTCTCTTTCTTGAAGATTTTAGGTGGTGCCAAGTTATCTTAGGCCATCATGTAATGCTGTACTGGTTCAATTTCTTGTACAGTTGGGAACGGCTGATGCCGAGTGATTTTGCGGCGGCAGTACGGTTTCCACCTGTTGCTTGTAAGGCCAATGCAATTGCCTCTTTCTCAGCCGCTTGCACTTTGTTTTTATAATTTACACCTGCCTCTTTATTTTTCTTTTTCCCGACGTGAAAACCATCTTGCGGAAAAGGGGGAATCAGTTGCTGTTCATCATGGCTTTTTTCACCCTCTCCGGGATAATCTGGAAAATGATCGGCGGTTAATAAATTTCCGGCCATGACGTTCATTGCCCGTTCAATCACATTTTCTAGTTCGCGTACGTTGCCGGGCCAATGGTGGGAACAGAGCAAAGTGAATACGTCCTCGTTCATGGCAATCGGTCCTGTATCCATTAAATGGCTAAACTTTTTGCCGATGGCCATCGCTAAAATTGGAATATCGTCTTTTCGGCGGCGTAGCGGTGGAATGCGAAGCGGGATGACGTTCAGCCGATAAAAAAGGTCTTCCCGAAAAGTGCCATCCGCGACCATTTGCGCTAAATTCTTATTCGTGGCGGCAATGATTCGGACGTTCGCTTGAATTGTCTTCGTGCCACCGATTCTTTCAAATTCCCTTTCTTGAAGAACCCGTAATAATTTCACTTGCATATCGAGCGGCATATCGCCAATTTCATCGAGAAAGAGCGTCCCGTTATGCGCCAATTCAAATTTTCCGGGCTTGCCGCCGCGTTTCGCACTCGTAAAAGCGCCTTCTTCATAGCCAAAGATTTTAGATTCCCACAGATCGAAAGGCACGGCTGCGCAGTTGATGGAAACGAGACGGCCTGACCGTTTGGATGCGGTATGAATTCCGCGCGCAAATAGTTCTTTCCCCGTCCCGCTTTCTCCAAGCAATAAAACATTAGAAAAACCGGACGCTGCTTGGCGGGCTGTTCGGATCAGTTGAATCATTTCTTCATTTTGCGTTAGGATATCATCCAAATCGAATGGCGTCCCTTCCAATCGTGAAAGTTCGCCTCGATAATAGGAAACTTCTTTTTTTAAGTGATCCAAGTTTTGAATGACATCTTTCCACTTGTTTAAATTCCGATACGTCATATTGGCGATGACGCCGACGGTTTGTTCATTTTGTATAATGGGAATTTTAGAAACGAGTGTCCGATGTTCACCCATAATAATCGCTTCGATATTGCTTTTTTGGATTCCATTATCCAAAGTTTCCGTCAATTTAAGTTCGGGGAAAAATCGATCGACCGGTTGTCCGATGAGTTCGTCTTTTGAATAGTTTCCGAGTTGGCAAATCGCATCGTTGATCATTTGGATATCTGCTTTTTCGTCGATTAAAATGAGGCCGTCATACGCTGTATCTACGACGGTTTGCAAGGTTTGTTTCAGTTCTTTCGTCGATGCCAGTTCATTGGCTACCTTTTCATAGTCCGTGAAATGTTGCAATATGACCAAACTACCCCACAGGTGTTCATCTTCGGAAAAGGTTTTCGCGTTGACAAGGAGTTCATTTCCTTTGAGCGCTATTTTTTGATAAGGCATTTCACCGTTCAGCTCTAGCACTTCATCCAGTTCAGGAAGGACTGTGGATAAGGATTGTCCTAAACAATTGGATTCTGAAAGCGCGAACATTTTTTCTGCGGCCCGGTTCATCACTTGAATGGCGCCTTTTTTATCGACCGCAACAATGCCGGTCGGCAAGTGTTGGATTAAAGATTGTAAGGAGTTCGTCAATGTCGCGTTGCGCCGACGCGATTTTTGGATCATTAACCGGGATGTGCGCATTAAATCCGCTCTGCCTAAAATACCGCACACTTGATGATCTTGTGAAATGACAATTGCATGGATCACTTGCTTTTGCAGCAAAAAATCTCGTGCATTCGTAATTGTATCGTCGGCATAGACCGTGACGACATCGTGAATTGTATACGGGGTGATGACGTCATCCAAAGAATGGTCGTCCAGTAGTGCTTGAAAAAGAGAGTATTGACTAATCGCCGCACAAAGCGTGTGATCTTCATTGATAATCGGTAATATACCGGTTTTTTCTCGTCTGAATAAAAGTAAGGCTTCACGAAATGTACTGTTCGGTTTCAATACGGAGAACTTGCGATTCATACATTCATAGACAAACACAACTTCACACTCCTTTATATCTCTTGAAAGTAACTTCCACAAAAACTGTTAGATCCCTTTTAAAATTTGTATACAAATGAAGACAGTGTCCGGTTAAGTGGACAAACCATAGACGCGTATTTTAGAAGTTTATCAGACAAGGCAGTCTTCCACTGGCTTCTGTTTTTGAGTTGTGTATATGGCATGTTTCTTGCAATTAAAGTGAATAAGCGTCATAGAGAGAATTTGTTGAACGAGGAAGGTGGAAACAATATGCTTCTGACGAAAGGGTTACAAGCTTCAGTCAAGCATTATCCCGATAAATACGCCGTGCTTGATGAAGAAGTCCGACTAACTTATAAGGAATTATATGCCCGGATTAAGCTACTCGCGAAAAATCTTCAAATACAAGGTGTGAAGAAAGGCGATAGAATCGGAATACTAATGAATAACAATTACAGGTTTATCGAGATTAAGTATGCCTCTTTAATGATCGGGGCGATTTTTTCGCCGATTAGTACAAAGATGTCATTGAGCGAAATGGAATACATTTTGAACGATTGTGCACCGAGCCATTTGTTTATAGGGCAAGATTTTATACATTTACTTCCTTCTATCAAAACGAAGACATCGATTCAACATTTTGTCTATGTTTCAAAAGAGAAAGATGCATCCGTAGTCGGGACATTGCCATACGATGACTTATTGGAAGAAGCAGGGGAATTTCAAGAAGTTGAAATAGACGAGGATGATATTGCGGGAATTTATTATACAGGCGGCACAACAGGGAAAGCGAAAGGTGTTATGCTCAGTCATAAAAACTTAGTAGCGAATATTTATCATACATTAATGATGAACCGGTACTCATCTGAAGACATTTACTTTCACGTGAACCCGATGTTCCATTTGGCGGGTAGTGTTCCTATCTTCATCTTCACGACAATCGGGGCGGCGCATTGCATGAATGCGACATTTGATCCGGAGGAGATCTTTGAAAAAATCGACAAGTATCAAGTGACGCGTGTGACGCTAGTCCCTTCGATGATCAATATGCTTATTCATCATCCAACAGTGGAGGCATATCAATTTACTAGTTTGAAGACGATTAGGTACGGGGCTTCGCCGATGCCGTTTGAAATTTTGGAGAAAGCTCGCCAGGTGTTCGATTGCAATTTTTCTGCAAACTATGGAATGACGGAAGCTTCGCCGGTCTTGTCTTCATTGACAGAGGAAGACCATCAGGAAGGGTTTGACACTGAAGCGGAAGAAGTGAAGAAGCGGTTACTATCCGTCGGAAGACAAGTGATCGGGGTGGAACTTCGTATCATCGATCCGAAAGGGAATGACGTTGGGGAAGGAGAGGTTGGAGAAATTATCGCGAAGGGTCCTAATATTATGAAAGGGTATTGGCGCAAGCCTGAAGAGACGGCGGAAGTTTTGAAAGACGGCTGGTACTATACCGGAGACATGGGCTATTTCGGAGAAGATGCATACATTTACCTTGCAGATCGCAAGAAGGATATGATCATTTCGGGCGGGCTCAATATTTATTCTGTGGAAGTGGAGAACGCGATATACCAAAGTCCGGAAGTATTAGAAGCGGCAATCATTGGTGTCCCTGATGCAAAATGGATAGAGGCCGTGAAGGCTTTTGTCGTGTTGAAACCGGAAACGGAATTATCCGAAGAAGAGTTGTTGAGGCGCTGTCGAGAACTGTTAAGTCGGTACAAAGTGCCAAAATCAGTGGAGTTCGTAGAAGATTTACCGAAGTCAGCTGCAGGAAAAATATTGAAGACAGCCCTTCGTGAGCAAGTCGCGAAAGTTCCTTCCCGATAGGATAATAATAGTATCTTTAATGAATGAAAAACCGCTTCGGACACGAAATCCAAAGCGGTTTTGTCGTGCTTAAACCTTAAATTGATTCACTGCTTGATTAAGCTCTTCGCTCAATTTCGTTAATGCTTCCGCCGCTTCCGTCACGGAATGGATGGCGCGTACTTGTTCGTCAGTCGATGCGCTCACTTCTTCACATGCCGCGGCTGTTTCTTGAGATGTGGCGGCCATTGTTTGAATGGTTTCGGCAACGTCTGTTTTTAAAGTAGCGACGCTTGCGATTCCGCTGGCGACGTCATCGATAGAAGTTTGCATATCTGCCATCAATGCGGAAATGTCACCGAATGTATTTTCTGTGTCATTCAAGACGGTCGCTTGGTTATGGAAGTTTTCTCGAGTCCGTGTCATTTCTTCCGAAACTTGACGAGATTCGGCTTGGAGTTCGCGAATCGTCGTTTGCACTTCGTCCGTTGCGCGTGCGGATTGTTCCGCAAGCTTCCGCACTTCTTCAGCGACAACCGCAAATCCTTGACCATGTTCGCCCGCACGCGCAGCTTCGATGCTTGCATTCAAGGCGAGTAAATTCGTTTGGGCGGAAATTTCAGTAATCGTGTCCATCACAGTGCCGATAGCGCCCACTTTTTCTTCCAGTGCCGTAACGACGCCGGCCATCGCTTGTAAGTTGCTTGCTGAATCGTTGAAAGAAGTTAAGAGCGATTGCATTTGTTGCTGCCCGCTCGTATTCATTTCGCCAGTTTTCATTGCGATCGTCGTCATGACATCCGCTTTTTCCGTCATGTCATTAATTTGTTGACCTAGAAGGTCTGAACGTTCTGTCACTATTTCAGCATCGGCAGCAGAACGAGATGCACCTTGGGCAATTTCATTTACTGCATAGGCCACTTCTTCACTTGAAGCATTCGTTTCTTCGGAAACCGCGCTTAAACTTTCAGAGCTTTCTCTTACGTTCATCGCAGAGTCATTGACGACGCGGATAATTGCATTGGTTTTATCGATCATCGTATTGAAGTTAGCCCCCAATTCGCCAATCTCGTCTTTCGACTGGATGTCCGATCTGACAGTCAGATCCCCATCTGAAACGGCTTCCATCAATGTCGTCAACGTGCCAAGCGGACGAATCAAGCGACTGATCATTATGTAAAGTATGACGAAAAATAAAGCTAACGTGATCAGGGCAACGATAATCATCGAGTTCCGTAAATCATTTGCCATCGCATCTATATTGTCGTCGTTGTAAACCGCACCGATTTTCCAGCCCATCCCTGAGGTCGTCGTGTAGACGGTTACGTTATCCGCATCATCATAATGATACTGGACTACGCCGTTTTCATGTTGGTACATGTCCTGGATAAACGGAAGATGCATTAAGTTCTCGCTTAGGGCGGTCGGGTGGACGATCGCGTCGCCTTCTGAGCCGAGAATAATCGGATAGCCGTCAAAATCGAGCTCGCTATTCTCGATCTGATCCATTAATGCCGTTAGGAAGATATCAAGACCGATGACACCGATCGGGGTACCGTTATGATGTACCGCTTTTGTGGCTGTGATGACATATTCACCGGTAACTTCATCGATATAAGTGCTCGTCCATTGAACGGCATCGGGATGTGCCATCGCGTTTTTATACCAATCCCTCGTCGTCGGATCGAAATCAGCAGGGACTTCTGTGCTCGGTGCATTGATGTGCCAGTCGGGACTTGAAAAATAGACAAATGCCGTGTCACTGTATAGCTCATGGAAACCAGCAAGCTCTTTATCCAGCATTTCGAGTAATGTTCTGGCTTCTTCTTTTTCAGCCGTTTCGCCTTCCACATCGAATTCTACAACAGATCGAGAAGTCGATAATTGCGTTAAGCCTCTTTCATATTGTTCGAAGAAATAGTTAATTGAATGTCCCATTTCGTCTACAAAGACAACGCTTTGATTGATGAGACTATCTTTCGTTTTTGTTTTCACTTGTGTACTTGTAACTGCGGTCATGACAGAAACGCCGATTAGAAATAAAACCATGACCGTTATGATAATTTTTGTTTTAACTGATTTAAACATGGAACACCCTCTCTTCTTTCCTGGTAAATGATACCTACTATAAATGTATTCGGTCTGAAAAATGGAAACTTTAGGACTGGGCAAATAAAAGGAATATTAGGAATTTTAAAAATCACGGTGGTAGAAAAGGTTGGAAATATGAAAAGCCCAAACGGAAATCTATTGTTTTTAGCTGAAATGTCTTAACTTCTTCTTGGGAGCGCCGATATAAAAAACAATGAGCAATATCTCGAACGCTAGTTGAGGGAGGGTAAGGGAATGGTAAGTGAAATAGGCATAGGACAAGCAGCTCGCTTTGAGGCATCACCCGTTGCCAAAGAAGCCGGGCAAGTTGAACCTGTTTCAATGGTGGCTGAACAAGCAGAAATGACGGGGAAAAACGAACAACGTTTACCGATTCAAAAGGCGGACAGCTTGGTGGACGGGATGAATACATTTTTAGCGAGCGCAAATGCACAATTGAAATTTGTCATGCACGATGAGCTGAAAGAATACTACGTAACGATTGTCGATACGAAGACGGACGAAGTAATACGTGAAATCCCTTCAAAGAAACTGATGGATATCCATGCGGCAATGAAAGAGTTCGTCGGTTTACTGGTGGACCGGAAAATTTAAGGAAGGCGTGAATGAATCATGCGAATTGGCGGATTAGCAACAGGAATGGATACAGAGTCGATTATACGAGACATGATGGCTGCGCAACGTTTGCCATTAGATAAAATCACACAGAAAAAACAATACTTAGAATGGCAATTGGATGATTATCGAAGCATTAACCGAAACCTCTTTGACTTCAGTCAAAATACATTTAGCAATATGATCCTTTCGAATTCATTTACGGCAAAAACAGTTTCGGTGAGTGCACCAGATGATGTATCGATTCGAAATATAAGTTCGACGAGTGATTTTTCGGGATCGCTTCAAATTCATCAGCTGGCGAAAAATGCGACGATGCAAAGTAGTGATCGCATTGTTTCCTCGAATGCTGATTTGTCAAAGTCATTAAAAGAGCTAGATATTATAAGAACGGTACCATCTTCATTTACAATAAAAGCGATTAATGCTGAGGGGGAGTTTGATGAGGGTGGCTACGAAGTTAAACTAGATGCCAATTCAACTTTAAAGAGCGTGTTAGATGACATTAATGAAAACTCAGATGTTTCGGCATACTTTGATTCCTTTACAGGTAAAATTGCATTTACCGCAAAAAACAGTGGTAAGGTGGAAGAGGGGAAGGAAATAGAGTTTTCGGGTAATTACACTTTCTTAAAGGTTGAAAAAGATAATAGAGTGGCAGCTGACAAGTCCAGAGGAACTAAAGGCGCTAATGCTGAATTCACATTTAATGGACTCAAAACTGAACGTTCCTCCAACATCTTCCAAATCAACGGCTTTGAAATCAATTTAAAACAAGCAACCACACCGTTAGATAAGGATGGAGTCCCAATATCGGGTGAGAAGACTATCACATTCAGCTCTGCTCCCGATACGGATAAAATCTTAGAGACCGTCGTCAAATTCGTCGACGACTACAACAAACTAATTGAAGACTTAAATGCCAAAATCCGGGAACCGAAGTACCGCGATTTCCATCCGCTTTCAACGGAGCAAAAATCCGAGATGAAAGAAAAGGAAATTGAACTATGGGAAGAAAAAGCGATGAGTGGAACACTTCGAAACGACCCGATTATTTCAAGCATGCTCAGTAAAATGCGTACGGCGCTTATGGGAAAAGTTGAAGGTGTAGATATTACGTTGAGTGATATTGGGATTACAACGTCAAAAGATTATTTAGAAAATGGAAAACTAGTCATTGATGAAGACAAGTTAAGAGAAGCAATTAGCGAGGATCCGAATAAAATTCATGAATTATTTTCTAAATCCGGTGAAACTGATGAAGGAAAAGGGTTGGCACGAAGACTTCGTGAAGCGGTGGAAGACACGCAAAAACTTATTTCGGCACGGGCGGGGAAAGCGAATTCGGTCAATGATACCTTTGCGCTTGGTCGTAATTTAAACGACATGGATAAGCAAATCGAACGTTTTCAGTCTCGTTTAGAAATGACAGAAAGCCGACTTTGGAAACAATTCACCGCAATGGAAATGGCGATTCAACGCGCAAATGCACAATCAGCACAACTGATGGGCGCATTCGGCGGCGGTATGTAAGATAAAAGTAAAAGGAGATAGAGATATTTAATGGCTATTAATAATCCTTACGCAACGTATCAGAACAACTCAGTGAACACGTCGACACCGGGCGAATTGACTTTAATGTTATATAATGGGTGTTTGAAATTTATCGAACAAGGTAGAAGAGCCTTGGAAGCAGGCGATATAGAAGCAAAAAATACTGCGATTCAAAAAGCGCAAGCGATCATTTCTGAACTGATGGTGACGCTCGATAAGTCCGTGCCAGTGTCGGAAAACATGCTTATTCTATATGAGTTTGCCAACAGCCGGCTAATCGACGGGAATATACAGAACGACGCTGCATTATTCAGTGAGGCGGCAGATATTATTACAGAATTCCGCGACACATGGAAACAAGTGATTCAAATCAACCGTCAAAAACAATATGCGAATGTGGATGAAATATGATTCGGCAAGTATTGCTCGCTTGGCGGACAGCGACGGAGAATTTACTCGACGCCGCGAAAAATGTCGATGAAGAACAAAGAGATGCATCAATTGCCGCGATTGAAAAATTGCTCGATGAGCGAGAGAAATTAAAAGACGGTATCGCCGCGCCTTTCACAAAAGAAGAAGAAGCCTTGGGACAAGAACTGATGGCGCTTGAAAAGGAATTGCAAACGAAACTGGCCCTTTTCACGAAGCGGATTCGTACGGATATTATGCAGGCGCAATCTAAAAAAACGCATATGCAAGAGTATGTAAATCCGTATAGTAATGTTGGGCGCGGTGGCACATACTACGATACGAAACAATAAAGAGCAACCCCGATAGAGATTCTGTCTTATCGGGGTTTTAAACATTTCGGGATGGATTGGGAGGATGAACGATGTTCTATAAGCGGACCGAATATTTTCGGTATACATTCGGTGAGCCGGTAAGCGCCAAGTTTCGAATTCGGAAAGTAGATGATGTAGGTAAGTCATCCGGACAAGGTGAATGTTCGATCATGGATTTAAGTTTGAAGGGCGCTAAGTTTTTTACAAATTTCGACATTCCGACAGCGTCCAATCGCGTGAATTTGACAATTATTTTTTTGATTCACACACATACCGTGGAAGCGCACGGAGGGATTGTCTGGAAGAAAGCATACCGAAACGGCTATTTGTACGGATTGCGATTTGACGAAGATCATGCGCGTGAACGATTGATTGCCAGCGAGTTAAAATTGCTCGGAAAAGAGGAATTGGCTAAAAAGAAAAAACGTTTATGACGTTAGTAAGCGACTTGACACGTTTTTGGCACATTTCGACATTTTCTTTTATCTTTTACAGGTTTTTAAAAGGACTTTTTGGGGCACATATAGAAGTATACTTGTAAGAGCTAATTAAAGGAGGAATTTACATGCTAAATTTCAATATCCGAGGCGAAAACATTGAGGTCACTCCAGCGATTCGTGAACATGTGGAGAGTAAAGTGAGTAAACTGGAAAGATACTTCACAGGTGGTGCGACTGCTCCGGCCAATGTGAATTTGAAAGTGTATAACGATAAACAAACTAAAGCAGAAGTTACAATTCCTATGAAAAAATTAACGCTCCGGGCAGAAGAACGACATGAAGATCTATACGCTGCCATCGATTTGATCGTCGATAAACTGGAACGTCAAATTCGAAAATATAAAACAAGAGTGAATCGTAAATTCCGTGAAGGTGAAGGCGTCGCTGCATTCTTCGCGTCAGTCAATAATAATAACAACGTTGAAGAAGACCACCACGACGAAATATCCGTCGTGCGTACGAAGCAATTCGACTTAAAGCCGATGGATGAAGAAGAGGCTATTTTGCAAATGAACATGCTCGGCCATAATTTCTTCATCTTTACAGATGCAGAATCTGACGGCACGAATATCGTCTATAAGCGAAAAGACGGGAAATACGGTTTGATTGAAACGAATTGAATAAATGATTAGAAGAGACCTCTGAGTGGTGAGACTGCTCAGAGGTTTTTTGTGCGACGTGCAGACACAATGATAAGGAAAATTGTCGGTATGAGGAAGCAGCCGATCGAAGCCAACGGGAGAAGTGTGCAGTAGGCCATCCGAACGGTGGTTTTAAATTTATCGACAAGTAGGGCTTACTGTGTAGCCCATGTGCGCACTGTTCATTTGCACCGTGCATTTCACAATGTTAAAATGAAGAGTGAACTATACGAGGATGTGACCTTAATGTTAAGTGTGCTAAATAAGATATTTGATTCGAATAAACGAGATTTAAAAAGACTTGACCGGATTGCTGATCGAGTGGAAGCATTGGCATCCGATATGGAAAAGTTGTCAGATGAAGCGCTGGCGGGGAAGACGGAAGAATTCAAAGGGCGTATCGCCACTGGAGAGACGTTGGATGACCTCCAAGTGGAAGCTTTCGCGGTTGTCCGGGAAGCGTCGCGTCGTGTGCTCGGCATGTATCCGTTCCGTGTGCAGATCATCGGGGCGGCGGCATTGCATGAAGGGAATATCGCAGAGATGAAAACCGGGGAAGGGAAGACGTTGACGTCGACACTCGCGGTTTATTTAAACGCGTTGACAGGAAAAGGCGTTCATGTCGTCACGGTAAACGAATACTTGTCCAGTCGTGATGCTGAAGAAATGGGCGTCCTTTACAACTTCCTTGGGTTAACGGTTGGCTTGAATTTGAATAGTATGTCAAAGGAAGAAAAACGCGAAGCCTATCAAGCGGATATTACGTACAGTACGAACAATGAACTTGGATTCGATTATTTACGTGACAATATGGTGTTATACAGTGATCATAAAGTGCAAAGACCGCTTCATTTCGGCGTTATTGACGAAGTCGACTCGATTTTAATCGATGAAGCGCGGACACCACTCATCATTTCAGGCCAAGCGGCGAAAGCGGCGAATTTGTATAAGTTGGCCAATCGGTTTGTCATTACGTTGAAAAAAGAAGAAGATTATTCCTATGATGAATCGACAAAAGGTGTTGTACTGACAGAAAGCGGTGTCGAAAAAGCAGAAGCAGCATTTAATATTGACAACTTGTTCGATTTGGAACATGGAACGCTTCTACACGGGATCAACCAAGCATTGAAAGCGCATGCGAGTATGCATGTTGACATCGATTATGTTGTCGAAGAAGGAAACGTCGTCATCGTCGACTCCTTTACGGGACGTCTCATGAAAGGACGCCGTTATAGCGACGGATTACACCAAGCAATTGAAGCGAAAGAAGGTTTGGAAGTACAAAATGAGTCGATGACGCTTGCGACCATCACTTTCCAAAACTATTTCCGAATGTACGAAAAACTTTCAGGAATGACAGGAACTGCGAAAACGGAAGAAGAGGAATTTCGTAACATTTACAATATGAACGTCATTGAAATTCCGACGAATCGTCCGATTATCCGGGATGACCGTGCGGATTTGATTTACGCGACAATGGAAGGTAAGTTCAAAGCGGTTGCGGAAGATATTAAAGAACGTAATCAAAAAGGGCAGCCTGTCCTTGTCGGGACAGTCGCCATTGAAACGTCTGAAATCATTTCGAAATATTTAACGCAATTCGGCGTGAAACATAATGTCTTGAATGCCAAAAACCATGAAAGTGAAGCGGATATCATTTTGGCAGCCGGAGAAAAAGGTTCCGTCACGATTGCGACGAATATGGCTGGACGGGGAACGGATATCAAACTAGGAGAAGGGGTCCTCGAACTCGGCGGTTTGGCGGTTCTTGGGACAGAGCGGCATGAGTCACGAAGAATCGACAACCAGTTGCGCGGACGTTCCGGTCGGCAAGGAGATCCGGGGGTAACGCAATTTTATTTGTCGCTGGAAGATGAATTGATGCGCCGTTTCGGATCAGACCAAATGAAGTCGATGATGACGAAGCTTGGGATGGATGACACGACACCGATC
>CAOKMT010000012.1 GCA_948469885.1 uncultured Sporosarcina sp. | reverse complement strand
TCATACATTAACAGAAGAAGTTCAGAAAACTTAATTTTTAGAATAAAGGAAGACGCCAAGGTAGAATGACTTGGCGTTTTATCTTTGTTTTAGTCGATAACTACACAATCTCCTGCTTTGACAAGACCGGTTTTGACCACTTCCGCATAGACGCCAAAATTTCCGTTGTTTTGACGGGCAAGGGTTCTTAAGACATTCGGGTCATTTGGTAAATCTCCTTGGGCGAGTGTTGTCATGATGCATCGCTTTGTCGGTTGGAGGATTTTCAACTGTACATGATCGCCGATTGTAATTATTTTGCCCACCCATTGTTCCTCGATGAATCCTTCAGCCTCGGGCACATCCAGAATGAGATTCGGGCGGAAACGCCGCGGCTCGATTCGGCTGTCAGGTGTCAATTTGCGTAAAGTCTCAATTGTGGATGTTGTAATAATATGGACCATTGCGATATCGAAAAAAGTATCTTCGGGGGATGCCTTTGAAAAAACAGTCCCAGGGTTGTCAAGTTCTTGTATGCCTTCAGGAATATACCCTTCAAATTCGACTTCTATTGATGATGGTGAGGAAAGTGTGACGGTTCTTCGAAAGCTTTCGGTTAATCGGGTGTTTAGTTCGTTGTCGTTGCTACGAATGGATTGCCCGTTTGGCAGGGTAATACGGACTGGCGGAATCGGTTCGGACAACTGGGGCGGTTCCATGTACGAAGCGCGATAACGGAACATGTCCGGCCATTTTTTAGGATTTTTTGCATTCGCGAGTTTGCCGGTTTCTTCGTCGATTACACCGTATGCCCTGTCACCGAGCAATCCTTTTTCAGTTACATCACAAGCATTCATTTCTTCGCCCATCATCGATTTGACAGGATATCTCCATAGTGAAGTTACATGCATTAGGTCATACCTCCTTTTGGTTATATATCTAGCATACATTTGTTTGAAAATTCTATCAAACGATATTTGATAAAGCGTTTATTAACTTGCTTCAGCAGAAGTCCGCCACTTCCATAGGTGGCGGGATGAATGCTAAAATGCATTTAAAATCAAGGGGAGTTCAAACTCCCTGCTGATTCAAGTTCAAGGGAAGACAACCTAAGTTCGCCACGTCCTGTGGCAACGGTTGCATGACCGACATCCTGTCGGCCCGCGGATGTCACAGATTTTTAAGGGGAGCTTAAGAAGGCAGTCTAAGACCGCGACGTCCTGTCGCGACGACTGCATGACCGGCATCGTGCCGGCCTCAAGCTCGAAAAAATCTGGACGCAATCACGCCGAGGCGCGATTGATCTGGCGGTTACGCCGATGTTCTTAGGAATCCCCATATCTAAACGAAGTGAGAGTGGGGAGAGTTCAACGATACAGAGTAACAACCCCAATGAATCGTGGACTCAATCATTCTTTAAAATAAAGAGAAATCATAGGAAATCTTTTACATAATGAAAGGTTTACAAAAAATCCCGAATCTAGACTTAGCTTGTCAAAGATCCGGGATGAGATTCTATTAGTTAGTTGCCTTTTAGCATTTCAAAAACATGTGCGACATCTTTGTCACCACGTCCGGAAATGTTAACAATTACACTTTTGTCTTGGTCAAGCGTCGGAGCTAATTTCAAGACATGCGCTACGGCATGAGCACTTTCTAACGCGGGAATGATCCCTTCCAACTTGGATAATAGCTGGAATGCTTCCAATACTTCTTCATTCGTCACCGACACATAATCCGCACGACCTGTCATTTTCAAATGACTATGTTCGGGACCGCATCCCGGGTAATCCAACCCGGCGGCAATCGAATAAGTCGGTAGGGGGGTGCCTTGTTCGTCTTGTAAAACGATGCATTTAAAGCCATGCAGTTGGCCGGCAGTCCCTGTTGTTAAGGTTGCTGCTTCGCTCGGCTCCACTCCGATTAATCGAACGTCTTCATCTGGCAGATATTCTGCAAAAGAACCGATCGCATTACTTCCACCACCGACACAAGCGATGACAGCGTAAGGAAGTTTGCCTTCTTTTTCAAGAATTTGTTGTCTGCTTTCCTGACTAATGACCGATTGGAAATGTTTAACCATCGTTGGGAACGGATGGGGACCAACAGCAGACCCCAGTAGATAAAACGTATTCTCGTAGTTTTCAACAAGGTCGGCAAATGCTGCATCCACCGCATCTTTAAGGCGGGCTTGTCCTTCAGATACAGCGACGACGTTCGCTCCTAATAATTCCATACGGAACACATTTAGTGCTTGGCGTTCTGTATCTTCTGCGCCCATATAGATGGTACATTCCATGCCGAACATCGCACAAACCGTAGCAGTTGCCACGCCGTGTTGACCGGCACCCGTTTCCGCAATGACACGTTTTGCACCCATTCGTTTTGCCAGTAGGATTTGTCCAAGCACGTTGTTAATCTTATGGGAACCTGTATGGTTAATATCTTCTCTTTTCAAATAAATTTTGGCGCCACCCAATTTATTGGTGAGTCGTTCCGCATAATAGAGAGGTGTCTCTCTCCCCACATATTCCTTCAAGTAATAATGGAATTCCTCAATGAATTCTTCATCATCTTTATATTTATTGAAATTTTCATTTAAAATATTTAATACATTTTGCAGTTCAGGTGGGACAAAACTACCTCCGAATTGTCCGAAATACCCTTTTTCAAGCTGACTCGTCTGACTCATCTGCTCTCAACTCCCTATTATTTGTCTCTTATATCGATTCTAATTTTATAATCTATTCGGAAAATAGTCAAATGACGATTGTCCATATAATCATCATAAAAAGCCAGTTTCCGATTGCTGAAAAGCAAATTGGAAACTGGCTTTGGGTGGTATCATACAACTTGTTTCTTACTTCTACGATCATTTAATCGTAGACAATTGAAGTTCTCTCACTTCTTTAGCAGCCTCAACCATCACTTTTAAAGCAGCGATCGTTTCGTCTTCTTTTCTTGTTTTTAACCCGCAGTCCGGATTGATCCAAAACTGGTTCGGCTTAATAATTTTCAACGCGCGGTTAATGTTTTGTTTCATTTCTTCTTTGCTTGGAACGCGCGGACTGTGTATATCATAAACGCCCAAGCCGATTTCTTTATTGTATGTGTTATTTTCAAAAGCAGAGATGATTTCACCATGACTTCTCGATGTTTCAATGGAAATGACGTCCGCATCCAAAGCACTGATGGAATCGATAATAGCGTTGAATTCCGAATAGCACATATGCGTATGGATTTGCGTATCATTTTGCACGGAAGAAGTCGCAAGTTTGAACGCATAGACAGCGGATGCCAAATAGCTTTCTTTTTTCGTATCATCTAATGGCAAACCTTCTCTGAGTGCCGGCTCATCGACTTGGATCATACGGATGCCGTTGCTTTCAAGCGCCTCAATTTCCTCGCGGAGTGCCAAGGCGATCTGGTTTAGGACATCTACACGAGGAATATCGTCCCGCACGAAAGACCAATTCAAGATCGTGACAGGACCTGTCAACATTCCTTTGACCGGCTTCTTTGTGAGTGATTGTGCATAGACGCTTTCTTTAACAGTGATCGGTTCGCTGAATGCTACATCACCTAAGATGAGCGGCGGCTTCACACAGCGAGATCCATAGGATTGAACCCAAGCAAATTGCGTCACCACAAAGCCATCAATTTTTTCACCGAAGTATTCAACCATATCTGTCCGTTCAAATTCGCCATGCACCAATACATCAATGCCAATCTCTTCTTGGATGTCAATCCATTTTTTCGTCTGCTCTTGGATGAATTGCTCATATGCTTGGTCTGTAATATCACCTCTACGCCACTTGGATCTCGTCTGTCTCACTTCAGGTGTCTGTGGCAAACTGCCAATCGTCGTTGTTGGCAGCAGTGGTAAATTAAATCGCTCTTGTTGTTTAGTAATCCGGTCTGCAAATGGTAGCGGACGGTTGACATCATTCTCAGTCAGTTTCTCAATATTTTCTTTCACTTTCACATTTTGCCGATACGTTGAGTTGTTCAAATCGGAAAGTGCATTTCTGCTCTTTTCAAGTTCCTTCGAGATCGATTCTTGCCCTTCTTGAACCCCTTTACGAAGAAGCACAATTTCTGCAAGTTTTTCATCTGCAAACGAAAGGCCGCCTTTGATAACGGGATCTAATGATTCTTCAAGTTCTGTGCTGACAGGTACGTGTAAAAGTGAAGAAGCTGGTTGGATAATGAGACGATCTTTAGGAACATGTTTCTGAATCTCTTCTAACAGGACAAACTTCTTGTCTAAATCTGCGCGCCAGACATTACGTCCGTCTACGACTCCGGCAACGAGTACTTTATCTTCCGGGAATCCATGTTGCTTTAAAAGTGATAGCGAATCACCATGGATGAAATCAAGACCGAGTGCATGTACAGGCAACGCAGTAATCTCCTCATAGAAGCTTACTTTTTCAAAATATGTTTGTAAAATGATTTTGATGTGAGGGACTGCTTGATGAATCGCTTCATATACTTGTTGAATATGCTGTACTTCTTCTTGTGAGAAGTTGCTTGTGAAAATCGGCTCATCAATTTGTACCCATTCAGCGCCTGCCTCGGCAAGTTCCGTCAATAGTTGAATGTATAACGGTGTAAATTGTTGTAATAGAGAAGCGAAGTTTTCTTCGCCAAATGATTTTGCTAGTTTAATAAAAGTAATCGGTCCTAAAATAACAGGTTTACCGTCGATGCCTAATTTTTCTTTCGCTTCTTTATAAAAAGCGAGCGGGCGGTTCTCGACGAGTTTCGGCGTAACGCCTTCCAGCTCGGGAACAATATAATGATAGTTTGTATTGAACCATTTCGTCATTTCAGAAGCGACGGCGTCTTTATTCCCGCGTGCAATGTCGAAATACGTTTCCAATGGAACTTTTCCACCTTCGTACGAAAAGCGTTTCGGAACGATGCCAAATGTAATCGATGTATCGAGCACATGATCATATAATGAAAAATCCCCAACTGGAATTAAATCAATGCCGATTTCCTGTTGTTTTTTCAAATTTGCAAGACGAAGTGTTTCTGTCGTTTTCAAAAGCTCTTCTTTTGAAATTTCATCGTTCCAAAAGCTTTCTAATGCTCTTTTCCATTCACGCTTTCCACCAATTCTCGGATATCCACTATTTGAACTTAACACTTTTCCCATTTCATTCATCTCCTAGTATTCATATAGTTTTATATGTTTTATTGCATAACGCCTGTTGTTTGCATGACTTTTTTTCCGGCATCGATATTTAACCTGGCATTGATATACGCCGTTAAATGGACGGTCATGTCGTAGCGCATAAACGGTGTAATTAAATAAATGCCGTGAAAATGTTCTAACGCCACGTCGATCAATTCCTCTGCGACTTTAAGTCCTTCTCTCGTTGACTGCTCTCGATCCCCGTCAAACAGTGCCATTCTTGCGCGCACTTCATCCGTTAACTTGATACCTGGCACTTCGTTGTGTAGAAATTCAGCATTTTGCGTTGAAGTGAGCGGCATGATTCCGATATAAATCGGCGCGTCTAAATGTTTAGTCGCTTCATACACTTCGATGATTTTTTCCGGACTATAGATTGGTTGTGTAATAAAATAATCGGCGCCACTCTCAATCTTTTTCTCCAACCTTACCGTCGCCCGGTCAAGATGACGGACATTCGGATTAAAAGCCGCTGCGACAGTGAAGGAAGTTTTTTGTTTTAACGATTTTCCGGATAACGAAATCCCTTCATTAAACTGTTGAATCAGTTCAAGTAATGTTAAAGAAGTGGCGTCGAACACAGATGTGGCGCCTGGAAAGTCTCCAATTTTCGTTGGGTCACCCGTAATGGCCAATAACTCCGTAATGCCAAGTGTGTGTAAACCCATCAGATGGGATTGTAAGCCGATCAAATTCCGATCCCTGCATGCAATATGGACAAGAGGGGAGACATCGATTTGTTGTTTAATAAGTGAACCCATAGCCGCATTGCAAATTCTGGGGGAAGCGAGCGAATTATCCGCCAAGGTGATGGCGTCCACGCCTGCCTCTTTTAATGCTTTAGCCCCTTCGAAATATTTACTCGTATTTAAGTGCTTCGGTGTATCAAGTTCAACGATAATAGAATGTCTTTCTTTTACGATTTCAAGTAAATTTGGCTTTTGCGCTTCTTTTGGCTCGGCAATCTTAATTTTAGCTTTTTTATTTTTCAATAGTTTCTCTTGAATCGGTTTTCGATTCGTTAACCCTTTTGCGAATGCACGAATATGTTCCGGTGTTGTTCCACAACAACCGCCTAGTAACCGTACACCTTCTTTTTGGAAATTTGAAGCATGTTTTTCGAAATATTCAGGTTTATTTTCATAAAATAATTTACCGTTTTCATAACCCGGAAAACTGGCATTCGGATAGACCGCAAGGAAAGCACGGTTGGGTAATGGGACAGATTCTAATGCTTTGAGCATATGGTGGGGGCCGAGTCGGCAATTGATGCCCACAATATCCGCGCCCAATTGCTCCAATTGTTCAAGTGCATCCGCCAGTTCAATCCCGTTTTGGAGCACGCCCGGTTCATGCATGGAGACGTTTGTAATGATCGGTAAATCTGTCTCTTCACGGGCTATTTTCAGGACAGTTGTCAGTTCATCGAAATCGTAATAGGTTTCTAATAGAATACCGTCCACGCCTTCAAGGAGTAAGCAATACAATTGTTCTCGAAAGCTTCGTTTAATTTCCTCTTTTGTCCCAATCGACGTTTGCGCCCCATGTATTCCCCCGATACTCCCAAGGATAAAAGTATCTTCTTGTGCAGCTTTTTTAGCGATTTGAACAGCTGCCTCGTTTATTTTTTTCACTTTGTCTTCCAAACCGTAGCGCGCCAATTTAATATAGTTGGCCCCGTATGTATTCGTTTGAATGACATCGGCACCAGCCTCGATATAGGCTTCATGGATGTGTTGCACTTGTTCAGCATGCGTGAGGTTAAGTTCTTCAAAACAACGATCTACGCCGTGTGAGTATAGTAGCGATCCCATAGCTCCGTCACCAATTAAGATGCGCTCTTTCAAAGTATCTAACAAATTCAACCTTTTCACTTCCTCTCACCATATTTCGAACTTATCATTTTCTAAAATCAACAGCATTCTCCTTTCAGAATCAATCCGTATTGTAGAAAACAAAAAAGAGTCATCGCCTTAGTAAAAATAAGGAAGATGACTCTCGTTTTGAATGAATCAAATCTCATCTTCCAAGTCTTTACCGACTTGCTGGAATTAGCACCTTGCCAAAATGGCGGTTGCTGAGGTGTCATCGGGCCAGTCCCTATACCTCTCTAGATAAGAAAAATTATTAAGTTTTCTGGGTGTTTCAAGTTGTTGTTTTTAACTATACACAATTGATTGAAAAGATGCAATAGTTTATTTAAAAGAAAAATTGTAAATGTGGTTGTTCGTTCTGCGTTAAGGTAACGGTCTACCGTTTGGTAGATTATGGACGTTTAGGAAAGTCGTATGGAACAAAGCGATCGTCAAGTTGACCAAAGTTACTTTTTTCAAGTTGTTTCGTCTTGCTGTTTTGATGCGAAATTTCCATCTCTTCTTGGTCTAAAAGTTCGGAAACCGTAACGAATGTGTAGCCTTGCTGCTTAAGAAGGGGTAAAATCTCTTCCAGTGCTTTGACTGTTTGTGTTCTATTCCCTCCTGCATCATGAAATAATATGACATTTCCAGGTTTTGCTCCTGTTAATACCGTATCCACAATTTTATTGACGCCAGGCATTTTCCAGTCTTTCGTATCTTGATGCCAAGACCATAGAACGACTTTATAGCCGTTTTGTATCGCGATATCAACAACTTCTTCGTTGTAACTGCCTCCGACAGGACGAAAAAGGAGGGGGTAACTACCAGTGATATCATGAATGGCTTCACTTGTTTTTTGTAGCTCTGCCTCCAATTCTTCAGGTGTGTTTGCGGAAGGATGCGTATATGTGTGATTCGCGATTTCATGTCCCGCAGCTTCTTGCCGAAGGATAATCTCTGGAAATTTTTCCGCTTGTTTACCGACAACGAAAAATGTTGCTTTTGCATCATGTTCTTCTAGTAAATCCAAAATTTGCGGCGTGTATTTCGAATGTGGCCCATCGTCAAAAGTAAGGGCAATGATTTTTTCTTCTGTTTTCACATCCCACAAAATATACCCTTTTTCTTCATAATAAAGCCTTCCCTTTTCAGTTGCTAAAGACACAAAAGCGATTGAAAATACGAAAACAAAGAGAATCCCAATTTTTAACCATAAGTACTTCATATATGATGCCTCCTTGCTTCAAAAAATGAATAGCTACGCTATATTGTTTGTCTTTTCTAATGGATTATACTGGACGTAAATAAGTGAACATTTGAGACTGATGTATATTTGTATAAAAAAGGTTGAAACTATATATGTTGTAATAAAAATTGAAAGAGTTGAACAAAGGAATGTGCATGAAAAGAATCATACCTACAAGCGTCATATGTCTTCTTGTCTTTTTTAGTCAATATTTGCTAAGTGCGGAAGCGAAAGAACCTAATCGATTCATCGGCTTGCACGATCAGCTATTGGCATTCGAAGAAGGGGAAATCGCGGTAGAAAATGGTCAATTAATGGTGCCAATAGAGAAGATGGCTCGTTATTTACATGCGGATATCACTTCTTCGGAAAATGGCCAACGTCTAACAATCCAGAAAAATGGCCAGCGGATCGCTTATGACCGATTGACTGGTTCCACGATGGTGAATGGTATTCCGCTCGGTCTAGAGATGATACAAGCGAAGGAGGAAACATTATATATCCCGATTCGTTTTTTAGGAGAAATGACGGGGTTTGAGGTGGATTATATACCAACTATCCGAACCGCTCGATTGACAAGTGTGACGTCGCCCCATCTTAACAATGCTCAGTTTGAGGAAAAAGTAAGAAATGCTCAAGTTAAAAAACAAGCTGAAGTGAAGCGAACGCAAGGAGAAAGACCGGTTGTTTATTTGACGTTTGACGATGGTCCAAATAAAAATACACCATCTATCTTGGAGACATTAAAAGTGAATCATATTCAAGGCACATTTTTTCTCGTAGGAAAACAAGTCAATTATTTTCCTGAACTTGTTCAGAAGATACAAGCTGAAGGGCATTCGATCGGCTTGCATAGTATGACGCATGAGCGAAGTGTGCTCTATGCATCCACCGAAAATTTTATGAACGAGATGAATGAAATACAGCAGCTAATTCGAAACTTGACAGGTCAAACTTCATTGCTTATACGGGCACCCTATGGAAGCTATCCATATGTAACAAAGGAAATGCGGAGCAGCCTTATTCAGTCCGGCTATAAATTGTGGGATTGGAACGCGGACCCATTCGACTGGAAAATCAAAATAGACGATTATCAGCAAATTGTGCAAGCAGTGAAAAATGAAGTGGAGAAGGCTGAGAAAAAGAATAATGCCCATATCGTTATCTTGTTGCATGATCGGGAGGCAACGGCAAAAGCATTGCCGGAAATTATCGCATGGCTGAAAAATGAAGGTTTTCATATGCGAGCATATGATCCAGACAATCATTTCGTCAACAATTTCTACGATGACCCTTCCTTATGAAAATGAAAAACGATCCGCCTAAGCGCTAGTTGCTCGCTTGGTAGATCGTTTTTTTACGTTCATTACAGGAATAACTTGACGGGGTATACATAGATTGAGTCATAGGCTTTTTAGTGAGAGGAAGTGTGGAAGTGCAATATTTTTATCAAGTCCGTCTGGGCGATACGCTGAACGGAATTGCGAAGAGATGGGAACTTCCAGTTGAATCGCTTGTCGCGGCCAATGAATTGACATCGCCGGATACGATTTGGGATGGTCAACAATTGGCCATGCCTACGGGGATTCATCTATATAAAGTGCAAGCCGGTGATTCCGTATATAGCATTGCTCAACATTTTGGCGTGCCAACAGCAACCATTATAGATACAAATGCATTAGCACCCCCTTATATTTTACGGGTCAATCAATCACTGAAAATTCCCCCGGGTGTGCCTTATTATCGTGTGCAAGAAGGAGATACATTGTTTGATATTGCCTCACGTTATCACGTGACGGTTGCTGGTAAAGTGGATCCGTCCCTACTTCAACAAGTGAATAATCTTTCGTCGGATACGATTTATCCGGATATGGAATTAACCATCCCGGATAGACACCTGACAGGTACCGGATTACTTGCATACACTGCGAGTCGTGATGGGCAGTCCGATATTTGGTTATATCATATGCAAAGCGGGGAGCAGGAGCAACTGACTAAAGGGATTGGCGATACATTTTCGGCACCGGTCTGGTCGCCCGATAGTAATAAACTTGCCTTTGTAGGAAAAGATCGGATTATTTATGTTGTTTATTTGAAAACGAAATTAGTAGCGGCGATTGATCAATTGACAGAGGGTGGGGATTTCAGTCTCGATTGGTCTCCGGATAGTAAGAAACTCGCCTATGTAGCAAGAGGAGTGATCGTCTTATACGATACGGAAGACCATGAAGCAAAGACTGTCGAAGAGCCCGGCGCAACGAATGTGAATTGGTTTCCGAACGGCGGGGCATTGCTATTCCAAGCATCCGATTCCACAGGGGGGAGTCAGCTCTTTCGTGTGCAGACAGATGGCAAGAATCGGCAGCAATTGACCCATCAAGAAGGAGGACCTCTCCACGATATCCGTCTTTCATCTGATGGTAACTTTGCTGTATATACGACGCCAGGTGCGAGTCTCTCTCTTATTTACACAATCGAACTTTCAACAGGCAATGTGTATGAAGTGAAGGGTGGACCGCTTGGCAAGAATTATTTCCCGGAATGGTCGCCAAACTCTTTGCAAATTGCATATAGTGCAACGGCTGGCGGGGAAGGGGGGTATCACTCCCAGATTAGAACTGTGGGACGTACGGGGGAGGAAGATCGAGTCTGGACAAATTCGGATTGTTTCGAAACACCCGTCACGTGGTCGCCGGATGGAAAGAAACTTGCTTATCTATCGGGGTGTCAGGAACAAGAAACCGCAAATGGCGTATGGGTGGTCGATTTAAATTATCCTGTTCCAATGCAGCTTTTTGAAGCCAATCAAATGATGGCAATTAGCTGGTCCCCAACCCAGAAAGAAGTTTAAACGTAGAGGAAAGCGTAGTCAATTACTGACGTTCAGTACGATGGTTATCCAAAAAAGATGTTGGACAAAAACGAATAGGTACAGGAATAGAGCAGCACCGATTAAGAAATGAAAGACCGGTTTCGGTTCTATCTTCCTTAGAAGGATCAATAAAAGAAAGGGAAGGCTCAGTTTGATCGCATAAAAACTGGCTATATTTGAATCGTATACGAAACGCATTAATGGATTTGCTTCGGAAATGAAATGATGACGGATGCCGACATCAGTGAAAACAGCATCGCAAATTGTCAGCAATAAAAGCAGTATGGCGGCCTTTTGAATATGATGACGCGCCGGAAAAAGAATGATCTTGTCCAAAGTGAAAACCTCATTTCCGATACAATTGACTATACTTAGAATGACTGAAAACGGCGTCGGTTATACTTTTTTTGACGGACGAACGTAGAAAGCTTCATAAAAACAATGAATCCCCTTTTGTATAACCATGGAATGGTTCATAGGAAAAGGGGATTTTGTATTTAACGATATAAAAAGATGATAAACAGACTTAAAAACGGATAAGACACATCGCGTGATGGGGAAGTGGTGCTACGAAGAGACCTTATTTTTGTTTTTGCTAGCTAAACAGTAGTGTCACAGGAAGAATGAAATGATTTGAATGGTACATACTGTGAGATTTTTAATTCAGATTATTTTGTTTTTAAGGCTGAATTAGCTATACTTCTATTAATCATAAATTTAGAAGACTCACCAACAATAGGGGGATTTTATATGAATCTAAGTCAAAAAACATTCAGCTCAACATTGCCTACGGACATCATCTTTGGCGTTGACAGTGTGAAAAGCAATTTGCCTGCTAAAATGAAAGAATTTAACAAATCAAAGGTATTTATTGGCACCGACCCGGGACTTGTAACGGCAGGTATTATTGATAAAATTCAAACGCTTTTAAAGGACGAGGGAATTGATTCAGTCGTTTTTTCCGAAGTGGAACCGAATCCTCATGCAGATACTGTGATGAGGGGGGCACAGTTGTACAAGAATGAATCTTGTGACATGATCCTTGCGATAGGTGGGGGAAGTGCAATGGATTTCACGAAAGCAGTGGGTGCCGTTGCCACAAATTCTGGTCACATTTTAGACTATCGCCGTGGAAAAAACACGTTAAGTAATGAAATTCCACTCCTTTTTTGTATCCCTACTACCGTAGGAACAGGGGCAGAAGTGACAGCTGTATCTGTCGTGACAGATTCTGGAGCTGGCAGAAAATACGTCGTTTCTTCGCCATTACTCATTCCTAAAATAGCTTTTGTGGATCCATCATTAACAAAGTCACTCCCGAATCATGTAGTCGCATCTACGGGAATGGATGCATTGGTGCATGCGATCGAAGCATATACAGGTGTGAAATCGACCCCTATAACGGATGGTTTAGCTCTCCAGGCGATTAAGATGTTGAAAGAGAATTTACCAGCAAGCTATGCACACCCTGATAATTTGGAGGCGAGAGCACAGGTGCATTTAGCTAGCACAATAGCTGGTATGGCTTTCGGCATAGCTGGCGTCGGTTTGGTACACTCATGTTCACATCCAATGTCCGCGCTTTACCAAGTGCCGCATGGGTTGGCGAATGCAGTGCTATTACCGTATGTACTAGATTACAATCTAATTGCTAACTATAAAAAGTATGCGGAGATTGCCCGTATCTTTGATTCATCACTAATTTTGGAAAATGATATGACAGCAGCAAACGAACTTGTCGTATTAATTGAACAGTTTAATGCATCGGTGGACATACCAGCTGATTTTGGTAGTACGGAAAAGTTGTTTACTGAAGAAATGATCCATCAGTTAGCGGAGGATGCAATGGATGACATCGGAACAATTCCAAACAATCCACGAAAAGTGAAGAAAGAGGACGTTATTCAAATTTATAAAAAAGTTTTGCCGCTCTCTTTAACTAAGGGGGAGCCGGAAAAATATTTAACGATGGTTAATGGATAAAATCTGAGCAGGTTTACTAAAATAAGTTGTTAATAAATGGATAAAGTAATTCGGTGTGTTAAAAACAAAAGATTTTCGAACAATCATAAAAGAACTTATTGATAGTCAAAAGTGGCTAGCCGTAATGCTGTGGGACGAGTCATTTAGGTTGGTATGATTCAACGCGTCACCTTGCTATGCGGAATGTTTCTGTTAGAAAAGAAGGGCTTCGAAAATGGACAATTATAATGATCCCCAAAAAACCAGCTTCCCATGTACAGGAAGCTGGTTGAATTTTTATTTATGTAGGTAAGCCACGTTTGCCGTACACATGGAGAAAGTTTTAAACCACCACTCCTCAAAGTGGGTGTTCGCAGAAATCATCCTGTTTGTCCCCGCTCATCGGGGCTTGCCATTTTGATTCCGATGTAAAACTCCCTGTTACAGTATAAAGGTTAAAACTTAATAGGCATACGAACAATGTAGCTTGTAGATATATCATAAGACATATTCCGATTCAATTCAATGGAAATTACGACCATACCGAGTGTAATGGTTTGAAAAGTAAGGGTGTCTAAGTTTTGAATATCCGGAGCCATCCTTTATGTTTGAACCAGAAAAGCATGGCGATGCCAATGATGAGCATTATGCAGAGAACAATGAGATAACTGAAACGCCAATGAAGCTCGGGCATATAGTCGAAGTTCATCCCATACACGCCTGCTATGAATGTAAGGGGAATAAAAACAGATGAAATGATAGTAAGTGTCATCATGATCCGATTCATTTGGTTCGAGTTGATAGATAATTGACTATCCCGGATGTCCGAGGTCAGTTCCCGGTTCAATTCCAAAATTTCGACAAGCCGCAATAAGTGGTCGTGAATATCGCTGAAATACGCCCGCTCCTGTGTAGAGAAATTGAACACTTCCGAGTTGAGCATCCGATATAACAGTTCGCGCATCGGAATGATCGTCCGTCTAAGCCGCAATAAATCACTCCGCACATCAAAAACGAAATCCATGGATAAATGAACGGTCGTTGGTGATAGTGATTCTTCAATATCATTTAAATGGTCTTCAATTTGGTACAATATCGGAAAATAATTATCCACGATTTTATCGATTATTTGATAAGCGGTATAGATATGACCCTCCTCCCATTTATTTGGGTTCATAATGATGCGTTCTCTTGCATCTTCCAATTCTGGGAGCTTGTTGAAGTGGAAGGTGACGACATAATTTTTGCCGAAAAACATATTCAATTCTTCAGCTTCCAAGTTTTCATGGCAAATGGAATGGAGAACAAAGAAGGTATAATCTTCATAGTAGTTCAATTTAGGTCGCTGTAATCGGTGTAAACAGTCTTCAATTGCAAGCGGATGAAAATGAAAGAAAGAGTGGAGTAATGAAATTTCTTCCTCTGACGGCTCGTTGAAATCGACCCAATACCATAGAAAAGGTTGCGTATGGATATCCTCCAATGGAAAATCGAAAACGAGCTCATTTTCTTTTGTAAAACCAATCGTACGTATCATCGATTCCCCTCCTTCTCTGTATAACTAACATTTACTGAAAAAAGATATTTAAACTCAAAAGTCCCTATAAATTATAGTGAAGAAAAAGGAAACAGACAAAAGACGCTTCCTATGTCATAATGAATCGGAACGATAAACTAGTGAAGTTGTTAGGAAACTATCAAGTGAGGGATTTCATGTGCAGTATACAGGTCGATTATTCGTGGCTGGAGTCGTCGCTTTATTCAACATCCTTCGTTATTTTTATTATCATCGGTACATGGGCCTACCTTTTCATATGAATTTCTTTGTCTTGACTACAATATTTCTCGTCATCGCCTGGTGGAGTGGTAAACAATTTGACCGAGCAACTTATTATTCGGAGAAAGATCCGTTGACCCAGGTGTACAACCGACGGACTGTTGAAAAGAAATATTTGAGACTCCTATCTAGCTACAAGAAGGACAAGCGGAAAATCGGAATTATGATGATTGATCTTAATGATTTTAAAAAAGTAAATGATTCTCTAGGCCATCATAAAGGCGATGAATTATTAGCTAAGATTTCCTCTTTATTAAAAGAAAATGTTCAAAAGAATGATGTAGTCGCTAGATGGGGAGGGGATGAATTCGTAATCCTCGTACCTAATGCCGAAAAAGATTTTGAGTTGTCCTATGTGAAAAAATTTCAGAAAAAGATGAGTGAAAAAAATTTAGATGTTCGCATGTCGCTCGGCTCTGCTGTCTATCCCGATGATGGTACGACATTTGAGGTATTACTTCAAATGGCGGATTCAGCGATGTATAGAAGAAAAGTTTTAAAGTAGAATAGTTGAAAAAGAGATTTTTCCATAAGAATGTCCAAAACAAGTGACAATGTAATTATAAACTGAATGGCCTTTGAACCACGTCTACAAAAAAAGACGTGGTTTTTTATTCGGAAAAAAAGTTTCTCCCGCTAATCATCTGATAAAATTTTTCGCTTGGACCAGAAAATATAAAATCGTCCCGATAGATTAAGAAAGAATACCTTTTAATAATTGGAACATCTTTAATATGAAGAACAGCAAATTTGCCGTCTTGAATATCTTGTTCCACTGCAATTTGTGGAACAATAGATATACCTATACCTTCGCTTACCATCGTCTTAATGGTAAATAAGTCAGACAGCTCCATCGTGACGCGCGGTTGAAAAGAATGATCGTGAAATAAATCATTGATTTGTCTCCAATAGCTCGTATCTTTCGCATAGACGATAAACTCCTCTTCCTTTAAATCTTCCAAAGACACTTCACGTAAATCACTATATTTATGGTTAGGAGAGCAGATGAGAACGGATCTGTCCGATGCGATTGGTTCGGTTTTAATGAGAGGGTCTGCGTAAGTAGCATGTGTGTGGCGAATAATCCCATATTGGACTTTCCTGTTAAGCACCATTTCAATTGTTTCCGGCGTGAAAGCAGAATGCAAAATTAATTCAATCGCGGGATACTTCTTTTTAAAAGACTTTAACAGATCTACCAGAAACCAATTTAAAATGGTTGGAGACGTTGAAATGGAAAGTTTCCCTTTATATCCATCCTTATAGCTGGCAATGGCTGCCTCCGCTTCGCTAATGAGCGGTGTGATGCCTTTTGTATAATCGTAAAACAATTTTCCCGCTTCCGTAAGAAGCTCTTGGGATTTATTTTTTCGGTTGATCAATTGAATGCCCAATAAGTTTTCCAAATTCCGAATATGCGAACTAACTGTGGATTGCGTAATATAAAGATTTTTTGCTGCACTAGAGAAACTTTTTTTTTCACAGATCATATTAAATACTTTAATTTGATTTAAGTCCATATTGTATTTACATCCCTTCTTAAGTCTAATTAATACAAGCTATTTGGATTGAAAAAAGAATATTTAGATAAATATTGATGTTATCAATATTTTTATAGAAAATCAAATAAAAATCTATATATATTACATGCTACAATAAAACCACGGAACAATATTCAGTTAATTATAAAAACTTGAGAGGGTGCATCCTGATGCAAAAAAATAATGTTGTAAGCGAATTAGTAAAAATCGAGTTATTAAATGATGGTGTTGCAATATTAACACTAAGTCGACCTGAAAAACTGAATGCATTGAATGCTGAATTGGTTTCTACACTAAAGGGTGAATTGCAAGCTTTGGAGGGCAATGATGATGTTAGAGGAATCATTTTAACGGGTGAAGGGCGTAGCTTTATTGTTGGCGCGGATATCAATGAAATGAAAACAAAAGATTCGGAGTCCAGCATTGAATTTATTTCCAATTTGCATGGATTGATAGATACAGTCAGAAATCTAAAGAAACCAGTAATTGCAAGTGTAAATGGATACTGCTACGGAGCTGGCTTAGAACTAGCTATTGCTTGTGACTTAACAATTGCGTCGAATGAAGCGACATTCGGGATGCAAGAGGTGCAAATCGGCATACCTTCCGTCATTGAAGCTGCACTTCTTCCATTTGTTATCGGGTTGAATAAAACGAGAGAATTATTACTAACTGGTGAAGTGATTGATAGCGAAGTGGCTTCAGATATGGGATTGGTCAATCATTTCGTCCAACACGAAGAATTGTACGAACAGACGTTGAAATATACACGTAAAATTACACAAAATCCACCACATTCGGTCATGTTGCAAAAACAGTTGATCAACAGATGGTTGGAAAATGCAGGTTTGGATCAATCCATTAAAAATGGCATCGATTCTTTCGGAATTTCATTTGCATACCCGGAAACAAAAAAAGTGATGAATGAGGCATTGAAATAGGAGGAGAATTTGATGGTTGTATTGGAAGGGGTCACAGTTTTAGATTTGTCCAAAGTTGCTGCAGGTCCGACAGCAGGTATGCTACTTGGAGATTTAGGAGCCGATGTCATTAAGATTGAAGAACCTGAGGGCGGGGATGAGTCTAGAAATTTCCCTCCGTTCCAAGAAAATATAAGCGCTTTTTACTTAGCTTGCAATCGGAACAAACGCGGATTGTCTTTAAATTTAAAGACCGCTGAGGGACTGAAGATATTTTATGACCTAGTTAAAAATGCGGATGTTGTACTTGAAAGCTTCAGAACAGGCGTTACGGAAAAATTGCAGATTGATTATGAGAGTTTGAAAAGGATAAATCCTCAAGTCATTTATTGTTCAATTTCCGGTTATGGAAGCAAAGGTCCTAAGGCAAAACACGGAGGATACGATGCACTTGCGCAAGCGTATGGAGGGCTAATGAGCGTAACAGGTTTGGGGAAGGAGTATCCTCCGATTCGCGCCGGTTACTCTGTATCTGATATTACAACAGGATTCAGTGCAACAATGGCGATCATGGCCGCACTTATCAATAAAGAAAAAACGGGTCAGGGTGATTTCGTTGAAACATCACTTCTGCAAACGCAAGTAAGCATGATGTCATATTATGCAACCATGTATAACGCAACTCATATTATTCCTAAGCCAATAGGATCGAAGCACCCTAACTTTGCACCATATCAAGCTTTTAAAACAATCGATGGTCATATTATGTTAGGAATTTCAAATAATAAACTTTGGAAGCAACTATGTTCCTTACCCATTTTTGGACACCTAAAAGAAAAATCGGAATATAGCAGTAATGATTTGAGGGTTCAAAATTTATCGTCGCTTTCTAATGACATTGAAAAGGAAACAAAAAAAGTGGAGAAGAAAGTATTGATAGAAATGTTAGAGAGTGCAAATGTACCTTGTAGCCCAATTAATAATATTAAAGAAGTCGTTGAGGATGAGCAGGTGAATGAGAACAATTTGATTTTGGATTTGCAACATCCGAGAGTTGGAAATTACAAAGCGACAAATGCACCTTTCCATATGAAAAGTGGTGAATACCAATTTACAAAACATCCTCCCGAAAAAGGGGAGCATAATGAAGAAATCTTAGAAGGTCTTGGTTATGATGCAGCTTATATTTCTGAACTTATTGCCAAGAAAATTATATGAAAGAGACTTTTGCGGCATTGATGTCTGTCAGATATCCCGTCCCTAGCTAGATGGACGGGATAGTCCTATTAATAATCAACACTTAATAGAGGGAGGATAAAATGAAGAAAGTTTTATTAATAAGCATGTTGTTGTCATTGTCATTATTAATAATTGCCTGCAGTAACGAAAGCTCCGGAGACTCAGATGAAAAGGATACTTATCTATCTATTGGTACGACAAACACAAGTTCAAGTTTATATGCATATTACTCTGGTCTCTCCAAATCTATTGAACAACAAGCGCCGGAGATTAAGTTAACAATTATAGAGACAGGTGCGACATTAGATAATATAACTAGATTGGATAATGGACAGATAGACATAGGACTTGGTGTAATGGACGGTGCGTACGAAGCGTACGAAGGAATGGGAGAGTGGGAAGGAAAGGCTCAAACAAAATTACGTAATCTATTTACTTATACTGAAAATGCATTGTTTTATGTCGTTAATTTAAAAAGTGGCGTGACTGAATTTCAACAACTAAATGGGGAGAAATTTAATGTTGGAATCAGAGGTAGTACGACTGAAACGCAAACAAATAGCATTTTCAATCTACTGGGAATAGAACCAAATGTCCATAGTGGAGACGTTGCAGATGCTGTGAATGCTATGAAAGATGGGGATATTATTGGATTGACCAAAGTTGGGGTGGGAAGTAACCCAGATGCTACAATTATGGATTTGGAAACAGCGGTAGATGTTCGGTTATTAGGCTATACGGAGGAAGAAGTAGCGAAAATTCAAGAAGAATATCCCTGGTTAAGAACCACACAAATACCGATGGGAGTTTATGATTGGCAAACAGCACCAATAACGACCATTGCCATGCAAGTTGGAAATATTACTACAACCGAGCTTTCTGAAGACATTGCTTACAAAATAACGAAGGCAGCATTTGAAGAGAAGAAATTTCAGGAAGAATCTTATCAATCATTAAAAGATGCTGATTTCATCGACTTAACTCTTCAGTCATCCATCCCTTTACATGTTGGTTCTATTAAATATTTGGAAGAACAAGGAATTGATGTTCCAGATGAATTAATACCAGAGGAATACGAAAGATAAGTAATTGATGGATTGTAAGATTGATTGCAACACACCATAAATGTTTCGCCTAATTGAACAAGCAACTATTTATTCTTGTCAATCTATGATCACCTTACTTAGAAGATTAATAGCAAAGGCCTATACAACATCTAAATTGAAAGCGTTATCTCAGCAGAAAGGAGAATGAAGTTTTATGAATAGAAATGGTGAAACTGAAGAAGTTATAGATCCGCGAAACCGTAATTTAAGCAAAATCAATCTGTCTATAATAGGAATAATTGCTTTCACATATGCAGCTTTTCATTTTTATACGGCCGCGGTAGGCCCGTTCCCTAATATTATTCAAAGAAGTATCCACGTATTATTCGCTGTTGTAATGGTGTTTATTTTATATAAGCCTTTTTTAAAAGGTGATTCACATCCGCAGGAAAGACTACCTTGGTATGATATTGTATTTGCCACATTTATCGCAATTAGTAGTATCTATCTCATGATTAACTATGACTTAATTATTAACTCGTCCGCTAGTTCAACAATAGTTCAAGTTATATTGGGATGGGGCACTATAATTTTGTTATTAGAGGCTGCTAGAAGGGTTATGGGTATCGTATTTCCTATACTTGCATTACTTGCAATTTTGTATGGCTTTTTAGGTCCCTATATGCCTGGGGTTTGGAGACATAATGGGATAGACTATAACTTTATGATAGAGCATCTTTACCTAGGTACCCAAGGTTTATGGGGAATAACAACCTCTGTTACAGCAACGACTGTGGCGATCTTTATTATTTTCGGTGTGATCTTAATGAAATCTGGAGCATCCGATTTTTTTATGAAACTCTCGTTATTAATAGCGGGAAGAACGACTGGTGGACCTGCCAAAGTAGCTGTTCTGGCTAGCACATTCTTCTCGATGCTATCAGGTTCTGCGCCTGCAAATGTAGCCGTTACTGGTAATATTACGATTCCGATGATGACAAGACTCAAGTATGATAGGAATTTTGCAGGAGCGGTAGAAGCAACAGCATCAACTGGCGGTCAATTAACGCCTCCAATAATGGGTGCCGGAGCTTTCTTGATGGCAGAATTTGTAGGCATACCTTATACACAAGTCGTTATTGCGGCCATTATTCCGGCATTACTGTATTATACAAGTGTTTTTTTTAGTGTGCACTGGAAAAGTGCTTCTTTAGGATATAAGCCTTTAAGCAAGTCTGAAATTCCAAGTGTAAAAGAAACTTTTCAGCTTTCGAATGTCATAATAACTGTTATACCTGTTACCATTTTGTTGATAAATTTGTTTAGCGGTAGCTCAGCCGCTAGATCAGGGTTTATTGCTACTTTAATTTGTATAATTTTATTTCTTTTAAAGGATTTTAATATATTAAAAATCAAAAATAGAGTAAGCGATCTTGTTAAAATGTTTATTGAAGCTGGTACTGGGCTAATTCTCATCGCAGTGCTCGCAGGTACGGCACAAATCATCGTGGGATTATTAAGTATTACAGGATTAGGAATTAAGTTGTCAAACTTTATTTTAAATCTTAGTGGTGGAACAGCAATACTATCTTTATTCCTAGCGATGATAGTTTGTATTATTTTAGGAATGGGAATGCCGACCACTGCAGCTTATTTACTAGCATCTTCTACTTTGGCTCCAACAATTATTGGCTTAGGTTATGAAGCTTTAGCAACGCATATGTTTATATTTTATTTCGCTGTAATTTCTGCCATTACACCGCCAGTTTGTGCTGCGGTGTTTGTCGCTTGTGGGATATCCAAGGGTAATTGGTTTAAGACTGCTAACATGGCATGTTTAATAGGTTTTCCAGCATTTTTAGTACCGTTTATTTTTGTACATTCCGAAAGTTTCTTATTAATGGGGAATGTCGATAAAATTGTGATAGCCATCATCACAGCCATTATTGGAATATTTGTCGTTTCCGGTGGATTGATGGGAAATTTCTTTGGTGACCTAAACCTGATTTCCAGAATAATCCTAATAACTGGTGGTATTCTACTGCTATTGAACGGCTCCTTAACAAATTATATCGGGGGAATAATTGTTATACTTTACTTGCTGGTCAGACAGTTTTTATTTAAATCTTTGGCAAATAAAGTTACAGAGATATAGGGAATGAATGTTGAAGTTTCTACAAGTATAACTTTCTGATTACTTTGTTTATTATAGCTATTTATCTTAAAAAAAGTATTTCAACGAATAAAGAATGCTTTCTCCAATAATAGATTAGGTGGTATGGAAAATGAAAAGGAGATATTGGATTGTTGTAAGCTTTGCATTTCTTTTAGTCATGGTTGTAGGTTGCAGTAATGATAACAATACAGGAAGTGATAAAGTAAAAGCTGAAGGGGGAAGAGAACCCATTATGTTGAAATTTGCAGTATCCCACTCTCAAACACACAGTCTCTATTCCGGCGTATATGTACCTTTTATGGAGAAAGTGACGGAATTGACGGATGGACAAGTGGAATTCGATTTCTACCCGTCGGAACAATTAGGGAAAGCGGCTGATTTGTATGATTTAACCGCGGATGGCGTAACGGACTTAAGTTTCTTTGTCACAACCTATGGTCCTAGTTCGATGCCAATCACAAGTGGTTTGCTAGGAGTACCGGGTCTATATTCCACTGCTTACGGAGGTTCTATGGCCCTGCATGAGTTTGTGAATGAAAGTCCTGTATTGGAAGCAGATTTTTTGAATAATGGTGTAAGACCGATTCTGAGCCATGCTTTACCTCCTTACGAACTTTGGACGAGAGGAGCAGAAATCAAGTCTCCAGAAGATCTGAAGGGAACTAAAGTACGGGTGACAGGAGAAATATTAAATAAACTGGTGTCCGAATTCGAAGCGACACCGATCAATTTGACGGCCGCTGAAGTTTACGAAGGGTTTGAAAGAGGGGTCTTCGATTCGATAGCGATGAGTGCTGGTACATTCAATGATTATGGGCTTCAAGAATTGGCAAAGTACGGAACAAACGGTGTTGCGTTTGGAGGACTTGCTACGAATATTATCGTCAATGAAAAAGTATTCCAAGGGCTCCCGGAAAATGTTCAAGAAGTGCTTTTGGAAGTCGGAGCTGAAGTGACAGCGGAATATGCCGAAGACTTTGATAAAATCAACAGTGAAGTCGAGGATCAATTCAGAGCAGAAGGCGTAAATGTTTATGAACTATCCGCTGATGAGAAGGCCAAATGGCAAAAGTATTACGACGGCTTCGCAGAAAAATGGGGGAAAGAGCAAGCGGGTTATGATTTTGAACAGTTGATTGAGACGTTTAAAGAGAAAGTTAATCAATTTGAATAAAAGAGAAAAAACCGCGCTCATTAAAGAGTGTGGTTTTTTCTCTTTTTTTACGGATTGCAATTCACATTACAAACAATGCATCCTTTTCTCCGCTTCATCCCATGGAATTGTATGACCGACGCCACCCGAGCAAAAAATGGAGGCGGACGTATACTCGGGGTCTGCATCTTTGTTATAACCGATGAGGTTGATCACTTGTTCTTCATTATGGCAACGATCATACCCGCCGACCAGCAATTGGATCGTTCCTTTTCCTTGGGTAAAGGAAGCAAATGTCGTACTGTAATCCATGAAAGTCGCCACGGGAACTTTACCGCTTATCATCGCTTTGTCGTCAATTGTTTCGGGAGGATCGAAGTGACCATGGGCTTTCTGGATGTCGGAAAGGACTCTTCCCATTTTGTCCAATTCAACTTTTATTTTAAAATCATAATACGGTTCAAGCAAAATGTTTTTTGCTTTTTCAAGACCTTGACGTAAAGCGCGAAACGTTGCTTCTCTGAAATCGCCGCCCGACGTATATTCATGATGGCCGCGCCCTGTCAACAAGGTCACTTTCACATCTGTCAATGCAGATCCAGTTAATATGCCGTGATGATCTTGCTCAAAAATGTGGCGGCGTACCAAATTTTGGTTGCCGACCGATAAGTCGTTTGCATGACAAACGTTGCCAAATGAAATGCCGCTATTTCTTGCCGCGGGTTCGATTTTTAAATGGACTTCTGCATAATGTTTTAATGGCTCGAAATGCCCGTATCCTTCGACGGCCGTTTCAATCGTTTCTTTATAAAGAATTTTAGGTACTCCAAATGAGACGTCGAACTGGAAACGTTCTTTGACAATTCGTTCTAACACTTCCAGTTGGATGACACCCATGACATGTACGTGGATCTCTTGGAAATGTTCATCCCAAAAAACGTGTAAAGAGGGATCTTCTGCATCGAGTAATCGGAAGCACCGCAACACTTCTTTCACATGGACGGATGGTTCGAAAATGACTTTGGACTTTAGTGTTGGCGCCAGATCGAATAGTTGTTTCTCTTTCAATGTGCCTAATCCATCGCCGATGGCAGCGTGAGCCAGTCCCGTCACTGCAAATAGTTCGCCTGCATGAACCTCTTGCACCGATTTAAAGGAATTGCCGTTATACACTCTGATTTGTGTGATTTTCTCTGTATTATCCCCGTAAGTCACTTCATCTCGGACATGTAATGTGCCGCTTAATGATTTGAGGAATGTCACGCGATTGCCGCTTTCGTCATGACGAATTTTATAGACACGCGCTGCAAAATCACCAGCTGACGCATAAGTGTTTTCTGTCAGCAAGTGAAGTTTTTTTAAAAATTCCATGACCCCAATGTCATTGAGCGCAGAACCGCTCGTACAAGGGAAAATTTCATTATCGCGAATCAATTTTTTCAATGTGTGTAGCCATACTTCTTCGTCGTAACCGGTTTCAAGATATCGGTCTAGCAGCATTTCATCACGTTCTGCGATAAATTCTACCAACGCCTCATCCATCATCCCATCATGAAATGAATTCGTCAGGTCACATATATTGCCTGTCAAATCTGTCCGGATCTCCTGTAACACTGCTTCGACGTTTGCGCCTTCCCGATCAGTTTTATTGATAAAGAAAAAGGTCGGGACACCATGTTTCCGAAGGAGTTGCCAAACGGTTGCCGTATGTCCTTCTACTCCGTCGACCGCACTAATAATAATGACGGCGTAATCCATCACTTGGATTGCGCGCTCCATTTCCGGTGAAAAATCGACGTGTCCAGGTGTATCAATAATTGTATAGGTCGAGTCGTCATATGTCATGACGGCTTGGTCTGCAAACACAGTAATCCCTCTAGCTTTTTCAATGGAATGGCTATCCATAAATGCGTCTTTATGGTCGACGCGCCCTTTTTCCCTAATCGTATTCGTATGGTAAAGCAGTTGTTCTGAAAATGTTGTCTTTCCGGCATCCACATGCGCAAGTATTCCGATTGTCTTAAACATGCCTTCACCTCTCTATTGATTCATTATAACAAATAGAAAGAAATGGATTGGCATCATTTTTTTGCGACAACGACCTGTATAACTTTTCTACTGTGCGGCTAGATTATGGATAGTTGAAGAAAGGATGACCGGTATGGACAACAAACGGATGGCTGTATGGATTGTAATTTTTTCTTCCTTAGTTCTACTGATGGCATGTAGTAATCGGAATATCGTAACGGAAAAGCCCGAAGGCATGGATACATCGGAGCAAGAGCTCGGAAGCACGTACGGTTTTACGATGTTCAATATGACTGCGGATACGACAGAGATGAAATCAGCAGTAGTTGCGGAGTACGATGAAAAAAAGGATAAAATTGAAGCGGTGTATGAAAATAAAATAGATGATTTCTACTTGCATGGCAATGAAGCGATGGAAAAACTCAATTCGATTTTTGAAGAACTTGCACTAGATCCCGAGGTGGATGATGAAGATATGATTAAAAAAACTTCTGAAGCGTTCGAAGTGAACGATTATAGAACCTTGAAATTAAATGTGAAATTTAAAGGATATGATACGAAAGAGTTAATGATGACGAAATGATTCATGGAAGTACCAAAAGTGGCGCTTTCTCCAAGTGCAGGAGGAAGCGCCACTTTTGGTTTCAGTGTGAAAGGTTTTTATGCGAGAAAATCGTTTTTCATTTGCATACTAAGGCGTTTATTATTGTTCAGGAATTTATTGGCGCTATCCATTCTGCCAAAATGAGTTCACTACAATGGGAACTAACTTTGTATCCGATTCTCGCTCATCATGTCGGAAACGGTTCCCAGTACATAGCCCTTTTCACGAATTTCCTGAATCATCGTGTCCAAGCCTTCCGCAACGGGTTTCGTCGGATGCATTAAAATCATCGTTCCATTCTCGACTTGGGGGAGAACGCGGTTTACCATTTCGCTCGTCGCAGGTTGCCGCCAGTCAACTGTATCGACTGTCCAAAGAATGGTAAACATGTCCAGTTCGCGGGCGACATTGACTGTTTCTTCATTAAAGCTTCCGCTGGGCGGTGCGAACCATATCGGTTTGACGCCAATCGTTTTTTCAATCACGTCATTCGTTTTGGATAACTCGGTACTTGTGTCGGCTCTCGAATACCGGCTAAGATCAGGATGACTGTACGCATGATTACCGATTTCATGGCCTTTTTCATAAATCATTTTGGCGATGTCCGGATTTTTACTCACCCAACTGCCATCGAAAAAGAAAGTCGTTTTCACGTCATGTTTGTCGAGGGTTTCAATCATTGGGGGAATAAATTCATTGCCCCAGGCAACATTAATTAAAAACGAGACCATTGGCTTTTCGGGATTCCCTTTATAAATAGGAGAAGGCGGTAAGTCCTGCAAACGAACTTTTGGTTTTATTTGTTTTAAGACAATTTGTTTTTCATCGAACGTTTTACGCTTTCGCATTTTTGCATAACTCGCTTCAACATCGACTTTCAATCCATTGTAGCCCGGGATTGCTTTCCATACCCGATCGACTTTTGCATCGACGGGCTCGATTGCATGTTTTTCGGCATAAGATTGAATTTCCTCAAGTAAAAGATCATTTTCCGCTTGAATAGAGGTAGGGGTGAAAAAATGGTGAAGCGCAACACCGATCGTACATAGAAAAAATCCAACGACCCCGAATTGTAATAAATTCTTGACCTTCACTTTTTCTGTCGCTTAGGTTTCAATTTCGTCAGTTCAGCAAATTCTTTCGCCGTCTCTTCTTTCATTTGACTCGGACTGATTTTTTGATTTTTCGGCGTTTGCGGCAATGAACTCGAGTTATTGCTTTTAGCCTTGTTGTTGTGATCGTCTCTTCCCATTGTAAATACCTCCTGCATACATTTTTTCTTCTTATTTAATATGGCTAGAAAATTCATTTACATGCAATGAAATGAAGGAAGAGCCCGGTTTCTTCTATATATCGTCTCTTGCGGCATATATTGTAACAAAAGAAGAAGCGGGGGGATTGGGATAAGAAAAAGCATTCAACTTGGAGCGGCATTCATTGGCATTGTTGTCGGCGCAGGTTTTGCATCGGGACAAGAGATATTGCAATTTTTTACGAGTTTTGGCCTGATCGGCATAATTGGAAGTTTAGTCGCCACTATCCTTTTTGCATTTTTAGGAATGAATTTGATGTTGTTAGGAAGCCGTTTACAATCAAATTCCCATAAAGAAGCGATTTACCATATTTGTGGACGTGCTTTTGGTTTAATCATTGACGTTATGATTACTTTTTTTCTTTTTGGCGTCACTGTCATTATGTTTGCAGGCGCAGGTACTATATTTGAGCATCAATTCGGGGTGCCGGGATTCATTGGCAGTTTATTGATGGCGATCATCACGGTTGGATCGGTGAGGCTGAAGATTGATAAAGTAATCGCATTAATTGGTTTGATGACACCGTTGCTAGTTCTACTCGTTCTCATCACGACGGTACATGCCTTTCTGAATTTCGATATGTCTGCCGTCGAATATGACATGGCGATGTCACGCCAAATGCCCGCATCCACGAATTGGTTGCTAGCGACTATCCTTTATGTTTCTTATAATATCGCCATCGGAGCTTCAATGTTAACCGTACTGGGCGGTACCGTTAAAAATGAGAAGATCGCAAGCCGTGGGGGTCTCGTTGGTGGAATTGGATTAGGAATGCTTATACTTCTTATAAACGTGTCTATGCTTACACAATTAGAGGAGATTACAGACGTACCTATGCCGATGTTGTTGTTGGCAAATAATATATCTTCGACAATGGGGTTACTGATGGCAATCGTGTTGCTCGGTATGATTTACAATACAGCAGTCAGCACGTTGTATGCATTTGCAGCACGGTTCGTCCATGCGGGAACGTTCAAGTTTAACCGGTTCGTTATTATTGCGGGAATGCTAGCATTCGGCGCAAGTTTCGTAGGATTTGTCACGCTTGTCGGGACGGTTTATCCGGTTATGGGTTACTTAGGTTTCATGCTTATGGGAGCTATTGTATTCTCATGGTTTACTATGCGGCGTTAACTTCAAGTAGATGCTTATAGCGGGAAGAGTGTTCGAATACTGTTGTGAATTACTTCAAGCGCGCGCTTTCCGCTCCAATTTACAAGACTAGCTGTAAATTGAAATTCAACGGCAATGTGAATTAATTCTGTAAAGTAAGGAATCCATGTTAAAGCTTTTCTATGTCTTCATAAAATCGCCATAACTTTTTGACGGGCGCAAGAATTTTACTGATTGTTTGGGTCGGAAGCGCATGGGTATGATAAAATAATTGAAGAAGGTTCCATCAATTAGTAATGGAGTGAATGGTTTTTATGAATGACAGTAAAAGCGTAGGAATGGACAAGTCTTTCCAAAAAAGAAATTATAGACCAATGATTATCATATTATCTGTTGTCTTGATCGGTGCAATTGGTGTTTTGGCAGGAATGCCAGGCGTGGAAGATTTCGATTTGTTTGATGTGACGATATTACCGCTCTTGAATGCGATTTTTAATAGCTTTACTTTTCTCTTTTTAGTGGCAGCGCTGATTGCCATCTTGAAGCGAAATGTGACTGTGCATCGTCGTTTCATTTATGCAGCGTTTGTGACGACTTTCTTATTTCTGATCACTTATGTCGCATTCCATTATTTATCACCTTCCACTCCATATGGTGGAGAAGGGTTCATGGCAGCGTTTTATTATTTCATTTTAATCACGCATATTGTGTTGGCCGCGGCGATTGTACCGTTAGCGCTTACGAGCGTGGCACGCGCATGGAATATGGAGAATGAGCGGCATCGAAAGATTGCTCGGTGGACGATGCCGATCTGGCTATATGTTAGCTTCACAGGCGTACTTGTTTATATTTTAATCTCACCGTATTATTAAGCATTATAAAAAGGTCATGATGAGACAAGAATGCGCTCATCATGACCTTTTTTACGTGAATAAAAGCATGGATAAGTAAATAACAAAGGTGACGGTCAGACTGCTCATGACTGTTGAAAAGAGGACAATCTGGGCTGCCAAATTTGGATGGACATCGTACTCAAAAGCAAGTGTTGAACTGTTCCGGGAAGTAGGAAAAGAACTTGCGATCAATAGCGATTGGGCGACAACTCCATCAAGGCCCATGATGAAAATAAGAAGAAGCGCAATGGCTGGCCCTATGACAAGTCTACCTATGCTACTTAGCAGAATGGTACGATTGAAGATAGTCCGTAGTTGGATTTGTGACAGTTGGGCCCCTAATAATATAAGCGCAATGGCAAGAAAAGCATCGGTTAGGTAATCAAGTGGAATTAATAAAAACTCCGGAACAGCAACCCCGAAACCGTTCAACAAGCCGCCGAGAATCATAGCATGAATAATGGGAAGTCTTAGCAGTTCCCGTAAAATATCCAATCCGGATTTAGTCGTGGCGATCAAGTTATAAAGACCGTATGTATACGTAATAATGTTTTGGAAAATCATTACGATTATTTGAATCGATATGCCAAGAGGATTGGTTTGGAAGATTAATTGGCTGACGGGAATGCCGTAATTTCCTGAATTGACTAATACGATGCTGTTATTGAGAATTGCGGCTTTTTCCTTGTCTAGTTTTAACACTTTGCTGAGCAATGCACCTACACTCATCAAACAAATACTGAAAACCAGCAAATAGCCGAGTATGTTGAGTAGAACTTGAAGATCGATTTTCGTTTCATAAATATTGATGAAAACAGCAGCGGGCATGAGACAATAGGTGATTAAATTGGAAATTGCCCTTAAGTTAAATGCGAATTTCCGTTGTAACAGAGCGCCAATCAGAACTAATATGAGGATTGGAATAATAATATTTAGAAAAACAGTGCTTAAAAAAAAGATTTTATATTCCCACCCATCTATGTATTACTGTAAATGAAGTTTAGTTTATTTAATGTTACCACAGATTGCTTGTCCATCCTATAAGGGAAAGGGATTTGTCGTGACGGCACGTCATGTATTTGATGCGTGGGCTTGTGTAGGAACTTGTCCGTTTTGATGTGATTCAAAGAAAAACCTCCCGGAACAAAAATTCTCGGGAGGTCTTTGTATTGAAGATTCTTATGGATTTGTTGACCAGATGCCTGCGCTTTTAAGAAAGACACGTGGATGCAATTTCAATTGGGCAACCATCACTTCAGCTAAGTCTTCTGGTTGCAATACTTTTTCCGGATTGCCGTCCGTCAAGTTTTCAGTGAGAGCTAAGTCTGTCGCGACCGTGCTCGGTGTTAATGCACTTACACGAATATTATGCTTTCTCACTTCTTGCATAAGAGATTCGGTCAGTCCAAGAAGACCAAATTTCGATGCGCTATACGCACTCATAACAGGACCGCCACGCTGACCAGCGGTTGAGGAAATATTAATAATATCACCGGATTTCTGTTCGATCATCCCAGGGAGAACCGCTCTCGTCACATAGTAGGTACCCATTAAATTGACATCGATAATGTTTTTGAATTGTTCAGGTGAAAGTTCAAGAAATCCACCGAATTTGGCGATGCCTGCATTATTAATAAGAATGTCAATTTGCCCTAACTCTGATGTAATATGCTCAACTGCGGCATTGACTGATTCTTGATCAGATACATCGGCAGTCGCCATCGTCACTTCAACGCCGTACGCTTCAATCTCTTTTGCAACTACTTCTAAATTTTCAGCTGTTTTTCCAACGAGGCCGACATTAATCCCTTCATTAGCAAAAGCGATAGCGGTAGCACGACCGATGCCTCTGCCCGCACCTGTAATTAACGCATTTTTTCCTTTTAGATTTTGCATCTTTGTAGGCTCCTTTTTTTAGAAGTAATAACTTTCCTTAAAAAACTATATCAAATTCCACAGGAAGAATCTAAACAACCAACTTGGGAAAGTGGAGTGTCTACGCTTTTTCAGTAAGTTCCAACTTGTAGTCACTCACTTGACCCTTTTCGTATAAGTTGGTCAAGGAAGTTGAATAGAAACTGATCGCCGCTTGGAATTCGAGTTCCTTCTCCGGTACTCGTACATGAAAATCATTTTCATAAAGCAATGTCGTGACGTCGTGATACTCGTCACTCGTCACCTTGAAATCAAAGCCGATTCTTTTCAATTCATTTCCGGTCGCTTGATCCACAATGGTTTCTTCATGGAAATTGGTAATCGTAAAAGGGGTATCATTCAAAATCACTTTCTCGACCATCATCACGCCACCTCTCTTTAAGTTCATCAATATGCTACTACAACTGGGCATCGGTTTCACGTACGCATACTTAGTTTGCAGAAATCTCGCACTTTTTGTAACGAATTCCATGTTCATACGACTAACTCTGTACATATCATATTTGAGGGGGGCTTTATCGTTGAAGAAGAAAGCTGGATTCGCGCTAACATTGTGTGTTGCTTTACTTATTGGAGGATGTGGTACAGCGGAGGATGATCTTGGGCAAACAACGAATGAATTGGTAGAACCTAAGAAGTCTGAAGAAAATGGCTTGGAAACTGCGAGAGGGCGTGAAATTATAGCGGAACTTGAACAGACGGTGAAGGAGACGCCGAAGCGTGATGCGCTGGCCAAGGAACAGATAGAAAGTGATGAGTATCAAAAAGGAATGTTCGGTAAGCCATCTCCCGAGTTGGAGGAAGATACGGCTGTCCAAGCAATTGAAGCAATGGTTGCAATTGAAACGGTGGAAGACGTATACGGCGGTCATGGAGGTTTTCAAAAAGAAGGAGTGCTCTTTATCGAAAATCAGATGTCAGGCGCCGAGCAGTCCGGTGTTTGGATAGGGATTAAAGAACCGGATGAACGTTTAGATGAGTTGTTAGCATTGTTGCAATCGAAAGTGGATGCAGGGGAAATTTTGGCGGAGCCGATTTATTTTTACCGGAGCCCTCATACAGGCGTGGAGTTACAGGAGTTACAAAAAGAAGTCGCTGAAGTGATAAAGCCGATGTGGAACGAACGGGGATCATATGGACTTTCGGTTAATACAATAACAGGAAATATCGAGATTACGCATGATTTCTTGAAAGAAGAGCAGCAAGAAGAGCTTAGAGAAAAGTTTGCGGATTACACAATCCATTTTGAACAAGACGGAAGAATGATTGCGGAGCCAGGAGAGCCGACAACGACATATCCGAAAGAGCCATTTACGACAATTCCTTCGTTGGAAGGGGAATATGTGATGGATGTCGGTGGCGAAGGGATGCTCGTTGTCGCGACAAAGCCGGCTGACTTTGGTTCCACAGGAGGTAAAGAAGAATTTTACGGTGCTGCTAATTATCAATACCCCAAAGCAGATGAGCAGTTGAAAGTCGGACAACGGGTGCATGTGGAAATGACAGGTATGATGATGACATCATATCCTGGACAGGCTAGAGCAAAGTTTGTAGAAGTCCTTCCCGAATATAAACCGGCAAATGCCAAGTTATCGGAATCTGAAGTTATCCAAAAAGCAATCGAAAAAAAGAAGTCAGATGGCATGTTAATTATTAGTTCAATAGCATTTGACGAAAAGAAAGCTGTCTGGAAAGTCGGTGTCAAACAAGAGGAAGAAGAATATGAATTGGAAATTAAAGACGCTTGATTGAAAAAATCATGGTTGGACGAGAATGACTGTCCGCCATGATTTTTGTATTGGATTGAGTTGTACAAGGGAATCGTTTAGAGGTATTTTCATCCCGGGTCAGCCGTCAATCTGAAAAACGAATCGATTTTCTTTGGAAAACTCGCCTTTCTCGTATGTCCGTTCTATAAAAGTGACTTGGTTATCATAATCCACCGTCAATATAGTGGAAGAGCGGGTGCCATAGTCAGGTGTCTTAATAAATAACGGAGATAATTTCCGTTCCAACTCCAAAGGAACACCCGTGTTTGGTAGGTGAATGTCTTCCGCCTCTTCATTGTCCGACAGCAAAGAGAATAGGTCACTACTTTCCACTTTCCTTTGTTGTTGGACGACCTTCTGTAAGGCATCTTTTCCTTTCATCACTTTCGGCCAAGGGGTGTTCAACAAATGGTTACATAGGCCATGTGTGCCGGAAGGGATTTCATAAATCTTACCTTGTATATTGCTATAATAAAATAATTGGTCCGGACTGCCAACGAGCACGTTGAATCCCTCATAACGTTCTTTGTTTTCATGTAAGGACTCAAGATAAGCTTGTGGAGAAATGTCCGTCTCCAAATAGTTGCTGACAATCTCTCCCCGTGAAACCTTGTCGCCTTTCATCTGTGAAGGATCACGGAAGTTCGTCAGCGCTGCAAAGCGACCATTTTTGGAAATGCCGAGCCAAGTCCCCATTTGCTTTAAATCACGGCCTGCCAAAATCATTGGCTTATCTTCCCAGAAATGTGCTTCAGCAGTTGGACGTTCGTAAAACTCATCGCGGTTCGCTGCGATGATTAGTTTATATTTTGGATGATCTTGAAAATGAAAGTTAATCAGACACATATGATAGCGCCCCCTTTTTATTTTCATTATACAGGAAGCGATATGTACGTGAATGATATAATGCTAGAAGCGGTAAGCGGAATGCATTAAGAAAAAAGAGAAAAGATATGTCATGAAGGAGCAAACTAAAATGAAATTTGTATCATGGAATGTGAATGGTTTACGTGCGTGTGTTCGGAAAGGGTTCATGGACTATTTTGAAGAAGTCGATGCGGACATATTTTGCGTACAGGAAATTAAATTGCAAGAAGGCCAAATCGACTTGGAGTTGGATGGTTATTATCAGTATTGGAATTATGCCGAGAAAAAAGGTTATTCCGGGACGGCTGTATTTACGAAGGAAAAACCATTATCTGTGAAGTACGGTGTCGGGGAGGCGACGGAAGAAAAGGAAGGGCGTATTTTGACGTTGGAATTTCCCGAGTTTTACTTGGTGAATGTGTACACGCCGAATGCACAGCGCACTTTGGCACGATTGCCGTTCAGACTGGCATGGGAAGAAGAAATTCGGTTGCATTTAACTGATTTGGACAAAGTGAAACCGGTCATTTATTGCGGGGATTTGAATGTGGCCCATGAAGAAATCGATATACGCAATGTCAAATCGAATATCGGCAATTCGGGATTTACGTTTGAAGAACGGGGAAAGATGACACAGTTATTAGCAGAAGGCTTTTTGGATACATACCGTTATTTCTATCCTGACCAAGAGGGTGCCTACACCTGGTGGTCCTATATGAACAAAGTGAGAGAGCGTAATATTGGTTGGCGGATCGACTATTTCATCGCCTCTAACCGGCTTGCACCGTTACTAAAAGACGCGGCGATCCATTCGCAAATACTTGGCAGCGATCATTGTCCGATTGTGCTGGAAATGGAATCGCCCTCCTAAAAAATATTTTTACTGAAAGCACGAATGACATTATTGAGAGACCCAAAATCAAGAATGAAGGGCACACTGAAAACGAAAGGATGACTTGCATGAAAGCGGATATTAAAAAAGCTACAAATGGGTACTTGGCAACTTTTGAACGACCAATGAATCATACTGTGGAAGCGGTTTGGACAATGCTGACGGATAATGAGCAGTTGAAAAAATGGTTTCAAGAGTTGAGTGTTGGAGAGCTCTGTGAAGGAGGTTTTATGAAGTTTTATATGCCGGACGTCATAGAGCAAGCGCTTGAAATTAGTGAATTTCGGTCGTTATCTGTGTTGGAGTTTGATTGGTTTGGTGACACAATCCGCTTTGAATTGCATGCGAAACAAAATGGATGTGTGCTGGTATTAAAGGAAAAGTTACGTGCAATCACAGAACAAACCAAAAAAGATATCGCAGGTTGGCATGTTTGTCTCGATGTTATAGAGGCTTTACTGGATGGGAAAACGATACAACGGGAAGATGAGTGGAAAAAGTGGTTTGACATATATACAGAAGAAATCGATACATTGAATAGATTGGATTCATAAGACTGAAGTAAAGGAATTAGGTTAGAATGAAAGATTTTAAAGATGCACTATACCAACTTTTTGACATTAACTTATTAGGGATAAAATCCTATTTTATCTCACTGGCTTTGACAATTGTTTTCACTTATTTCATTATCGTTGCTTTTAGGAAAGTGATGCAACAATTGTTCAAGCGAACAAGCATTATGGAAGAGAAAAAGAAAGAAACGATTGAAAGTGTTGTAAAAAACACCTCCAGATATATTTTTGCTGCGATCGTATTGGTGGCGGCATTTAAACCATTTGTTGGCGGATTAAAAGAAGTGATTGTCGCTGGAGGAATTATTGCTGCGGTCATTGGATTCGGTGCGCAAAAACTCATCAACGATATCATTAGCGGTGTGTTCATAATTTTTGAAGGGACGATTAAGCGTGGAGACTTCATTCATGTGAATGGAGAGCTGGAGGGGGGAACTGTTGAAGAACTTGGATTTAGAATTGTGAAGATCCGGTTGATCAATGGTAAATTATTAACGATTTCCAACGGGGAAATCCGTAAGATGGTTAACGGTTCTGTGGAAAAAAGACGAATTTTCGAAAGTGTCATCGTTTCGTTTAAACAAAATCCTAGCGATGTCCATACATTGCTGGAAGAAGTGTGTGGAGAATTGAATGAGAAGCATCGTCACTATTTAAAAAAAGATAAATTGACCGATGAATATATAGAGGCTTATAAAGTATACGGATTGCACTCGCTCGATAAAAGTCCGTATGGCTATAAATTTTCCATCGTTGCGACTGTCAATGATACAGATTATTTAACCGCTTCTTTAGAGGCGAAAGCGATGATGGCCCAAAAGTTTTATGATCATGAAATCAAGATGGCTGAGCAATTGATTAATAAAGGTTATTAGGTTTTTATTGAAAACGATCAGAGGAAAAGGTGCGTAAACATGAAGGAGTATATCGTAATCGGAGCGGGGATTTTAGGGGCCTCGACCGCTTATCATTTGGCGAAAGCGGGCGCAAAAGTAACCGTCGTTGATCGACAGGATCCAGGGCAAGCGACAGACGCAGCGGCGGGTATAATATGCCCGTGGCTTTCGCAGCGGCGGAATAAGGCGTGGTACGCTCTTGCAAAAAATGGTGCCGCGTATTACCCGAAGCTGATTGAACAACTGGAGGCAGAAGGGGAAAAAGATACAGGATACAGTCAAGTCGGCGCTATCAGTTTACATACGGATGCGGAAAAACTTGACAAGATGGAAGCGCGGGCACGTAAACGTCTTGAAGGGGCTCCGGAGATCGGAGAAATCCGTCAATTGACATCGGAAGATACGTCTGCGTACTTTCCTCCACTATCTGAAATATACAGCTCCCTCCATGTCAGCGGTGCGGCCCGGGTGAATGGCCGAGCTTTAAGGGAAGCGCTTGTACGGGCAGCTGAAAAGAATGGTGCCCGGGTGATCCATGGCTCTGCCGAATTGGTTCATCATGAAGACAAGGTGACAGGTGTCCGAGTAGGCGCTCAAGTTATTGAAGCGGATGTCGTTATCGTGACGGCGGGCGCATGGGCTGCTGATTTATTAACGCCGCTAGGTCTGGACTTGGCTGTCGATTCGCAGAAAGCGCAAATCATCCATTTGCAAGTTGATAATGAAGAGACGGGCGACTGGCCGGTTGTCATGCCGCCGAACGACCAATATATATTGGCATTCGACGATGGACAAATCGTCGCCGGCGCCACCCATGAAAATGGAAAGGGGTTCAACAGACGAGTCACGGCAGGAGGGGTTCGTGAAATCTTGGACAAAGCCCTCACAGTGGCCCCTGGCCTGGAGGAAGGGACTTTCGTGGAAACGCGTGTCGGTTTTCGACCATTCACCCCGAATTTCTTGCCAATTATCGGGGAAGTCCCAAAGTGGAAAGGTCTATTACTTGCCAATGGACTCGGCGCTTCAGGATTGACGGTCGGTCCTTTTCTCGGTTCCGAATTGGCGAAACTCGCCCTTGGAGAGCAGTTGACGATTGAATTGGATTTGTATGACCTGACGTCGGCATTGAAAAGTGAATAAGTATTTTTAGATGACTTGAAATGTTCACAAACGTTTTGGCGATTCGTTGAAAGATATATCTTTCAGCGATGTGTCTATGCTATAAATAAGAGAAAAGAACTATGGGGAAATGGGAGTGAAAAGGATGAGAAAAAATACACTGACAGTCCAGCTGGGAACAATCATCGTCGGAATCATTGTCGCAATGCTACTCATCACATCTTTTGCGACGTATAAAACAGCGTATGACAAGTTATATGATGCGGCTGGGGTGGAAGCATACGGTTGTGCCAATATTACGACGGGGCTCATCAATCCCGGAGATGTCGTCAAAATGTTGAATGGCGATGCGGCCACGATGGAAGCTGTCGGGGACCAATTGAATTGGACAATCGATCATAAAGAAATTTTCGAAACGCAATACATACTAGATTTAAATGGGAAAATCCTTGCATTGGACGATAACCTACGGAGTAAAGGCTACAAACCTGGTGACGCGTTCCACATGGATCAAAAAGCGATCGATATGATGCTCGAGATGAAGCATCCGACATACTCAGAACTGTATGAATTCGGCGGGATGGAACGGTTATCGGGCTATGCACCGATTTTTGAAGACCATGATCCCAATGGGAAAATCATAGCCGTAAGCGTCATCGATTTTGACGGCTCTATCGTAGCGGAACGGACGTGGGAAGTCGTTCGGAATGGTATTTTCGTTAGTTTGATTCCGATGTTAATCGCATCGGTCATTACGATTCTATTGATCCGCCGTAAAACAAAGCCGATTTCCGCGCTTATCGCACATGCGAAAGAAATTGCGGATGGTAACTTGGCGATCGAGGACACAGCGGTGAAAAGTAACGATGAAGTCGGAGATCTTGGTCGTACGTTAAATATGATGACAGCGAATTTGCGTCAGATGATTGGTACGATGAAATCGACATCTGCTCAGCTATCTAGAAATTCAGCGGACACTGCCGCCACTTTGAATGAAATGAATGCTGCTGTGCAGCATGTCTCTGAAAATATGAATGAAGTCGTTGAATCGATTGTAGACGGCACGACGAATGCGGAGCGTTCTTCAACAATTTTAGATACACTGGCCGGCGAATTGCAAGATTCCAAAGTACATGCAGATATCAGTGTTGAAAATTCCAAAGTAACGATGCGGACAGCAGAAGAAGGACAGCAACGTGCAAGTGAGATTCGTACAGATATGGATAGAATCCGGACAGCCGCGATTGAAACAGGGGCAACCATTGAAAGTTTAAATGATGCGACGCGAGAAATTCAAAATATCACAGATTCTATTGCCGGCATTGCCGATCAAACGAATTTGCTCGCTTTAAATGCTTCGATTGAAGCAGCACGCGCAGGAGAACACGGAAAAGGCTTCGCCGTTGTCGCGGAAGAAGTTCGGAAACTAGCGGAGCAGTCAAATAACGAAGTATTAGAAGTTGAAAAACTAGTGAAAGATATTACGGAAAGTATTCAGCAAGTTGTGGCTTCCACAGCTGAAAGTACAAGGCTAATCGAAACTGGAACGAATACAGTTCAACTTACCGCGCATTCTTTAAGTGAGATTTCCAAAGCGGTTTCAAAAACAGTGGATGAAATAAGTCAGATCTCCGAACAGACGACAGCCGAAGCGGAAAATTCAAGGGAGGTTGTCACACTGATTCATGGATTGGCCGAATCCATTCGGGATATTGGGGATACGGCAAACACGATTTCGGCCGCAACGGAACAAACATCGGCTTCGATCGATGAAGTAGCCTACCAATCGAATGAAATGAGCCGAGTCGCGCAAGAACTTGAAGAAATTGTTAGTCAATTTAGGTTGGAATAAGGTATACAATTATTCGTTATAATGAGACGGTTACCGGATGCGGTAGCCGTCTTTTTTTGAGGAAAACTTCTATATTTCATTAATATTTCTTTATAAATTTGGATAGAATAAACGGATTGATAATATTGCCACGATGAGGGGAATCGAAATGAAGATAAAATACTATCTGATCCAATTATGGAACCTGCTCGATCCAATCTATTATTTCTTTTCGCGTCTGCAATGTATGGAAGAATCGACTGGCAATAAACATGTTCTCCGCGTTCGATTAACGCGTTACCGAGGGAGTACAGTGGTACTTTCTGATGGTACAAACATTTACAAAAATGATTTGCTCATTAAAATTCATTTGCACAACGCCCGTTTACTGAAAGAGGCGTTACATATTGAAAATGAAATGAAAAAAACGATGTATATTTATAAAAGTGTTAAAGCGTCTTTGCCACCCCTTGCTATGTTTTTATCCCGGCATCCAAAAAGAAATGAGATCAAAGGAATTGTCGGGATTACGACAATCAATAAAGGGCACGCTCGGTTAAGGTTCGAATCATTCCCGATCACGAGCTGTTCATATAAATGGTTTAAACAACTTGCCCATTATCCAATTTATTTATTATCTTCTACAAGTCCGGCTGCTAAAAAAAGTAGAATCCCTCAATATCTCTTTATGTCAAAAGACGTTATTTTGAACGAATATAGTTCTTGATACACACCGGTTTCGGAATCTTCCCCCTTGATAGAAAGAAGTGGAATTTTTCAAATAGACTGTTCCTTTGAAAGTTTTACATGTATAATGAAAACAAGGAAATACATTCAGTAGAATCGAAACGAGAACTAGGGGGACACAGAACTATGACGACTAAAACAATTCATGTTGAATTAAGTAAATCCAAAAAAGAAAAGCCGAATACAGATCAATTGGAGTTTGGAAGAGTTTTCACTGATCATATGTTTATCGCGGATTATGTGGAAGGAAAAGGATGGACAGACCATCGGATCGTACCGTATCAACCGCTAGCATTAGATCCTGCTGCTATCGTTTTCCACTATGGACAAACTGTATTTGAAGGGTTAAAGGCTTATATGTCTACCGATGGGAAAGTGCGTCTATTTCGTCCGGATGAAAATATGAAGCGTTTAAACAAATCAAGCGATCGAATCAGCATGCCACCGTTCAATGAGGAATTGGCCTTAAAAGCATTGGAAAAACTAATTACGATCGATAAGGAATGGATTCCGACTGCTGAAGGGACCTCTCTTTACATACGCCCTTTCATCGTCGCAACCGAACCCTATTTAGGTGTTGCGCCTTCCAAGACATATCAGTTCATCATCATTTTATCGCCCGTCGGTTCTTATTACAAAGAAGGTATCCATCCAGTTAAAATTCTTGTGGAAAACGAATACGTACGTGCGGTTGCTGGAGGAACAGGGACAGCCAAGACTGCTGGGAACTATGCTTCTGGCTTGAAGGCACAGGAAGTGGCAGCAGAAAAAGGATATTCCCAAGTGCTTTGGTTGGACGGTGTGGAAAGAAAGTATATCGAAGAAGTGGGCGCGATGAACGTCTTCTTTAAAATTAAAGGAGAAGTGATTACGCCTGTACTAAGTGGAAGTATTTTGGAAGGAGTCACAAGAAAATCAGTGATTCAATTACTGGAACATTGGGATGTCCCAGTTACAGAACGTAAGATTTCCATGCAAGAAATTTACGAGGCTCATCAAAAAGGTGAGCTGGAAGAAGCGTTCGGTACGGGAACCGCTGCTGTCATTTCTCCGATTGGTGAATTTAATTGGAAAGACGAAAAACTTGTTGTCAATGAAGGAAAAACAGGAGAGTTGTCTAAAAAGTTGTATGATGAATTGACAGGCATTCAAACAGGCAAAAACGAAGATCCATTTGATTGGGTAGTAGAAGTAGAATAATCGGTCAAGTTCATCATGACTACAAAGCACTTAGCATTTGCTAAGTGTTTTTTTATATGCGAAATGTTGCAAGCGTAAAATACATGGAAGTCGGTTGATCCTATCGACTTACAATCAGTCTAGTTAGAATTATCAGATTTTATATAGAAAAATGATGGATGACGTGCTAACATAGAATATAGCCGAACAAGCTATATTCTGTCTTAAGATGAATGTCCGAAAGTCTATCATGATGAACAATTGGAAAGAAGATTGAAAAAATAAAATGTTGATAGGGGAAATGACGGATGTATAAACTGAATGCCGAAGAAAGCTCAATTATTGATATGGTACGTCAATTTGCGGAAAGTGAAGTTCGTCCGATCGCTCAAAAAGGTGACGATATGGATGAGTTTCCACTGGAAGTCATTGAAAAAATGAAAGAACTCGGATTTTTTGGTCTGACCATTCCTGAGGAGTATGGTGGTTCCAACATCTCTTCCATGGCGTATGCCAATGTATTTGAAGAGCTATCATTCGTGTGGATGACGGCTGCGGGAGTGCTGGGTACGCACTCTCTAATGGCAAATGTAATTACTAATTTTGGCACGGAAGAACAGAAAAAAGAATACTTACCGAAAATGGCAATAGGTGAAAAGTGGGGCGCGTTAGGGCTTACGGAACCCCATGCCGGATCCGATGTGCAAAACATTAAAACAACGGCGGTTCGTAAAGGAGATACGTACGTATTGAATGGAGCGAAGACATTTATAACGAATGCGAGTTACGGAAACTTGCTGTTAGTCTTAGCGAAAACAGATCCGAAAGCAGTACCGGGCGGAAAAGGCATCAGTGCATTCATCGTCGAAAAAGGGACACCGGGCTATATAATTACAAATAAAATGGAAAAGCTTGGGTACCGAGGGTTAGATACTTCCGAAATCGTGTTTGAGAACTGTGAGGTACCTGCAGAGAATCTAGTCGGCTTGGAAGAAGGACAAGGTTTCATTCAAGTAATGGCAGGTTTGGAAGTCGGACGTATTAATGTTGCTTCCCGGGCGGTAGGGGTGGCACGAGCAGCGTTTGAACAATCTGTACGATACGCACAAGAGCGTAAAACATTTGGAAAGCCGATTGCCCAGCATCAGGCAATCCAATTAATGCTAGCGGATATGTATACTTCGATCCAAGCATCGAGACATTTAGTCGTCGCGGCGGCTGAAAAGAAAGACCGTGGGGAACGTTGCGATTTGGAAGCGGGGATGGCAAAGCTATTCGCAAGTGAGACTTGTGCGACAGTTACGATGAACGCCATGCGTATCCACGGGGGATATGGCTATTCGAAAGAATTTCCAGTGGAGCGTTATTACCGGGATGCACCTCTTATGATTATCGGTGAAGGGACAAGTGAAATTCAACGTTTAGTCATTGCCAAAAATCTAATGAAAAAATATGAAATTTAAGCGATAATTATAAAAAAGCAGCCAATCGGCTGCTTTTTTAAATCGCCAAAGGGGGCGATATCATCCCATAATATTGTAGCCACCGTCTACGTAGACGATTTCGCCAGTGACCCCACGGAACAGATCGCTAAGAACGGCGAGTGACGTATCCGCAACTTCTTCCTGTGAAACGTTTCGTTTCAGTGGCGCTTTTTCTTCGATTTGATTCAATATTGTGTTGAATGATGGCACACCTTTTGCGGACAGTGTCCGGATAGCGCCGGCAGAGATGGCATTGACGCGGATGTTGTCTTGGCCAAGCTCTGACGCCAAGTATTTAACGGACGCTTCCAGTGCAGCTTTGGCGACACCCATAACGTTATAGCCAGGCAGTACGCGCTCCGCACCTAAATAGCTCATCGTGATGATGGAACCACCGTCTGTCATATAAGGGCGTGCTTCTTTTGCCGTTGCAACTAATGAATAAGCGCTCGTGTCTTGTGCAAAAGCATAGCCACTTCGCGATGTATCAATGAAGTCTCCGCGCAAATCTTCAGCATGTGCAAATGCAAGTGAGTGGACGACGCCGTGGATCGTCCCGACAGCTTCGCCAATTTCGTTGAATGCTTTATGGATGCTTTCATCCTCATTGACATCACACTGCACGATCAGTTTCGCTTCGTAATCATGATCGGCTAACAGCTTTTCAATGCGCGCCAAAGAACGTTCTTTACGATAAGTGAAAATGACGTTTGCACCGACAGCAAAAAGAGACTTTGCAACACCCCATGCGAGACTCCGTTGATTTGCGACACCCATGACGACGATATTCTTATCTTTTAATTTCAATAGATCTACCATTATTTAACCTCCAATAATAAAGTATTCATTTTATTTATAGTTGTTATTAGTACCAGTTCCTAAAATAATTATAACATAATTACGGGGGAGAAAAACAGCGAGAAATAAAAAAGAGTCAGATGACATATTATTATTCATCATGCAGTAAGCTACTTCATTTAAAAAAAGATTCAAATAGTTTACAATGACTATTACAAGTTTGTTGAAAAGGGGAGGATTTCAATCGCAACGATTCAACAATTAAGATTGGCACGCATGCACACGATAGGGCGTGTGAAGCGGGTGAAAGAGACAAAATGGGACTTCCAACCTGAAGGATTCAATAACAATATTCGTTGGCAAGCAGGTCATATTTTTGTCACGATGGAAAAGTTCGTTCAGCAAAGTTTCCCATCGTATGAACCGGTGCATCCTGAATGGATGGTGTTATTTGATGATGGTTCGAGTCCAGCACTATGGGAAGGGGCTGTGCCGACGGGGGAAGAACTACTCGCCATCTTACGGGAACAACTAAAATGGATCATTCCTTTCCTCGAAGGGAAACTAGATGAAAAAATGGCGGAACCTCTTGTCATAGGGGACGATATCATGACGATCGATACAGTCGAAGGCATCGTTCAGTTTCTCGCATGGCATGAAGGGACGCATGCGGGTGCCATTGATGCGCTAAATAAATTGACATAAAGTGATCATACAAAAGGACAGCTTTTCAATAAGCTGTCCTTTTAGTCATTAGATAAGCAGTTCAAACAACGTGCTATCTTTATTCACTTCTTTATAAGCGAAACCGCTCTGATTCATCCGCTCGATGAGACCTGCATAATCCTCGCTACGCTTCAATTCAATCCCAACAAGTCCTGGTCCGCTTTCTTTATTGTTCTTTTTCGTATATTCGAACGTGCTGATGTCATCTTCAGGTCCAAGCACTTCATCCAAGAATTGACGGAGTGCACCCGCCCGTTGCGGGAAATTGACGATGAAATAATAAAGAAGTCCTTCATGGATCAGTGATTTCTCTTTAATTTCCTGCATGCGTCCAATATCATTATTCCCGCCACTAATGACACAAACAACGGATTTCCCTTTAATTTGGTCTTTGTATTGATCGAGCGCCGCAATTGACAAAGCTCCTGCCGGCTCGGCGATGATTGCATGCTGGTTGTATAACTCTAAAATGGTGGAGCACACTTTTCCTTCTGGAACGAGTGCGACTTCCGTTAAGTATTTTCGGCAAATTTCATACGTTTGTTTCCCGACACATTGGACAGCGGCTCCGTCCACGAATTTGTCAATCTTTTCCAATGCAATGACGTCTTTGTTTTCCAATGCCGCTTTCATGCTTCCTGCACCGGCGGGTTCAACACCGATCATTCGCGTATGAGGAGATACGTTTTTGATATACGTACTTAAACCAGCCGCCAAACCTCCGCCTCCGATCGCTGAAAAAACATAGTCGATCGGTTCTTCAATATCATTCATAATTTCAATTGCGACAGTACCTTGTCCAGCAATAATGTCCAAATCGTCAAAAGGGTGAATGAATATTCTGTCTTCTGACAGTGCGTATTCCAATGCTTTAGCGGAAGAATCATCAAATGTATCTCCGACTAAAATAATTTCTACATAATCACGGCCGAACATTTTAACTTGATCGATTTTTTGGTTCGGTGTCGTTTGGGGCATAAAGATTTTTGCATCTATTTTCAGGTGAGCACATGCATAAGCAACCCCTTGCGCATGGTTTCCAGCACTTGCACAAACAACGCCTTTGTCGCGAGCCTCTGTTTCGATATTTTTTATTTTATAATAGGCTCCGCGTAGTTTGAAGGAACGTACATGTTGTAAGTCTTCTCTTTTCACGTAAACGTGACAGTCGTATTTTTCGGATAAACGTTCGTTTTTCTGCAATGGCGTGTGGACGACAGCATCTTTTAAAAATTGATAAGCGATTAAAATGTCTTCTATATGCATTGACTTCTTCTCCATACTTTTTAATGTCATAGTAATTTTACTACCTCCGATATCTATATATATCATTTGCCCATGATAACATAAAATCGAAAGAATGTGTAAATTTTCACAAATAAGACTTAGTTATTTCAAGAAATTAGTTAACCCGAAATTATGTCGTTCTATCTTCAATTTCACACTTAACTAATCCTTCGATTTTGGTTCCGAGCGGAGGCTTTCTAGCTTCAGGCGTGGGCTGAACTGTCTATGTGGAAAAGTTCTCCACGCCAACAGTCCGGCTCACGCCTATCACAGCTAAACAATGCCTTCAGCGCTTATAATTTCCGGTGAGTTAATCAACTCACTCAACTAAAAAAGGATGCGGATTGCATCCTTTTCAGTTATTTGCCAGCGCGTTTAAAATGGTTGGTAAAGTAATCTTTTGTAACTGTGCGAACTTCCTTGCTTAAAAACAATAAAGCGATGACGTTTGGAATAACAACAAAGGCGAGTAAGGTATCCAAGAATTGCCAAATGAATTCTAAACTTCCCATGGCACCGAGCAAAATAGCGACCATGTAAACGAATCGCATCACTTTTGAGAACTTTAATCCGAATAAAAACTCTGCTTGTTTTTCACCATAATAAATAATAATGATAACGGTTGTAATGACGAAAAGGAAAAGCGTAATGGAAACGATCGAGCCTCCCAAAGAAGCGCCGAAAACGTTTGCAAAAGCATGAGTCACCATCGTTGACGCATCATTAGGTTCGATTTGTAACCAAGCGCCTGAAGTAAGGACTACTAATGCAGTAATGGTACAAACGACCAACGTATCCACAATGACTTCAAAAACACCCCAGAAACCTTGTTTTGCCGGATGATCGTTTTGTGCTGCTGCGTGTGCAATCGGAGCAGTTCCCATTCCTGATTCGTTGGAGTAAATTCCGCGCGCAAGTCCCCAGCGAATCGCAGCAGCGATGCCTGCGCCTACAAATCCACCAGCAGCTGAAATAGGTGCGAATGCATGTTTGAAAATGAGTGCAAAGGCAGCTGGAACTTCCGCAAAATTGGACCCTATCACAATAAGTGAACAAACCAGGTAAATGAATACCATCATTGGAATGAGCTTCTCAGATACTTTTCCGATCGTTTTAATACCGCCGTATGCGACTAGACCAACAAGAACGATCACGATGATACCTGTCCACAACGCCGGAATGCCGAAAGCACCTTCTACCGTTGTAGCAATTGAGTTGGATTGAACCATTGTACTTGCAAAGATTTGAATCATTAATGCAAAAGAGAATAGGTAGGCCACTTTTTTCCAGCCTAAACCTTCACCTATGTAATACATTGGACCGCCGACATATTCGCCGGCTTCATTTTTATGTCGGTATTTTATACCCAATACAACTTCGGAATACTTTGTCGCCATTCCGATTAAAGCAACCATCCACATCCAAAACACAGCACCGGGACCACCGAGCGCAATGGCGACTGGTACACCGACGATATTGGCCGCTCCCATTGTCGATGCCAACGCGGATGCGGTCGCCTGGAAAGGAGTTAAAGTGCCTGGTGCATCACTTTTACTGAAAATTTTCCCGAAAGTTTGTTGCATAATATGGGGTAAGTAACGAAATTGAAAAAAGCCAAGTCGGATTGTGAGGAAAATGCCCCCACCTAAAAGTAAAAGAATCATTGGAAGTCCCCAAATAAAGTTTGTAATCACCATGATTCCATCCATCAATTTTTCCATGCTAATCTCCTTTATACAGTAAATAGAATGATAATATTTTTATCCAGTATGTTAAAGATTATTGCCATCAAACAATGCGGATCGAAAGGGCTCCGCCATGCTGGTGTCTCCGCTCCTTTCAAATTAAACAGAAATTGAAATAAAAACATTTAAATCGATTTCGGATTAGTAATATTATGATAATTTAAACTTTAAATATAGAAATAAATATAAAGTTTAAATTAATCCAAAATAGCGACATCGAATATTCTAACAGGTTAGAAATCTATTTGTCAATAATATTAGAAAAATCTTTTAAGTATTTTAATATAATAAGGGATGCGCTAGCTAGTTTCTTTACTCTGTCAAATTGTTTCTGTACGATAAATAGGCACAATATGGCGTGATGAAGCCGAATAGAACCGTTTATGGGGGGATTATCAATGGAACAATTACAATCAATGGAGCAATTTGAAGAGTTGAAGAAGGAAGAGCGGGTCATCTTTTTGTTTACAGCAGATTGGTGCCCAGACTGTACGGTCATTGAACCGATTTTACCAAGAATTGAAGTGGATTATCCGGAATATACATTTGTCTCCGTAGACCGGGATCAGTTTATCGATTTGTGTGGGGAACTTAATATTTTCGGTATACCAAGTTTTGTCGCTTTCCATGAAGGCGAAGAAGTGGGGCGCTTTGTTAGTAAGGACCGAAAAACACAAGAAGAAATCGAAGCATTTATTAACGGACTTCCAGCGTAAGTGACGTCCATTGAAAGCCGCTGACCTACATAAAATAGGCCAGCGGTTTATTTATTTTCTAGCCATTTGTTCTTGTGCGAGCCTAACCATCTCTTTCACCATGTTTCCGCCGATCGGACCTCCGATTTTTCCAGCTTGTGCGGAAGTGAGTTCGCCATTATCATTTTGTGAAAGTCGAATGCCAAGCTCGTTGGCCACTTCATATTTCACACTGTCGGCATCTTCGGCTTCAAAACCTTTCGCTTTCATTACCTGTTTTTTGAATCGGTCCAATTGTTGTCGTGCTTCAGGCACTAAAATTTTCTTTTTACGGGACATATTTTTCTCCTCCTCGGTTATAGTGTTTCCTGAAAAAGAGAACAAATGCGATTTTACTCAAGTGTGGTGGAACTTTACAAAGAAGTGATTTCTATTCTTTTTAGAAAGTAGGTCGCAGGAAATTTCATTGGCATAAAAGTGTTAAGTTGACCCAAGCTACGTGCATGGAGGTGAGTGGCGTGTCAACGAACAATCAAAAAGGACCTACGGGGCAACATGATAATGAGAAAGATCGAGAAGAATACGGATATGGGTATGATAAAAGTGTAGATGATTTAAAAGTGATTGGGCAAAACCAATCCGCTAAAAAGAATAATCGAAATAAATGAAGGCAAGTGTGCAACGAAAAAGTTGTGGCAACCAGCCTTAGTACAAGCCCTTCCATACAAGTGAAGGGCCTTTTATATTGAAAAATGAAACGAATAGTGCGATTTTAAAATATTTTTTATAAAAAGACACTTTTCCATAAATTTTCCTGTTACCATAAAGGAAAAGATTTCTTCAAACAAAGTGGGGGAAAGTAATGAAAGAAGAAAAAAATACAAATTGGTTTATGAATTTTAATCGAAAGATTATACATATATTGCCAGGCGTTTTCATTTGCTTTCTGTTAATTATGTTCGGGATTTACGTCGCGGATTTGCTCGGCTTACTCATTGTTAAACTCAACCTACTACCGGAAGGAAGTTCAAGTCCGATTTCCGGTATATTTGTGGCAATATTAATTGGCATTGTGATCCGCAATACAATCGGGCTACACACTGTCTTTAGGCAAGGTGTCGCATTTTCATTAAAATATGCTTTACGAACAGGGATTATATTGCTCGGACTCCGTTTAAGCCTTGCGGAGGCGTTGAAACTTGGTGCATGGGGGTTGCCACTTATTGTAGCCTGTATATCTTGTGGATTGGCCGTGACCTTATATTTCACGAAGAAAATGCAACAGTCCAATCGCCTTGGTACGTTAATTGCTTGTGGAACAGGAATTTGCGGTGTGACAGCGATTATGGCGACATCCCCTGTCGTCAAAGCGAAAGACAATGAAATATCTTATGCGGTTGCTAATATTACAGTATTCGGTTTAGTCGGTATGCTTTTTTACCCTTATTTGGCACATACTTTCTTTGCCGACGATCCGGTTAAAGCAGGTTTGTTTTTAGGGACTGCTATCCACGATACAGCACAAGTGACGGGGGCGGCCCTCATTTACAATCAAATGTATGATATTGAAAAAGTAGTCGATGTCGCAACAGTCACGAAATTGACTAGAAATTTGTTCATCATTGCTGTGATTCCGTTCATATCTTATTTGTTTTTTAAAAATGCTGGAGAAAAAGAAAAGAACAACAAATCACAAATACCGAAATGGTACAAGCTCATACCACTTTTCGTCATTGGCTTTTTACTCCTAGCCCTTGTGAGGACAGCGGGGGACATGATGGTGACGCAAACAGGTACTGCATTTGGTTTGCTTGATCTTACAACTTGGGAAAGTTTTTATAAAACTTGGAGTTCTTTCGGTGCAACGTATATGCTCGGAATCGCCATGGCGGGCGTCGGGTTATCAACAGATTTCAAATTATTTAAAGGTCTTGGGCTCAAACCGTTCTCCATTGGACTTATCGCCGCGGTTTCTGTCGGGATTGTTAGTGTGATCCTCGTCTCGTTATTCGGCCACTTCATTGCCATTTGAGCTGACCTGTGTTTAATGCAAGAAGCAAAGCGGATCCCTTGTGAAGGGATCCGTTGTTTGTTCATTTCTTTTGCATTTCTTCTTGTGCCATTCTCACCATTTCTTTGACCATCTGACCACCAATAGGGCCACCGATCGGCCCGCCAATTTTACCCGCTTCTTTTGAGGTGAGTGTCCCATTATCATCATTTTTCGTCAGTGGGATTCCGAGTTCGCTGGCAATTTCATATTTATCTTTAGAAGAATGACGATCCTCAATCTTCTGTGATTGGACGATTTGGGCTTTTAAGCGATCTAACTGTTTACGTGCCTCAGGAACTAATATATTGTTGCGATTTGCCATCCGTTCCACACCCCGATTTGCTATTAATTCCCATTTAATTACTAAGATTAGATTAATTCCCGGGAAATATATTCAAACTTGACTTAGTTTGCTTTCAACAGCTTGTACCGCATCGTCAATGGACATTCCTTTCATGCTGACGACAGGAAAGTTGAATTCATCGTTATTTCCTTCGTTGATTGCTCTCACAACTCCAAGGTCATACCCTGTCACGTCCTGGTCTGTATTGAACATCGTGACTGTATGCCCTTTTTCTTCCAATGCTGTTTTCACATCTTCAAATGGTTCTTCTACTGCAATCTTTGCCATTATGATCATCCTCCATCTAGTGAAATACTTGTAAACAAAGTTAGCTTCCCCTAAAAGACATAGTTCATGAGCATCATTTTTTAAATCAATATTCAGTTAAGTTGAATAATTGACAAAATTATCACATAGGTGTATATTACACATATAAGCATTTCAGGAAGGTGAAAAAATGAGTTCAAAACAGAAAAAGTCTACTAAATATAATCAAGCGACTTTAGCTACGCCAAAAAACTTTCTGGTGCCGATTATGCTTTTATTGTTACGCGATTTTAATGTACATGGTTATGAATTGAGAAAGAAAATGATCCAATTTGGAATCGAAACGGTAGATCAAGGGAATTTTTATCGTCTTTTAAGAAAGTTAGAAGAGGATGCAATGGTTACTTCCGAATGGGACACGACTGCTGGCGGGCCGGCAAAAAGAATTTATTCTATAACGGAGACCGGTGAACAGTATTTGGATCTTTGGGCAAATTCATTGGGAGAATATCAAAAGATGTTAAATCAGTTTTTCACGATGTACAATCCTTTTTTCTCTCCTTTCAGTTTCGTCCCAAAGACGGAAGACTCAAAAGAAGAGCAAGAATAAATTGAGCGACAATGCAATATCGTTGCACTTTTATATAGGATCCATTCTCGGATCAACTATTAAGGAGGAATTGAACATGACGAAAAAGCAAGCAGAAGTAAAAGAATCTCAAAATGGCGTCGACTTGATATGGAAAGGCTGGTTGAACAACTTTCAAACTTGTGACGCCCTTCAACACGAGGCAGAAGAGAAGTCGCTACAACTATTGGATAAACAAAAAGAAATGCTTGAGGCAACACGTAACACGCTAGATAAAGTTGAAGCACAAGCTGAAAAAGTGAAGTCCGATTGGAAGTCCAACTTGCAAAAAACAACTAATCAAACGAATCCTTTCTTGTCTAGTTGGGTCAACGTAGTAGAAGACGTGAACGATAAAGCACAGACACTTACATGGAATCCAACCCGGACAATGTTAGATTATTTTTCCCAAACGCAAGAACAGTTAGCAGCCAATTATAAAGAAGCATTACAAGTTCAACAACAAGGACGCAAGGAAGCGGTCCAATCTTTAGAAACATTTACTGAACAGATGAAACAAGCGCAGAAAAATTTATTGGCGTCCATAGGAAGTTAAGTACCAAAAAGAGGAAACGGTTTATGACTGACCGTTTCCTTTTTGTTTTATGCACTTCCTCGTTGTCGAAGTATGTCTGATTATATCGGAATATTTTGATTTTTGTTGTTATTTTTGTTATTTAACTCATTCCATAAATTCTGAACTGTTGTATAATAGAATTCTAAGAGGTTCATTCTTCTTCTCTACCATTACATTATATTATTAAAGGAGATGAAAGCGGATGGTGAAGGATACGTTATTCGACCCATTTACAATGTGGAAAAACATGTATGAAAAAACCGAGGAGAACTGGAATGAAGTTCTTCAAGAAACGATGAAAAAAGAATCGTTTTCCAAAGACTTGGGGCAGACACTGAATTATTATTTAGGCTATCAAGAAATAGTGAAAAAAATGACGGAAGACTATTTAAAACAAGTGAACATGCCGACCCGAGGAGAAGTAGCAGATGTGGCTTCTCTCATTATTAATATAGAAGAAAAAGTGGAAGACTTTGAAGAGAGAATGGAAGAAGAAATTCAAAAAGCGGACGCAAGTAAACAAGTTGCGCAGCTTAGAAGATCTGTAACTAATTTGGAGAAAAAAATGGATCGGATTCTAGAGTTACTTGAAAAGTCGGAGTCTAAAAAAGTAGATGTAGAATCAAAGCCAGCAAAATAGACAATCAATTACGTCTCGACGCATTGGCATCCAGACTTTTATTGGGATCAAGTTAAAAAATACACAACTAGGGAGTGTTGAGCATAATGACTGTTATTAAAGAAGAACTGAATGGAACTAAATTGAATCAAAAGCCACTTGAAGGGAAAGTAGCAATTGTGACAGGCGGTTCACGTGGAATTGGTGCGGCAATCGCAAAAGAATTGGCGCGCAACGGTGCGAAAGTTGCGATCAACTACCAATCTAGAGCTGATAGTGCAAATGAAGTTGTTGAAGCAATTGAAACTGCTGGCGGTATTTCTTGCGCAATCCAATCCGACGTATCAAATATTGATGATGCTCAGCGTCTCATTGAAGAGGTTAAAAGTCATTTTGGGAAAATCGATATACTTGTTAATAATGCGGGAATTACGAGAGATCGCACATTCCGAAGAATGTCACCAGAAGAATGGGACGAAGTAATTAATATTAATTTAAATAGTGTGTATCATACAACTTCTGCTGCAATTCACCATATGTTGGAACAAAAATTTGGACGGATCATTAATATCAGTTCCATAATTGGGCAAGCGGGCGGCTTCGGACAGACGAATTATGCAGCATCCAAGGCAGGCATGATTGGTTTCACGAAATCTCTTGCTTTGGAGACAGCAAGAAATGGCGTCACAGTCAATGCAGTTTGTCCTGGGTTTATTGAGACTGAAATGGTTGCAGCAATGCCGGAAAATGTGAAAGGAAATATTGTTTCCAAAATCCCAATGGAACGTTTAGGGCAAACGAAGGAAATTGCGGAAGCTGTCCTATTCCTTACCCAAGCCAACTATGTAACGGGTCAATCTATTAATGTGAATGGCGGTCTCTATATGTAAAGAGCTTGCTGCCAGTAAAAATGTTTAGGGGGGAACAGGATGAATTACTCGAGTAGCGAAGCTTTAGAAAATTGGATAGAGGCAATGCCAGAGGATATGAAGCAAGGCTATCGCCGGTTAAATCGTATGACAGAAGTGTTAACGACAGAGGCAGAACCGAAAGTTGGTCAAACGCCGAAAGAAGTCATCTGGAAAAAGAATAAAGCAAAATTGTACCGGTATCAGCCGACAGTGAAAAAAACGAACAAAGTTCCGATTTTAATGATCTATGCGCTTATTAATAAACCATATATTTTGGACTTGACGCCTGGTAGTAGTTTAATCGAACATTTAACGAATCAAGGGCATGATGTCTATTTACTCGATTGGGGAACGCCGGGATACGAAGATCGGAATATGAAATTTGATGACTACGTGCTTGATTATATTCCACGGGCGGTCAAAAAAGTGTTACGCACCTCGGAAGCGACGGAAATTAGTATGCTTGGTTATTGCATGGGGGGGACGATGACTTCCATTTTTGCAGCATTGCATCCCGAGTTGCCGATTCGAAACTTGATTTTTATGACAAGTCCGTTTGACTTTTCGGATGCGGGACTCTACACAAATTTTTTGGATAAACGATATTTCAACTTGGACAAATTAGTCGATACACTCGGTCTTATTCCACATGATATGATCGATTTTGGTAATAAGCTGCTTAGTCCGATTGCAAATTTCTACGGCCCTTACATCACATTGGCAGATCGGGCGGACAATGAGAAGTTTGTTCACAATTGGAAGCTTATGCAAAAGTGGTTAAATGACGGAGTCCCATTCCCGGGAGAAACGTACAGGCAGTGGATCGGTGAATTTTATCAAGAAAATAAGCTGATTAAGGATGAACTCTACATCCGGGGGCGTCAAGTAAAGCTTAGTGATATTACCGCAAACGTTTTGAACATTGCCGCGAAGCGTGATAATATTGCTAGCCCGAACCAAGTAGAGCCGCTGAATGAGAAAATCTCCAGTAAAAATAAAACTTTCCATTTGCTAGACACAGGTCATGTGTCCGTGGCAATCGGTCGGAAAGCGATCAATGAAACGTATCCGCTCATTGATGAGTGGCTGACGAAAAATTCAAAGTAAAGATGAGCAGAACAAAAGCTATCCAATTGTGGATAGCTTTTTTGTATGGAAGTGTCGGATGATCCAGTAAGAAAAATAGAGTGGTTATATGAGAACGCTTTCAAAAAAGAGATTGACATTTCTTCAGAAAGCGCTTAATATTCTATTAACGACTATTTAACGACAATTTATAAATTTTGAAAGTTATAGAAATAGGGGGTTCTACTATGGAGAATCATAAAGATAAAAAAATGAATATTGGCATGGCTTTGTTGCCTTTAGCAATTATGATTATTGTTATGATATTCACAGTTGTCAAGTTGGAGCAAAGTCCTCATATACCTTTAATCATCGGTACGTCTGTGGCAGCTTTAGTTGCATGGAAAGCGGGTTTCTCTTGGAAAGAAATTGAGGAAATGATGTATAAAGGGATCAGACTTGCATTACCCGCTGTCGTCATTATTATTCTTGTCGGTTTGACGATTGGTGCATGGATGGGCGGCGGTATTGTTGCCACGATGATTTACTACGGATTACAAATTATTACGCCGGCTTGGTTTCTTGTTACGATTACCTTGATTTGTGCAATTGTATCGCTGGCAATTGGTAGTTCTTGGTCCACAATGGGAACAATTGGCGTTGCGGGTATGGGAATCGGATTAAGTATGGGCATCCCAGCTGGTATGATTGCGGGTGCAGTTATTTCAGGCGCATACTTTGGCGATAAAATGTCGCCATTATCCGATACGACGAACTTGGCGGCTGGTTTAACAGGTACAGATTTGTTTGACCATATTAAGCATATGTTCTACACGACGATTCCAGGTTTGGCAATTGCGCTTGGTATTTACGCATACTTAGGAAACAAATTTGCGCAATCAAAAATTGATACGGTAGATATTGCGCAAACTGCGTCCGTATTACAAGACAGTTTTCTAATTACACCATTATTGTTGCTTGTTCCTTTAGCGGTCATTGTTCTTGTCGCATTGAAAGTGCCTGCCATTCCAGCGTTAATTGTCGGAATTGTGCTAGGATTTTTATCACAAGTTGTTGTGCAAGGCGGATCCATAGAAGGTGCAATCGCATCATTACAGAGTGGATTTACAATCAGTACTGGAAACGTAATGGTGGACGAGTTATTTAACCGTGGTGGTTTGGAGTCAATGATGGACACTGTTTCGATGACGATTGTTGCAATGACGTTCGGGGGAATTTTAGAGTTTTCCGGCATGCTTCAAACGATCATGAACCAGTTATTGAAAGTTGTGAAATCTGCTAGCTCGTTAATCGTTTCTACAATAGGCGCTTGTTTCTTAACGAATGCCTCTTGCTCGGAGCAGTATATTTCAATCGTTGTGCCATCCCGTATGTTTAGTAAAGCTTATCGGGACATGGGATTACATTCCAAGAATCTATCCCGTTCACTGGAAGATGGCGGAACACTTACCTCAGTGTTCATCCCATGGAATACGTGCGGTGTATTTATTTTAGGGACATTAGGTGTGGGTGTTGCTCAATATGCGCCTTATGCAATCTTAAATTTAGCTGTACCATTACTTGGGATTATCTTTGCGATTACTGGTTTTTCAATCGTGAAGTTGACGCAAGAAGAAAGAGCAGCGTTGGAAGAGGAAGAAAAGTTGAAAGTGAAAGCAGAAGAAGCAAGTTTAAGTTAATGTATACATTGAAGAAAGGAAAGTTCAAAAATGGACTTTCCTTTCCTCTTATTATATCAATATGTGGCAAGATTTAGTTCGTATAACGCGCGTGGTCTGCCTTGTTTGTACGCCATTTCTTCTCCGACAATTTTAACATATTGGAATTCCATCAGCTTTTTTAACATCCGTTCAGCTGTTCTTCTCGATACGTTCAAATATAAAGAGAGGTCATTTGCGGTGAATTGTTTAGCTTGGCGAGACTGACCGAATTGAACCAATTTAGAAATATTGGCAGGGCTTAACTTTGTATTCGTTGCAACTTCAACGAGTGATGGTTCATCCACTTTCATTTGAACCGCATCCGTAGATTCTGGATAAGGTCCATGTAATTTTTTGTTTGCATCCAATAAGTACAATGAACGCCCCGGGTATTTTGTGGCAAAATCGAGTGCGGATTTTGCATTTTCCTTTGCATCTTGTAAATTTTCACCCGTCCCAAAAGCCAATTTTATATCACGCGGCATTTTTTGTAGAAGCCGGAGGAAAGCTTTGTCTTTTACAATGTTTTCAACAATTCCCGTTGTTGTAAATAAATCATAGTGACCGACATTTTCACTCCATGCCGCTTGCATAAAATCAGCAATTTTCGTTACGAAAGGTTCTAAAATATAGTTTGGCTGTGTCCCTTTTATTTTACCAATGGCAATTTGAGAAGCGGTAGATTTATGTAAAATGGCTTTTTGCTTTGCTTCTTCAATCGTGTGTAGAAGGGCACTTTCCGGGTCAATCATTTTATAAACAGGGATGCCCGTTTTAATTAACTCTTCGTGCACGGCGTGGACACTTGTAATCGCTGCGTCTGTTTTTTGTTCAAATGCCAATTGTTCATGGTAGGCGACAATGCTTTGAATGCTATCCTGGTCTTTTAACGTATATACGTAAGGAAATTGTATTTCTCCATTTAAATCATTGACAATGTGATCGAGGTGAATTTTTTCGCGCACATCGATGGAAATCCGGTTTAAATTGTATTTGAACTTTGTCAGTAAATACAATAGTGTTACAGTAACTGCACGTTCATCTTGTTTTAAATAAAGCGTAGGAATGGCGATGTTTTTAATTGCCGATTTTGCATAGGCAAAAGGAAGTGAACCAGAAAATAAGACAATATCGCACGGGATAATGGTTTGGACTAAATTGCCGGCATCTTTCGGGTTGGCATACTCATATGGGATTAATTCGATGTCCTTTCTATCTTCTGTCAATAACAGGGCGCGTTGACAAAAGTGTGTTGGACCTATTAATGCAATTTTAATTCTCATGGTGAATGACTCCTTTCTGTGAAAGATAAAGATAGCATAACGCAGGCATTTAGCGACTATTTAACGACAATCATACAATGGAATTCGAATATTGTAAATAGAGAGGAAGTTTCTTATGATTATAACAAAAATTGAAGTGTTTTCTATTGATTTACCGTTAGTTGAGCCGTTCGTAGTTAGTTATACATCGTATAATTCAATGCCTTCTATTATTGTGAAGATAACGACAGATACAGGGCATATCGGGTATGGAGAAGGCGTTGCAGATGAACATGTGACGGGGGAAAGTGCAGAAAGTACATTTCAAATTTTAAAGAATACGATTGCGCCGAAATTGATCGGAGAAAATCCGATGCGACTTGAACGTATCCATGAAGTGATGGACGGGGCAATTTACGGCGTGCCCACTGCAAAAGCGGCAATTGACATCGCATGCTATGATTTAATAGGAAAGGCACTCGGTGTTCCGGTCTATGAACTGATCGGTGGAAAATATCATGAATCGTTTTCGCTTGCGCATGTGTTAAGTATTGCAGGGCCAGCTGTGATGGCTGAGGAGGCCGCAAGCAAAGTGGCGGAAGGTTACGGTTTTCTGAAGATGAAAGTCGGTACTGAAGTGCAAGAAGATGTAAAGCGGATCAAAGCGGTACGGGAACGAATTGGAAATGATATACCGATACGGGTTGACGTAAACCAAGGTTGGCAAACGAGTGCGAACACATTGCAGGCATTGCAAGCGCTCCGCGATGTTTCGCTTGATTGGTTAGAACAACCGGTCGTAGCAGATGATATTGATGGAATGGTGGAAGTGAAAGCGAAGTCTTCTATCCCAGTTATGATTGACGAAGGGTTGCGCGGCGTTCGTGAAATGCGGGAAATTATTGCAAAGCGTGCGGCAGATAAAGTGAATATTAAATTGATGAAATGTGGCGGTATTTATCCTGCGACGAAGCTTGCGCATATGGCGGAAATGGCGGGGATGGAATGTCAAATCGGTTCGATGGTAGAATCATCCATAGGGTCGGCGGCAGGATATCATGTCGCGTTTTCGAAGAAAATCATTACGAGTGTGGAACTGACAGGACCTTTGAAGTTTAGCAAAGACGTTGGAAATTTACATTATGATGTACCGTTTATTCGATTGACGGATAAACCGGGACTTGGTGTCGATGTCGATGAACAAGTATTGGAAGAGTTAACAGTACTATCAACAACAATACGATCGGAAAAGGTGATGGCATGATAGATAAGCAGACGTTAAAAAATGGCGTGGAGATCGTCGTAAAACCATTGGTGTTGGACGATATAGAAAAGATTTTATCTTTGCAGCAAAAAGTGTTGGACACGCTAACGACAAAATCATTTCTAGCGGCTTTAACAGAAGATGACTTGACGAATATTTTTCAAGGGAATGGGACGATGATCGGTGCTTTTT
>CAOKMT010000011.1 GCA_948469885.1 uncultured Sporosarcina sp. | reverse complement strand
ACAAAGAACTGATGAAACACCCGACACCTTCTCCAACGGATGCCCGGTTCAATCGCTTTTCATCTAATTCCTCCCCGGTAATGGAAGAAATCACAAACCATGTGCCTGTCGTCTCAATTAAAATGATTAAATAGACAAAAACGATTGTTAAAATTGCGCCAATGTTAAAGACAGGTGGACCAAATGGGAAAAATCCGGGTAATGAAAACCAACTTGCTTCTTTCACAGGCGAAAAATCGACACCACCAAAAATACTAGCCGTTACGGTTCCAATAACGATTGCCAGAATAACGGAAACAATTCGGAAAAACGTCCCCACACCACGCACACGACGACCAAGGAGCATACAAACCATTAGAACAATGGCAGATACAGCTGCCACAATAATATTTTCACCGACATCGCCTTCCGCTAAGAAAATATTATTCAAACCGATCGGCATGAGCGCAATCCCAATAATAATAATGACTGTCCCTCCGACAAGCGGCGGAATCACTTTCCTGACCGCTTTAGCAAACCACTTCAATGGATAACCGAGTAGCGTGATGATAATCGCACCTGGAATTAAACTCCCTGCAATCGCACCTAAACCGAGTTTGCTTCCGATCGCCGCAATGGCTCCAATCGGAACGTATGACGGTCCTTGGACAACAGGTAATTTGATGCCTGCCCCTGTCTGAATCAAGGTCGCAATGCCTGTTGCCAAAAAGCACATTTGCACAAAAAACGCGGTATTTTCCATCGTTAACGAAAGAAGGCCCGCGATAATGATCGGGGCAATATATAAATCCATCGCCAGCACATGTTGGAGACCTAGCACGAATGCCTTCGGATAACTTACTTTGTCATTAACACCAACGATTAGACCATTTTCTCCTTTTTGATTGTCCACCTGTCTTTTCCCCTCTCAGATAAAAAATTAAATTTATTATATACTGATTTCTTCCAGTTGTACACCTAAAAACCGAATGTTTTTCATCCACAATTAAAAATAGTTCGGTTTTGTATTGACTTGATGGGGGAAAGTAATCTAAAATACAGGTACATATACTTACTCGGGGAGGAACTTACAATGTTACAAGACCAAGTACTACTTGAAGATTGGCTCGTCGCCTGTCGTTCGGTAGATGTTCAAGAAAAACCAATTCAAGTTGTTCTTATGGGGGAAAGACTCGCCATCTTCAGAAATAGTAAAGGCGTCCACGCTTTCAAAGATTTATGTATTCATAGGGGAGCTGCGCTATCGTTAGGAGAAGTGAAAAACGATTGCTTAGTTTGTCCTTACCATGCATGGGAGTATGACGATCAAGGGGCTTGTGTTCATATTCCACAATTGCCTGAAGGAAGACGGATTCCGAAAAAAGCGAAGGCAATCGCTTACGGTTGCATTGAGAAGTACGGGTTAATTTGGGTGAATTTGGCGGGCAATAATCCCGAATTTTTCAAACATACACCGATGACAGACGACAGTTTCCATCATATTGTGTGGGGGCCGCAAGAAGTTGTTGCAAAGCCACCACGTGTTGTTGAAAATTTCTTGGACGTCGGTCATTTAGCCGTCGTACACCAAGGATTTTTGGGAGACGAAAGTCACCGGGAAGTCGGAGATTATAAAGTAAACCGAGAAGATGGGCGGATTTTCTCCGACGAAATTGCCATTTTCCAACCCGATCCCGACGGTTCAGGCGTGCCTAAATATGTCTACTACACGTATGAGATCCATCGACCATTCACCGTCAGCTTCACAAAAAGAGACGATGAAAATGATACGTTGATGACCATTTTATTGACAGTCCGCCCCATAGACGATGAAAGATCAGTCGCTTATGGCATTATGTCTTTCAACTACGATACAGGAATTTCCGATGAAGAAGTCATCAAGTTCCAAGACGAAATTTTCACCCAAGACAAACCAATTGTTGAAAATCAAAAGCCTGAAGAGCTTCCGCTTGATCTTCAAGTCGAACTTTCACTCGTTTCCGACCGTATGAGCATCGCCTACCGCCAGTACTTGACTGAGCTTGGCGTAAAATTCGGAACAGCGTAAAAAAAGAAAAGCGGAAGGCGCCCGTTTAGACGCGAACGGCATAAGACAAGCCAGCGCTATGGCGTCCTTTGCCACAGCGTCGGATTGACTTATGACCCGAGCGGTTGGCGCCTGAAGACTGGACAGATAGAAAAGCGGAAGGCGCCGCTTAGACGCGAACGGCATAAAAAGATCCGGCGTTGTGGCTTAACCACATCGCCGGATCTACTTATATCCTTTAGTTCCAAAGTTCCCACGGATACTCTTTCGGCGGCATCGATTCAACTTTGATTATCTCTTTTGTCGTCGGATGAGGAAATTCAAGCGTAGATGCCCATAAAGCAATTTGTTGCCCAGGTCGATTGACGTGCTGGCCGTACTTCTGATCTCCATAAAGCGGCCATCCTGATGTCGCAAGCTGGACACGAATTTGATGCGAGCGTCCTGTATGTAAACGAACGGATAACAAACTCAGCTGTTCCGCACTTCCAACCGTTTCATAATCCAAAACCGCCTTTTTCGCTTGTGCATGGCTAGCTTGGACAGCATGCACTTTATTCTTCTTCGTATCTTTATATAAATAATGAGTCAGCGTTCCTTGCTTCTTTTCTGGGACGCCTCTCACAACCGCCAAATACTTCCGCTCAAGTTCATTTCTACGAATGACATCTGACAACCTAGAAGCCGCTTTGGATGTTTTGGCAAAGACCATCACCCCACCAACCGGACGATCCAAACGGTGCACAAGCCCCAGGTACACATTGCCAGGTTTATTGTAACGCACTTTAATATCTTCCTTTAATATCGTGAGCAAGTCCTTATCTTTACTGTTATCTTCTTGTACAGGCACATTGACCGGCTTCTCAACCACAAGTAAATGATTATCTTCATACAATATCGGTATTTTCAATACAGTAACTCCCTTTCGAAAATTTTCCTTACGAATCACCTCTTGCCACTTTATCATATAAAGGAATGCTACGGCTCGTTTCCTCGTCAAAATGCCCATCGACATAACTGTCATCTTCTTTGAATACAGTAACTAACGGGGTTATGTTTTTTTAGGAAGGAGTCGTCTCATGGTTATCAAACCTCCCCAGTTACAGTCGGGTGATACTGTTGGAATCGTCACATTGGGAAGTCCCTTAGCTGCGAGTCGAATCGCGGAAGGTATTGCCACGCTGGAAAGAATGGGCTTGAAAGTTATCGTCGGGGATCATGTTTACGGTACAGATGGATTTCTTGCTGCCCCCCCTCGGGAAATGGCAGCCGATCTAATGAAAATGTTCGTAAACCCTGAAGTGAAGTGGATTTTACCAACAAGGGGTGGAGTCGGCGTGGCCAGCATTTTACCATTCCTCGATTTCCCCACAATTTCCCAAAATCCGAAAATCATTTCGGGATACAGCGACTTGACTGTACTCCTGAACGTATTTTACGAATATGCGAACTTGATTACTTTCCAAAGTCTTCTGCTTATTGATTTCAACCCAAGAACGCCCGTCTATAATTTCAACCAATTTTTCCACGCTACTTCAACGCTGACCGCTCCATGGGAGATCCAAAATCCTCCCGGCATGCCTTTAGAAAGTAAAGTTCCTGGGAATGTCACGGGACCTATCATCGGCGGTAACCTGACATCGTATGTAGGCGCGTTAGGCACGCCATTCGAACTCAATACCGAAGGGAAAATCTTAGTGCTCGAAGAAACGCATGAGCCGATCAATACCGTGTATAGATATTTGAACCACCTGTTGCTGGCGAAAAAATTTGATGATTGCGCAGGTATTATCATCGGAGAATGCACCAATTGTATCCCAGCCTACGGAAAAACATTCGAAGACGTCGTCACCGAATTTTTGGTTCCTCTAGGAAAACCGCTTATGACGAACCTTGCGACTGCACATGGTACATATAAAGCGACAATCCCGATAGGCGCACAAGTTCAAATGAACACATTCAACCGGACTTTGACCGTCATGGAACCGGTCGTCAGCCCTTAATTGGCGACATGAAAAATGAAATTTTGATCGAATGGGCTTGACTCAAAAGCATTTTCAAGAAAGCTTGCTTTCGGGAAATCCCGTCAGCAAGCTTTTTAGTGAACAGATGGCGTTAGATGCATTGCTGGTTTTACTTTTTTAATAGCGATTATTTCACTTTGCGGGATTGCATCGGTATGCTTGACGATGAACGCTCTTGAAAACTTATCGTAATAGGTGCTTTCATGAGACTTCGGCGAAAGGATGATTAGCTTTCTTTTCAACTCGCTTGCATACAAATCAAAGACTTGTCCTTTACGTTGCTCATCGAGTGCACTATCAAACTCATCCAAGATGATGAAGTTCGGTGAAGTTTGAAGGTTCCGCAAAAGCGCTAATGCAAAAAGAAGAGAACCTAATGATTCTTCTCCGCCCGACACGCCTTGTCCGACCTTTCCACCACGTGCAGGTAGACCGACATCCATCCGTGCACCTTCATGCCCCTCTTTCTTAATTTGAATGAGCAATTTGAACTTCACCCGATCATTTCGATCGATATGACGATGCCATCTAATCTCCCCTTCAAGCTGGAATTGCTTCATATAAGCTCTGAATTTCTGTTGAATTGTTTGCACTCTTGTATTGATCGTCGTTTCAAGCAACCCCTCCAACTTTTTAAGTCGTTCCGTATACTGTTCAAGAAGTAATTTCGATTCTTGATACCTTTCTTTTTTAAAAGTATAGTTCTGCTGGATTGCCGCGTAGTTTGCGGGTGCAGCCGGATCAACTCCTTCTTCACGACGCGCATGCTCAAATCGGACTTTTGCTTCTTCCAACGCATGCTTTATATTCGTCATCGAAGAAGGTGTTACTTCTTCGATCGCACATACTTTATCGTAAAGATCGGGCACTTCCCGTTGTAAATCCGTCAATGTTTTCCGCATTTCGATTCGTTCCCGTTTAAGTTGATCTAACTTTCCGAGCGTACTTTCTTTTTGCTCCGTTAACTGTTTAGACGTTTTTTGTGTTCTAAGAAGACATTCGGAAAGCTCTTCAATTTTACGATGGTGCATCCAAATGATTTCCGCCTGTTGTCGTCTCTTGTCTTCCAGCTTCTCCAACTGACGGGTCCTTTCTTTTACGTCTTTCCACCTTTTGGCTTTTTCGATTTTGTTCTTGTCCAGCTCTTTGATTGCTGTTTGTGAATCCCCTAGCTGAAGATACAGTTCCAATTTTTTCTTCAAATCTTCATACCGTGCACTTTGCTCAACTTTACGCTTTCTTAAAGCATCGAGCTGTTTTAGTTGCTGCGCGCGGTCCGCCTCATTCAACACTTTCTCTTTCTCTAATCGCTCTAATCCCCTTAATTGTTTAAGTCGTTCATTCGACCCTTTCATGAACGCCTCCGCTTCTTCTACTTTCTGAAACTCGCTATTTAAAAGATCGCATTCGCGGGCAGACGCTTCCTTTTTCTGAAGCAAAATTTTTTCTTCGATTACCAATTTATCGAGCTGGCGTTGAACCTTATTTTCCATCCGTCGGTATGCTTTTTCATTAAGAAAAAAAGCCTCTGCGTCCTCACTTCCTCTTAAACCATATCCGTCGGTTAACACGCCATTTTGAATATCTTTTCCAAGAAAGAGTTGCTCCACCCACCATAATGCTTTCATCGCATAGGCGACGTGTTGGTCTTGAAGCCCTTCTTTTATTTTGAGATGAAGGCTTGTCAATGCCGTAATCCCCCGCTCAGGGACCACTTTTTGAAGTGGTACATGGTACAAATCATTCGGCGGTTCAATATGTTTGCCAACGAAGAAAATCGTATACTTGATCGCATTGACCTTTCGCTCATCTTGTATACTCGCCGACTCCTCCAGTTGTAGCAATGCTTGGAATGGAAATGCACGGATGCCATTTTGTCGACAGAAGCGTAGCGATTGTCGCTGACGTTTGGAAAGGAACTCTCTTTTTTTGAATAATTCCAGTTCCTGCCGCAATATCTGTTGTTCTTGCAAAACGTCATTCAATGCATAGTACTCACTTTGTCGTGCAATCTCCAACGTTTTCAGTTGCTTCTTCATCTGATGACTACTTTTATACGTTGCTAACAATCGTTCGGACTGCTTCTCTTCTTTGGAAGCAAGCTCTATTTTTACTGTCACCCTCTCGATGCTTTGCACAAGTGTTTCCCATTGTTGCAGCCGCTCTTCATACCTTTCCGTTTCGTATGCGTGTTCGGACATTATGGCTTCCAATTGTTCGTTTGTCTCGATCAGCAATCGCTCCACTTTTCCCTGTGGCATTACCAGCTTATTTTTGTCAATTTCTTTAGACTCCAACTCCTTTTCCAATCGATCTATCCGTTCATTGAGCCTTTCAACCATTTTCCAATCTTCTTTCAACTGTTGCTGAACCAAATCCATTTGTTCCTGAATCTTTATCTTTCCCAACTTCAACTGTTCAAGCTTCTCTTGGAGTTGCCCCTTTTCCTTGCGGTATATTGCTAAATCACTTTCTTCACTTTCAAGTTGAACTGTCAATGATTGAACTAAATGTTCTTGTTCTTGTTTAGACAACGCATAATAATTTTCCAAATGCAACAGAGATTGGATATACAGGGTTCCATTCGTTTCCAATCTTTTTTTATGGTCTTCATATCGGTGCACTGCATTTTTCATCATATCCATTTCCATTTGCTCAAGTTGCAACTCGGCTTCCACTGTCTTTAAAGTTCGTTGTGCTTCTTTTACTTGTGCCGCTTTCAGTTCCCAATCTCGCTTTGTTTTATCGATCCCATACATTTCACTGAATACCCGAAATCTTTCTTCCGGATTCATCATGGCGAATTGGCTCGCTTCTTGTTGATACCATATTGAATAAAATGCATCCGGGTCAACTTTATATTTAAAACGTAAATCTTTTTTGTATCGTGAAAAATTGTAGAAAGGATCTCCTGAGCGATAAGTCGCTACTTGGTCAAGTTCCTCCAACTGATGCCCCGCCAACACACGATATTCTTTTTTGATCGGTTCGTTCGGTCGTTGTACGATAAATAACGAAAATCGTACAAACAGAGGTGCATCTATTTGATGAACACCATCATTTTTAAGAAGGAGTGAAATTTCGGCATGCCACGTTTCACTTGCAGGCAGATTCCGAGGTCTCAATCCCGCCACATCTACCTTTGCAGAACACAGAACGGCCCCGAAACAAAAAGTGATCGTCGATTTCCCCGAACCGTTCGAACCCGAAATGATGACATGCTCATCATCGTCAAAATTCATCAAAGTCGGGCCATAATCCCGAATCCCTGAAAACTTCAATTGCCACGGAATCATTCAGCTGCCTCCCTCGGTATCTAAATTATTGCGATTGAAAAACTGTAAAACTTCCTCTTTACTTAACTGATTCGAATGACTGAATTCAGCCGTGCGCCTAAGAAATGAGTCGGAAAACATGTGAGCACCAATCGCAGTAAGCGTATATTCTTTTTCACCTGTATTCGCTTGTTCTTCTTCGATCGCTCCAATTCTTTTCAACGGATCGATATTCACAAGCAAGCGCTGATTCGCTTTTGTCGACTCATGGCCGAAAGCTTCCAGCAATTGGTCAAATGCAGTACAGGCATGTCCGAGCACTTCTTGTTGAAAAAACATATAAAGCAATATGGACAAACTCTCTTTCGTCAATGTCGACTTGGCAGCTCGGGCGGGCACTCTCATCATCGCAATCACTTGGTCACGTTTTTCGTCATAAATAATTTTATAGTACCGGCTGACCGCTTGATTCAAGCGCAACAAAAATGAATGAAATCGCTCTTCGTCATCTATAATACCGATCAATCGTTCCACTTCTTGACGCGGTAAACCGAAATTTCCGCCTCGGATTGTGGCGGAAGACGAATATAATATATGCATAAAGGCGATTTCCTCCGATTCGGTTAGAACGCCCCGTAATGAGTTCATGACATGTAATGGATTGACATTGATTTCTTTTTCAAACTGCCTTTCATTCGTCGATTTTATGTTTACGAATGTTGTATTCACCATCGCCATCATTCGCCCACTCCCACTCTTTTTCATAGTTTTGTTCATGTCCAGTATGAGATTTTTTTAATTTGATTTTTTCTATACCTTCCTGCGCTGCGACGGCTGTTAAGCCTGCAATCGCTTCGCCCCATGCGGAAGAAATGACAAGTTCTTCGACATCTACTTGTTCATTCGTTTGAACATGAGGCGCAAGAGACGCTGGCTCAATCATCGATGATGTAAAAAACTCGTCCACTTCTTTCATAACTGTGGCAATGTTATCATCAGCGATCTCTTTTGCAACGTATTCCATTGTCTTCACATTTGGCGTGGTCGAATCGACAATCGGCTCGTACGTCTCCAGATAGGTGAGTGCGTCATCGATGGCAATCGGGGAAAGAGGGGAAGCAACTTTGACAGGCACCCATAAACCATCCATCGCTTCACCTGGATACTTATTTTGTTCCATGAAACTAAATATTTCGTGCACATCTTGCCTATCACTTGGCGGATCGAACATTTGGGTAATATAAGTTTGGATTTTGTTGGGGGATATAGCTGAAGTACGTTGTTTCTGTTCTTCACTACTTCTTTCCCTATCATGCAACGAGTAATGGGTGAGAGACTCATTTGCCACCCGAATCAACGCGCCCATCAATCTTTTTCCACGCTCTCGCATTTTCAGTTGATCTGATTGTTTACCTAGCCATTCCTGATGGATCAGCACATCGACAATGGCTTCAATTCTTTTTTTCGACGGCGGTTCGTCATCCACATACCGCTCTTGATAGCGATGATGGATGGCTTCTGTATTTTCGAGGGGCTCACTCTGTCCCAATGCTTCCTCGTTAAGCAATTGGATTATTCGTAGACAGCGAAGGATCGCAATCGGATTTTGAAATGAAGGATCGATTCTCAATTCATTAAGCACACCTGAAAGGAAAGCGAGATCCTCCATGGTTTGCATGAGTTCTCGCTCACCAATGTTTGGATTGAATATGGAAATTAGCGGATGATCGACATTTTCCAAAGTCTATTCCCTCCCGATTCACTTTCACCACGTCATTCGTTCCTATATAGCCATATACGAGATTTAATCATAACTTCCTCTAATTACACAGAGTTATCTGTAAATAAACAAATCAGGCATGAATCTCTCGCTAGAAAACTTCAAGTGAGACCGTTTACATTTTCAAAACAATATCACAAAAAAGATGGGAGCCGGACACTATGTCCAACTCCCATCTTTCCAATCCTTACATCCAATTTCGGGTGATAAATTCATCGCGACCAGAACGTGCCCGGTTATCGACGTAATGCTCTTCTGATTTTCTATAATAATCTTGATGGTACTCTTCAGCGCGGTAAAATGGTTCAGCCGGACGGATTGCGGTCACAATCGGATCATTGAATTTCCCACTTTCCCCTAGCTGCTTTTTAGATTGCTCTGCCATTTTACGTTGTTCTTCATTGTAATGAAAAATCGCTGTCGTATAGGAAGATCCCCGGTCGTGGAACTGACCACCATCATCAGTCGGATCGATTTGCCGCCAATAGACGTCGAGCAGCTTTTCATAAGGGAAAACTTCTGGATCAAAAGTGATTTCCACTACTTCCAAATGACCCGATTCGCCTTTACATACTTCTTCATAAGTGGGATTGACGACATGTCCACCCATATAACCAGATACGACGTCCTCGACGCCAGCCCATTCTTTAAACGGCTTCACCATGCACCAAAAGCATCCACCTGCAAATGCCGCTTTTTCAAACCGATTCCCAGTCATTGAGTCCAACACCTTTCATTTCACATGATTGGTATTACGAGGACGTGCCCACAGTCCCCCATATATCGATTGCACGCTTTAAAGGTTCATTCGTCTGAGCCGCTTCTTCCAAAGAGATTCCTTTCACACTTGCATCGATGGCAGCCCGGAAAGCTTGCGCCCCCTTAATCGGACCATCCGGATGACCGAAAATACCACCGCCTGCATTAACGACAAGGTTGTCTCCGAAATCTTGCAACAGTTGCGGCACCATGCCTGGATGGACGCCTGCCGAAGGAACCGCAAAAGTTTGTTCAAATGGCTTTTCTTCCGTTAGTGTTTTATTGATGGCAAGAGCATCGGCTAAGGAAATCGATACATTTCCATAAGGGCTCGGGAACAAGGAGAAATCACCGCCGACCAAACGCGTCAATTTTCCAACGGTCAACGCATACGGGTAACCACTTCCCGTCTGTCCTGATAACACACCTGATAATGCGGAATGCGCAACGAGCGGCAAACCGATATTATTATTTTCACGCAACGTTTGAAGTGCATCTAAACCGTATGCATGCACATTGAACAGTAATGCATTGGCGCCCAATTCCGCAGCCCGTTCAGCCTTGTCATGAAGTTCGTTCGTCTTCCCGGACAAGTTCACTGCATATAACACACGGTGACCTGTCTTCTCATAATGACGATCCAAAATTTCTTTTGCCGTTGTAATTCTTTTCGTGAAAGGCGTTAAATCATTTTCAAATAAAATTTCATCGTCTTTAATCAAATCAATTCCGCCAGCGACCAAATCTTCAAGTTGGTCAGCGAAAAATGATAAATCTCTTCCTAACACACCTTTGAAAATCGCTTTTAATAATGGACGATCCGCTACACCAAGCTGCTCTCGAATGCCTTTCACACCAAATCGAGGTCCAGGAAATTGAGCAAGTAACTCATCATCAAATGTTAAGTCGACCAGTTCATGTCCTTCGAAAAATGATAACTTTCCATATACGGTCGTCAAAATCGCCGGTAAGTCCGCAGTAAAGTTCGCTGAAGGATAATGAATTCTCACTCTGTCCTTCTCTTCACCTTTTTCAACAGATAGCACTTCCCCTTTATTTTTCCTTAATTGTTCTTGTTCCAAATGGGGAATATCCGTCCAAGATCCGACTGTCAATCCAAGCGCATGTTGCTCCGCAATCGCTTGTTGGTCTGGATGTGTTGGAAATAAATAAGTTGCAATAACGCCCATGAATAACTCCTCCTTTTAATTCCTTTACTTTCTTAAAAATGAAAAAGCAAGCGCAAAAATTAAAATTAAACCTTTCACAATGTCTTGTGCATAATAAGGAACATTCATCATCGTGAGACCGTTTAACAATGTGCCAATTAAAACGGCACCAAGTACTGCGCCTATAACACTGGCACGCTTTCCTCCAAACAACGCCAAACCGATAAACGCCGCTGCCACAGCATCCATCATCAATGGCGCCCCCGCGGAAATTTGCCCTGTCCCGATACGACTTGCCAAAATAATACCACCGATAGTCGCAAACAAAGCACTGATGACATACGCCAATGTTTTATAAAAATTAATGCGAATACCGTACAGACGAGCCGCTTCTTGATTGCTGCCGACCATATACATTTTTCTTCCCCACGTTGTATGTTCCAAGAAAATATAGGACACAGCCGTAAAAATCAACAATAGAAATACGGGAAACGGAATGCCTAACCATTCACCTTGACCGATGAATGTAAACGAAGGGATAAATATCCCAACCGGTTCTCCGACACCTATTGTATCAGGCATTCCTTCGTAAACCGAATACCCTTTTGTATAGGTCATCTGAATACCATTGACAACATACATGACACCTAATGTCGCCAGTAAATCTGGCAGTCTCACTTTAATAATTAAAAATGCATTGAACAAACCAATAATAACCCCGAATAATAACGGGACGATTAAAACGACAAGCAATTCTTGGCTATGTAACACAAGCGCCGAAGCTGCTGCCATCGTCGCTAAACTCGTTGTTGAACCAACCGACAAATCGAGTCCATCGACAACAAGACTAAAGGTGACCCCAAGTGCCAAAAATGCTGTAATGGCAACAGATCGAAAAATATCACTGACATTTTGATAAGAAAAAAAGTTATCATTAATAATTGAAAAGAAAATGACGACCGCCACAATTGTTAAAATGGCCCCATAACGGGTAAAAAATGAATACAATGAAAACCCCGATGCTTTTTCTTTCTTGTTAATCGTTGGCTGCATGCCCTTTCCGCCTTTCTGCTAAATCAAGCAACTGCTCCATACTTATATGATCGGGATTTACTTCTTCAACAATCTCACATTGCGAAAATATTAAAATCCGATCGGCTATCCGAATTGCTTCATCCGGTTCCGAAGTGAAATACAATACAGCCGCTCCCTCATCTGCAAAACCTTCAATTCTTTGGAATATCGTTTCTTTCGCAGAAACGTCGACACCTTTCATGGGCTCATCCAAAATGATGAAATGCGGATTTCGATTGAACCATTTGGCAATCGCCACTTTTTGCTGGTTCCCACCACTAAGCGAACCCACTTCATAATCAGGATTTCGCGGTTCTACCGCGAACAAGTCGATAAGCTTACGGCTTGCAGATTGCTCTTTTTTCTTAGCAATCATCCCATTAAAAGAGAGGGATAAGTGCGTTCGAATATCGTACGCTCTCCAAATCCCTTGCTTCGCCCGCTCCTCGGGAATGAAAGCAATCCCTTCATTCACCGCTCTTACAGGCGAATCAATCACCTTTTTCGTTCCACTGTCATTCAGTTCATACTTACGACGTGCACCGAATAATGTTTCGGCAAAACGTGTTTTTCCACTACCGAGTAACCCAAAAATAACAACGATCTCACCTGCATGGATTTCACATGAAATCGGAGCTGTTTGCTCGAACAGCTTGACATTCGTCACCTTAAAAAAGTGATCGCTTTTTTCCCGGCCCTCTTGTTTCCGTTTTGCGGTGACTTGCACATCCCCCGTCATCATATGTACGACTTCGTCTATCGTTGTTTCCTCCACTTTTTTACTAAGCGTGGTTTTCCCGTTCCGCAGTACAGTCACCCGGTCAGACATGGCGAAAACTTCTTTCATTCGATGTGAAATGAAGACAAAGCCAATTCCTTCTTTTTTCAATTTCTCAACAATGCTTTGAAGCCTTTCCGCTTCCCGATAATCGAGCGCCGCTGTGGGCTCGTCCAACAAGATATATTTACTGTCGTGTGAAATCGCCCGGATAATAGAAATGATTTGTTTCTCGTAAATGGAACAATCAGCGATAAGCTTATCCACATCCAATTCGATTCCGTATTGTTGAAAGACACCAGCCACACGGCGGCGATTTTCTCTTCTATTGAAAATGACTTTCCTTTCTTTTCCCCATAACGACATCATGAAATTTTCATGCACAGTCAAATTCGGCACAAGTCCACGGTCCACTTCTTGCGATAAAAACGCGATGCCATGTTGGAGTGCATCTGATGGTGAATGAAACTTCACTTGTTGCCCATCAATTGAAATTGTCCCTTTACTTGGACGATGGATGCCCGCGATAATTTGAAGAACGGTGCTTTTTCCTGCACCGTTCATTCCCATCAAAGCATGTACTTCTCCTCGTTCAATCGAAAAGTCGATTCCTTTTATCACATGATTTGTGCCAAATGAATGTTCCAAGTCATTTAAGTTAAGTGTCATTGTTTTCCACGCTCTTCCAACTTTTTCATCCATGGTGAGACACCGATATTCGTTCTCCCCCACCCGGGTACGTATTCATCCAGCTGATCCAATTTCACCGGTTCAGCCGGCAAGTCTTCCCGCTTCACAAGTGCCGGTTCCATCAACACAATATCCGATACATCGACGCCTCCGACCTTTTGATACAGCAATCGTGCCTGTACTCTGCCCACTTCAGCGGGGTCGATTGTCGCAACGGCAACCAATGGACTCCCTTCTTGCTGCATCAGAGGAAGGTCTTCGTCGGTCAAGTCGATTCCGTAAAGTTGCACATCCGTCCTACCGGAATGTTCAAGCGCTTTTACCGCACCACGCGTAAACTCATTCCACGTACTGAAGATTGCATCTATTTCACCTTCATTAGGATTTTTCGTAAGCAACGCTTCAACTTGTGCCTGCGTATCCAAAGGCGTGTTACTTGTCACAGAGCCAAATCTGGCAACTTCTTTAATATGATTAAAACGACCATGGAACGCCTCGATCATCACTTGACGTTTTTCCATAGGCGCAAAGCCTGCCACCCAAATCGTTGCCAAATTTCCCGACCCACGCAAATCTTCCGCAATTTTCCTTAAAATTTTCCAAGCGAGTAAATGGTCATCCTGATCCAAAACGGTAACACCAGGTAATTGGATATCGCTATCAAAAGCGACGACCGGAATTTCGGCAACTAAAGCTCTTTGAATACTTGCATTCAATGCATCCGCTCTTCCGTGACTGACGAGAATGCCATCGACTTTTTCAGTGACAGCCAATTCAATATTGGAAGCCATTTTGGCCAAGTCATTTTGCGAATCGTAAATTTTCACTTTTCCACCAAACGCGGCCACTTGCTCTTGAATGCCTTTTATTTGTGTTGTGTAAAAAGAACCTGCCGTCATTTGCATAACAAGCGCAATTTCCACAGGTTCTTCCAAACTTGCCGGAATTTCGTCGCTTTCCACACGATCCGCCTTAGCAGGATCTACTTCCTTCACCGCGGCTTTCACTTCAGTTTCTTGAGAAGTTACCTCCGGCTCGCTTGAACGAGATGGTTGTTCATTCGTACATGCAGCCAGCACAAATAGCATGGCAACGAGCAATATCGTTAATAATTTCCTCACAGAGAGAACCTCCAGTTTCAACAATGCCCTGTCTTTCGACCGACATTATCCCAATATTCAGTTATACAAACCAATCTTCTAGTTGTTCCAGCGAATGGATATTATGGCGTTCCTTGATCAAGTACTTGCCAAGATCCACACACTTTCTCCTTCTCACAGCGCGTGCCTTATCATCTTGTTCATAGTTCAAGTCTTCAATTTGGGCAATACCGATAGAACGGCGGATTAATTCACATCCCGCATAGCCGAGCAAATCGGAAAATATTTCATCCAGTACAGCAGTCAAGTAGCCGTCCACTTCTGTATATCGCTCACTTGATTCCGTTTTCCACAAGTGGGAAAAGGTCTGTCTAAACGCATACCATGTTTCCAGAGACTCGTCGAACCGTTTCTTTTCATATGCCGGCGTACCGATTCCACTTAAGTATAAATTCGCAATAAATTGTCCCAAGTCGAAGCCAAAAGGACCAAAACAGGCAAATTCCGTGTCAAAAACGACCGTTTTCTTGTCATCTACGAAAATACTTCCACTATGTAAATCACTATGAATGAGCGCATCAGTTTTCGTCATGAACTTATGTTTTAATTTCGCCACTTCCAACCGCAGCCGGTCATCTTGACTCAACATCAAGACATCTTTTCTGAGCTCTTCTTCGAAGAAATTACTATCATGGAAGGCAAACGGGCGATCGAATACTAATTCTTCCGTCAATTGTTGCATGCCTGCGTTACTAAAATAAGTTTTCTTCTCTTTTTTCGTAATTGAATCAAGATAATAATCTGACGTGTAAAAAAGTGTTTTTGCACTAAATGCGCCGACATCCGCTGCGAATCGATCTGACTCCGCACCTTTTAAAAATGCTCCCCGCGCCACTTCCATCGGTGATAAGTCTTCCGTGACAGCGATTGCCATCTTTTCGTCGAGATGTAACACTTTAGGCGCGGAACCGGGCAGAATACGATCATATTCTTCCAACACCTTCGCTTCAATTCTTACTCTGTCAATCGGTAATGGCATCGATTCGCCCACCGTTCTCGCATAAGGCACAGCCTGCTTGTAAATGACGGTCTTTTCAGTTCCAGCTAATCGATACACATGATTGATTTTCCCGTCGCTCACTTCCGTCACAGTCACTTGTTCTTGTGGTTGAAAAAGCCCATATTTTTTGACGTATTCCACAATTTCATTTTCTTTCAAAAATGTATACTGATCATTGGCCTCTTCTTTTGCCATGAATAAACCCATTTTAATTTCCCTCTCTTTCTTCCTGATGCCAAGCCGGAAAATAATTCGCTCTAGCGATAGGTCACTGAAAAACTCCGATTATGTCAGCTTTGAATTTTGTTGGCTTCCTCTTCGATCCAAGAAATCCGCCAAAGATCAACGGTCAACTGGCCAATATGAGTTTTTCAGTGTCCTCCCCCGTGCTGGTCGCTAAAGATCGATTTCGAAACTGAAAGTATGCACGACCTTCACATTTTACTTACTGAGCAGTTTCTTCTTCGAAAACAGGTACCCAACCTTCCGTCGTAACGAAAATACGGACCGCCACCACTTTCCGGTCTTCCGCTAATGTGAAATAATGCCGCACGCCTACTGGGACAGAAATGAGATCGCCTGGATTTAAATGGACTTCAAAAAAACGGCCATCTTTTCCTTGGATGACGAACACACCATGGCCACTTACGATAAAACGAACTTCATCGTCTGTATGATGGTGCTCACGCTGGAAATTTTTCAATAACTCTTCGAGATTTGGTGTATGGTCTGCTAGTGAAATAACATCCCACGCCTTATAACCGCGTCTTTCAGAAATGTCTTTAATCTCAACTTCGAATGCATCTAAAACTTCTTGTTGCTCTTCTTCACTGAGTACATATTTCTCTTCCAAATGTGCCGGTAGTTTCGAAATGTCCCAGTTTTCGTAGATCACTTCTTGTCGCTCTAAAAATGCGATCACTTCTTCTTGGTTTTCAATAACTTCATCTGTTCCTTGGATTTTAATCGTTGTCATTTTTTCATTCTCCTCACCATTTATAAGATTTTGATTCTTTTATTTATTCACAGGCTGTAAGCTTTCCAAAATATCAATGCAATCATAAAAAGTATGAAATGGCTTATATGGAATGCCAAGTTCTTCACATTGGTCTGACAGGTAATCTCTTGAAATGACTGTATCTGCTATTTTGGCAGCTTCCAAATCGGTCACTGAGTCACCGATGACGATTGAATGTGTATCGTTATCCGAAAGTTCCCGAATAATCGTTGGTTTACAGCAACCGCAGTTTTGGTTGACACACTCCGCATCACAGCTATGCGGCCAATTAATCTGAATGTTTGTCCCTTCAAAGTTCGCCTCATTACAATAAATTCCGTCAAACGAACCATATCTCTCCAACATCGGATGGACAAAAAAGTCGATCCCGCCACTGACGATGTAAAGAGGAATGCTATGTTCTTTTGTATATTGAACAAATTCACTAAAGCCTTCTCTCACCTTCGCTGTTTCCAAAACAAAACGGATAATTTCTTCTTTCTGCGTCGATGGTAGAAGGCTGAACATCTTGCCAACACCTTCTTGAATACTTATGGACCTTGAAAGCACCCCATCCTTCAACTTTTCCCATTCGGGCGGTGCAAAGTTCTCCATAATGCTGACGATATTGTCTTTCATCGTCACCGTCCCATCGAAGTCACAAAATATAACTGGCTTTTTCAAGATCGTATCCCTTCTTTCAAAATAATACATAGGAGGCTGTCTATTCCCTATTTCAATAAAACAAAAAAACCCTTCAAATAAGAAGAGTTTTCAAAAAAACGACTTCTTATCTGTCAACATGATTGTTGTAAGAATTAGCACCGTACTTTAAACTAGCCGGTTGCCGGGCTTCATAGGGCTCATCCCTCCGCCTGCTCTTGATAAGAGTTTATTTGATTGTTCAATCATTCACATAGTCATACTATGCCATATGTCATGATTCTTGTCAATCCTTTTATTATATTGTTGCAAATCAATGGAATTTGTCGATAATTTTATCATTTTAATCCGAGAGACCTCCTCCATCCATTCTCTCAACCTTCTAAACAATAACTATATATGGTATAATTCCGAATAATTATTTATCATGGAAGGAAGTTACGCATGCATTCATATACTGAGGTTGAAAACGGAATTGTCCCTTCCGTCTGTTCCCTTGATTGCCCCGATCAATGTGGTTTACTCATTCATAAAAAAGAAGGGAAGATTGTCAAAATCGAAGGTGATCCCGATCATCCCGTTACACAAGGGAGTATTTGTAACAAAGTTCGACATATGGGTGCAAGAATTTACGATGAAAAGCGCTTATCAACGCCTTTAAAACGGATTGGCAAAAAAGGTGAAGGGAAGTTCGTCCCAATCAGTTGGCAAGAAGCGATCAACGAAATAACCGAACGTTGGAATGAGCTCATTGCGGAGGATGGGGCTGAGTCCATTTTGCCATACAGCTTTTACGGGAATATGGGCAAAATTCAAGCAGAAGGGATGGATCGCCGCTTCTTTAACCGACTTGGCGCAAGTCAACTGGATCGCACAATTTGTTCAGTGGCGGGTTCCACAGGTTTCCGTTACACGATGGGTGGCAGTTTTGGCACAGACCCGGAAGATATGTCCGAAACAAAGTTGTTTATCATGTGGGGCATCAATGCCGTCAGTACGAATATGCACCAAATGATGATCGCCCAAAAAGCGAGAAAAAAAGGTGCTAAAATAGTTGTCATCGACGTACACAAAAACCAAACAGGTCGTATGGCGGATTGGTTTATCCCTATTCGACCGGGTACGGACGCTGCCCTTGCACTCGGTATGATGCATATCCTTTTTAAAGAAAATCTTGTAGAACGGCCATTTCTAGAAAACTATACGATCGGCCACGAAGAACTCGAAGCGCATGTCGAGGATTATGACCCTCAAACAGTATCCGAATTGACAGGCATTCCTGTGGAGGACATTTACTCGCTCGCAAGGCTGTATGGAACGACAAGTCCTTCTATGATCCGAATCGGAAACGGATTGCAACATCATGATAATGGTGGCATGATCGTTCGTACTATTTCCTGTTTACCCGCTTTGACAGGTCAATGGCTCCTACAAGGAGGCGGTGCTGTCAAATCAAGTTCTGGGTTTCTCGTTTACAATAAAGAAGCACTACAACGACCTGACTTGAGAAAACAGGAAACAAGAATAATTAATATGAACCTCATCGGGCAAGCATTGCTGGAAAAAGAGAAACCGATCCGTTCTTTATTTGTGTATGGTTCCAATCCCGCAATCGTAGCACCCAATGTCAACAAAGTACGTCAAGGGTTGGCTCGCGAGGATTTATTTACAGTTGTCCATGATCTTTTCTTAACTGAAACCGCCAAGTTCGCGGACATTGTATTGCCAGCTACGTCCGCTTTTGAAAATGTTGATTTTTATGCAGCCTCTTGGCATTACTACTTACATTTGCACGAACCCGTCATCCCTCCGTACGGCGAAAGTAAGCCGAATAATGAGGTTTTCAGATTGCTGGCAGAAGCAATGGGATTTAAGGAGCAAGCATTTAAAGATTCGGATGAAACATTGGTCAAACAATCGATCAGCGATGTCCCAAATCGCTATTTTCCAGAAGTGACTTACGAAGAGTTGAAGCAGAAACGATTTATAAAGGCGCAAAAAACGGCCCAATATTTAGATCATATGGAAACGCCAAGCGGCAAAATTGAATTGTATTGTGAAAGTTTGGAAACGATTGGACTCCCTCCTCTTCCCACCCATATGCCATTGGTAGAAGAGCCTGACTGTCCGTTTCTTTTTGTATCCGCTCCAAACCACAACTTTATGAATTCCACCTTTTCGAATAATGAAAAACATATTAAACTGGAAAAAGAACCGAAACTTTTCATGCATGAAGAAGACGCGGCACATCGGGGAATTGAAGACGGCCACATGGTTCGTATATGGAACAGTCGGGGCGAATGTGAACTAACCGTCACGGTCGGCAACCAAGTGCTGCCCGGTGTCGTCGTCAGTCAAGGGCTTTGGGCAGATGAAGGTGGTAAGAAACGTTTATTGAACGTACTAACGCCCGACAGAGTGGCTGACATGGGAGGCGGTGCAACCTTTTATTCAGGGCGCGTCAATGTGGAGCCGATCTAGATACCGACAAAAACGTTTTAAATAATCATTTAACAATTAAAAATGACATGCCCGTCGTATACTTAAAAAGAAAGGCAGTTTTTCACCATGGAGGTACACAGTATGGATAGTAGATGTTCCAGTTTAAATAGACATGAAACACTTGCGAAATTGCAAGCTGAACAATTTGACTTGTTAATTGTTGGTGGTGGGATTACAGGGGCTGGAATCGCTTTGGATGCAGCAAGTCGCGGCATTAAAACCGCTCTCGTAGAAATGCAAGATTTTGCGGCTGGTACTTCCAGCCGTTCTTCCAAAATGATTCACGGCGGTCTTCGATACTTAAAAAACATGGAGATTAGGTTAGTCGCACAAGTAGGCAGGGAAAGAGCAATCGTCCATGAAAATGGCCCTCATGTGACCACCCCTGAATGGATGATTTTACCGATTTACAAAAATGGTTCAATGGGAAAATTTACAACGTCCATTGGGCTAAGCCTTTACGATTTTTTGGCGCGAGTCAAAAAAGGCGAAAGAAAAAGCATGTTATCCAAAGATAAAACATTACAGATGGAGCCGAAATTCAAACAAGAAGGATTGCTAGGGGGCGGTCGTTTTGTCGAATATCGATCGGATGACGCACGCTTGACGATTGAGGTGATGAAAGAAGCAGCTGCCCACGGCGCAACTGTCCTCAATTACACAAAAGTGAATGCTTTCATATACGATGAAGCCGGACAAGTCATCGGTGTTTCGGCAAACGATCAACTGAACGATCAAACAATAGAGATCCACGCAAAAAAAATCGTCAATGCTGCCGGCCCTTGGGTAGACACATTAAGGGAAAAAGACAACTCCCTGGATCAGAAGCAAATGCATTTGACGAAAGGTGTCCACCTGATCTTTGATCAAAGCGTCTTTCCATTAAGGCAATCCATTTACTTTGATACCCCTGATGGACGAATGGTCATTGCCATCCCTCGCGACGGCAAAACGTACGTTGGCACGACAGATACTGATTACGACAAAGATTTGACACATCCAAGAATGACTGTCGAAGACCTAGACTACGTCATCGGAGCCATCAATTACATTTTTCCAAACTTACAAATTCAGGCAAGTGATATCGAATCCAGCTGGGCAGGTTTAAGACCGCTCATCCATGAAGTCGACAAAGGTTTATCCGAAATTTCACGAAAAGATGAAATTTGGGAATCCTCTTCTGGGCTTGTCACCATTGCTGGCGGTAAATTGACTGGGTACCGGAAAATGGCGGAAACGATCGTCGATTTGATCGCTTCTAAACTACAAGCACAATCCGGCCAAAATTTCGCCTCCTGTCATACGAAAAACATGCCGATTTCAGGTGGGCATGTTGGCGGCTCAAAAAAGTTTAAAACTTTCATGAAAAGTAAAATTGAACAAGGCGTCGCCCTTGGTTTGCACAGAGATATAGCTTATAGGCTCGTCAAAAAATATGGTTCCAATATTGATAAACTGTATGAAATCATTCAAAATGAGAAAGAGGAAGCAACTAAATTTGGACTGCCTGTCGAAGTTTATGCGCAAGTAATGTATGCCATCACCGAGGAATTCGTCTGCACTTTGGTGGACTTCTTTTGGCGTCGTACAGGTGCATTGCTGTTTGACATTGACTGGGTACAAACGTGGAAAACAGCTGTAACTGCATTAATGAGCGAAAAACTCGGTTGGCGTGAAGAAGAACAAGAACGCTTCACTATGGAACTTGAAAAACATTTACACGACGTGACCGCTCCAGTCCAATAAATGTGCTGGCACTCCGATGCTTCGAGATGCCAGCACGTCCCTTTTCTTATATAACTCTCAAATGGGAAAAATTCCTTTTCCTTAGAAATTGAATCGCACGGATACGCCCTTCTTCCATAAGGGCGTCTTTTTGTTCTTCATCCAGATCGAACTGCGTTGCACTATAGTCATCGACGGGGATGAAAATGATATCATTTTCATCTTTTCGGGAAATATATTTTTTATCATGCGCATTTTTCATCGTCGAAAAAAGTGCTTCAAATAACTGTAAGCCATTTTTGATTTTCCGGGCGGGTATTTCATCTTGACGACGGCTTAATTTCATGCCAATCACCGGTCTTTCTTTATCTCCATTTTCCCCATTGAAAATCCACATCGGAAAATTGCTTAGTACGCCCCCATCGACAATGATCGTTTCTCCTGCGAGTGTTCTCAATTTCACCGGTTCAAAGAAAAAAGGAATGCTACAACTCATACGCAACGCTCGGGCAATCGGAAAATGTTCTGCCGGGATACCATAATCCTTTAAATCATCGGGAAGCACGATCATTTTACCATTCGTCAAATCCGAAACGACAAGCTTTAATGTTCCCTCCGGCACGTCGCCAAACGTGTACAACCCTTTTTCTGCAAGCTTATCACTGAACCAATTTTCCAACGCTGTCCCTTCATATAAACCGAGCCGTCTGTACAGAAGAAGCCACTTCATGATAGGCAACGGAATGATCGTTCTGCGGGGATCGAGCAACTCATAGAAATCTTGTTCTTGCAACATCTCTTCGATTTCCACCCCCGTATAGCCTGCCGCTATGAAACTTGCAATGATCGCCCCCGCACTCGTACCGGCTACACGTTGGAATTGGAACCCTTCCTGTTCCAACACTTGGTAAGCGCCGACCAACGCAAAACCTTTCAATCCCCCGCCCGAAAAAACCCCATCGATTAACACCATCAACCTCTCCTTTTTTCGGCATTGTTACTATATTCGTTGAACAAAAGAGTTACACTTAAAATCCCGCTGAAGTCGCGCCCTGCACGCCAATCAACAAGATGCCGCATTATTTACTTCAACTTATATAGTATAAGTTCAACAAAGGGAAAGTAGAACTACTGCTATTGTCTCTCTATCGACATCGGTCTTGTCATTCTCCATACCGGAAAATCGCAAAACGTTCACTCGGGTTAATGTCATGCAAGCCAGGCACTTTCACTTCTTGCACAAATTCAAATGGCGTGTGCGTTTGAAGAAATTCCATATATTCCGCACTTGGATAATAAAGGATGACCTCCACTTCGCGTTTGTACTGTTCAACGGAGTTCACAATATTGTCAATTACTCTCCTAAAAATTTCAATGGAAAAAGGATTGAAGAAGAAAAAGCGGTTTTCATTATTTTCCACTTCATAAGCCTCGGCCAAGCAACATTCAATCCGGATCGAACCACTTTTCTTTACGTTCACTTTCTGCAAATAATTCGAGACATTGTCAAGCGCCATACGATATAGTTGTTCATTCATTTCAATACCGGTCACTGAACAATGATAATGATGGTGAACATAGAACAATACGCGCCCTTTCCCGCAACCAATGTCAACGAACCCATCCGTCTTTTTCAATGTATAACTTTCAAAAAGCGCATCCAATATCCCATAAGGCGTCGCTTCATAATGATGATAATGCGCATTTTGAGTCGGTTGCTCCGCAACACTCATCGTATGTATTTGTAACAGTCGATCATATTCTTTTGCATTTCTTGGCTTCATTAAAAAATCCCCCTATCTGTTCAACTCTTTCAATCTTCTGTTGTGAGTTTAACTTTCTCTTAAATAATGTTATAGTTTTCATATGCAGTTATACTTTTCCAATTATTATGATAGCTGCATAAAAAAAGGAGGAGAAACATGAGATTAGTAAAGTTTTTAGCAGCTTTTTTAGTTGCATTCGTTCTATTCATTCCGATGAATGCAAATGCTACCACGACGTTTTCAGATGTTCCTCAAGATTTTTGGGCCGCAGAAGACATTTATCAATTTACTGATTTAGAGGTCATTCGCGGGTATGAAGACGGTACATTCCGTCCGAATCAGCCCGTAACGCGGGCACAAGCAGCAGTTATTTTAGCAGGTGCTCTACAATTAGATACTGAAAATGCAACATCTGTCAACTACAAGGACGTTAAGAAAACCTCTTCTGCGTATGATAAAATTGCAGCCGTTACAGACGCAGGCATTATGCAAGGTAGCGATGGAAAGTTCAAGCCGAACAAACCATTAACACGTGCACAAATGGCAGTCGTGTTAACGAATGCTTTTGACTTAGAAGGAAACAAAAAGTCTTCTTTCAAAGACGTAGCTAAAGATTTTTATGCTTACGAGCATATTGACGCAATCTTTGCCAACGGTATTACAGCAGGTTATGCAAATGGTACATTCAAGCCAAACGAACCAACAACACGTGCACATTTTGCAGCTTTCCTAGCACGTGCTATGGATGAAGAACCAACTCCTGAAGAACCAACAGAATCAGCTGTCGCTGAACTTTTGAAAAAAGCATATGCAAATGAACAAAAAATTGATTCTTATACATTCGGTTCGAACGTCAATTTCGGTCTAACATTGCCGGAGTCCTTGAAATCGGAAGAACTCGAATTGTTTACAGATATGTTAGAAGATATTAAAGTCGACATTTCTGGTGCTTATCAAAAAGACCCAATGTTAATGGAAGCAAATGTCAAATTGACACTATCCGGTGAAATCGGAATGACGATGGAAATGCCAATCGTTATGACGGAAGAGAAAATGTGGTTCAAACTTCCAAATTCCCCACTCGCACCTTTGCCTGAAGAATTGGAAGGTAAGTTTATCGAGTTCGACTTGGAAGAATTACAAGAGCTTGAAGGGCAACCAACAGGTTCAATGGATCTCGATTTACAAACTGAACTTGCGCTAGCGATCAACAACTTGTTCGTAGATCAATTTGCGGACGACTTTTACAATTTCGTTGAAAGCGACGAGATCCAAACACCGAACGAAATCGATGTTCAAAAAGTCGTGAAATTCGAGCTGACTAACGAGACTTTACAACCGTTCGTCGAAAAACTAATGACAGGCTTCTTACCTCAATTCTTTGAATTGGTACAAGAGCCTAAGTATGCTGAAGCACTAGGGCTGACTGCCGAAGACATTGAAATGGCACAAGAAGGTATTGCAGAAATCAATGAAAATCTCGATGAAATCCTTCAAGAGATCAAAAATGTATTGACGATCAATACTTTCGAAGAGTATATCGTCATCGACCAAAATGATTTCATCGCATATGATGTCATGGATATGGATATAGACTTCACAGTCGAAGAAGAAACGTTCGGCATCAAACTATTCTATGATATGGAGAAATCCGGAATCAATGAAGATGTAACGTTCACAATCGGCATCCCAAATAAAGAAGATGTCCTTACAATGGAAGAGCTGGAAGATTTGTTCGACGATATGTTTGGAGATGAAGACTGGGAAGACTGGGAAGACTTAGAGGATTCAGAGCTGTAAGTATCACGAAACAGTGGGGAAAGACTTCCCCACTGTTTTTATTTTGGATACCAAGTATCATCATTTTTATATACTTCTTATCTGGAGGCTAACGATGTCGACAATTATCAATGACTTCATGAAAACTCACTTCAACAATCTACTATTACAACCGCCGTTATTCTATTCAGCACCATTCGGGATCCGCTTTGAAATTGACTTGCCCGAAGCAAGTTTTTATGATGTGGAGAATCTTCGACAAATTAAAGAAAGAAGCACAACCATTTTCGATCAAGTCTTTGGAGATAGTGATGAATTATTGCTGATCACTGATATCCATTGTGAGAAAAAGGATCCTTACTTACAAAAGCACCCGGCAAACGTCTACTTGAAATATGTGAAGAGCAGTAAATTAAGAAAAAAGTTATCGCATACCATTTTGCCTTGTTTGACATGGGACGAAGAGGATGAAGATTTTCACAATATGGTGACGCATCGGTTTGTCCTTCCATGTACAAAATCCGACATACGCTACCGACAATTATTGTCCGCCATCAGTTATGAAGACTTTAATCATCCAACAACGATTTTGAAACACCACTTTTCAGCCGGTTACGATATTTATTTTATAAATGCGACGAAAAAAATGATTTATCACCTTTATGATGATCGTGGTTGTGATGTCATTGCATCGGATAAAGAGCGTTTACGCCCACTTTATGAAGACAGCAATGAATGGATATTGGATTATGACCGAAAGCAAATTGATCAATTGTTTAGGTAATGCATTCCGTGCGGCGTGACTGGCGCGTGTGGCGTCACTTGGATTTCATACGATGCTCAAGTTGTCTGTCTGAATGATTTGAGCTGATTGACACATCCTATTCTAAAAAGGAGTGTCGTACGATGTTGAAAAAAATAGTGGTTGCACTGGGCACCATCATAGCCATGCACGTAGCACCTACCTACGTTCCGACGCTTGCGCCCGCCCAACAGGAAATCCCTTCCTATGCGAAGTGGGGGCGACTCGCGATGAAAGAAGTCCATGCCAAATACCCGAATGCCAATATCATTGACTATTTACATGAAGGAAGTGCGGTTCAAGGTAACTCGACAATTGAGAAATTTAAACTTTGGTTGAAAGAAGACACAAAAGAATTCGGTGTCTTCGTAAGCATCGAGTATACGACTGCAACTGAACAAGTGACGAATATTGAATTTCAAGAAACTTCAAAATGACGGATGTCGAATTATGCATCCGTTGCCAATTTACTTTTCCCAGTATAGGGGAGTTGTAAATGATGGCGTTTCTCTACCTCATCTTCTCCGGCACATAAGATATGTACTTCATATCCTTCACCATCGGACGGAAATACATGTGCAACCACTTGTCCTTTTTCAGACAACAGCGATTCACGCACTCTTTTCTTCCATTACAGTATTTTTCCCTCTACCCGTGATTTTCTCGATCCAAAATTTCAACCTGATCTTGACGACAATCAAGTGATCCCACCAAAACTGCCTTCACCGTGAAAGCAATGGTTGGTTTTCGCAAGATCGCTGTACATGATTATCAGACGATGAACCTAACCATTTTACAAGAAATTAGGCCACATCACTTAAGCAATTTCATTTCTCTCAGGAAACAAATTATTTCTTATTCAACAACAAAATAGCTACTGGACATTGCACAAAGCCGACGTTCAGTAGCTGTTTTTGATTGCTATTAGCTGAGTCATCCCTGCCCTTTCTATCACTCGTCATGATCTTGTCTAAACGGCAGACACGCTTTCCCCCGCCTAATCGATGCGGTACCATCTATCGTTGTATAAGTTGTGTTGCCGGGATAAACATGCATGATTAAAATCCGAATGGAATGATCTTTGTAAAATAGTTCATCGAAGAAAGGGATGATATGAGGGGTTGTATGATCGTAGATTCGTTTTTGCAACGTGTAAATGTCTATATCAAATGGCACACCTTTTAAAACATTGTCGATGCCTTGGACTCTGTCAGCAACTCCAAACACAACGCTACCCCCACCGCCATTTGCCATACAAACGGCATATTTAATCATCTTTTTTATATTTTCTTCTGGGCTTTGGTCATTCCATTGTTTAAAATCCAAGTCCTGCCCTTCTAAATCATCGGCAATTAGATGATCCAATTGTTGGATAAGTGCCATGATTTCACTTTTACTTTTCATTAAAAATCCCTCCTTTCATGCCAATTTATTTATTATTTATCGAATACCATATAGTTATCTTTCAGCCTACCTTATACAGAAAAGGCAGTCCCTTTTCGCATGTCTTTGAGGAACTACCTTCTTTTTCTATCTATATGTTTCGTTGAAGTGAACTGCTTATAACGCTGTCCCAAACCTTGCGCTTATATTGAAGATTCCCCACTGCCCTTACTGGGGCACTACATTGTTCACTTCTTTATCTTTCTACCGGTATAATTGCCGCAGCACCTATTCGAATATTTTAGTGAATTCTTTTAAAGGAATTTTATAAATCTACTTGTATTAAAATACATCAACAGTTATAATTATAATTACTTACTAGAACTTCAGGAGGGAATAACATGAAAAGAAAAAATATTTTGATTATCGGTGCTGCTGGAAGAGACTTTCACAATTTCAATACCGTTTATCGTGACGACGAATCTTATAATGTTGTTGCTTTCACAGCAGCACAAATTCCTGATATAGATGGACGTAAATACCCAAGTGAATTGGCTGGCAAACTATACCCAGAAGGAATCCCGATCCATTCACAAGATCAGTTACCAGAACTGATCCAAGCGTTGGAAGTAGACGAATGTGTATTCGCTTATAGTGATCTCGGATACGAGGAACTGATGGGTGTGGGCGCGATCGTGAATGCAGCAGGCGCTGACTTCACACTACTTGGACCGAAAAGCACACAGTTGAAAAGTAATAAACCCGTCATTTCTGTTTGCGCAGTAAGAACCGGAACAGGTAAAAGCCAAACATCCCGAAAAGTGATCGAAGAATTACTTGAGCAAGATTTAAAAGTTATTGTCGTTAGACATCCGATGCCTTATGGAGATATCGCTGCGCAACGTGTTCAGCGCTTTGCGACAGTCGAAGACTTGAAAAAGCATAATTGTACAATTGAGGAATTGGAAGAGTACGAACCACATGTGGCACGCGGGAATATTGTATATGCAGGTGTGGATTATGCAGAAATTTTAGCGGCAGCTGAAAATGATCCAGATGGCTGTGATGTCATTCTATGGGACGGCGGAAATAATGATTTCTCTTTCTTCGAGCCTGATTTAGCGATTACGGTATTAGACCCACATCGTCCGGGTCACGAGTTGAAATACTACCCTGGCGAAGTTTGTTTAAGAACGGCCGACGTTGCCATCATTAACAAAATTGATAGTGCACCAGCAGAAGCTGTTCAAATCGTGGAAAACAATATTAAACTAGCAAGCCCGACGAGCACGATTATTAAAGCCGAATCAAAAATCACGGTCGATCACCCAGAACGTATTGAAGGAAAACGTGTATTGATTGTTGAAGACGGGCCGACATTGACACATGGCGAGATGAAGCTTGGTGCGGGAACAGTCGCGGCTGAACGTATAGGCGCGAAGGAAATCGTGGACCCACGTCCATTCGCAGTCGGCACATTAAAAGAAACCTTGAATGCTTATCAACATATTGGCAACGTCCTTCCTGCGATGGGATACGGCGAACAACAATTGAAAGACCTGGAAGAAACGATCAATAAAACGGACTGTGACGCCGTAATTATCGGAACGCCGATCGATTTAACGCGTGTCATTTCGATCAATAAACCTTGCACACGTGTCCACTATGATTTGGATGAAATGGGCGATGTGAATTTAAACAATGTGTTGAAAGGGTTTATCCAAGAGCATACACTTGGAGCAGTCAATATTAAATAATAGATTTTCCATTAGGAAAAATAAATAAATGTCGAGTGTGGGGATGCCTAAATTCCCCCACTCGACATTTTTAAGTTAAACCTATATATTCTGTTGAAAGCGCCCCAAACCTCTGTATCGCTTCCTATTTTATCGTAATTGTTCCGTTTTTCGCTGTGATTTTAATCAAGTTTTCTCCATCGCCAATGACCGTATCCCAATCGGATCTTCCAAAGACGGTCACTTTCCCATTTTCTGCTTTGGCGTCAATGATTACATTTGTTGGCGCTTTTTCTGTTTGAATGGTTACTTTTCCATTATCCGTTTCAAAATCAATAGCACGATCTATATCATGCGTTTTAAGTGAAATGCTGCCATTATTCGTTTGACCAATAAGCTTACCTTCGACATCGTCTAAAATAACTTGCCCATTATCCGCGTTTGCATCGACGGTTACAGCTTTTACATTTTCCATATCAACCGTTCCATTATCAGCTTTGGCAACGACCTTCCCCCCCTCAATATGCGCCAACTTTATATGACCATTATCTGTTTTCACACGAAGATCTTTTGCTTGTAAATTTTCAACTAAGACACGCCCATTGCCACTTTCTATTTGAAGTGACGCATATTCTTTTTCGGGAACATATACCTTTAACGATAAAAGCGATGCAGTAAAGTCAAAATTAAACAGTTTTTTCTGTTGGTAACCGACATTTACTTTAAGTGTAGATCCTTCCACATCAGCTGCCAAATGATAATTCGAGTACGCCCCTGTGAGCTCTATTTTCGCGACTGAGTCGCTTGTTGGTAGCACTTCCACTCTCGCCTCATTCGACATAATCTCTATTGCATTGAAGGCATCCTGAATTTCCACTTCTTGTTGAGTGAGATCTTTCGCTTCATTTTTTGATTTTAAAGTGAAGATACTTCCCGCTATTCCAATTAATAAAAGGACTAGCCCAACGATTGCAATACGCTTAATCATGTTTCAAACCTCCTTTTACAAGTCTCACATTATATTGCAGGTAACGGACAAATCCTTTGCCGAATAAACGCGTCGCAAAAAACATGCCAATCGCGATAAATATTCCTGCTCCGGCTAGCATCAAAGAAAAGAATAAGTCAAAAAATGCAAATGTTTCTGGATAGAGTCCTAAGTTAACTAGAACCAAAATTGGCGACAAAACAAATGCAGTTGCTACGGCCCATCCCCCCAAAACAATTCCTGTAAGTGCAATAAAAGGCCCTAGTACGATGACCAAATTAAAAAATCCGAGACCAACGACAGCCCATACCGCACGGAAGATATTGCCCGTAGACGCCGTCTTCTCCACCTTTTCCAAATGATACGTAGCAAGCAACTCTTTCGCAATCTTCTCAGGCAACCCAAGTGAAGCAGAAATTTCTTCCTCTGTTTTACCTTCTTCGATACCAAAAGTAAAATGTTCTTCGAAATCAATCAGAATATCTTTGCGTTCAGCTACGGGAAGTTTTTCCAACAATTTTTCAAGAGTCTTTAAAAACTGTTCTTTATTCAAGATTGACACCTTCCTCTATTAATTCATTCACCGCGTTTGAAAAATCCTTCCATTCCTTTATCTGTTCATGAAGATAGTCTCTTCCTTTATCCGTCATCCTATAATATTTTCGGGCAGGTCCTTCTGAAGATTCCTGAAAATACGTTGTAAAATAACCTTCCTTTGTTAACCTTCTCAAAAGTGGATACATGGATCCTTCAGAGATTTCAATTTTGTCTGATACTTTCTGCACTAACTCATACCCGTAGCAATCCTTGTTATCCAGCAAGACGAGTACACAAATTTCCAGTATCCCTTTTTTAAATTGAACGTTCATTGTTGTCACTCCATTCTTATCACCACTACCTTGCAATGAACAGTACCTACTAACAATAATTTAACACACAGTACTGTTCATTACAAGGTAGTAGAAATAAAAAAGTACCAAGCACTCAAACCATTCAACATTCAATGGGTGCCTGGTACCGATTTTCCCTTCGTTTTCTAACCTCAAGTACACTTGAAAACTACATTTTTTTCAATGATTACGAAAGAAAAACTCACAAATCTATACAATTTCATTTAAGAAGGTTTAGTTGCCATGAAACGCCAAATTTATCATTTAACCAGCCAAACTTCTTGCTGAACCTGTAATCGCCAAGGGGCATAAGCGCTTGTCCACCTTCGTTCAGCTCCCCATAAAGATGATCGAGTTCATCCTCTGTATCACAAGTGACATAAATAGAGAAAGAAGGTGTGAAGTCAAACTGATGTTTCACATTGCTATCAATGCACATAAATTCTTGCCCTTTCAAAGTGAATGTAGCTTGCATCACTGTACCTTCATCACCCGATTCATTCGCCCCGTACCGGGTAATGCTTGTAATTTCCGAATCCTCAATGAGCGATGTGTAAAACTTCATCGCTTCTTCCGCCTTGCCCTCTTGGAACATTAAGAAAGGTATAACTTTCTCCATAATTGATTAACTCCTTTAACCGTTTTTAACTACCGATTTTTCCGTATTTGAATAGTAAAAATTACATTCACTTAAATCCTTAGCAAACCGCGAAAACCTCTTGCAGCATAGTAAGAATCTGCTCCATTATGGTAGACAAAAACGGTGTCGTAGCGACGGTCGCAAAAGAGAGCCCCACCGAGCTTTCTAATATTCGCAGGGGTTTTTACCCAGCTCGACGTTTTCCTATCAAAGTTTCCAAGTTCCTGCAACTGCCGGTATTGTTCCTCCGTTAACATCTCAATACCCATATCATCAGCCATTTCAATGGCACTGTTTTCGGGCTTATGTTTTTTCCTCGATTCCAACGCTTCACGGTCGTAACAGACACTTCTACGACCTTTAGGACTTTCCGTCGAACAATCATAAAAAATGTATTCGTCGTTCTCTGAATCGTACCCGATCACATCCGGTTCGCCTTCGGTTCTTTCCATTTCATTCAACGACCATAGCTTTCCAATATCGGCTTGTAGTTTTGCTTGTACGTCAGCCCATTCAATCCCTTCATGTCGTTCCATATTTTTCTCAAAACGTGCTTTTAATATCCCCATTAATGTTTCACTTTGTTCCGCCGACAACTTCCTATCTGCCATTGTCATATTTGCTCCTCCTCATCAAAGACGCCCTGTTTCCTAAACGTCCCTGTCTATGTTCACTAAGAAATGTATGTTCATGTTGCCTTATTTCCGCCAAGCTACCACGGATAATAAATGTGCCATACTTAATAATTATAGACTGATTCCACTTGATTTCCGAATTTAAATTCGGAAATATAAAGCCTTCCAACTATACTTACCCTTTTCAGATGGAAAAAACCATTCTAAATTATAATCGCTTGGCAATGAAAAGCGTTTTTCTCTTAATTTCCCAATAGGTATGGAAATAGCTCCGAGAATACTTAAAAGAAGAAGCAAAACAATACCGGTTCCGTAGCTCACTCGGAGAGTACTACCTCGACAAGGTAGAGGACTGTGGGATCGAGCCTCTCCAAGACGATAAAAATGAACCCTCGGTAAATGTGGGTATACAAAAAACATCATCCTTTAAAAGATGATGTTTTTTCTGTTGTTTAGAAGTTATGTAGCTTCATAGCTATTTCTTCGCTATCGACAAATAAACCACCAGCACTAAAATCATAATCATACCTACAACCTGCCAAGAACCAAACGGGAGATTTAACCAAATTACACAACTTATAACTGCGGTTAAAGGCTCGACAGTCCCCAATAATGTCGTTTCCTTCGCTTCCAAATACGCTAAACTCTTGATAAACATCCAAAAAGCTAAAGTTGTACCAAATACGATCGTAAAGCCCAAAACGCCGACAACTGATATTGTCCACTCCTGTGTTTCAACTCGCCAAATGGGATGAATGACGTTCATACACGCCCCTGCAATTAGCATTGCCCATCCAACAACGGTTACTGACGAATAGAAGTCAAGCAACCTTCGTGCATAAAGTGTATAAAATGCCAACGATATACCTGAAATCACGCCCCAAATCAGTGCGTTACCTGGAACTGTTATCCCCGCAAACAAACCATTTGTCAACAAAAGATAAGTCCCGACCAACGTAAATAAAATGGCGATGACGTCTCCGATTTGTAATTTTTGATGCCCTCTAACAATTAACCATATTAGAATATAAATTGGTGCTAAGTACTGTAATAGCGTCGCAACCGCCGCATTCCCCGCTTCAATAGAAGCCATAAAAGAATATTGAACCAATAACATCCCAAATAGACTAAAAATAATGAGAGAGATTCTGCTCTTTGAATCTTTCCATATAGAAAAGACGGCTTGTTTCCCTGCTAGAAGCATTTGGACGCCTAATAATAGTACTCCACTAATTACGAGCCTTGTTGATACATACCAATTTACATTAATAGTAGCTTTTTCAAATAAATAGTCAGCTGCAGTTCCTCCTATCCCCCAAAAACTTGCCCCTAAAAGGACAAAAATGATTCCTACTGTACGACTGTTTGTATTCTTCATCCTCTATCACCTATAATATTAAGATATGAATAATATAGCTTAAAAAAATGCATAATCATATACAAATACAGTCCAAAAATATATAGATATTGAGGTGATACAGTGAAGACAAGAAATATTATCTTAAATTCATTAAATGAAGAGATTATTCCTTATGTCGAACCAGCTTGGTTGCACTCAATGGAATACATAAATATTTCGGAGACGCTCTTAGGGTATATCCCACTACACTGGCATGAGGAGTTACAATTCGTAGTTGTGAAGAAAGGAACAATCGAGCTTCATATTTTGGGAGATAAAATAAGTATATGTGAGGGGAACGGCTTTTTTATCAATTCCGGAGTTGTTCATGAAATTCACGCAACGACCGTAAATGCTACGTATATTTGCTGGAATGTAGGTATTTCATTATTCGATAAGCACATTCAATCTAAATACATTATTCCTTTAATTCAGGAACAGAATACGCCTTTTGTTATACTTACTTCTTCCAATGCAAAGCATCAGCACATGATTCAAGCGATATTGAAGAGTTTTGACACATTCTTAAAAAAAGAAAACGGTTATGAACTAGTCATCACCATTCAATATCTAATATGTCTAAACGAATTGCTTCCTGGGATCGCTCTTCACTCAAGCAATAGGTATCCGATTTACGACCAAAGAATCAAAACTATTCTAGCGTATATCCACACACACTATAAAGAACCGATAACATTGGAAACACTTGCCGAATCAGTTCATTTAAGTAAAGCTGAAACGATAAGGGTATTCAAAAGACATGTCGGACGAACTCCCTTTACCTATATTCTTGACTATCGGCTAGAACGCAGCGTCGACTTACTCATCGGAACAAGAAGTAGCATAACTGAAATTGCGATGGAATGTGGATTTTCCAGTGTTAGTTACTTCATCGAAAAGTTCAAACAAGTTTTTCATCTCACCCCTAGAAAGTATAGAGAGGCCAAAAAAGGAAAGGAATGTTAGCGCCTTGCCCTCCAACTTTCAATATATAGCTCTTCACTTCCCCGTTTTCCCAGACATTCGATTCTTTCTACTTCATTGTCTGTCTTTCAGAGGAAAAGTGAATATTAACTTGCCAATCTATTTCCTCGTGTTATAAACTAATGTTAGAATCTTTATTTTCTAATTATTATTACAAATACAAATGATGAGATATGAATTTCAGAGGCTCGGTCCCCTTGAAAAACTCATTTTTTTAGTTCATTTCTAGCACTACACAAATAAATTATAACTAAGATAAGGCGGGAAAAAGAATGACTTTACGTATCACTAATGAAACATTACCAAAATTCGAAAGCGACTTGGAAGCACAAGCATACGAGAAAATCCGAAAAGAAGCATTTGATTATATTGCCAGGGGTGCGGGCGATGAAGCGACAATGCAAGAAAATCTAAGCGCTTTTGATAAATGGAAAATTCGTCCACGTGTTTTGCGGGATGTGTCTAAGCGGGATTTAACCACTTCACTATTTGGCACGACTCAGAAAACACCAATTCTATTGGCTCCAATCGGAGTTCAACGAATTGCCCATCCAAATGGGGAACTCGCTTCAGCGGGTGCCGCGAAATCTTTAGGCGTCCCTTTCGTCATCAGTAGCGTCTCATCCTATTCGATGGATGAAATTGCTGAAGCCTCGGGAAACAACACGCGTTGGTTCCAGCTTTACTGTTCCCCTGAGAATAGTGTTACAGAAAGCCTTGTTAAACGCGCAGAGCAAAACGGCTATTCAGCAATTGTAATCACAGTCGATACGCCGCAATTGGGGATTCGAAAATCCGACCATAGCAATAACTATTCTCCCCTTGCCGAAGGGAACGGGTGTGGCAACTACCTTTCGGACGCCGCATTTTGCGGACTTTTGGAAAAGTCACCATCCGAAGACATGGAAGCCGCTTTGATAAAGCAATCTGAATTGATGGACCGCCACACGCTCGATTGGGACATATTAAGCGAAATTCGCTCCTATACCAAGTTGCCGATTTTACTAAAAGGGATCTTACATCCGGAAGACGCCCAACTTGCACTCGAATACGGTGTGGACGGCATCGTCGTTTCCAATCATGGGGGACGGCAATTAGATCATTGCATCTCCTCATTGGACGCACTACCCGATATTTGCCAAGTTGTAAATGGCCGTATCCCCGTCCTCCTGGATAGCGGTATCCGTAGTGGAGTCGATGTTTTTAAAGCGATCGCGCTTGGTGCTGATGCTGTTTTACTCGGCCGCCCATACATTTATGGCCTCGCTGTCGACGGAGAAGCCGGCGCTAAGCGTATCATCGAAAACATTCTCCATGAACTTGAAGTTTCCATGACGCTTGCCGGTGTACGTTCCTTAAGTGAAATCAATGCAGGACTGCTGATCAAACCTTGATATTTCGATGTCAAGTCTAGTCGTTACAGCAGTATCGAGAAGTTGAGTTTGTAGTGGAGGATACAGTTTCCAAGATCCATGAGGTTAAGTGAATCGGAATACTATGAGGGACCGGATGCCCAATAATTGGGCACCCGGCATCTTTACTCAAATCATACGATTATTCATATCTTAAAGCATCAATCGGACTCAGTTTTGAAGCTTTATTCGCAGGGAGAATTCCGAACACAATGCCGATAAAGGCAGAGAAACAAAATCCGATCAGAACGACTAATGGACTAATAACTGCTTGGAAAGGCAATAGTTGTGAAGCAACGAAAGTAGCCCCCGCCGCGAAGCCTATCCCAATAAGTCCACCTAAGGAAGTTAACGTAACGGATTCAATCAAAAACTGTAACAAAATTCTACCTCTTGTTGCGCCCATCGCTTTTCTCAAACCGATTTCCCGCGTACGTTCCGTGACAGAGACGAGCATAATATTCATCACGCCGATGCCCCCGACTAAAAGTGAAATGCCTGCGATACTGCCGATGAACAAGGTAATCGTCGTATAGAACCCTTCCAGTTCCTCTTCATAGTCGGAAAAGTCATTGGTTATATACATGCCGTCTTCCAACTTCTTCACTTCTGTCAGCGTATCAGCAGCCAATTGTCCCGTTTCTGAAACCATGTCGGGTGAATCGGCAATCACCGAGATATTTTCGATTTCTTCATTACCGAACATCATAGAAATGAGTGCTCGTGGCATGAGCATTTCACCTTCTGCAAAACCTTGTTGGATCCATTCTTCAGGAATTGTTGATTTATAGACGCCAACGACTTTATACGGATTATCGGCCACTTCTATAATTTCGCCGATTACACTTTCTCCCTCTTGAAAGAACTTGTCCCTTGTAACCGAGTCAATCATCGCGACCCGATTCATACTGTCATTATCTCTGGCGTTAAAAGGCCTGCCTTCGATAATTGTTATATCTTTTGCTGCAAAATAATAGTGATCGACGCCGGTGATTGTCAGTTCGGATTGCTCTTCATTATGTGTCATCTGTGCCCATCCTTGGTTTGTGCCTAGAACAGATTTAACCCCGGGTAAGTCTTGAAGCGCTTCTATATCCTCACCTGTGACTACCGGAAAATCCCACCACATGGAATCCGAACCGTCCTCTGTCATGATCGGTTCATAATACAACTCGATCGCATTTTTATCCGTACTGAACATATCATCGGCAATTTGCCTCTTTGCACCTTCTCCAATGGCCACAATAATAATAACGGCGCCCACACCGATAATAATACCAAGCATCGTCAAAATGGAGCGTATTTTATGATTCCAAATCGAAGACAGCGCGACTTTGAAACTTTCCCAAATACTCAAGACGTCCGCCTCCGATCATCAGTTATTCGCCCATCTCTTAATGTGATGATCCTATTTGTATAATCAGCAATCTCCTCTTCATGCGTGACGATGATGACTGTTTTTCCTTCTTTGTTCAATTCGACAAGCAGTTCCATAATTTGTGCACTCGTTTTTGAATCCAATGCACCTGTCGGTTCGTCAGCTAAAATGATTGTCGGGTTATTCACAAGTGCCCGTGCAATCGCAACCCTTTGTTTCTGCCCACCCGATAACTCATTCGGCAAATGGCCCATCCGTTCTTCCAGCCCGACTTTCGTCAACATTTGCTTCGCTCGTTCCGTTCGCTCCCGTTTCGGGACATTGGCATAGACAAGGGGCGACTCCACATTTTTCAGTGCATTCAAACGTGGCAACAGGAAAAACTGTTGAAATACAAATCCGATATGCTCATTTCGCAATCGTGCCAATTTATTTTCCTTCACCGAACCGGTTTTTTCACCATTTAACTCATATGTTCCTTCGGATGGATAATCCAGAAAACCGATGATATTCATTAGCGTCGATTTTCCTGATCCGGATGGTCCCATAATGGCTACAAATTCACCGTCTTCAATTTCCAAATCAATGCCATGTAACACGGGTACTTCTAATGGACCGTTTCCATACACTTTTTTGATATCACTCAATTTCATCATAGGAAACCACTTCCATTCCATCATGCATGCTTTCATCTGGATTGATAACAACCAGTTCATCCACTGCGACGCCTTCTATTTCAACAAATTCATCATTCATTTCACCGGGTTGTACGACTCGTTTCTCTAACACGCCATCGATCAGTACATAAACGACTTCAAGGCCTTCTTCATCCATCGTGAGCGCCATGTGAGGGACTGCAATCACCTGCCCCGCGCCGTCAAGTTTAATTTCCAATGAAACATGGAACCCTTGGCGAAGTTCAGACGTGTCATCTGTGATCGCCACTTTGAAAGGATACATCGTCACGCTTCCGCCGCCCCCGAAATCATCTCCTCCATCTTCCCCGTCCGGGAATTGGGAGACCGATTCGACGACACCATTCCACTCCTGATCCTTATACACTTTCGGGCGTACGATAACAGCTTGTTCCGGTTGAATTTTCACTGTGTCAAATTCACTCATCGTGCCGATCACTTTAAAAGGTTCATTTGAGATAATATGTAGAACAGGTTCACTGGAGCCGGTCTCTGTCTTCTCTATATTTTTATTCACCTTCACAACGATGCCATCGATTTTACTGACAACCGTCATACTTTTCTTCGTTACCGTCAACTCATTGATCGCCTCTTGCGCCGAAGTCACTTCGGCTTTTGTCCCTTCAAGTTCCATTTCAATTTGTACTTTCTCCTTGGAAAGCACGTTTACGTCCTCTTCTGTAAATTCATCGCTGCCCTTTACTTTCTTCTGCATCTCTGTAATTCGCTTGCCTAGTGCCGCGATTTCGTTTTGCTCTATTTTCAATCTTTTTTGAATTAAATCCCTTTCTCTTACCGCCTTGTTCAATTCGGCATCTACTTTGCTCGTATCGTATTTGAACAATGGATCTCCTGCGCTAACAATTTGATTTTCTTCCACTAAGTATTCATGTATATCACCATATTCTGGTTCTAAAAATATCTTTTGCTCATCTTCTGGGACTACTTTCCCTGTAACAAGAAGCGATTCTCCAAGTTCTTGTTCACTCACTTTTTGAACGAGGACACCCATCTCTTCAAATTCGCTCCCGAACTCATTTGAAGTCTTACCGATTGTTAAAAAGAAAACGATGGCTCCAATCACGATAATGCCGATTACGCTCAAAACCCAAATCCAAACCTTCTTTTTCATCCAACTTCCCTCTCACTTTCCCCACTAACTTCTCTATTTTCATGAATAAACGGCACCTTACATCTATGTACCTACGGGACCCCCTCTTTTTCATAGCATTTACCATCTATTTTTTGTAAAAAAGTGCCATTGTACTATATAACGTTTGTAGGAGTCGTTTTGTTTCAAAAAATAAAAAATATTACGTTTATAAAATGAGCTAATTTCATAATTAGCTATACTCCTTAAAAACCCGAACAATGTTGATTTCCGTTTCAGGCGTCGCCTTCCACTCCAATCAACGGAGCGACCTTTAAAAGATAATTATAATGTTCGTGTTTTATATTAAAATAAGCAATTATGAAATTGATTCAAATAGAAAAGGAAACTAAGCGCTCAGCCCTTGGCAACTTAGTTCCCTTTCGTAGGATTTGATATCGTTTTTTTGCTCATATGATTTACCAGATACACAACATCTAATCGGCGTTCAAATCAAATAAGGTCGCAAAGCCGCTTCAACGCTGTTGGCAAAATTATTTCCCGCTCCCCAGTCAAAACGGAAAAAAACACCTTCCGAACCACCAGATGCAACCGCATGGACGATTGTTTTTCCATCGAAATTATCGATGGTCACTGTCAAAGACGCCCGATTATTAGAGCGCATATAAAATTTCTCCAAAATAATAACATGAACCTCATGTTCGCCACTTCTTCTTACATACCGATCGACGAGTGTTCCACTAATATTCCCTTCGACTACATGCGTCTCAATGGCATCCATCGCCTCTTGAGGCGTAACACTAACTGTAAAATCTCGAACCGACATAACCTCATCCCCTTTTCATCCTTCTCTTCCTTACGGATAAAGAACAATAGAAGATTCAACACAGTATTTTTAGACTATTCCACCAAACGACTCATTGACCAAAGATTGATGCATTCCCAAATCTTTCCTTATGTATGGCCAGGAGTGATTCGACAAATCCTTCCGAAGAGACATCTGCCAATTCAAGCTTGAAAGTATCTTTCACAAGCCCATCTGCAATCAATTCGGAAGTGCTTTGATATACTTTCGCATTCGGCTGATTAAAGTCGATGATGACTAATGCACATTTCTCATATTTATGTTTTTCTTCATTTACATTTGGTCTGCCACTTAAATAATGAAAAAACCTTATATACTTTTCCAAGTCGGTTTGCTTTTTTTTGAACGCAACTTTATTCCTCACCATCGGCGCATCATCGTATTCGAAGACAGGGATCATATACACTTCACCTAATACCATTCTCGGATAGGAATCATGTAAATTTAACGTTTCTGCAAAAGTACGTTCAAATAATGTATCCGCATTTTTGGCTAAGCTACTTAACTGACTTCTGACGTTAACGGATATGATTTCTTCTGTCAGTTTTGAACCGTAGTCACAATATAGTCCCGAATCGATCATCGGTCCCCAATTGATCGGCGTTTTAACCGCCTCAATGTTTGGCGGTTTGACACAAACGTCCTGATCTTTCCTTTTGTACATCCCCGTAATTTTCAATTCGGGCTTACTATGATGTAACGGTGGAAAGATCGTGCTTGGCTTTACACCATTTCTTATAAATTCATGTTTGACATATTCATGTAAATGATTAATTAAAGTACTGGATCGAATAAGCGAAGTTTTCGCTTCCAATCCATTGGCAAAAGGTTGTTTTGTCGTTTTTCTTAGATTGGAGCCATTTACCATACAATGGGTAATGGCATTTTCAATATCATTCTTTATTAAGTTCGCAGCCTGTTCAATGTTCATATTCTTCTCCTCCGATATAGATGATTAGTGAATCGAGTTTTGCATTCATATTGCTCATAAGGAGAGCCCCTTGCTCCGTATACCGTCCGAAGCTATAATATAATAAGAAGTATTTTTTAGGAGGATATTGTTTTGGCGATTAACTTAGAAAAAAACATATCCCCTCATTACCGGTCTTTAACAGAAAAAAATGAGGAGATCATAAAAGCTTTATCATCATTTCCCGATAAAAAAGCAGTGCAATCTGAACTCATTAAAGTATATTTAAAAAGCAATGGGTTTGATTTATTCGCAATCAAAAACACTTTACTTCATGATGTCTTGTCTTATTCCAATCGCCAAGTTCATGATTATTTAATGCGCTTAGATAGAAATTGGACATTGAAGGATTTGGAGTTTATCTTTTATTCGTTTTTCGATAAAACAACGACAAACAGTAACGGGATTATCTTTACGCCTACTGAAGTTTCAGACTATATTCATCATGAGTTATTCAAAAATCTAACAAGCCCTTATGACATCACCATTTGTGACCTTTCCTGCGGGGGCGGAGAATTTCTCATCTCTGCGTTAAAGCAGTTAAAGTTGAAATTCCCTGATATTTCTTCAATTTATATCGTAGAAAACATCCTCTATGGCATTGATCTATTAAGCGAAAATGTTGAGTCGACAAAAATACTTTTGTCTCTTCAAATTTTGAAAGATGGCGAAGATCAAGAAGTGATTGATTTCAACATCGTTCATGGGGATAGTACATTACCAGGGTGTTTGGAACTATTTAATCAAAAGAAAGCATTAAATGGATTCGACTTTATCGTTGGGAATCCTCCCTACGTGAAAATACAGCACTTGAATATGCAACAACGAAAAATACTAAGAGAACATTATCAAACTTGCTCATCGGGTAATTTCAATCTTTTTTATGCTTTTATTGAAATGAGCTTCCGTTACTTAAAAGAAGATGGAAAAATCGGGTACATCATCCCGAATCATTTGCTTAAAATGAAGTCAGCCAAATCACTAAGAGATTTTTTATTGAAAAATAAGTATATCCACAAAGTGATTGACTTTAAAGATAACCAACTTTTTGAAAATGCCCAGACCTATTCAGCAATCATGTTTTTCGATCAACAACTGAAGGCCGAGATCATTTATCAAACAGTGGATACACGAATTGAAAACGAACGATTGGCAAGTTATCTTACCGACCAATCTCTTCAAACAATCCCCTATACAGATGTCAATAGTGATTCCATCAACTTACTAAGCCCGACTGACATCTTGAATATTAGAAAAATCGAAAGTCAAAAACATGCGTTAAAAATTATGACTGGGATCGCGACACAAAAGGATACTCTGTACTTAATTCATACGACCAAAGAATTGAATCGAAATGAAGATGACCATTATTATTATACAGAATTTAATGGCCAAGCCTACAAAATAGAAAAAGAAATGACAATCGCCATTATAAAAGGTTCTGGAGAAAAAAAGATTGACGAATCCTCAAACTTCTATGAATTCAATAGAATCATTTACCCTTACAAAGTGGAAGGTGAAAAAGTTTTTACGATTCCAGAAAGCGAAATGGCTACATCCTTTCCTGAAACATATGCCTATTTCCAAGCCATTAAAGAAGAACTTGGGAAAAGAAATAATGGCAAGCCGACGGTTAAAATTTGGTATGAATATGGGAGATCTCAAGCATTAAATAGCTTTGCACCGAAAATCATTTTCCCAACGAATTCTGCAAAACCAAATTTCACTTATTTTCCTGATCATGCTTTGTTTAATAATGGCTATGCCATTTTCGGACTCAAGTCTAATGATCATAAGATAGATCTGGATGTCTTAACGAAAGTGTTAAATTCGAGTATTATGGAATATTATATAAAACAAACGAGTTATATGATTTCAGGCGGTTATTATTGTTACCAAAAAAAATATATCTCCGGTTTCACAATTCCTGAATTCAGTCCTGAAGAATTAAATTTCCTCAAAGAAACGACTGCAAAAGATTGTATCGATGCGTTTTTAACAAATAAATATGATTTGAAATTATAAAAAGTCAAAGCCGGCACCGTTTCAAGCTGGCTTTGACTTTTTTGATTTGAACATCCTTCAACAAAAAAAGCCGAATCCATTGTGAATCCAGCCGGCGTTGGTATTCGTCTGATTTATCGAAAGTCCGCTTGATAGTCCCTTAGAAAGGCAGTGATGTTGCGAGCGGGGCGATTCAACAAAGTATTAATATCATTGGTGATGAGACTCTTTCTGTCATCGGGATAGGCTTCTGTGATGTAAGCAAGGTCCTTTGCTCGCCATGAAGGGGTCCCTTTCTCCAAAAGTTCTTCATAAAATTCTTTTGGCGGTACCGCGTTATACTTCACCGGTTGACCTAAAATTTCGGAGAGTTGCTCGGCAATTTCTTCATAGGTCACTGCTGTCGGCCCTGTGAGCGTGTATATATTGGACACATGATCCCCATCTTTTAAAACTTTTGCCGACACTTCTGCAATATCCCGGACATCGACTAAAGCGAATTTGTCGGAACCCATCGGGGCAGAAAAAATGCCACTTTCCGCTACCCTATCCCCGAAACGCAACAAATTATGCATATATAAGTGCGGCCTGATGAATGTCCAGTTCATTTTCGAGTTTTTCAATCGCTCTTCAGTTTCCGCATGCCAACGCATTAAATCGATAGATGATTCTTGAGTGGCACCAAATGCCGATAATTTGACAATATGCTTCACGCCACACCGCTCTGCCACTTCGATGACATTCTCATGTTGCATTACTTGGTCAGGGTGATCCCGTCCCACTAAAAAAAGCTGTTCTACCCCTTCAACTGCTTTTTCAATAGACTTCGTATCTTCAAATGTGCCTACCGCCACCTCGAGTAAAGAATCTTCGAAGTCATGAAAAGCCTCTTCATTTCGAACGAATGCACGAACGGACACATCCATCTTTAAAAGATTCTTAACAACGAGCCTACCAATTTGACCCGTCGCGCCTGTCACTAAAATCATAACTCCCACCCCATCTAAAGTGATTTACAATCCGAATTTGAACGCTTTTGGAAACTACATAAAATTGAAGTCTTCAGTATTAGCCCTTCTCAATCAATTTCCTTCTCTTTCAACCGTTGCACATATTTCAATACCCTTCAATGCTTGAGTAGCTAGCCGGTCCGCTTCCTTATTCGCATTTCGTGACACCAGCTCATACTCGGGTGCGATGCCAAGTGCTTTCACTTTTGCTTCAATCCGATCTGCCCAACTATATAGGTTTTGTTCGATCACCGGCCACTCCTCCATCATATGATTGATAACAACTCGGGAATCCCCAACAAACCGGACGGGAAGATGATGAACATTCAACACTTCCAGCGCTTGCAAGCACAGATGAAGGGCTGCATATTCCGCCTCGTTATTGGACGTGAGCCCCCCAAAAGCAGCATTCTGTCTGAGTCTATACGACTTTCCACTCTGCTCATAATAAATGACGCATCCCAAACCAGATGCCTTCGTTTCAAGGTCAAAGCCACCGTCAAAATAAACCGTAACGTTATGCGGCTCCGTTTCGATCCCTTTCAAATAACCTTTCATTTCTTTTACTGTCCATGAGCTGTCAAATTGGTCGATGAACTTTACACTTTTCGTACGACCCGTCTTCTCCATATCTTCCGCAAGAAGCATCGCTTGTGCCGCCGTCATTTCCACAGAGCGAAAAACTGTTTCCGCTCCCTTAGGCGTCCTATATAGCCATTCGATTATCACGTTCATCGCAATTCCTCCAAAACAGTAAGTTCTTATCATCATTATCTTGCCGATCAAACACGAGCCAAAGTAACAAAATATACTGGATGGTAAACTTCGTTTATTTTAGTATTCCCATCACTCCAGTTGATAAAACTCGGGAAAACTTTGCAATTGTGTCCTCATCATCTTCACTTTCATCGGAACTAGCTAAGGGTCGGACAACACTGCCGCATTCCGATTCATAACAAACTTCACCCATTGCTTAATTTATTCGTGACCATACAAAAAAGGACTGAACTTCTTAATGGATTCAGTCCGGATGAATAGTTGGATTGAGGAACTGAAAATCAGTCACAGGCCTAGTAACGTCAGGTCGCAGAATTCACTTCTCAGGATTATTTGCCCACTTTCTTTTCCTTCGTTATTGTAGATTTATATGCATTCAAAAGCATATCCAATTCTTGTGAAATAGCGAGCACTTGATCAGCATCAGAATTATCTTGATACGCTTGATACAACCGCTCCCTTGTTTCTTCAATTCTTTTTTCTAATTCATTTATTCGACAACTCAAAACTTCATCCCCACTCAGTTCAATTTGATGTAGGTGGAGAAGCAATCTGTTTCAAAAATCATTTGTATCATTTTCCAGAATCTCTTTACTCAAATTCATTATGAAATGGGTTGTTCTCTTATATTGATACAGTCTTTTTGCCAGCGTGCACTTCCAACTAGTTCTCATCATTTTTTAGATACTCTACATCTAGCAGTAGTAAAATTATTTAGAATTTTTAACCCGTCAAAGCCAATTACTTCTCCCTGTCTCGTTAGATGTATACCCTATTCCTTATTCCTTCAGTGAACAATCCAAGTATTTCTCATGTCCTTTTATACCCTCTAACATGTCTATTAAAACAAGTTCACCAATTATCTAAATTACCTTAATAAAGCAATACGAAAAGCTTGCCTAATAAGAATGTTTAAACGAGCTTTTCAAACTTTTTATATTTCTTCTAACAACGCCACACACTCCAGACGCATTATCATTTTACTAGAATAGTTTTCCGCATAAGTATGATTTTGCGTGGATGTGTCCCCCCCCTAAATTTGCATTTTACCAGGGCGTACGTTAATTATGACGATTGAATCAAACGGGCGAAATCTGCTCAATACACCAATATTATTTTATCACGATTGACTTAATAATTTAGCCTTTAAAAATAATGGTCAATTTCATACCCCTTTTAATGGTAACAGCCCCACTCAAAGTCAATCAATTTTTAAATAAGAACGCAATAAGTCTTCTAACCACAAAATCAACCTTTTTTCTTTTCATAATTTTGTCTAAAATTTCTGCTGCTTCTTCATCCTTGAAAAACCTATCCCGTACGTAGCAACAGTCGATTGAACAGTATTTCTTTTTTGCTCCTCTTCCTTGGTTTTGTTCCAATTTGAAACCACAAATTAAGCAGTATACATGGGTTATTTCTCTTATGAACTTTTCATCTTTATCTTGATTTAACACTAATTTCGATGCAAGGCCATTAAGTCCATGTCTTTTACAATATCCTCTAACCACGTCACGAGATAAGTCCATTGCTTCCGTTATTTTTTATAGCCAACGACTTGATACCTCAATATCTTAATCTATTTTCTTTGTTCATCATTCATATTCGTAACACTCCTTGGCAAATGGTAGCCTAGTAATCACTTGTACCAGGCTTTTTGTTAAGGAGATAATTTAAAATAAGAATTTATCAATTGAAAAGTATTGATTAGTGACAAATCGCTATTCTTTTGATGGGTCATTATCTCAATATTTTCTAGAATTTTAGTAATTGAACATCATTATCTTTGCACTGAAACATACGAAATCATTTTGATCTTCTTTACATATTCGTTTCACTTGTCCCGGAATTCTTTTTCCTGTATTTTTCTATTCTTTCTATTTTCTTTTTCTCTAACGCTTGTTCCACTTCTTTTGGTAATTCTCCTAAAAAATAATCCTCAATATAATTCCAAAACTCATCAGTTTCCATCTTTTCATTCCCAAATAAAAACTTCAACATTTCAACCGATGTATTATGTCGTTCATGTACATTCTCTAGAATGCTATTTTTGTAACTCTTCGGGGCGTTTAACACTTTTTCAATTTGATACTGTGAACCAACACGTATATAAATCTGTGGATGGTCACCGCCTTTAACTTCATAAAGAGCCAAATTCATCATTTCAAGCATTCCTAGGACTAAAAATAGTTTCGCAGTGCCAACCCTATCCTGTTTACGAATAAAATATTCCAAGTAATTTTCTTGGTTTCCCCCTTTTGAATTATGAAGGATTTTATTTGTCTCGTTTAAAATAAACTTTGTAAACCCGCTTAGTGCGGGTAATATCTTATAAGATGTTTTATTCCGATATTCATTTTTTATTAAAATATTTGTACGCTGTGTGCTTGAGGAGTTCATAATATTTTCATATTGGGTTACACTCTCAAGCAACTGTATTACAAAGGATTCTGCCTTATAAGATGAGTATTCCAACGTTCTTACCAAATCGCTTTCTATGTCTCCATTTGTAAACACTTTGCGCTTAATAATATACGTAGAAAAAAGTTTATTTATTTTTTCTAATGAACTCTCTAAATCTCGTAAAAATTGAGCCTGATTTCTATTATTGAGCTTTAAGTTAATAATAAAAATCGAATTTAAATTTGTCAGCACCTTATTATTTAAATCGTCTGCTTTCTCGTGTAACAATCTCTTAAAGTTTGGAAATGATATTTGACTATATAAATCTCTCCACATTGCATCCAAGAATAGCTTGTATACACTGGAATGCCTTTCTCCTATTATTTCGCAATGCTTTTCGATATATTTTCCATACTGTTGATTAAGCAGGTTTTCTTGTTCTTTAAGCACCTTAAAATATTCGACAGAAAATATACTTCTGGGTCGTGCAACTATAGGAGAATATTTAAGTGGCGAATTTATAAAGCCTTTTTCTATTATTAATAATGCGGTTTTTAACTGATTATCTAATTGATCACTATTTACAGATCCAGCATCATCTTTTTTGCCTTGAAATATATAATAAAACTCTTCTGCACTCACTAATAAGTGACGAGCATTTTTTTGACCACTCCTAAGTTTATACAACTCTAACACTTTTTGTATAACTTGAATAAGCTGAGATTTTCTAAGCGTACTAATACCATGAAGCCTATTGACATGTTTAAAGTCTTCCTTTAAAAATGAAAAAGATGCTTGTCCCACTTTTTTTGAATCCCTTGCAGCCCTTCCAATCTCCTGGACATAGTCGCAAACGTTTCCCGTTGGTGCAAAGTGAATAACCGTATCAATATCTGGAATATCTATCCCCATTCCAAAAGCTTTTGTAGCTAACATTACTTTAGAGTTCCCATCCTTAAAACGTAAAAAACTCTCATTTTTTTCTTCCTTCTTTAATTTCCCATAATACTCACTTACCTGGCCTGTTATGTTTCGGTCAGCATAGGTCTCTAAATAATTCTTAAAGTCAAAAATAGATTTTACGAGCGGGAAATAAATCAAAACTTTTCTACCGTAAATTAATTCAAATTCAATATTCTTTAATAAAAGTTTATGTTTTATCTTTAAATACTCATTATCTGTAGATGCTTCCTTATCTATTTTATTAATATTCATGTGAATATTATCTCGTTTCACATAACCAAAATAATTAACTGGGTTATTCAACAATAAACTGTCCCGTGTCTCTGCATACATATCTTCAATTCCGCCATAAATTGCCGTAGCTGTAAAAGTAGCAATTGGAAAGCGATGTTTTGATGTAGTTTCTTCTATCCTCTTCCCATCTTTATATTGTATTCCTCGACGTATTTTTTGTAAGTAGTCTCCTAAATACCAATAATCTGCACGGAATGCTTTTCCCCAAGTTGTTACAATATGGGCTTCATCAATAACAAATAATCCTATTTCCCTTTCACCAATTAAGGCAGTGACATCCGCACGGCTCAATAACGTTTCAGGTGAAATATATAGTATAGATATTTCTTTATCAGCTATACGTTGTGCAATATTAGCTTTCTCGACGGGTGAAATTTCAGAATTTATCGTCGCTGAAAAAGTTACATTTTTTTCTTGTAAATTATAAACTTGGTCTTTCATTAAACCAATTAGCGGAGATATAACAATGGTCAAGTAATTGTATTTTTCCGCTAAATATATCGCTGGGACTTGAAACATTACTGATTTACCCGCACCAGTCGGAGCAGTAACAAAAACATCCCTGAAATCCGGAACATCTTCATAACCTTTTGCCTGTTCTGCCTGCAACACTATCGAGTCTATTATTTGCATCTGTGAAATATCTACTGTTGCTTTTTTATCAGTTAAGGAATCTACATTCTTATAAACACGCAAATTTCTGTAAGAATTATATCCCCAGTATCTTTTTAAGATATCCAAATATTCCTGTTCTCGTTCAGAAGGAATTAACTGTTCGGGAACAACTTTTAATACGCGATATACCTTTAAATCTGGTAAATAGTTTTTTAAAACCTTTATCTTATCTAGATTTATTTGAGCAGTGTAATTAGCAGTCTTATAATCTATCCAGCTTACGTAAATTTCTTTAGGTATACCTTTTTGGAAACTTGATAATAAATCATAAAAATCAAGTGCCATTTCCGCTCCTACTTCTACAAACGGAACATCTGCATTTATCAAATCGCACTCCAACGGAACTTCACTTTTTGAAAATAACGATATTTGTTCATGTTTTTCTTCATCTATATATGATACAAAGTAATTCCCTTTATTGGATATCTCCATGCTAGAATAATAATCACTTAAATAGTCATATTCCGAGTCTTGATTATTTTTTTCTTCTCTTTGATATTCTTCAATGTGGTGTGGCGGTATCCTATACTCTAATGGGTAATACGAATCAAAAAAATTGTTATTTACAACAATTGTTTTTGTGAATGCTTGAAAGTTATCCGATGGGATGGTTGCAAATTCCTCGAATGTAAGCCATTTATTGTTACCTTCCAAAATAGTGGTGACAAATTGGACAATCAAATTTTGCCTTTGGTTATTTACTTCATGTAAAGGTGTTTCAAGTGAAATTGGTAATAATTTATCCTGCTCTAACACTTTCAACCAATCGTGCGGAAATCCTTTGAATACAAAAGTTATCTTTTTTTCATTTGCATACCGTTCCCTTAGTTTTTGAAATTCTTTTAAAAAGATGTTTTTCAGCACTAGTTTCCCTCCCACACAAATATATATGGTACCATTGTATTACATATACAAAAATATTGGTACATTCCGTAGAGGGTGCTATAAAATGTCCAACAATATGAAAACTATTTTTGACCACCGTTTATTAAACTTTAATTCTGAATCAGTTATTAATGTAGATTGGCTATGTAATCTTTACAGGTTAGAAACTGGAAAAATTATTAACACAGATGAAGTTATCTCATATTTAAAACAAAAGGGGTATTATAATTTCAAGTCAAGCACGACTCCAATAAAATCAGTAGCGAAAAAAAGACATTCATCCCTTGATAATAATATTTTTCAACCTCCCCCCCTAGGCATTGATACTATTAAAAATTCTAATACTAGTGTATTACTAGCGAAGTTTAATCCCAACGATTTTCTAGATGAACTTGAAAATGACTCTATCGATATTTCTAATATAACTTACAACGACAATCAAGATCTCTTAGAGAAAGTCAAGTCTTCAGAAGATAATTTAGCTCTTGAATTACTCATTACAGCCAACTTAAAACTCGTGAAAAAGATAGCAAAAAAATACATGGGGATTGGACACAAACTAGATTTTGATGATTTGGTTAATACGGGTGTTATCGGAATGATTAAAGCAATTGACCGTTTTGATTTATCACTGGGGTATTCATTCTCTACATATGCTACTTTTTGGATCCGCCAATCTATTACGCGTTACATTAATGATAATGGATATACAGTTCGGCTTCCTGTTCACCTCCACGAAACAATAAATAAACTAAGAAATTATGAGAGAGATTCACTCAGAACACTGGGCCATATTAACATCGAGTTCGTAAGCACAAGCTTAGATATAACTATCGAGAAGTATTACGTACTGAAAAATATTGAATACTCTTTCCTCAATATTAGTTCGTTAAATATAACCGTATCTGATGAAAATGACGATACCGATTTAGTAGATTTAGTCATCCCTTCGATGGATATGGATTTTAATATAAATCTATTAGAATTAAAGAATCCAATTGATCAAGTAATTGAAAACGATATATATAACACCTTACTTGACTTAATAGATGAATTACCTAAAAGACAAGCAGAAATAATAAAAAAGCGCATGGGATTTGAAGATGGAGAGCCAAAAACATTAGAGGAAATAGGGAAAGACTATTCTGTCACTAGAGAAAGAATACGTCAGATTGAAGGAAGGGCCATTTCAAAATTGCGGAGTCTATTAATCTATAAGAAAATTGATCAATTTGACTTGGTCCCCTGACCTATAAATATTATCAGTTTTATAAAAAGTTAAGATCGCATACAATCAAGACCCTGGAGACAATCCCTGGTTTTTGATTGTATGTTCACTCCTTGCACCTTGATAAACTGTTTATTCAATTTGACACTCAACTTCCGTGCCATCGAGAAAAGATACAATCACTATGCTATCTTTAAACACCGTCATCTTTTCGACAAGTTTAAAGAATAAATTCATGTCAAACGTTCAATCGGTTTGGCATTTATAATGATCTCAATAAACTTCTTAGCTTTATATTTCTCGAGATGGTTTTCACTATCTTCCTTCTCACGCCACTTTTGCATAAGGTAGTCCTTGTTTTCCAAGATGGCATTATAAACATTGATGAAAGTTTGGTAAGGGCATTATCTTCAATGTGCGTATTGCTGCAGCCCCTTTTCTCTTTCTCAGTATAATTTTTATTGCACCTCCAGATTCTTCTTCTAAACCTATCATCGTTTGAATTCCAAACCTTTCTGCCAAAAGCACCGTTGCAATCTCCGCATATCACTTTTCCGGCGAAGGGGTTTTCGTTGCTTCCGTAGTCCACCCTATAAAAACCATGCTTTTCTGCGAAGTTTTTTTCCTCTGGCGATTCGGTTTGGTCCTTTCCCGTCAAGATATTCTATAAAAATCCTTCTGACAACTTTGGCTAGTGGTTCATTAATGATCAGGCTGCCATCATCATCTTTACCGTAGTCTATGAATTTTGTAGGGTTGAGTGCGACCTTTCCTTGTTCGAATTGCCGCCGAATTCCCCATGTCGAGTTTTCAGAAATAGATCTTCTTTCGTCCTGGGCAAGACTGGAAAGGTTGCTTAACAATACTTCCCCTTTGGCATCGAGTGTATTAATATTTTCTTTTTCAAAAATGACGCCAATGCCTAAATCCTTTAAATTTCTTGCGATGGTGAAAGCCCCTTTCCCTTGAAGGGATTCCATAAAGATCCGGCTAACAATTTCTGCTTCCTCTTCATTTATGATTAAGTTTCCATGTCCATCCTTATCGTATCCGAGGAACCTCTCAGTGTTTATCATGAGTTCTCCTCGCTCAAACTTCTTTTTTATCGCCCATTTAACGTTCTCGCTTATATTTTTGCTTTCTTCCTGAGTAAAAGATGATTACGGCCACGTAATTTTACCACTTGTGACATCTTTTTTACCATTGAATGCCAAGAAACTTACCACGTAATGCCACCTTCGTGTACCATTACACTGAGATGCACACCTGCTGGGGAGTTAGCGGTCTTAAACAGCATGATCACAAAGCGGCATGCGCTAGTTAACACTTTACATCGAGCCTCCACAGGCATGAGTCCCAGGCCTGGAAACCAGCAACACGCGCTGGCTTGCCCCGCCAAGGCTATCATGCCCGTCACTCGGTGTAAAGTTGTGAGTTTAAGTATCGGCAGCCTTCCCCAGCCATTGTATATCCTATATCTACGTCTACCATGTAGGGGCAATTAATTAAATGAAGGCTATGGTAAACTGCTTGTCATTCGCTGGTAAGAAAGATGGCAGAGGTGGTACATTCCATTGGCTGTAATCAACCAGCATATTCTAAATTCCCAAACGTTTTTTCCATATTTGGAATGACATATTTTAATTCCATAGGTTTTCGCTCCTTTAACTTTTATGGTTAAATCAATCTTGTTTTTAAAATTTTCTAGTCGGTGGTGACCGACCTTTAATGCAGTTTTTTCTTTTTTTCATTGGTTCACTTCCTTTCTAAATTAAGTGAAAAAAATAGACACCTCATTTTTGAAGTGTCATTTTTTCATGTATTCAATTTTATATTTAGTAAATTTTTGTATTTATTTCCTTCTTCTAAAACGGGAGTTATTTTGATAGTTTACATTATCTACTAGAGTTGAACAGTGATTATTTCTTTATGTTTGTTTCTCATTATTAATTTATCTGTGTTTTCACTTAGAATTTTAGGGGTATGGTTAGCAATATCGTCTGTAAGTTTGTCAGTTCCATACCCAACAACACCATATGATTTGATTTCATCAGCTTGTGCAAAATGATATTTGCTACAATCCTTTTCCATGAGCTTTCTGAATAACTCTTCCTGTTTAGTTGTCAATTGAACTTCAATAATATCTGCTAGAAGTAATTCATAATGATTAAACACATTACCATACTCAACATTTGTCATATGCCTTCCACAGTACTTGTATGATAAATCACCAAATGTACTTTCATCTAAAATATTTGTTTTAAATAGCTCTTCAACAAATTCTCTGCTAAGATCAGTTATATTCTCTCTATAAAATGTTTTATCAAATCTACTAACAAATCTTCTTAAGTCTTTACTCTTAACCAATAATCTGTAATCTTGTTTCGTAATCTTATTTACTGGAATGCGATCATCACTTTCAGCTGGAATATTATCTGCTAAATAATTTGCCTCTTCTTCATAAAACTTATACGCTCCACCAACTGGCTGATACTTTTTTGTTCTAGTATTTTGTACTAAAAAATACCTCCCGTCAATTTTCATTCTAAATAAGTACGCAAATGAAATTCTAATAAACGTATCATTTTGTAGCAAACCAGCTCTTTTTAATTTACGCTGAGAGGATTTCCAATTCTTATTATCACTTAAATCAACAATGCTTGGAAATAGATATGGGAGTAGAAATCCTGCAACTAAACCTCCTAAAGTTGCTCCTATAGAAATCGCATTTATTTCAAAATAAATTATACTCCCTACACATATAATAGAGCCAATCAGAAATGCTAGCATTTTCAACATTTTTATTTTGTAACTATATTCTCTCAAATCAATTTCCTCCAATTGGAACATCTATATGACCAATTGCCACGCATACACCATTGTTTATCAAATAACATTCAATATAATGTTCTCCGAGGAAACTTGAATTCTCTGTTATTTCCTTACCTCTATCTTGAATTTGACCACGGATGTCGTTACGTCGTTCAGCTTCAGTTCCTACATTTATAACTTTCCATAATACCTTATCATACGACGGACAGTTGGTACTTCCAATTCTACATTTAATAGAAAAATTATGTGGTATAAATTTTTTAAAACGTGGTGCAAATTTATCTAAATAATCTAAAATCGGCATTACTGAAAACCCATTACCAGATATCTTGCAATCAATTGTTACATCATATTGTTCATGAATAGGATATAAATCTTCAATAAATTCTTCAGTATCATTAAAATCTTGTAATTTATTCTCGCTGAATCTTTTACTTATAGCCGATAGTTCCAATTCTTCCCAATAAGAATGATTAAAGAATGTCCTCCAAGCATTTATAGCATCTTTATAAGTACATTCTTCATCAAATAACACCTCTAAATTTTGTAGATTGGATTCAAGACGACTTTTCCAATTTCTCATTCTTTGGTAGTCTACTTCACGAGTTACCAACGCTCTTCCATTGTCAACTGGAGCTTCAACCTCCAAATAAAAATTTAAACGATTCACAATAGCTTTCATTGTATAATAGAATATTTCATCCAATCGTGAGTAGGTTGTAGTAAGTTTTTCATTACACACAATGGTCTGAATTAAACCACTCGGCATATTTTTCCACGAGTCTCTTGATTTACAAAACATCTTAGAAAGTCTTATGACTTTCCTTAAATCATTTCCTTTATTCTTTATTTCATCGTTAAACCATTCTTCTAGCGCCTTTATATGTCTAACAGACCATTCAGATCCAGCATGTTCATAAGTATACTCATCATCCCATGAATACTCTTTATATCTTTTGAACACAGCAAAATCTACATGATAACCTGTAGAAATATACTTCAAACGCACACAGCTTGTTTTTACATCTGGTTCTTCTGCAAATTGTTTAGTTTTTCTTTCCAGCGCATCTGCCACCATATTTCTAGTAGCAAGAGGTCCCAAATCATTCAGATTGTCTGATTCAAATACTATACCGACATCTATATCATAGTCATTTTCGTCATTTTGGGTAATAGTGTGCATGGCCATACTACCTTGAATTCTTTCCTCTGCAATTTTATATTCTTTTCTCTTTTCTTCGTTATATTCCAATAAGCCGTCTTTTAATCTCTTTATATTTAGTTTGCGTTTTTTTCTTAGTTCATTTTTTTCTTTTTCTGGAAGTACAACTTTTGTCCGGTAAAATTTGTTAAATTCTTTCGAGCAATCATACACTAATATCACCCCTTCTTTAATTTCTCATTTTTAAAATTTCGACCTACTTCATTCCGAATTTAGATTAATCGTATTAATACCTCATTAAAAGATATAATCATTCAAATTCTATTTCTTCACTTAAAATTTGGTGAATATCTTTTCTAACTTGAATATCTAACTCGTTAACAATCCACCCGTTTAAATTACAATTTCGGATAAACTCATCAATGCGGTTAATTCCATTAATTTCCTTAAGTGTAACAACAACTCCAAAACGAAGGCCTTCACCATCCTTTGGATCTAATCGATTAGTTGTCTTCACCTCCATACCCCAATTTTTATTATTTTCGTAGGACTTCTTTGCCTTATTACCGGATTTAGGAATCTCTGCAATATATTTTACATTATCCCATTTTCGAAAATTAGCTCTAGCTTCCGATTCAAGAAGCAAAAACCTATCCTCAAATAGTTTATCTTCTTCATTTTGTCTGTCACCATTAATAGTATAAATTTTACCATCATCTTTGATTCTTCCAAAATGGATGTTTAACTCAGTATTTGTATAGTCCACACCTTGGGCTCTATTACAAGTTGGAAAATAACACATTGTCGCTCTTGCAACGTAAGGATACTTGTCATCATTCAAAGGCACTGGGAAACTGTAACTATAAGTATTCCATTTTTCGCTAACATCAGTTATAAGAAACTTTATTTCATCATCAGCAGTTTTGACTATATCATCAATTCTAATAGGGACTATTCCATGTCCGTATAAAGAAACCTGCTCTGGATTAGGTCTATAGTTCCAACCTTTTGCTGCATCAATAATCATTGCCTTGGCAAGTTCTCGATTAAGTCCTAAAATGTCAATAAGATATGATAGCTTTCTTGCTATCCAAGGCGCAGCATAAGAGGTACCTGCTACGTCTGCTGCTCCTAATGGTTCACAAACTTTAATATATTGTTCAGCACTCCCACCATAGTAGGCTACATCCGGTTTTGCAAAAAAGGATAATGCAATACCTCTCCGCGAATAGGTTGTTGACAATCCTTGCTTTGTTACAGAATTAACAACAATACCATTTATTGAATCCGCAGGTGAGCCCACCTTTACCAAATCAGGGTGGGTCTTGTTAGTTCCAGCTATCACAAAAATCACATCATATTGATGTTGTATTTGATCTAAAACTGCAGCTTCTGCGGAAATAAAATTATCATTTATTTCCTGATTACTACCAAGAGAGATATTCCATACTTTAATTTCAGAATTTGATGCTACAACTTCTCTGATTTTTTTTATAATAGTGAAGGAAGAAAAATTACCACCTGTTGCAATTCCAAAATGCCTAACTTTAAATCGTCCACAACCATCATCTAACCAAGGATTTAACCTTGGTCCATCCACGATGATAGAAGATACACCTGTACCATGTCGAAAATCCTTGGGCTCAATTGGAATTTCAGAATCAACCAACTGATGATAATCAACCCAATTGCTAAAGTAAACACGTTCATCAAAAAGAGTATCTATTACGCCAATGGTTGGTTCAACATCAGGATCAGGTATACTCATTATTGGTTCCGAAAAATCATCATTAAAATCACTTGGAGACATTTCAGATAAATCTGCAGTTGCCATCGAAATTAAATATGGCGCTTTTTCATATAACTGTTTTAATTCATTTTCACTCAAAAAAACTGTCTGATCGCCTAAAACACGGGCTCCAATAATATCAATTCCTAAGCCTTTAAGAAGATCGCGGACGTTCATATTGGTATCAAAAAGGGTTACGATACTTTCTTTTCTCTCTTTTTCAGCTATATCCACTTCAAAATCTTCAATATAAGACACATCTGCAAGGACTTGCTTAAACAAGGACATACTAATAATAGAATTATCAAACTTTATCCGTCTTATCTTCGCTTTATTATCAAAAGTTTCTTTATCTATGCATCCATCATAGTGTTTATTTAGAATGTTTTTTGCGTCCCCAAGCAATCTAATTGTTTTATCTAGATCTGAACTTGATACATAATAGGTAATTATGTGTTTAGTTTTTTCGGTATTAAATTTAGCACCTACCACTGCTTCATTAGAATCTTTTCCTTTCAGTAATCCAGCAATGCGATTACTTTTAGCAGCAATTTTGCAGTAATGCACACTTATTAAAATACCTTGAAAAGGTCTAGACTCTCCATGCCAAAAGTTTTTAATCTGTTCCACTTTACTTTGCAATCTACTCAAATCACTAGCCGTAACATTCCGTTGTCTATTCATGTTGGCACCAGCTGGTCTCCCATTTCTGGAAGCTTGAACAAACCGTTTCCCTCTAAGTTCCAAAACGTTATTTGCCATCTGTTTTTTCCTCCGTCAGCTTTCTAGAAACACTACTTTTTGATTCACCAGTTAACTTTTCAATTTCACGAACCGTAAACCCTTGTTCATATAATTCATTGATATTCGTTTTGTCCAGATCACCAATTAAATTATTATAAAGTCTTCTTAAATAATCATAGCCATTGTCGATATCACTGAATGCCAACGATGTTTTTATAATGTTTTTTAAATCACCCGGATATGGCAAGTCAGGTGAAATAGTAAGGATTTTCCTAAATAAACGAACATCTTTTGAAATGTTTTTAAAACTTTTTATATACGAGGAAAAGAAGTGTTCTCCTACTTCAATTAAATCGTGTTTCGAATATCTATTAAAATTTATGACTGCATCAAAACGTCTTGAAAGAGCTTTATCAAAATTAGAAAATAAATTTGTAGTTGCAATCAACACAATTTCTTTATTCAAATCGGTAAGACGATCTAACTCTCTAAGAATCGTTGAGGTTACTCGTCCCATCTCACGTACATCATTTTGATTTATTCTATCAAGAGCTATGACATCAATCTCATCAAAAAGAATCACTGTTCTATCTGGATACGTCAGGTTGTTGATTTCTTGAAAAACACGAGAGATGTTTTTATTTGTTTGACCAAGTTTACTGTCAATCAAATTATCAAAGTCAACATAATATAAAACTCTTTCTAGAAGTCTTGCTATATGCTTAGCGGCTTCTGTTTTTCCGCTTCCTGGAACTCCTTCAAAAAGAAACTTGTTTATGCCTATATTATGGTGGATTGCGTTTATAATTCCTTTTATATCTTCCGTGATATCAACTGGTAGATTTAATGGTAAAAGATTCTTTGTATCCATTGTTTTAAGAAAATCACTCTCAAAATCACTTGCTTGTGGAGTATATAGGTTAGACTCTGCTATTAATCCCATAATGTATTCAGCTAATTGATAATCACCTATGCTGTCAAATCGCTTGGCAATCTCTATTGCCTCATTCCTAAACGCATTTTCATTCTTTTCTACGTGATATTTAATTAAGTTTAAAATATTTTGCTTTCTCACGATTTGAACCTCCTTCCTTAATAACATAACTATAACACATCGTGGGACAAAAGTGAATATATTGGGACAATATTAATTAAAATGTTTACTATTATAAAATAGAAATAAGAAAAGTTTATTTGAACAGTTGATTTAACGACAAACCTTTCGCATGGCAACGTTAAGTACTAGCTCCAAAGTAATGAAAGCTAGCTAAGAAATCAATTGTTTTTGAAAACTTACGTTTAAATCCTAAATATAACCTAATCATCACAATTGCTAGTAAAGCTTAAAGTAGTGAATTTTAAAGAATCACATATACAGATTTTGTCTAAAGTTCATTTACCAACTATTCTTTCATTAATCTCCCATTTTCAAAATCATTAAGCCTTCAAAAAATTTAATTTATTATATTACACCATTTTATATATAAAATGTACCTATTTCATTCATCAAATTTAATACTAAAAACTGAAAATATGTTCTAGTAAAAAGATTAGACACTCATTACAAACATCATTAAAAAAATATTGAATTTAGAATTTAACTTCCATTTGTAAACAGGATATGATTAGGTGCAAAAATTGCACTATTATTTTTATTTATCGTGTTTTATTGTTTCTTATATTGTTCTAAAAACCTGATATTATCGCATTCTGTTTTATATTCTTTACACGGAAAACAGGATGGGAATAGTAGCAGCTGTCCTAAAATCCTTCATAAGACGGTATTATTAGGACTTTTATGTTTGAGACACTTTGATATTTTCGCCTGATTACATGCCTACTGCAATATAATTCAATTTGTTATCGCCACCAGTTTCCAAATCGATAAACCACCTATTCATTTTTATATAAAAAACAGCGACTGTAAATTTTCTTATCTTACAATCGCTGTTAAAAGTAGCATCACCAATTCTTAATTAATGATTTTTATATTTATTCTATTGTGTTCCCACACCCCAGATCAATTACCACCGAAACGGTAATGTGGTTTTTCAGTACTTTATTTCTTGTTTTTTCACCTTCTCCTACAAACACGAAATGCTTGTGAAAGTGTTTAAAACTAAGGATTTCTACATAGTTTCTCTTTGTAGCAACGATACACATTCCACATGACTGCTCTGCGGAAACATATCTACTGGCTGGACTTCCTGTGTGCGGTAGCCACCGTCTTCCAATATCCGTAAATCGCGCGCTAATGTCGCAGGGTTGCAGGAAACATAGACAATGCGCTTCGGTTTATATTCCAAAATCGTGTTCAGCAGTTTCTCATCGCAACCTTTACGCGGGGGATCGACGACGAGGACATCGAATCGCTTGCCTTCCGCGTACCAATTCGGAATGACGACTTCTGCTGGCCCTGCCTCGAAATACGCATTGTCTATGCCGTTCAATTCGGCGTTTCGCTTCGCGTCTTCAATCGCTTGCGGAACAATCTCCACACCGTACACCTCTTTCGCTTTTTGCGCGAGAAATAAGGAGATTGTGCCAATGCCGCAATAAGCATCGATGACCGATTCGTTTCCTGTCAACTGCGCGTATTCAAGCGCTTGGCCATAGAGCACTTCCGTTTGTTCCGGATTCAATTGATAAAAAGAACGGGCAGATATTTCAAAATCGATATCACCGATCGAATCAACAATGAACGGTTTACCATGCAAGACAATTGTTTCTTCTCCGAAAATGACATTCGTTTTCTTATCATTTACATTTTGTATAATTGAGGTCACTTCCGGGATCACATGTTTCACTAATTCGACGACGGCCTCTTTTTGCGGAAACTTCTTTTTCCGCGTTACGAAAACGACCATGATTTCGTTTGTTGCGCGCCCTTTCCGGACGATTAAATGACGCAACATGCCTTTGTGGGTCTTTTCGTCATATGCTTGAATACCAAGAACGTCCATCTCTCGTTTAAGTGCCGTCATCAAGTGATCCGCTTCTATACTTTGAATAATACAGACATCCGTGTCAACGATATGATGGGTGCGGGAACGGAAAAAACCCGAAATGACTTCTCCGTCCCGTTCCCCAAACGGGATTTGCGATTTATTGCGATAGCGCCATGGATTCTCCATCCCCTTCACCGGATGAACCGGAACGTGGGGGAGTTTTGCGATACGATCGATAACATCCCGTACCGTTTTTCGTTTTCGCAACAACTGTCCTTCGTAAGACAAATGCTGCAACTGGCAGCCTCCGCATTCAGGAAACACATGGCAAGGCGGATCCACGCGATCGTGCGATGCTTGCTTTACATTGAGCAATTTCGCAAAGCCATACTTTTTCAGCGTTTTCGTCACTTCGATTTCAACTCGCTCATCCGGCAGTGCACCCGGGATGAATAGCGGATACCCTTCCACTTTGGCAACGCCTGACCCGTCATGCGTCAAATCTTCCACAGAGACGATAAGACGATCATTTCGATTTACAATAAAAGACATTCCGATTCCTCCAAAATTCATATGCCTTTAGTTTACCATCTTAGGCGGCCGCAACTCCACTTCGAGAGTGGATTCATATACTTTAGGCGCAGGAATGAGAACTTTGGGCGCGATTCACCTCGCTTTGGGCGCAGATACGCTAACTTTAGGCGCGATATGCCTCGCTTTGGGCGCAGATACGCTCACTTTAGGCGCGATATGCCTCGCTTTAGGCGCAGGAACGCCCACTTTAGGCGCGATATGCCTCGCTTTGGGCGCAGATACGCTAACTTTAGGCGCGATATGCCTCGCTTTGGGC